>NZ_CP106754.1:4577126-5231002 GCF_025642095.1 Kosakonia sp. ML.JS2a
CTGTTCCTGACGGCGAGAGCAGTTCGCATCAACCGCGCTCCCGGCGGCACAGGTTTTTTCATACAACTGGGTCAGGCGATCATAAAACTCACCATCATCTTTCATCTTGGTACACAGAAACGCCCCCAATTGCAGCGAGGTGCGCACTGCCTGATCGCGTTGTTCATCACGCAGTTGGTTATTCGCCCGTAGTTCGCTGCGCAGTTGTTCAAGTTGTTTTTTCAGCCCGTCATCCTGCACTTTTTCAGAAATGGCATTCAGGTTTTGCAGCGAATCGGTCGGTGTTTTTTGCGCGGCCGTTTTTTTCTCACTGCCCAGCGACTGCCACTCTTTCTCGATTTCTTTAATGCGATCGCGGGACGTTAAAGTTGGCGAAACCAGAACGAAACGCATACCAATGGTTTTATTGGCGTTCTCGTCTTTGCCAGCGTAGTAAGGCTCCTCGCCACGCAACGAGGTGCGAATATCGCCCTGCGGAGTTAAGAAACTGCCGCCGCGCACCACATAGCCGCCCGCTTTACCGTGTTGACGGTCCAGCTTATTCAGACGGAAGGGTTCAAACATCATTTCAGCGGCGTTGCCTAATATGTCGTACAGCCCAAGTGGGTTGGGTTTCAACAAGCCGCTAAGCTGCAATTTGCCGTTCGCGGACTGTGCACCAGCAAACCACACATAGCCATTTAGCCCTTCTGGCATGGGGAAGCGCTGATCGCGAAACTCCGACGGCGAGACCGCAAGCCCACCACGGGCGGCAAATTCCCATTCGGTTTCTGTTGGCAGGCGTACAAACCCTGGCTGCCCGTCATCTTTTGGCAGCGCCTCTGGTTTCTCTTTACGTAACCAAAGGTTGTATTTGTTGGCCAGCTCCATTGCCCCCATCCAACCGAGGCTGACTTTCGGCAGCCGACCTTTCATATCCGGCGCGGCACATTCACCATTGATGGCATGTGCCTGTAAGTCGCTTAGCTCATATTTTGCGATCAGGTAGTAACGGCCTTTTTCTTTACCATCCCCCGCGAAACTCCCGGCGATATGCTCCTGCCGGGACTGCTCCAGATATCCCCATTCGTCGCCCTCCTGTCCCAGCGTCACGTTGTAATCTTCCAGCGGTTTATCCAGAGGAATAGCCACCTTACGAAACGCCATTGCGCCTTCGCACGGCATGGGCAGAATCACATCGTCAGGCAACGGTTTGGGGTTCCAGTATTTTTCATCCCAGCTTGCCTGCGCCGTGCAGGCATACCCGAGCGTGGCCAGCACCAGGCCCGCAAGACAATTAGATTTCACGTAGACTCTCCGCAGGATCGATCTTTAATGCGCGCAACGCGCCAATGGCCGCCACACCCAGGGCAACCACCAGTACGCTCACTAAAGCGGTAATAAAATGCATCGGCGCCAGATGGCAGACAAAAGCCTGATCGGGTAATGACGCCCCCAAAAGGTGGTTAAAAACAGTGCTGCCGAGGAAATAGAGCACCAGCCCGGCGCAGAACGCGCCCCCGGTCAGGCACAGCGCCTGGATTACGATAAAGATCGTTACCGCATGCCGCCGGAACCCCAGCAGCCGTAGCACGGCCATATCTTTTCGTTTGCGATCAATATTGGCGATAAACGCCCCAACCAGCGAAGCAATACTGCCCGTTGCCGAGATCCACGCAATCACCGCGAAAATCACTCCCAGCACGCGGTCAATGGCGCGCACGGCTTCAATTTGGGCAGACTGCGTCACTATTTCAATGTGCTGCTGCTCCAGCCAGTTCGCCAGCGGCGCAACATCATCAATGGTGCGGGCATACACTCTGGCGCGAGAGAAACGGCTGCGTTCGCGTGTCGGCTCGCCGTCGCTGACGCCCAGCGAGGCAACCTGAAAGCCGTCGCGATAATCTTCCAGCGCGACCAGTAACGGCAATGAAATAAACGCCGCGGCCCGGCTGAACCTGGACTCTGCCAGCACGCTAGTGACCCGCACCACTTTATTCACTCGCTGGTTAACGCCCGCCAGTTTGCGCGATACCACCAGCCGTATTTCGTCCCCCGCCTGCACATTGAGGTGGCTGGCTGCACTGGCGCTCAGCACAATATCATCCTCCTGCGTTGGCAGGATCGCGCCCGCCAGCAGCGGATCGCCGGCCGCGGTGGGGATCACTTCCGCGCCCGCCGCAAAATGCTGGCTGTCGCGGACCAGATCCGCCTGCGTATTGAGTGAACGGGTCAGAGGAATTGAGAAGCCCACTTCCGGGCGCTGCGCCAGTTGCGCGAGCCACGGCAGATCATAACTGCCGTTTCCGGTCATACGCACTTCACGGGTGCGGGGATCATCCAGCAGATCGTGGCGCAGATGGCTGACAATGCCATTTTTCAGCCCAAACAGCAGCAGCAGCGGCGCGATCACCGCGATCAGCGAAAAAATAATACATAGGGCGACCTTGCGATCATGGATCAGATCGCGCAGCGCCATCTGCAACAGCAGCCCGCGCGAGGCGGTATCAGACTGGCGAGAAAACACTGTGCCCCTCCGTGGTCGTGGCGCGGTAACAGCGCAGCCCAAAATCCGACACCCGCTGCCAGTCATGGCTGACAACAATGGCGGCCATATCCAGCGATCGCACCATCTCTACCATCAATGAAAACAGGCGCGAAGCATTGTCCGGATCCAGCGCCGCGGTCGGCTCATCCGCCAGCAGCAAACGCGGCTGGTGCGCAATCGCTCGCACAAAGGCCACGCGCTGGCGTTCGCCAATAGAGAGCTGCGCAGGCATTTTGTTTAGCAGTGGCGTCACGCCAAGCTGGGTAATCGCTGTTTCAAGCCACGCCGAGTGTGCCGTCATGCCAACCAGACGACGCGTCAGCGTGATATTGTGCGACACCGATAACCATGGCAATAAGCCGCCATTTTGCAGTACAAACCCCAGTTCGCGGGCGCGGATATCCGCCAGCAATACCTCATTTTCGGCCAGTAATGGCCCGGCAATATCGCGCGGAGGGTTACCCAGCCGATATTCGCCCAGCCGATCAGGACGCAAAATCGCGCCGATCACTTCAAGCAGCGTGCTTTTACCGCAACCGCTGGGGCCGGTAAGCGCCACCATGTCGCCGTTCGCCAGCGTCATGTCCGGCAGCGTCACCTTATAGCCGCTTGCCCCGCCGCGCCGAATGGACAGATCCCGGATGACCAACATCAGGGGAGGTTTTCCAGCGGTACCGGGTAGACGTTATCGCGCGGGTCGCTGTCCGGCGCGAGGGCAATCCAGCGATCCACATCCTGGTTATAGCGCTGGTAGTAATTAAGCTTGGTGTTCAGGCGGCGAATAAACCGTTCCTGCTCCAGGCCATCCCAGCTTTTCCATGTTTCTTCATCCAGACTCAGCACTTCACTGAGATAAGGCAGGCCATCGATGTACTCGCCCAGCAATCCCATTTCGCCCAAGCGGGTAGCGCTTTTGCCTTTGGCCTGGGTCGGATCGTTACCCATCGTGGCAGCCAGAGAGCGCAGGCTGGCAAACATATCATCCGGTGAGATCATCCCTTCATTAGCAGCATCGACGATTTTCTTCAGCACATCGCTTAAGTCGCTCAGTTCGCTTTTGGTCAGCAGAACGCGCACTTCCGTGGCGGGCACATTCTGATTAACCAGATCGCGATCGCTGATCCATGACTTGAATACCGGTGGCGCTTGCGTGCCTTGTTTCTCACCAAGGTACGCCAGGCGCATTGCCTTACTGAGTTTCTCCGCGTCACTTAACAACGGCGCGGCGTTACTCTTGCCGTAATCGGCACTGGCGCCCAGCGCACTACCAGCCGTCTCTTCACCACTCCAGGCCGTTTTGATCTGCCCGGTAATCGCATCCGCCAGGCTGTCGACCATCTGGCCAAAGTTATTCACATCACCGGAATCAATCGGGTAGTACAGCGGCTTATGCAGGAACGGGTTCAGCGTTAAATCACGGTACTGGGCTTCCGCCGAGGCGTGATTCTTCGCACCGGACGGGGTTTTTAAATGCATGGCATACAGCGCCACGCCGCGATAAGCCGCTTCCTGGCGGATTTGCGCTGCATCGAGGTGGGTCGAGGAGAGTTTATCGGTGCCATCCAGCGCCCCCGCATCGGTGATTAACACCACATAGCGCGCGCCAAATTGCGTCCAGTCGACCTTATCCAGCGCCATCATTACGCCGCCGTAGGCGTCTTCATCGACTTTGCTACTGGAAACAGTCGCCTGCTTCAAATCATGCACTTTTGCCAGAAAATCTTTGCCATCTTTCACCTTGTTAGGATCGACAAACATTTTGCTCTCATATTCCAGCCCCGGCGCAGCCTTCACATTAGAGCGGTAAGCCACAAGACCGAATTTCACCTTGTCCTGCAGATTTTCCTTTTCAATGCGCTTGTAAACCTTATCGATCGCCTCTTTCGTGCGGTCGATGTAAGGCCCCATCGAGATGGTGGAATCGATCACAAAGACGACAGAAGCGGTAAAGCCGGTCATCATGTTTTTCTCATCACTGGCGTTGGCTTTCGCCGCGCTGCCAGCTTTCGCCTTTTCGCTGACCGAGGCCACGTTCAACAAACGCACCTGAAAACCGGTATCGGTAAAGACATCGTCAGAGCCCAGCACCGGCAGCAAATAAAAGTTCTTCTGCTGATCCACCATATATTCCGGCTCGCGCGCCAGCACCTGAGGCACCGGTCTCTGCCTCTTCAGGTCGCTAAGAATGGGATCGAGTACCGCTGCGGGCTTTTCATTATTGAGGATCTTTTCGATGTCGGTTTTATCACGGAAAAACAGCATCGGGTTGCGGCCCGCCGGGTTGGTAAAAGCCAGCGTCAGCTGCATTTTCCACTCAACCGTGCAGGCGGATTTCAGCCAGCCCGATACGTGGCCAAAGCTGTCCGGCCCGACTTCCAGCCACTCGTCATTGGCCTGCTGGCTTCGCTGGTAAACGTAAAAGCGGCTAAAAGCAGGCTGCTCTTTGCCTGCCTCACCCGGTTTACTTGCCAGCTCACAGCCAGGATAGGTCAACACGCGCTGGTACAACGCGTGCTTTCCTTCTTGCAGGAGCGGTTTTTGATCGGCAGCAACGGCAGGCAAACTCAACGCTGCGGCACATAACGCCGCGCAGAACCCGTGCATGTTTTTCATTCTGAAATCCTATTTTTTCAGCTCGGCTAAACGCGCTTTGGCCTCATTATTTTGTGGATCCTGAGTCACCACACTCTCGTACCAGTAGATCGCGGTTTGCGGATCGGCACTAAAGCAACCGCCCTGTGCCGCCGTTTTCGGGTCGTATTCCTGGGCATAACGCAGCGCGATCTGCGTATCGCCGGACTGCGCTTTATAGGCATACAAACGCTGCGCAATATCACAACGTTTTGCCGTCTTCGCTTTGTCAATAATGCTCAGCACTTGCGCGCCACTTGGCTGGCTACGCAGGCACCCTTTCACAAAATCGAGATCGTTCTGGCTGCTCATTGTTCCATCGCTGCACGGGCCGCTGGCCTGCACGGCAGGTGCCGGTGTTGCCGCAGGTGCAGGTGTTGCCGCCGCTGGCGGCTCGGCTGGTGCCCGCAGGAACCACCAAGCGGCAGCCCCGGCGATAATCAGCAGTAGCAGGACAACCGCAATGATCACCGGCAACAGGTTTTTCTTCGGCGTAACAGAAGGTGGCGGTTCTGGCGTGTTAACCAGTTCCGGCGTCGGCGCAGGCGCTTCAACCGCCTCGGTAACCACCGGCGCGGGTGCCGCCTCCGCCAGGGAATGGACACTGACCGGCAACTGGTTTTCGCCCCCGGCCTGCGAGCTTAAAAGCCCGTCCGGGATCATTAACACGCCCATATCGCGGGTGCTGTCGTCTTTGGCAATCAAGCGATAGGCCGCCTGACGGTTCGCCAGTAGCGAATCAATCAGCAGCGGGCCAATCTGCACTTCGGGGTTATCCTCGACCTGGCTTAAGGTCGGCAGTGCAAGGAATACCTCGCCGCTGACCCACTGGCCGTTATTGTCGAGATACAACTGATCCTGGTTACGCTGAACCGAAATCAGCACGCCGTTCAGCTCGCCATGCCACGCTTTTAACAGCAGACGAGCATGGCCCGGCATCACGGGCTGGAGTGGTTTTAATTCGGGTTTAATCACAACGGCTTACTCCTGCCCGGTCTTAATAAGGTGAATAATCGCGCCCAGTTGTTCGTTCTGCGCCACGCTAATTTCACGCCCGGCGGAATGCCCGGCGTTCTCTTTGATCAACTCTTCCAGGCCCACCAGCCAGTCGACAATAAAAATGACGCTGTAGTTAAGCTGCTGCGGCGTGAGGCGAGCGAGGCGATCATTTTCCGCCCATGCTACCGTGCTGCACTGCGCCGGACGCGAGAAAATCGGCTGCTCCGGGGCATTGGGTCGTGCTGGCCGTTTGGCTTCCGGCACGGCCTGGTAACCCAGCCAGGTGATGAAATCCCCCATCACATGCAGCACGCGCGAAACCTGACGATCCACCATCCGTTCACGGCGCACACCCGCCTGTTCGGTATTGGCCAGCGTCGACTCAAGCACGGTTTCCACCCGCAAACGCAGAATGCCGCTGATCAGTTCATCCACCAGCGACTCGATCACCGGGCGCGGTAACTTGATGTAGTTGAGCAGGGTGGAATCTTCAGGCAGGCTGCGCAAATGGTTAACCCAGTGCTGCAGCGCCTGTCGGGCAAATGCCCGTTCGTGGCTGTGAGTGGTGGCAGCAGGCGCATCGCTGATAAAGGCATCTTCAACGCCAATATCAAACGGCGAGGAAGCCTGTTCCTCCTCATGCGTAGTTTCGACTATCGTTTGCTGCATATAGAGTTCACGCAGCGCCTGACGTGAAGGCACCAGTTGCGCCAGCAGTTCGCCATGCATACCGCTGCGTTTTTTCAGCGTGCTGAGGATTTCATCTGCGATGCGCGCTTTTTTAGCGACTTCTTCTTCGCCATCCGGCTGATACCACTTACCCAGACCGCCGCCAGCCAGCTCGTCACGCATCTCTTCTAGCTGTTCGCCAATACGTTCCAGCTTCACTTCAGGGCGGGCAGCACGTCCAAGATAGTCGGCCATCCGACGCATACCGCCATCGTTGAGGCTCATCATGGCGCGCCAGGCCTCTTCCGGCTGTGCGATATAACGGGCTATTGCCTCATCTTCCAGGAAGGTTTTGCGCATCAGTTCAAGCTGCGGCGTGCACTCCTCATCAAACGCGGCTTCATCCCCACCGCTTATACGAATAAACGGTGTTGGCTGGCGGGGTTTTCGCACCAGGAAGGTGTTGTTAAACGCCTGTCCAGGCTGCCACTCTTGCAGCCACTCGCAATGGCCGAAACGTTCGGTAATCGCCATTTTGATCATGCCGCCCAGCCCCCAGGACTGACGGAGCAGGGCTTCATCGAGGTTTAAATTTTGCGTGATACGAATATCAAACATGGTTAAAGCCCATACCAGGCCCGGCAAACGGCGGCTGCGCGCTGCTGCATCGTTCCCCTGAGTATGTTTGATCCATTCACTCAGGACGCCACTCACCTCTTTCACGTCGGACTGCTTATTCGACGCGGTACACACCACCAGCACGTTCATCTCTTGGTTATCGGTGTAACGCTCGAACAGATAGGCCACTTTGCCGCGCAGGATCAGCTGCGCCAGCGGATTATCAGTGTCACCAGGGTCGGCCCGGCGGCTGTCGGCCATGGATTGAATGCTCATACGGCCGCGATACCCGGGAAAATCGAGTAAGTCGACCTCTTCAAACAGTTGCTCACGCGTGGCGGCCAGCAGCGGAATATTCAACTCAACGGTGAGCGCCGTCAGCTCGGCCAGCGAAATGCTCACTGCCGCACCAGCCACGCCTGCCTGCACCGGACGCACGTCGACACGCTTATCCGTATCGCGGTTGAGACGCCCCAGCATGTCCACGTTCATGATGCTGTCTTTCTGCACCAGCACGCCGTTTTCTTCATGCACCAGCGTGCTGAGTGGCGCCCAGACCTCGAGCGCCCCGCCGAGGCTTTGCAATGTGCGCGCAAAGCGGACATAGGCTTCGGTCAGTTCACTGATTTGCCCCCACAATACTGAGAACAGCAGACCACGATCGTCCAGCGATAACCACGGTGCCATCGATACAGCCTGCGGCCAGTAACGCAGGGCCAGATGCCCCTGGCTGCGCGCGGCATGGCGAGTGGTGTAATCCCACAGCGAAACCACATCATCTTCGCTAATGCCGGGTACACGCTGCGGCAAACGGCGCTTGTTGAGCGTGCTGAGTAGTTCGGCGATCTGCCCTTCACTGAATTGCCAGTTCAGTTTTTCCTGGTCGAAATCGTGAATAAACGCATTGGCGAGGATTTTCCCCATTTCGCATTCACTGAACAGCTGCAAGGTGACCGGCGACTGTACATCACCGCCGCAAGGCTGGCGGCTAAAGCGCGTGACCAGGCCGGTGGCTTCTTTTCCGCCGCCGGGTGGGTTGATATGGCTGATAAAATCCAGTTGCTGCCCGCCAAGCTGCGTCTCCAGCTTGCCGTTTTCGCCCGCCGCCAGCGCAGATATCAGGTAGGACTTTCCTGCCTGCGACAACCCAAAGAAACCAATGGTCATTGGCCGGGCGGCGGCGTGCGCCAGACGACGCGCTTTGTTGCGGCTGCGGCGTAAGTTAAGGGTCAAATTATCCGCTTCGGTGTTCAGGCGCGGCGCATCCTGGCGTACTGCAGCAATCCAGTCGATAGCCTGAGTGGCACCGGCTTCAACGCCCTGCCACCCTTGAATAATCTGTTCGGTTTTATTGGTGCTCATCAGCTTTTAATACTCCCGCTGTCCAGCCAGTAATGCGTTTCACCCAACCCATTGCCGACCAGCGTATTCAATTGGAATGTCACATCACCACGCCCGTAATTGCGCTGTGCATTCACCATTTCCAGCGATTCAAGTTTGAATTTTTCCGGGCTAACAGCAGGCTCGCCGCTACGCGCACGCCCAGACTCCGCCTTCAGGCGAATATGCATCACCGCATCGCCAGCCAGTTCGCTGGCCAGTGCGGGCTTGGTGATTTTCAGGGTATACAGTGCCGAAGCAGGCCAGCGTTCGTTGTCCAGTTGACGGAAGCCAATACGCAACTCGCCGCGCGCCTCCAGCACCTGCTCCTGGCTGAGTTGGAAACCGTCTTCATCCAGGTTGATATCGCGCCAGACCACGTTGCTGTCCTTGATGATGTTGTTACTGTCAAGAATGCCCATGTAGCGTATGGTCGAGTACGGTTTGAAATTCGCCGTGCGGAAATAGAAGTTATTAAGACGCGAATTTTCCGCCAGCAGGCACAGCATCGCGCCAACTACCGCCGTCGATTTCGGATCGTCAATGCGCCCTTTCTTATTGAACGGGTACCAGCCGCCGGTTTCATAACCGTGTAAAGGCAATACGCGTGAAGGGGGAACGGGCTGAAGCTGGCGGATCAGCGCCTGGATACCCGGCAGGCGTGACGGACGGCCAGTCAGCAGCAGGACGTCGCAGTTGTAGTGCCACAGCACTTCACACAGCGCGCGCAGGCTATGGCAAATGTTCATGCGTCCACTGCGCGGATCAATAAATTCGTTGTGTAAACGCGAAAGATCCACTTCCAGCGGCACATCCAGGATCGAGAACGGGACATCGCCAGCGGATTGCCCGGCGCGCACTACATCATTGATGTAGTTCTGCACTTTTTGCGTCGGCACATTGTCGGCCAGCAAGGCGCGGAAGCTGTCGTTGAGCAGCTGACGCCCGGTATGCGGTTCATACTCTTCATAGCGATGCAGGATCGCCAGAGCCAGCGGCGCGAAGACTTGCAGTGTCAGTTGCTGGCGCAAGACCTGTTTACCGGCGTCGATAGCTTCACTGCCGAAAAGCTGCGACATCATTGATTCTGCCGATCCGTCACTGTGCCCGGCATTGATCATTGCGGCTTTCACCGCCGGTTGCAGGTAAAGCTGAATCACATCCAGCAGGATGTCGTCCCCCGCCACTTTAAAACCTTCACGGAACAGCTGTTGCGGCTCAATACGCACGTTAACGCCTTTACCGTCGTCGAGCGTATAACGCGAGATAACCAGATCGGTGGTGCCGCCGCCAATATCAATGGAGGCCACTTTCAGGCTGCGTTTGTCGCCTTCGGACGGCTGGTTGTCCGGGCGCCGGGTTGCGGCGAAAAACTCGTCAGTACGGCCACCAAAACAGGTTTGCGTTTCGTTGTACAAATAGACCAGTTGCCCACAGGTGGCTTCATCCCATTTGACGTGGACGCCAGGGTGCGGATACTTCAGGGCGCTGTCGTCATCGCCGCTGTAGTCAATGTCTTCCCAACCCAGTGATTTCCACACCAGACGAATGGCGTCGCGCATGCTCTCTTCAAAGATTGAGCGCTCGGGCTTGGGCATGGCGGGCGGTACCGTCATGATGATGTTGCGAAGCCGCCGCGGCGTGCTGGCGTGGTTCATTTTCAAACGCTGTGCCGGGCTGTTGATCTGCATCAGCGCCTGGCTAAGCACCTCGGCCAGCATCATCGTCATCAGTGAGCTGCGGCTGTAAATCGGCGAGAACACGGGCATCCGCTCGTCTTCCGGCAGGCGGATCAACAACTTACCCTGATCGTTGAGCATGTAGAGCAGCGGCGCGGCAGTCGCCAGCGGTTCACGTTCTGATTTGACAAAAGCCTGGCTGAAACGCCAGCCCGGCGAATAAGGTTGATCATCCCACAAATAGCGTTTGGGGCTGGAGATCCCGGTGGATCCTTCCGTTCCCAAGCGGCGAGCCGCCATGCGAAACGCCTCTTCCCCCACGCGGCCAATGGTTGGCCAGGTAAACGCATCGCTGCGCCCGCTCTTCAACGAGAAATCCTGTTTGCCAAATTCCGCCTGCGCGAACTCAAGTCGGCTATCAAAAGGTTCGTTATAAACGTTCTGAGGATGGCTGAGATCGCGTAACTGCAACAGATAAAGCTGCGATAACCCTTTGTTATCATCGCGATGTTCTTCAATCAGGATGCCGCAGCTGCGCGAGTTACCAATATCCAGCACCAGATCGACCGGAATGGCGGTATCGCGAATTTTGACATCGTTGACCTGCACTTCCGGCATCGTCATATAGTCGCTTAACGCGCTCAGCAGGTTCAGGTAGTGCGCCTGGTGCTCTTTCAGCGCCAGTTTCTCTTCGTTATCTTCGTAATGCTGGCGCAGGCGCGACGTAGCCTGGGTGGTGTAAACATCGCGTAGCCACTCTTCAACCCACGGCAGTTCAAGGAAGGTTCCCATTTCATGATTGTGCCTCGCCAGCGCAAAGCCAGACCCGGCGCGGACGTCATCCTCACCAGGCGCAAGGTATTGCGTGTGTTCACGATCGGGGAAGATTTTGGTATCAAAAATCAGGGTTGCACGCCAGGTGTTACCTTTCTCGTCTGGTTCGTCCAGCGCATGAAACTGCACGCGCGACCAGTTGGTCGGCCCCTGCGCAAAGGCGCGCGGTGGATTAAAGCGGAAAAAGGGCAGCGGCAACCAGACGCCTTCATACAGGCGCAGTGACTCTTCGATCGCCAGAGAATACTCCGCTTCAGCGTAGCGCGCGGCTTCATTATCGGGCGCGGGAATGCGGAACTTGTCTTCCCGTTCGTTATAAATTAAGCGCAATACCGCCGCATCACCCGGCTGGCGGAGAAACTCGCCATACGCTTTGCGTGCGGGTAAAGAGAAGGCGAAATCAAGAAACTGGATCCCGCTGTCGCGAATGAGCTTTACTTGTTTTTTAAAATCAGTGGGTTCGGCCAGCATTAGTTACCTGCCTCCTGCTTCATCGAAATGGGGAAAAGGGTACTGGCGTCATAACGCCCTTTGCAGTCTGCAATGCTCTTCGCGCCTGGCGCACACAGCACTTCCGGCATACGGTAGGCAGAACCGTCTGAGCACTGCGCCTCACCTGCGTTGTTCAGCACCAGTTGCCCGGCCTGAATGGCGGCATTGACCTCACCGCGACAGGAGACGCCGTCGCCGCGCGTCATCTGCACTTCGCCTTTGCCATCTTTAATCTGGTAGTTGAGACTCAGCGGCTTGCCGGTGCGCTGATCCTGGATGCCGGCGCCGGCATGCCAGCGCCCGTTGAGAAACGTCGTATTGCCTTGCGCAAGCGCTTCAGGAGGGAGCATGAGTGGCGTTTTTCCGCTGGCAGAGGGCGCATCGCCGGGTGTTGCAGGATCAACGGCGGGTGCCATTGCGGGATCAACGGGAGCGGCCTCTGGCGCAGTAGCGGGTTCGGTGGCGGCATCATCCGTGGTTGCCGGAAATGTCCCCTCCCCCTGGCCACCCGTGCTGCCGTCAACGGTGGGCAGCGCGGCATCGGCATCGGCATCGGCAGGTGCCCCATCAACAACGGTCACGGGTGCATGAGCAACAGGCTCACCAGAGAGAGCAACACCGCTCTCCCCCGCCGGGTGCAGCGTGACGTTGTCTGTCTGATGTGCCGGGTCAGGTGTGATGTGTGCATTCGGCGGTGTCGGCAGCGACGGGCTGATACCGGGAATATGTACACCTGGCACACAGCTGCGTAAAAAGAATAACACCAGTAATAACAGCAGAAGCAACGGCAGCAGCCAGCGCAGCCAGCCAGGAATACGCCACCACCAGCCGCGCCGGAGCGGTTGCGGAGCGACAGGCGTTGTCACGGGTTCAACAGCGGGTTGCGCGACGGCTGACGGGGCAGCAGATACGGCCGGACGCAGGCAATCCAGTGGATCGAGACGGGCCTGGTGACGGGCATTGACGAATCCCCAGAAACTGATCACTGGCTTGCCGCCAACGAGCCAGACATGCTGGTTATCCGGAAACTGCAACGCTTTTTCGAGGAGTTGCCCGAACAGGCGCTGTTCTGGCTTATCGTGCTGACGTAACTCGTCACTGAATTTGCGCAGGGCGTGCTGGTTCATTTCCAGTTGGCTGAGCGCCGCCTGGCGTTCGTTCTCTGTCGCCGCTGACCACGGTACAACATCGCCCGCGAAGGGGGCATACCAATCAATACGATCGCCATGTTCGTTGATTTGGGGAATGGCAAGGGTATCGGCAACGTCGGCATAACGACGCAGGCGCAATGTTTCGCGCAACTGCAGTGCCGATAAATGAACAGCCTGGCCGTTTTCACCCATCGACTGGTATTTGTCCAGCCTGTCACTACACAAAAACATTTCTTTCACGTTTGCATGCCCTTGCTAATTAATAACGAGTAAAGAGGTGCTTTATTTTTATCAAGAGCTGGGAGCTGCACGACCTGCGTGGCTATTTTCAGGGAGTTTTTTTGCCAGACTCTATCTCACTTCTTATCGGCACGCTGATGTGAAGGTTTAGCCATAAATTAAATTTTTTACGTCCCTGTCTTTCACAAAAAAATCACCTAAGAATGAAACCATCCCACCCTGAAACTATTTACAGGTTAACAAAAAAAACACCTCGACAATTATTCGCAATGTTCCGGGATATATTCCTGCATCGCTTTATTCACTACCGCACTAAAATCTTTGGCCGTATTGGCCGCATAAACTCTGCCGCCGGTGGCACTGGCGATACAATTTCCGGCCCCGGTGTTCATAATATCCACCACGTTAATTTGCAGACGGGGTTTGTTGCGTTTTAGCTGCTGCGCGACGGCGCAAGGATTGCCGCCGCAGGTTTCGTCCCCATCGGTGATCAATAAAATTATCGCATCGCGATTAACCCCATCCACGCGTTTGCCCGCCAACTGCAACGCCTTCGCCAGCGCGGTTTTACCATCGGGCTGGATACTGCTGATTTGCTTTTTCAGCGCCTCGCGCTGAGAAAACGAAAACGGACTGGAGGACGTCACACGCTGGCAGTCTGAGGCAACCACCAAACTGATACCCATATCCTTCGGCAATCTGTCGATAATTTGCCGGGCGGACGTGCGGGCCAGCGCGATGCGTTGCGGATCGCGGAAAATATCCCTGCTGCTACGATCCTGCGCCCAGCGCTCAATCTCTTGCGGGGTTGCTTCCATGCTCACTTCCATGGAGCCCGTCGCATCAAGAATTATCACCACTTCAGGCGCTTGCGTTTGTGTGCGCTGCGCCGGGCAGAGCGCTTTCACCGGCGCTGGCGGTGTCTCGGGTTTGGCTGGCGTCACCGGTGTGTCAGGTTTGACTGGCTCAACCGGCGTAGAGGCATTGGCAGGCGGTTTAATCGGCTCGGCGTTTTCTACCGGGAGTTTGATCGGTTCAGCAACTTCATGGCAGCCGCGTAACAGCAACAACGCCAGCAAGAGCAGAAGCGCCAGCAGCAGCAATAACCACGGCCACAGCAGACGTTTGGACGGTACTACGGGCGCAACAACCGGTGCCTGCTCTGCGGGCCACCAGGTGATCACCGGTTGCCCGTCGATGGCCCACACTGCTGCAGGATCTGGCTGTCTGCTGGCTATAGCCACGATGCCGAGGCTTTTCTCGTCGAGCGTGCCGGTCTGTAATAATTGCTGATGCAGCTGTGTAATGGCAGCCAGCTTCTGGCTTAATAGCGTATTAACCCGCGCCTGTTCATTATCAGATAACGCCTGACAGGGCGTCGGCTTTCCATTAATTTCGCTGTACCATTCGACAGCGCCATCGCTGGCAATTACAGGCTGGGCAAAAAGGGACAGTGCGCCGGAAGACAAATATTGCCGGAGTAAATCAGCCAGAAGGGGGTAATTATTTAATGTCTGCTGGATCTGTAAAGTTTGCTCAGTTGTTCGTGTAATTCTTATCATTCGAATAAACCGCAATCCGTGCAAGATCTTCACAGAAAAAGTGAAAACAAATAATAGAGCCTACGACATTATCGTCGCAAAAGATAAAATCAATACAGCCGGGCGAAAACTACTAAATATGGCGGGAATAAAGTTGGCTGTGCGAAATAATCTGCATAATATATTATGCATCTTTATGTAAAGCGATTTGACTTAAAATCAGTACCCGGAAAAATAACATTTCACTATGAGAAAATCGGTTTCAACCGCTTTGCCTTCCGTTTTGCTGTAGCCGGGCGGGGACGTGCCCTGTCCTCGCCAATGCACATCCGTTCATTAAACAGTCACCTTTACGCCATCCTTTTGCAGCATTACTTTCACAGACTCTCTGGCTTTCAAACCCCGTAAATTCGCTTTGAAACGCTTATGAGAAAATACTGGCTTCCGTGGTTGATCCTGTCGCCGTCGCTGCTGTTCCTGGCGCTGTTCACCTGGTTCCCGCTGCTACGTTCGGTGTACGACAGCCTGTTCGATACCCGCATGGCAAGCGACAACGCCCCCTATGTCGGACTGGGCAATTTCGCCCGTCTGCTGGAAGACACCGTTTTCTGGCAATCCCTGTTTAACAACCTGGTTTACATCCTGTTGACCGTTATTCCGGGCGTGACGCTGGCACTGCTGCTGGCGGTGGCGTTGTGGGAAAACCACCGCATTAACCGCTGGCTGCGCACCGCGTTCTTCTTCCCGATGATTATCCCGATGGTCAGCGCCGCGGCGCTGTGGCTGTTCATTTTTATGCCCGGCCTCGGCATGCTCGATCACTACCTGGCACAGATTTTTGGCCCGATGAACAACAACTGGCTCGGACGCAGCAACAGTGCACTATTTGCCCTGGCGCTGATTGGCGTCTGGAAGTTTGCTGGCTACTACATGCTGTTCTTTCTGGCCGGGTTACAAAGCATCCCGGCATCTACCCGGGAAGCGGCAGTGATGGAGGGCGCAACCGCCACGCAAGTGTTCTTCAAAGTCACCCTACCGCTGCTACGCCCGACCATCAGTTTTGTGATCACTACGGCGCTGATCTACTCCATCACTCAGATTGACCACGTAGCCGTGATGACGCGCGGTGGGCCGGATAACGCCACCACCGTGCTGCTCTATTACATCCAGAACCTCGCCTGGGACACCCACGATCTTGGCAAAGCCTCCGCCGCGACCTTCCTGACGCTGGCAGGCCTGTTCATCTTTTCGCTGGTTAACCTGAAACTGCTTGAGAGAGGAGCGCATTATGAGCGTTGAGGTCTCACCCGCCATCCCGCGCGCACCGTCCGTGACTCGCCCATTGTGGCTGCGTCTGCGCCACTCACGCCCGATCACCCTCGCGGCGTTAATGATCTGTCTCGCACTGCTGTGGATTAGCCCGTTTATCTGGATGCTCTCTTCCGCCTTCAGCGCCACCACCTTTGGCGAGGGGATGGCATCGATTCTGCCGCGTTTCCCGCTGACGCTGGATAACTTCCGCGACGCGTGGGACAGCGCCAACTGGCTAAGCCTGTACGCCAATACGCTGATTTTCGCCTTCGGCACCTTCGCGGTGCAGCTCATCACCATTACCACCGCCGGGTACGTTTTCGCCTGCCATGAATTTCGCGGCAAGCAGACCCTGTTCGTTCTGTTTCTGGTGCAACTGATGATCATGCCGGTGGTGATGATGATCCCCAACATGCTGACGCTGAAAACCTTCGGCCTGCTCAACACTCTGACCGGCGTGATGATGCCCTACTTCGCTTCCGCATTTGGCGTCTTCCTGATGCGCCAGGCGTTTCTCGCTATCCCGAAAGAGATTGAAGAAGCGGCGCTGATGGAGGGATGTCGCTGGTGGCAGGTGCTGTTCCGCGTGATGTTGCCCATGTCGTGGCCGTCGGTGCTGGCTTTTGCCACCGTCAGCATTACCTACCACTGGAACGAATATTTATGGCCGCTAATGATGCTCAACGATCCGGACAAACAAGTGCTGACGGTAGGGCTGGTCTCTTTCGCCATGGGCGCCGAGTCCGGCGGTCAGTGGGGCATGATCAGCGCCGGAACGTTAATGGTCTGCCTGCCGCTGATGGTGGCGTTTATTGCTTTTCAGAAACAGTTTCTCCGGAGCTTTGGCTTCTCCGGCATTAAATAAGGAGTGCAGTGATGTTTTTAGCGCAAATTTCCGACACCCATTTTCGCAGTCAGAACGAGAAGCTGTATGGCTTTATCGACATTAACGCGGGCAATGCCGATGTGGTCTGCCAGCTTAATGCCCTGCGCGAACGCCCGGATGCGGTGATCGTCAGCGGCGATATCGTGAACTGCGGTCGCCCGGAAGAGTACCGCGTGGCGCGTCAGATCCTCGGCGGGCTCGACTACCCGCTGTTTGTGATTCCGGGTAATCACGATGACAAAGCCCACTTTCTGGAGTACCTGCACCCGCTGTGCCCGCAGCTTGGTACCGACCCACAGAATATGCGCTACGCTATCGACGACTTCGCTACCCGCCTGCTGTTTATTGATTCCAGCCTCGCAGGGGAGTCAAAAGGCTGGCTGACCAGCGAGACACTGAACTGGCTGGAGGCGCAGTTAATCGCGGGTGGCGACAAACCCACCGCGGTATTTATGCACCACCCGCCGCTGCCGCTGGGCAACGCGCAGATGGATCGCATCGCCTGTGAAAACGGCCATCTGCTGCTGAAACTGGTGGAGCGCTTCCCGGCGCTGGTCCGCATTTTCTGCGGTCATAACCACAGCCTGACTCTGACCCAGTACCGCCAGGCAACGATCGCCACCGTTCCGGCGACCGTGCACCAGGTGCCCTATTGCCATGAAGATACCCGCCCGTATTACGATCTGTCGCCCGCTTCATGCCTGATGCACCGCCAGATCGGCGATCAATGGGTCAGCTACCAGCATCCTCTGTCGCATTACGCAGGCCCGTGGCTGTATGACGAGAACATCAGTTGCCCGGTAGATGAGCGCTAAGTACATGTTAAAACTGCAAAACGTCAGTAAACAGTTCGAGGGCAAAGCCGCGCTGAGCGCGCTGTCGCTGGATATCCACGACGGTGAGTTTGTGGTACTGGTTGGCCCCTCCGGCTGCGGTAAAAGCACCCTGCTGCGCCTGATCGCCGGGCTGGAAAGTGTCAGCGAAGGTGCTATCTGGCTGGGCGACGAAGAGATCACTGCGCGTTCACCCCGTGAGCGTAACTTTGCGATGATCTTTCAGAACTACGCACTGTTTCCACACCTTTCCGTGCGCGACAACATCACCTTCGGTATGAAAGTGCGCAACGAAGAGAAAGCGAGCTGGCAGCCGCGACTGGATCGCGTGGCGCAGATGCTCCAGCTCGACAGCCTGCTGGATCGCAAACCGGCGAAACTCTCCGGCGGCCAGCGTCAGCGCGTGGCCATGGCGCGCGCCATCGTGCGCAATCCGAAGCTGTTTTTAATGGATGAACCGCTTTCCAACCTCGATGCGCGCCTGCGTACGGAGGTGCGCGACAGCATTATGGCGATGCACCAGCAGCTAAAGACCAGCACCATTTACGTGACGCACGATCAGACGGAAGCGATGTCGATGGCCGATCGCATTGTGGTGATGAACGGTGGTCACGTGCAGCAAGTTGGCCGCCCGGAACACCTGTATGCCCACCCGGCGAACCTGTTTGTCGCCGGGTTTATTGGCTCACCGGCGATGAACCTGCTGTCGCTGCCGTGCGCAAACGGTGAGGTGCTGCTGGGCGAGCAGCGTCTGCCGCTTCCCGCACATGCCCGTGATTTACATGACGTTTGGCTGGGCATCCGCCCGGAGCACATTACCGATGCGCCGGAAGAAGGCCAGTTAGTCTTGCCCGCTACCGTCATTCAGCGGGAGCTGATGGGTGCTGACTATCAGCTTCACGTCAGCACGCCGATCGGCAACCTGCGCTATATCCGCCGACACCGGGGCGATGTTCCCAGCAAAGGGGACACACTCAGCGTCGGTTTTTCACCCCTTGATTGTCATCTTTTTAATGCCGAAACGCGGCTTAACTTACACCAGGAGAGAGACCATGCCTAAGCCTCTGGCAAAGACATTGCGAGTGCTTACTTACAGCATCACCCTAGCGATAAGCGGTACCGCGCTGGCGCAGGAAAAAATCGACTTTATGTTTCCCGCACCGGTGGACGGCAAACTGACCATGGAGATGACGCGGGTCATTAACGCTTTTAACGACTCGCAAAAAGAGGTGGAAGTCCGCGGGATTTTTACCGGCAACTATGACACCACTAAAATGAAAGCCGAATCCGCGCAGAAAGCGGGCCAGCCACCCGCGCTGGTGATCATGTCCGCCAACTTCACCACCGACCTGGCGCTGAAAGATGAGATCCTGCCGATGGACGAGTTGTTCAAATTCGGCGACAAAAAAGCAGGCGATTTCCTGCAAAACGAGTTCTGGCCTGCCATGCACAAAAACGCGCAGGTGATGGGCGTGACTTACGCCATTCCGTTCCACAACTCGACGCCGATTCTGTATTACAACAAAACAATGTTCGATCAGGCGGGTATCAAACAGCCGCCGCAGAACTGGAAAGAGCTGCTCGAGGACGCGAAAAAACTGACCGACCAGAGCAAAGGCCAGTGGGGCATTATGCTGCCCTCCACCAACGACGATTACGGCGGCTGGATCTTCTCTTCGCTGGTTCGCGCCAACGGCGGCAACTACTTCAACGAGAATTACCCTGGCGAAGTGTATTACAACGCCCCGACCACCATCGGCGCGCTGCATTTCTGGCAGGACATGATCTACAAAGATAAGGTGATGCCGTCCGGCGTGCTGAACTCCAAACAGATCAGCGCCGCGTTCTTCTCCGGCAAACTGGGTATGGCAATGCTGAGCACCGGCGCGCTGGGCTTTATGCGTGAGAACACCAAGGATTTCGAACTGGGCGTGGCGATGATGCCCGCGCAGGAGCAACGCGCCGTGCCGATCGGCGGCGCCAGCCTGGTGAGCTTTAAGGGCATTTCCGATGCGCAGAAAAAAGCGGCTTATCAGTTCCTGACCTATCTGGTGAGCCCGGAAGTGAACGGTTCCTGGAGCCGCTTCACCGGCTACTTCTCACCGCGCAAAGCCTCGTACGATACGCCGGAGATGAAGGCGTACCTGAAGCAGGATCCGCGCGCCGCTATCGCGCTGGAACAGTTGCAGTATGCGCACCCGTGGTATTCGACCTATGAAACGGTGGCAGTACGTAAAGCGATGGAAAACCAGCTTGCAGCCGTGGTGAACGACGAGAAAGTCACCCCGGAAGCTGCCGCCGAGGCGGCGCAGAAAGAAGCCGACACGCTGATGAAACCGTACGTGGAAAAAACGGCGCTGCAGGCCGTGAAATAAAACGCCGCGTTACCCCGCAGGGAAGCGGGGTACGTTGCATCGTACTGAAAAAGGTTGATGATATGCAGACGCTACTACTTCAGTGAGCACTTACCAACTTCACAAGGTCATACTGAGTGTCGCTTGCCGGGTTTTAGGGTCATAGTCTATCGAAAACGTGTTTGCCTCCGGCACGCCCGGTCTGTGCCATTCTTCCGCACCGTATGTCAGGCTCTGGTCCCGCTGGTAACCCATACTTTTCAAGTAGTCCCGCAATGCCTCAACGTTACGGGCATTCTCAAAAATGATGCTATTCGTTGATGGGTAACCATCACCATTGTGGAATTCAAAGTGATAATTCGCGGTGATTCGTGGGGCTTGCGCAATCGCATCCTGCGTCAGTGAATGGTAATCCCATAAATTTTGTTCGGTATACACCGTGGTTTCGCCAAGGCTGGAAAGCATCAACCAAAGCAAAAAAAACAGCACGAGACCCAATGAGACGACAAATAATATCCCCCACTTCAGCACGCTAAACATTAACGCAGCGGGTTGACTGATATTGCGCATGAGCTATTCCTTTTCATCCTTGAATGTTGCCGCCCTTTTAAATGAACCTGAACCCGTTAATGACCATTTTTAATGGCAAATGGCATTATTCCTCCCGCGCCTGGATCTTCGCCTGATAGTTGTCGAGCTGGTGGCGCTGCAAATAGGCGGTCACCGCGCGTTCCCAACCTTTCCCGTCCCCCAGCACTGCCCGGCTATGGGTTTGCGCATAAAGATAACGGGTATCGTACAAATTCAGCAGCGACTGGTTCATGGCATCAATATTCGCGCCGGTTTTTTGACACTTCTCCTGCTGAATAGCCAGCGAATGTAAAACACGCTCCCGCGTCTCTTCATTCGGGGTATAGACCTGCTCGCTCAGTTCACTGAGTACGAGGAATTGCGGTTGCGTGCCTTCAAGTATTGCCGCTTGCAGGCGATCGTGCCCATCGAGGATGACAAACGACGCCAGCCCGGCGATAAACCACACCAGAACCGGCGGCAGCGCGTTCTCACGGCACTTCTTGCGCCACCATTTTACGCGCCCGCTGTTTGCGTCTACCGGATAGCGGGCAAGCAGCAGATGACCGCCCCACCACCAGTCGACAAAGGTGACTTTTTCCGGGTTTTGCAGATCGGGAAAATCTTCGCTGTAAAGCGCCCAGTTGACGCTGATCTGCGCGCTGCTGGCTGGCGTCTGAAAGCGCCACTGCTCAAATGGCAGGGGTTTATTGACGATATAGGGCGCTGTCGGCTTTACCGGTTCCATCGGCCGCAGCAACCAGCGTCCTGGCGGTAACAGCGGCGTAGGGGCTTCCATCAACTGCCGGGCAAAATAACGGCACCAGTGGCTTTGCCAGTTCGCTTCGCCGGCCCGTTTCGCCTTCTCCACCTCCGCAGAGCTCACCGCTGGCAGCAACAACGCCTGAGCGGGATGCTCCCCGTTAAACACCAGCCAGACACCCGAGTGATCGTTCAGCATCGTGGCCCAGAACAACGTTTCGCCGTTCACCTGCAACGCCATGCGCCCGTTGTGCCCACTCTGTATCTCCATCGCCTGACCGTCGCCCGCGCGCACCCTCAGCTCCAGCCCCTGCCAGCTGTCGTTGCGATCGCGAAGATCCTTCCACCAGTACTCTGTCATTGCGTTCTCCTTGCGAGGTGAGGGGAAAGTGTACGGCAACAGCCATTGGCCATAACCATAAAAATAATCCGGTTATTTGATCGGCGGAGCAATTCACTGCCCGCAGGAGTTGTATATTTATTATCCAATCCACAGACAAGGAGCGCACCATGTCACACCCTGAACAGTACTGCCACTCCTGCGGAATGCCGCTCTCCGCACCGGATGCCCGTGGCCCGAGTGACCACTATTGTGCTTACTGCACCGACAGCGAAGGTAACCTGAAGTCCTGGGAAGAGGCCGTATCCGGTCTCGCACAGTTTCTCGATTCCTGGCAAAACGTGGGCAACGAAGAAGCGCGTAAACGCGCCGTTCGTTATCTGACGTCGATGCCCGCCTGGGCCGATCGGGCTTAACTATTTGTTGGAGATTGTGGAACCCTCGTTACACCGTGGGTTCCTTTATTTTCGGCGCATTGGCCTCGTCATACGCCACCTGCGCAGCCAGCACAGCATCCATATTGTGTTCTACCCAGTGAGCCAGCACCGAGACGGTTTCCGTCAGCGTACGCCCGAGCGGTGTGAGACTGTACTCAACCGATACCGGCACGGTGTAGAACACTTCGCGGGCAATAATGCCGTCGCGCTCCAGCTTGCGCAGCGTCTGGGTGAGCACCTTTTGCGTGATCAACCGGATATCCCGTTTCAGACCGTTAAAACGCATCGGCCCGTTCTCCAGGCGCGCCAGCACTAACAGCGCCCATTTATCCGCCAGACGCGACAGCATGTCGCGCGTTGGGCAGCGGTTATCATAAATATCGTAAGGAATGGACGGCTTAATCATAACGACAAATTCTCGTAGTAGGTTTCCTCAAGGAAACGTAGTGACCTTTGGGTGCCTTCTTCCGCAACCGCAGCGGGGTGTGTATAACTCAGACCTAAGTTTCTATTTGATACTAAGGCGCCAGAAATGGCAAAAATTCTCCTACGGGATAGAAAGGAAAAAGGATGATTACGCGGTTAAATCAGGCATTTATTAACCTCACTTCGCACCCGGATTTCGGCAAGCTGCTGCTGCGCCTGACCTTTGGCGTGCTGATGCTGTTCCACGGCGTTGCCAAAGTGCAGCATGGCGTGGGCTGGATCTCTGGCATGTTGGCGGCGAAGGGATTACCGGGGTTTATCGCTTACGGCGTATTTATTGGTGAAATCATCACTCCGGTGCTAATTATTATTGGGCTGTTTACCCGCCAGGCGGCATTTATTTATGCATTTAATATTCTGGTCGCCACATTGCTGGTGGGCATGGGTAAATTCTTTACCCTGACCGACGTTGGCGCGTGGGGTCTGGAAAGTGAGGCGCTCTACTTCCTGGGTGGCCTGAGCATTATGTTTTTGGGCGCGGGGAAATATGCCCTGTCTGCCGATAAAGAAAAAGAATGGCGTTAGTTATCTCTCATTAACAGGAGAAAAATATGTCAATTGTTGTGGTTTATTATTCTGGTTATGGGCACACCAAAGCAGTGGCTGAGAAAGTGGCCGAAGGCGCGAATGCACAGCTTATCGCAGTGGATAATAATGGCGATATTCAGGAGAGCGACTGGCAGGCGCTGAATGACGCGAAGGCGATCATTTTTGGTGCCCCGACTTATATGGGCGGCGTGCCGTGGCAGTTTAAAAAGTTTGCCGATGCCAGTTCCAAAGCCTGGTTCACTCGCGCCTGGCAGGATAAAGTGTTTGCCGGTTTCAGCAACAGCGCCAGCCTGAACGGTGACAAACAGGTTTCGCTGCAATACCTGCAAACCCTGGCGTCACAGCATGGCGGCATCTGGGTCAGCCTCGGCCTGCTGCCCGCTAACACGCTGGCCGCGACTCGCCAGGACATCAACAACCTTGGCGGCTCCGTCGGCCTGCTGGTGCAGTCTCCGTCCGACGCGGGTGCCGACAAAATCGCCTCTGGCGACCTGGATACCGCAGTGAAATTCGGTCAACGCGTTGCGGATATTACCCGTCGCTTTAACTGAGTTTGCCGGGTTTGAATAAGATAAGGCCGGGGAGACCTGGCTTTTTTATTTTAACAACACGGGCTTAACACCAGCAGCAGAAATGCGATCAATCGGCAACCTGTTCGCAGGTGACACATCAGCATCGATCATCAGTATTTTCTTATCAGAACTCATTAAACTCATAAAAAATGTTGTGAATTCAGCCAAAGGCCAACCACTTCGTTTTCATTGTTATCACTCGTGATTTTTATGATTCAGCGTAGAAAATTCCTGCGTCAGCCACGGCTTACATTGCTGCACGGCTTGTCGTTTCGCTTTTTTTGACGGCTGACGAAGTCGTCATTCCCTGCGGGCAGTTTATCCGGTAAGGCAATACGCAACCGTTTTTGCAACAGCGCGCTCATAGTCATCAGTCACGACGATGTTTGCCATCATCCCGGGACAGCCCGCTACACAGCCGGATCTCGTGCAATGGTCCTGCGTCTTGCTCCTGTTGAGTGGTACGGCGCTTGTCGATATGTGGGTTCCTCTTTGCGCACAACCTCATTAATCCCTCTATTTGTCAAACTGCGTATTAGATCACGTTTCCCTCCTTCATCCCGGTTCAGCCTGTTGAACTCCATATATTTTCCACCCTCCCGGATGGATAAACTTTATATCAACAGCAAGAGGGTAAAACGATGGCGGGAAAAGGATGTAATTCTCTAATTCGCGCAGAAAAAATATTAACTCACATCGCCTATGTTGGCGTGGCGAGCTATATGGAGTTGTTAAAGGAATTTCAACTCCCCAAAAGCAGCCTGCTTAATTTATTAAATGTGATGGTGGATTGTGGTTTTTTGGTTAAGAACGAGAGCAACCAGTATGCGCTGGGAATTAAAAATTATGAACTGGGCTGTCAGGCGTTACACCGGAAAAATATTTTCGAAGTGACCAAACGTCCCATGCAGGAACTGTCGCAGAAGAGCGGACTGGTGTGCCATTTAGGCGCGATGGAGAGCTATTCAGCCATCTACCTCGACAAAGTCGAAAGCCCGAGTTCCGTGCCCACACGCAAAAGTTGGATTGGTAAAAAACTGGAATTACATATCACCGCGCTGGGCAAGGCATTATTAGCATGGAGATCCCGCGAAGAGATTGATTATTTTTTAAATGCGTTAACGCTGAAAAAACACACCAGTAATACGTTTACCGATAAAAAACTGTTTCTGGAGGAGTTACAGAAAACGCGACTACGGGGATGGGCCATCGACAATGAAGAGTCAACTTATGGTGCCGTCTGTTTAAGTATGCCGGTATTTAATATGTATAACCGGGTTAACTATGCGATCTCCTTATCGGGTGACCCGATTGTTTATTCGGGTAATAAGGTCGACGGTTATCTGGAATTGCTTCGGCAATGCGCCGGACAAATATCATATGGACTGGGATACAGGAATGACAATGAATACTTAAGAAAAGGAAACTGAGGTAATGAAAACATTCAGGGGAATTATTCCGCCGGTCTCCAGCACGTTTAATCGCGACGGGACAATCGATAAAGCAGCGATGCAACAGGTTGCTGATTTTTTGATAAATAAAGGCGTGAATGGGCTTTTTTATCTGGGCACCGGCGGCGAATTCAGCCAGATGAACGCCAGTCAACGGATGGCTTTCGCCGAAAACGCTATCGCAGTGGTTGCCGGGCGGGTCCCCGTATTAATTGGTGTTGGCTCCCCTTCGACGGACGAAGCCGTGAAACTGGCGCGCCATGCCGAGGCCAGTGGTGCCGACGGTATCGTCGCAATTAACCCCTATTACTGGAAAGTCGCCCCGCGCAATCTGGACGATTATTACCAGCAAATCGCCCGCAGTGTCAGTTTGCCAGTGATCATTTATAACTTTCCGGATCTGACCGGTCAGGACTTAACGCCGGAGACCGTCAAACGGCTGGCGCTGCAAAATGAGAACATCGTCGGTATCAAAGACACCATCGACAGCGTGGGTCACTTGCGCACAATGATCAACACCGTCAAAGCCGTGCGTCCTGAGTTTGCGGTGTTCTGCGGCTACGATGATCACTTACTGAATACGCTGCTATTGGGCGGGGCGGGTGCGATTACCGCCAGCGCCAATTTTGCCCCGGAATTATCCGTTGGTATTTATAACGCCTGGCGCAATGACGATCTCGCCACTGCCGCCACGCTGAATAAAAAACTGCTGCAACTACCGTCGATTTACTCCCTGGAAACGCCGTTCGTCTCCCTCATCAAGTACGCAATGCAGTGCGTAGGGTTGCCCGTGCAAACATATTGCCTGCCACCCATCTTAGAGGCATCGGAAGAGGCAAAAGAGAAAGTTCATGCGTTATTGATGGCGCAGGGAATTTTACAACCATAAGGGGGCAGTATGTCGGTTCGCGATATTTTAGATAACAACAGCCAGGATATTTACTGCGTCAGAACCCATGCCGCAGGGCCGCAGGGTGAACTGCCGCTCACACCTGACATGTTGATTAACCGCCCCAGCGGCGACATTTTTGGCATGACCATGAATGCGGGCATGGGCTGGACACCCGATGAACTGGATCGGGACGGTATTTTACTGCTCAGCACGCTGGGTGGACTACGCGGCGCAGACGGCAAACCTGTTGCGCTGGCACTTCATCAGGGGCACTACGAGCTGGATATACAGATGAAGGCAGCAGCAGAGGTGATCAAAATGCACAACGCTCTGCCCTATGCCGTCTATGTCTCCGACCCCTGTGATGGTCGCACACAGGGAACAACCGGGATGTTTGATTCGCTGCCGTACCGTAATGACGCTTCCATGGTGATGCGCCGCCTGATCCGTTCATTGCCCGGCGCAAAAGCGGTGATCGGCGTGGCAACCTGCGATAAAGGCCTGCCGGCAACCATGATGGCGCTGGCGTCCCAGCACGACAAAGCGACGGTACTGATCCCTGGCGGAGCGACCTTGCCTGCACGTCATGGAGAAGACAACGGTAAAGTACAGACCATAGGCGCACGCTTCGCCAACGGAGAACTGTCGCTACAAGCCGCTCGTCGTGCGGGCTGCCAGGCGTGCGCCTCTTCCGGTGGTGGCTGCCAGTTTCTGGGTACAGCAGGAACATCGCAGGTCGTGGCGGAAGGCCTTGGGCTCGCGCTTCCCCACTCCGCGCTGGCCCCTTCCGGCGAACCTGTCTGGCAAGAGATCGCCAGAGCCTCCGCGCGGGCTGCTCTGCACCTGAGCCAGCACGGCATCACCACCAAAGATATCCTCACGGATGAAGCGATTGAAAACGCCATGGTGGTGCACGCCGCATTTGGCGGTTCCACCAACCTGCTGTTGCATATCCCGGCAATTGCTCACCAGGCCGGTTGCCGTATTCCAACTGTCGAGGACTGGACCCGCATTAATAAACGGGTGCCGCGACTGGTGAGCGTGCTGCCAAACGGCCCGGTTTATCACCCAACCGTGAATGCCTTTATGGCGGGCGGCGTACCGGAAGTGATGTTGCACCTGCGTAGCCTGGGTTTGCTGCACGAAGAGGTCATGACCGTCACGGGCTGTACGCTGAAAGAAAACCTCGACTGGTGGGAGCACTCGGAACGCCGGCAGCGGTTTAAAGCACTGCTACGTGCGCAGGAACAGGTCGAGCCGGATGAGGTGATCATGTCGCCGCAACAGGCGCTCGAACGTGGCTTAACCTCCACTATCACCTTCCCGGTGGGGAATATCGCGCCGGAAGGTTCGGTCATTAAATCCACGGCCATTGACGCCTCGGTCATTAATGATCAGGGGATCTATTACCACAAAGGCGTAGCTAAAGTTTATTCATCAGAAAAAACAGCCATTTACGATATCAAGCACGATAAAATTAAAGCCGGAGATATCCTGGTGATCATTGGTGTTGGTCCGTCCGGTACCGGTATGGAAGAGACCTATCAAGTTACCAGCGCACTGAAACACCTCTCTTACGGTAAACATGTGTCACTGATTACGGATGCCCGTTTCTCCGGGGTTTCAACTGGGGCCTGTATTGGCCATGTTGGGCCAGAAGCGCTGGCTGGAGGCGCAATCGGAAAATTACGTACCGGGGATCTGATAGAAATTAAAATTGACTGTCGCCAACTCCAGGGAGAAGTCAATTTCTTAGGTAGCAGCACCGATGAAAAATTACCATCACGGGAGGAAGCCAGCGTTATTTTAAATGCCAGAAGTAGCCATCCGGATCTTATGCCCGATCCTGAACTGCCAGACGACACACGGCTTTGGGCCATGCTTCAGGCGGTGAGTGGAGGAACCTGGCGCGGATGTATCTACGACGTTGATAAAATAAGTGAAGCTCTGCGAGGCGCTATAAATAAATCCTGAAAAATATAAACAGATAAGAACATCTTCACCCTAAATAATTCAGACTGTTGGCGAAAATACCGCGACAGCCTGAATTATGTTGGGTCATTACCTGAATAATGAGAGGTCGTTATGCCACTATTTATCGTTGTGGCAGGTATTGCTGTACTCCTGCTTTTAACCATAAGAATTAAATTAAATACCTTTGTTTCTTTAATTATTGTGTCGATAGGCGTCGCCATCGCCAGTGGAATGCAACTCAATAAAGTTGTCGCCTCGGTTGAGTCCGGGCTTGGCGGCACGCTCGGCCATATCGGCCTGATTTTTGGTTTTGGCGTTATGCTTGGCCGATTGTTATCCGATGCCGGAGGCGCACAACGTATTGCGCTAACGATGTTGAAATATTTCGGTGCGAAAAAGCTGGACTGGGCCGTCGTCTGTTCCGCGTTTATCGTCGGGATTGCGCTGTTCTTTGAAGTGGGACTGATTCTGCTGGTGCCCATTTTATTTGCCATCGCCCGCGAAGCCAAAATCTCGCCGATGTATATGTGCGTGCCTATGCTGTCTGGTCTGTTAGTGGCACACGGCTTTCTGCCACCGCATCCTGGCCCGACGGTGATCGCCAGAGAATATGGTGCCGATGTGGGCATGGTGCTGCTTTATGGCATTGTGGTCGGTATTCCCTGCTTTATTCTCTGTGGACCGTTGCTGAATAAAGTGTGCCAGCGCCTGATCCCGGAGGCGTTTAAAAAAGAGGGCAATATTGCTTCCCTTGGCGCAACCCGCACCTTTAGCGAAAATGAGATGCCAGGGTTTGGCATTAGCTTCCTGACGGCCATGCTGCCGGTTATTTTGATGGCGCTGGTGACCATTATGCAGATGGCACGCCCGAAAGATGCTGGCGACCCGAGTGTGCTCTTTAATATCCTGCTGTTTCTAGGTAACTCCACCATTGCGATGCTGATTTCACTGCTGTTCGCCATTTACACGATGGGCACAGGCAGGGGAAAAACCATCCCGGAACTGATGGATTCCTGTGGTAAGGCGATTGCCGGCATCGCCGGTCTGCTGCTCATCATTGGCGGCGGTGGCGCGTTCAAACAGGTATTAATCGACTCGGGTGTCGGCCAGTATATTTCCACGCTGGTATCGGGAATGGACATCAACCCGATTCTGATGGCCTGGGGCGTTGCCGCATTCCTGAGGATTTGCCTGGGTTCAGCAACGGTGGCGGCCATCTCTACCGCAGGACTGGTCATCCCGCTGCTGGCGGCACATCCAAACACCAACCTGGCATTGATTACGCTGGCAACAGGTGCAGGTTCCTGCATTTGCTCTCATGTTAATGATGCCAGCTTCTGGATGATTAAAGATTTCTTCGGGCTGACCACCAAAGAGACATTACTCTCCTGGACGCTGATGTCGACACTGCTCTCCATATCCGGATTGCTGTTTATTCTGCTCGCCAGCATGGTTATCTGATTATCACTCACCTTCAGTGAACCGCCCGCACGGTTCACTGACTCCCCCACTTTTCGCAAAACACTTCAATGTGCTCATCCTGAAAGTCAGCCAGTCGTTCGATGATGGTATCGAGCGGCCAGTCCCACCAGGCGATTTGCTGCAACTGACGGGCAATCTGTGGGGAAAATCGCAAACGGATGGTTTTCGCCGGTACACCGCCGACAATGGTGTACGGCGCGACATCTTTGCTCACCACCGCACCCGCGGCAATAACGGCCCCATCCCCCACGGTAACACCGGGCAACACAATCGCCGCATGGCCGATCCACACATCGTTGCCAATGATGACGCTGTCGCCGCGACGGCGGGCAAAAAAGTCATGATCGCGCGTGGCGCTGGCGGAGTAGTATTCCGGGCAATAGGTAATGCGGTGCTGTGAGGGGCGTTCCATCGGGTGATTCGGCGCGCCAATACGTACGTTATTGGCAATTGCCGTGAATTTACCGATCTCCGCGTCGGCAACAGTGCAGTACTCCCCCAGGTAAGAGAAATCCCCCAGCGAGCTGTACTCCATCAGGCTATTGGCGAGCACTTCGCACTGTTGGCCGATCCTGCATTCGCGCAGGCGAACAGTCGGATCGATCCAGGTTTCTGCTAATTTTACGAGCTTCATCACTTATTCCCCTCATCACAGATAGCGCTACTGTATGAGAAATCTGTGTAGGGAAAATGACGGGAAGTGGCGGGTAAATAAAGCCGCAGCAAAGCGGCTTTATGTTGTTGAGAGATAAGCGTTACTGCGGGTTGTCCTGCATCCAGCTCCGCTTAGGATGCGGAACATAATCCCGTACCTGCTGCTCAAGCCCGGCGCTGTGATACATGTCGATGCATTTCATCAGGTTCAGTTTTACGTCGTTCCCCTGATGGGAGTGATATTCACGGGCCAGATATTTATCAACCAACTCGCCCATCTTACCCGCACCTTTTTCCGCATCGTATTCGCTCCAGTTGTCCAGACCACTGGTGCTGGCAGCGGCATCTTTACTGGCTCCCGGTTCACTGGCATACGCTTTTGCGACACAAAGAGCTAACGCAGCGTCTTTATAATTTTGCGCATAAGTACGGCTCGCAGCATCAGGGCGTTGTGCGTCAGCGGCAACAGCGCTGAACGACAGTACCGTCAGCAGCGCAACAAACAGTTTTTTCATGGTAAGGCCCAGAAGTTGGCATGCTCAGTTTTATTATTTACGCCGGGTTCATTGAAATTACAGTGATCGTAGCACTGAGCACCATGCCGGAATTGAGTTTCTTAATGGAAAAGGACTTCGATTAAGAATCGACTTAATTGAAGTTAGCGCTACGGAATGAAAGACCTGTGCAGGGGAAACGACACCTTATGATTGGCAGCGCCTATATATTTACACGCCACAAATACAATTATTGCCGCATAAATTGTAAGTCTATAAGATATGCCGCCAGGACAACACTGTATGATTAAATGGAATAGTCATGACCAAAACAAAAGGGCTTTTACTCCTGGTAGTACTCGTTATTGTCGTTAACGTTATTTTCTTCTTTGCCGCTGATGACAAGAAAACAAAACAAGAAACATCGAATACAGACGCATCACAAGCACGGACAACAGCCGCCGTTGATGCGCCCCATCAAGGTTACCATCGTCATCAGGCAGGTTACGGGCTGAGCCTTGAACTGCCAGAAACATGGGTATTGATGTCAGCAGAACAAACCAAAGAGCTTGAAAAAGTCAGCGAGTCTGTAACCGGTATCTCCCGGGATGATAAAGCTATTTCGCTTTCCGCCAATGCAAACAAAGACGGCAAATTAAACACTGCGACGGTAAGAGTGGTTTTCACGGATAAGTCGTTTGGAAAAGATGACTTACTTCACCTCACCCGCAGTAATATCGACGATGTTTGCGAAGTGATCTCGTCGTCATTAACGCCTTCACTGGAGAAGATCAACAGCACGCTCACCAGCGCTGTCACCTGCTCATTATCCACTGTGAATAACACGCCCGCATTTCTTGCTGAATTTCATCGCAAAGGTATCCTGGACAATGACGACTGGGAGGTGAAGAGCTACCAGCTCCCGCTTGCGGAAAAAACGGCTGTACTGACCGTTACCTATAACGTCACGAGCCAGGCCAGCAAAAATGAAATCGATACGGTATTACACAGTGTGAAATTTAACTGACAGATACTGAGCGTATTCAGTTTGCTACGATAGCGGTCAACGTACAGCAATATTGACCGCTATCGGCAGGTTACGCTAAGACTCACGCCATTCTTTCAACGCAGCGATATCTTTTGGCGTGGTCCGGCAGCATCCGCCGATAAGCTTCGCGCCCGCCTCCAGCCATTGCGGTAAATAACCTGCCAGAGTCTCGCTCGCGTCACCGTGGCTGCACCACGTTTTTGTCACGGCATCGTAGTGCTCGCCAGAGTTGGGATAAACCACCAGCGGCAGCGCGGTCAGGCTTTGCAGGTGTTTCAACGCCGGGGTGGTCTCTTTCAGCGCAATACAGTTGATGCCCAGCGCCACAATCTGCGGATACGCCGCCAGCACGCTAACCACTTCGCGCAGTGGTGTACCGTCACTTAAATGCTCGCTGTCGCGCAGGGTAAACGAGAACCAGGCGCGGGCGCGGGGGTACTCGCTCAGCAAATCCGCCAGCGCTTTGCTTTCGGCAAAAGACGGCAGCGTTTCGCACGCCAGCAGATCGGCGCCTGCATCCAGTAGCGCCTGCACCCTCGGGCGATGAAAGGCGATAAACTCCTCATGGCTGCGCACATAGTCACCACGGTATTCCGAACCATCCGCCAGATACGCGCCATAAGGCCCCACGGAACCGGCCACCAGCAACGTGCCCGCGTTGTTTTTTTCAGCGAGGAACGCCTCGCGCGCCTTACGCGCCAGCTCTACGCTCTTACCAATCAGCGCCAGCGACTGCGCCTCATCCAGCCCACGGGCAGCAAAGCCGGCGGGTGTGGCCTGGTAGCTGGCGGTAATCGCCACCTGCGCCCCGGCACGAAAATAATCGAGATGCACTTCGCGGATCAGCGCCGGGTTTTCCATCAGCACTTTGGCGGACCACAGGCTATCGGCGAGGTTGCATCCGCGCGCTTCCAGCTCCGTTGCCATGGCCCCATCCAGCACGATAAACGGCTGTTTTTCGAGGATGTGGCTCAGCGGATTATTCTGCGACATGTTCAGGCTCCTGCGTTTTCAGGGTTCGGGTCAGATAGTACGCACCATAACACAGAGCGACAAACGGCAACCCGCAATAGAGGGCGATTCTCTGGCTGGGATCAAACGCCAGCCCGATGCAGGCGACCAGGCACAGCACAAAACCGAGCACCGGCACCAGCGGATACCAGGGTGCGCGGTACTGCAAGTCACTCAGCGGTTTTCCGGCCTGAAGATGGCGACGGCGGAACATAAAATGCGCGGCGCAGATGCTGATCCACACCGCCACCACCGCAAAGCCGGAGATCGCCGACAGCGCAACGAACACCGTGTCGGGTGCGACGACGCTGGAGAAGAGTGCCAGCACACCCCCGAGCATCGACACGGACAATGCCGTCAGCGGAACACCGTTTTTCGTGACGCGGGCAAAGCAACGCGGCAGCGTGTTTTCATTCGACAGCGACCAGAGCATACGACCGGAAGCATACAACCCCGAGTTCGCCGCCGAGAGGATCGCCGTCAGGATAACGAAATTGAAGATGTCCGCCGCATACGGGATGCCCACCTTTTCGAACACCAGCACGAACGGGCTTTTCTCTACCCCGGCCTGCTGCATCGGGATCAGCGCCGCCAGCACGCACACGGTACCAATAAAGAAAATCACCAGCCGCGCAATGGTGCTGCGGATGGCAACCGGGATCGCTTTATGCGGGTTTTCCGTTTCCCCCGCCGCAATGCCAATCAGTTCCGTGCCGGAGAAAGCAAAGTTAACGGCGACCATGGTCATCAGGATCGGCAGCGCGCCGTGCGGCAACCACCCTTCCACCGTAATGTTCGATAACCCCGGCGCCGGAGAGCCATCCTGCATGGGGATAAAGCCAAAGATCGCCGCGCCGCCCAGCACAATAAAGACGATGATGGTGATCACTTTCACCAGCGAGAACCAGAACTCGCCTTCGGCAAAAAAGCGGGTGGAAATCACATTCAGGCCAAAAATGACCGCACAGAACACCACGCACCATACCCATACCGGCACGTGCGGGAACCAGTACTGCATGCAGAACCCGGCGGCGGTAAAGCTGGAGCCGAGCGCCACCGTCCAGGTCAGCCAGTAGAGCCACGCGACGGTGTAGCCGGTCGCCGGGCCAAGGTAACGGCTGGCATAAACGTGAAACGCGCCGGTTTCCGGCATGGCAACAGAGAGTTCGCCCAGACACTGCATCACCAGCCAGACCACCAGTGCGCCAATCAGGTAGGCGAGCAGCGTTCCCGCCGCCCCGGTGGTCGAAATGATATAACCGGTGTTGAAAAACAGCCCGGTACCAATCACGCCGCCGAGCGACAGCATGATCAGATGCCGGGTTTTCATCGTCCGCTTAAGCTGCACTTTTTCTGGTTCCTGTTGAGCCTGCATATTACCCTTCTAAACGTGTAGACATCTAAACATCCATAGATATTTGTTATATCGTGATTAGTGGAAAAAAGCCAGATGAATGATTGGATAGCAACAAAAAAGGAGGACGATTTTTCATTGATTAACACGCCTGAATGTTAAACATTCATTTATCACTGATATATAACCTCACCATAAAAATCTGAAAAATCCTGCATTGAATACAGGTTAATTTACTTACTGCGTCGCTTAAGTAAAAATAAACCGATTCTCTGCACAAGGATATGTGAGGTAATTAATTTGAGCACTCGTAAAGAAATATTAGATCCTTCCAAATATTGGTCTGAATCGGGTATTAAAAAAGGGCTTTTATACTCTGAAGTCCTGGGCTGGTTGGATATGGGGCACGCCCGTGGCAATGACATTAAAAAATTGATGGACAGTTTTGCCATAGGTGAAGCAAGTGGCAACGACTATTATGACGTTCGGTATGAACAGACAATGGCGATCGACCGATTCAGTACCGGACGCTTTAAAATGTGGCGAATAAAACGCGGAAGAAATATTGAAGAGCGCCGAAGTATAGCGCTGTCTATGATGATGAGTACGGCGGTGGCATTTGAGAACTGGCAATCAATGCCATGGTTCAGTTGGTACACCGACAGCGGTTTCAGCGCTGAGGATCTTGTGTCAGATCTATTCGGGTTTTATAAGTTTATGTTTCCACGCATTTATTGGCATGATCTCCGGATAGCCAGCAAAGAATCGGCGTTGCGTAGATGGGACTATTACGGGCCAATCGGTAGCCACAAAAATAAGGGCTTTTTGCCCCTTTTATTCCCGGATCCGGGCGATAAATTTACATGCCAGAGAGCCCCTTTTAAAGGACAACTGCCCAAATTTATGACTATGGTTACACCTTACAAATCAGCACCTGATGATGTTATCGCTCACCCACTCAACAAAATTGCTGGCATACTAGCTGCGATTGAGTAACTGGACGATGAAAATAATGAAAAGAACCGCGGCAGTACTTCTGGTTATCATCACTGGCTTTATATTGATTGACTGCAGTATGCAGAAAGTCGCTGAGCGTCATGAAGGCTATACCCGATCAAATCTCTGGGCATACTATCTCTATACAGATCGTGAGATACGTAATGCCCCGAAGCTTACAGAAAATTACCACTTCTCCTTCAGGGCTCAGGAGGGTACGCAACCGAATGACAGCAGCATCATTTACGAACCCAATGCCAGCATCGCAGCACTCAGAGATTATCTCTCTGCTTTGGGGTATATCAGAGTGAAGCAAGAGGGGCCAGCAGAACAGTGGGAGCACGATGGAGAACCTTCGCCCTACTTCGTCATTTTCAGAGATCCGGAGAACTATACCCTGACTCTCACCCGTTCGAGTTTTAAGTAGGGAATGAAATAAATCATTCCTTGCCAAAATCCCAGCGCCACTCCGTAACAGGACGCCGTTATATTTCCCACTTTGATCGGAGTGTGGCGCTGTTTTAGTTTTTGACATCCCCGAGGATAACTATTTTCTCCGGATTATACGCACTGTAACGGATAGTGACTTTTTTTCCAGCCCGATATGCATCCGCATTAAAATTTTTGGCGACAATATCTTTTTTCGCATTAATGTCCATCCCATTAGCCATAAACCGAATGGTTAAATGCAATGAAAGACACCCTTCCACATTTTGGTTTTTATCTTGATCCTCCTATGCTCAAACTATAGGGCAGGATCATCTACCGGGGCGAGGTCAGTCCAAGATATAATTAATTTATGCACTGAATTATCGCCCTCACAGCCAAGAAAAGCCATCTTATCGATACTCATATTAATGCAAAGACCAGTTTAATTCCCGGCTGTTATCTATGGCTATGGTCTTAATCGCCAATTCCGGTTCATGCATTCCCTGTAACCTGAAGCCGTAGTGGGAAAGCAATCCGGCCTGTGCTGGATAAATTAATTGCAAATGAGGAACTTCATAGCGCCCTGCATACGCATAAAGCTGATAGATGTCGCTGTTGGAAACACCAAGCTTGCGGTCGTTTTCATTCAATAACTTCCATTTAGTGTCCGCTATCAGTTGTGGTACCTCGTTATCATCAACGAAAGCGATATCCGGTATAAGCTGGAATTGCGGGGAATCTCCTTCACGGATCGCCAGATACCTGCGTGGCCCCTGGGTACGAAGATGCCAGCCCTGCTGATGAGCCCAGGGTTTTAATTTTTCAGCAACCCATGCTTCAAACAGGCGATTCATATCAAATAACAGCGAAAACAATGGAGTGCTACCCGCCAGGACATCCGGTTTAATTGCGGCAATAAACAATCGACATTGTTCAAGAACAGGCTGAAACCTTTGATTAATACGATCGCTTGCCAAAGAGTTAAATGATCGCAAAGTAATGGGTACATCCCGAATGCCATCAAAATGCATCAATAATTCGCTCAACTGCTTCCTTGTTTTGCTGGAACGTGTCCACGGCATCAGTAATCGCAAGGTAAAGCGGAGTATCTGATTCAATAATATGTCTTCACTGAACTCGTCGAAACGACAATAGACCCGCTCTTTATGTACTACGTTGTGCCGGATATGTTGTGGGATAGCCAGGCAGCCACGGATTACTGCAAGGTTTTCTTCTTGCTCTACATAACTGCGTAATTTGCCTTGAATAATTTGCGCATGAAGATCCTGACAAAAGTGCTGGATAAAAATATCCAGCAGGCTCATACGCTGAGTGTTGATACCCGCCAAAGCCCCTTTATGTGTACATATCAACCGTGCAGTCTGAAGCATCTGTATTAACGCTGACCGGCAAGATTCTGGCTGAGCCTCTTTACCATGGATTTTAGGCAGGATTTCAAGTGTTAGTTCATCCAACTGGATCACGCCACAGAACTGGGCAAAACAAACTGACTGATGTCCCCAGCTAAAGGCACCAGCAGGAAGCGTCGATGACAATTTCTCCAGTAAACGAGCATGATGAATGCCCAGCGCACGCTGGGCATTCACTCTTTCGGCAATAACGGGCAGTGAATCATGTTCAATAACAGACAATATTTCTGCCACGACTTAATCCTCATAGATTTTGCGAATTGAGTCGGGGGTAATATCTTGTGCGGATGACACCCTATATTCAACGACCTCTTCAAAATCATCATGAGTAAAACCGAACACGTCGATACTCGTCAGTCTGACATGGCCAATCAGGGGGGCCTCTACCAACTTTCCGGCAGCGTCGATATCCCGGAATACAAGCTGAATTTTGTGCCAGTCCTCATAAAAATATTCCTGTAGCAACGGAATAAACTGATTCAGGAAGACCGCTTTTAACTGAGTGAGGTTCGTTACCGAACAAAGATAAGCATGGCCCAGCATAAGATCCCGGCTGAGAAGGAAACGTATGCGCTTATTCATTGCATCCAGCAGCTTGCGCAGACTAATTTGACGGCCATCGTCATCAACAATATTTCCTGCACCATCCGTACCCGCGATTTTGGTACTGTCTGGCATGAGTTCTTTAAAACGAAAGCGACGGCGTAAAGCCGTATCCAGAAGAGCAATTGAACGGTCTGCTGTGTTCATGGTGCCATAAATATCCAGATTCGCAGGCACACCGAAAGGCTTCCGGGAATAAGGTAAGGTAATACGCATACCTTTATCACTATTGATGCGCTTATCGGATTCAATCAGGGTAATCAACTCACCAAATATCTTCGCTACGTTGCCACGGTTAATTTCATCGATAAAAATAGCATAGCGATGACCGGGGTCCGCTTCGGCTCGTTGGCAGATACGGCGGAATACACCATCTTGCGGCGAATAGCTTAATTCTCTGCTCTCTTCGTCAAGCTCAGGACGAATACCTTCGACAAAGTCTTCGTAGCTGTACGCCTGATGAAAGGTGACGAATTCGTAGCGGCTGATGGTTTTATTATTTCCAGGCTGTTTTCTTAATGATGAAACCAACGCAACCAGGTCAGCACATTCTTCCCGGGCCTCAGCAAGAAGAAACCATGTGCTATCGCTTCGCTTATCAAAAAGGTAAGGCGCTGTTCGGCGTTCAAACTTTACGGTTTCTGAATCAACAGCAGCATGATGTTGCAGAGTTGACCACATTGTTTGATGTAGATTTGTAGTTCTTCCGAGCGCAGTGGCTTTGGTTTTTACAAACTCATGTTCACGGATAGCGGAAACTTTCGCACTGCCATTTAAATCTTCAAGCGCCATGAAAATGACATCGCACCAGGATTTATCGGCGAGCTGTTCAGTTAACCACAACTCACGAGTCAGTGTCTGGGCCTCACTGGTATATTTAGTTTTCAACGCGTTCAACTCGTAGGTTTTACCCGTTCCTGGAGGACCAAAAAGAATTACATTCAGCGGTTCATCAATCTCTAACGGTTTGCTTACTTCATCAACGGGGGCTTTTTCGGCTGTGGTCGTAACGGGTTGTACGCTTTTCTGCCAGAGGTCTGATAACGGTGGGACATAGAAGTCGAGATGTTGACTATTCTGTTTCACTTCTTGTTCACGACGGATTTCTAACAGGGCTCTGTCCATCGCTACAGCAGAGAGCTCACCCTTCAGTTGCGGTTTCAACTCACGAATAATAATTCGCCGATCGTTGCTGCTGAATACGCGTTCAAAATCATCCGGGAACAGCAAAAACATCAGCATATGGCGGAACTGGCGGGTGGCGTTCTCCGGAATAACACTTAACCATTCCGCAAAAGTAAAACCATCCTCCAAACGTGCTTCCCGTTCAGCCGGTGACAGAGCTAACAGTGCTTTGAGGACATTGGTAAGATAAGCGAACTCGCGTGCACGAAAGGTATTAAAAGCAGTACCGGCACTGCCGACGCCAGATAGTACAGCATTCCGAAGCATGGGTTGTTCGGTATTTAACGACTCTCCGGAAAGCGCCCAGATTTCGATAATCTGTTCACGTTTGGTTCTTGCGCTGTTATTACTGGGGCACAGAAAAAGCAACCAAAGCATCTCCGCTGTGAGCTGCTTTGCTTCTGCTGAGACGCTGGCTAGCTGTTCCTTAAGACGATGCATAAAGTTGCCTTCCAGCTCCAGTTGGCTGTTTACAACATCACGCTCAATCTCTGTTAAATACTGGCTGTTCCAGAGTTTTTTATCACTAAAAAGTGAACCGCCATCAATAAGGCAATGTTTCCGCCATTCGCTAGCAGCGCTCAAAATTAGTTCTGATTTGTCTTCACCTGTGTAGCGGCTCATCCTTGTTATCCTTTTATACAAATTAAACAAGCTATAAAAGCTAACTTATCCGATAAGAACCATTATCCATCCTGGATTTGTCAGCCCCTGCGTCTCTTTTGAATAACATTCTAATACTCTTCTGCTAGCTTCGCTGTGCTCTTTACCTAAAGCAGTCTGCAGTTTGGTATGACAGTTATGCAGTCACTCGTTTGCCAGATCGCGGAACAGGCGGACATGTCATTTACGGAACATATGACCGAGGTCAAAAAGGCCTCCTTGGTAATCAGCGTGTATGGCCAAAATCAGTGAGCCACCAAAGTTAAATTTTGAAGAGAATTAATAAAAAATATTAAAATCAAAAACTTAAATATAAAACATTACCCTTTTCTGGTATGTGATACCTAAGCTATTAGCGCTAGCAATACGTTGCTGATTAAGAGTGCCCTTATCAAAAGGAATTTGTTGCTTGTGCTCGTACGTTCTGGCGGTATGATTTTCCGCAACTCATTTTGTTGCACCTGTATTCGCAGGCTTTTGACAGGACAGTGTCCCTTCTGCGACAGGTGCTCACACTAAAGCTTTTTTGGAATCATTATGTCTAACAATAACTTCTCTCAAACGGCTGCGTTTATCTGGTCGGTGGCTGATCTGCTGCGCGGTGATTTTAAACAGTCTCAGTACGGGCGAGTGATCCTTCCCTTTACACTGCTGCGTCGCCTCGAGTGTGTGTTAGCGGATACTAAAGAAGCGGTTGTAGCGAAATACGATGAATTAAAAACCAGCCCACTGCCGGAAGATGCCAAGGAGAAATATTTGTTGCGTGCCAGCAAGCTTTCCTTCTTCAATACCTCGAAGATGGATCTTGGCAAGATGGGGCAGAACGACATCAAAGCCAACCTGGAAAGCTACGTGCAGGCGTTTTCAAAGGATGCACGTGAAATCTTCGAGCACTTCAAATTCAGTGAGTTTGTCGGCCTGCTGGAAGATGCCAACCTGTTGTTTAAAGTAGTGAAGAAATTCGCAACCACCGACCTGAGCCCGAAAGCGATTTCCAACTATGAAATGGGCCTCGTGTTTGAAGAGCTTATCCGCCGCTTTGCGGAAAGTTCTAACGAGACCGCTGGTGAGCACTTCACCCCACGCGATATCGTGCGCCTGACCACTTCGCTGGTGTTTATGGAAGATGATGAAGCCCTGACACAGGACGGTATCATCCGCACCATTTATGACCCGACGGCCGGGACGGGCGGCTTCCTCTCTTCAGGCATGGAATATGTGCACGAGCTGAACCCTAACGCGGTTATGCGCGCTTTTGGTCAGGAGCTGAATCCGGAATCCTACGCTATCTGTAAAGCCGACATGCTGATCAAAGGTCAGGACGTCAGTCGTATTAAGCTGGGTAACACCCTTTCTAACGACCAGCTACCGCAGGATCAATTCGACTACATGCTGTCCAACCCACCGTTTGGTGTGGACTGGAAGAAGATTGAGGGTGAGATTAACGACGAGCACACGCAGAAAGGATTTAACGGTCGATTTGGCCCGGGCCTGCCGCGTGTTTCCGACGGTTCGCTGCTGTTCCTGCTGCACCTGATCAGCAAAATGCGCGACACCCACAATGTGGATGGCAGCGTCAATAACGGTGGACGTATCGGGATTATCCTTAACGGTTCCCCACTGTTTACCGGTGGTGCGGGCAGCGGTGAGAGTGAAATCCGTCGCTACATTCTGGAAGCCGATTTGCTGGAAGGCATCGTCGCGCTGCCAACAGATATGTTCTACAACACCGGCATTGCCACCTACGTCTGGATCCTCTCCAACAAGAAAGCGCCTGAGCGTAAAGGCAAAGTACAGCTGATTGATGGCACCAACCTGTGTGGCAAAATGCGTAAATCACTGGGTTCCAAGCGTAACCTGATGGGCGAAGACGATATCAAACTGATCACGCAGACCTTCGGTGATTTTGAGGTGGTGGATGCCACAACTCTGGAAGAACTGGGTCTGGAAAAAGTCGCTGAGCAAAAATCCAACCGTGGTCGTCAGTCTGCCACCGCCAAAACCGAAGCGCCGAAAACTTTCGCCAGCAAAATCTTTAACAGCACCGACTTTGGCTATCGCCGCTTAACTATTGAGCGTCCGCTGCGTTTATCCGCTCAGGTGACGGATGAAGCGATTGCGACTCTGCGCTTTGCGCCGAGGCCGTTTAGCGCGCCGATGGAACGCCTGTATGAAGAGTTCGCGGCTCAATGGCAGAAAGACAACTACGGTGATTTCTCCGAACTGGAAGCAGAAGCGCGCGCCATCATCAAAGCTGAATTTGCTGAACTGAAAGAGAAGCATATTAAAGACTTGCTCGACAGCAAACTGTGGCTGGAGCAGTGCGGGTTGATGGAAAAAGCGCAGCAGATTCAGACGGCTTTGGCTACGCAGGCGGGTGGTAAAACGCTGGTAAGCAATGACTTCAATCAGTTCCAACTGACCCTGAAAGGGGCCATCAAAACCGCTGGCGTGAAGCTGGATGCGAAAGAGAATAAGCAGTTTATTGATGCCATCACCACGAAAAACCCGGATGCCGAGCCGGTGGTGAAGAAAGTGCTGAAAGAAGCCGCTCAGCCGCTGTACGGTGCGTTTGAATACAAGGGCAAAGTGGTCGAGTTTGAGCAGGACGGCGAGCTGCGCGATAACGAAAACGTGCCGCTGAACCCGGCTGTGTCTACCAGCGATCTGATTGAAAACTACTTCAAAGCAGAAGTGCTGCCGCATGTGAATGACGCGTGGATCAACGCCGATAAGCGTGATGCGAAAGATGGTGAGGTGGGAATTGTCGGTTACGAGATTCCATTTAACCGTCATTTCTACGTCTATCAGCCGCCGCGCCCGCTGGAAGAGATCGATGCCGATTTGGATGCGGTCAGTGCCGAGATTATGAAGCTGCTGCAGGAGGTACATTCCTGATGGCTAAGTATAAGGCGTATCCGGAATATAAGGATTCTGGGGTTGAGTCTTTAGACACTATCCCTAAGATGTGGTCTATAAAAAAACTTAAATATATTTTTGAAATTAAGAAAAGAATTGCAGGCAAGATAGGCTATGATGTCCTATCTGTAACCCAAAAAGGGATAAGGATAAAAGATACTGAAAGTGGTGAAGGCCAACTTTCTATGGATTACTCAAAATATCAAATGGTATATCCAGGTGAGTTTGCAATGAACCATATGGATTTATTAACAGGTTATGTTGATATTTCAATCTATGATGGTGTAACTAGTCCAGACTATCGTGTCTTTGCTGTGCGAGACAAACATAGTTTTTATAGCCGCTACTATCTTTATTTACTGCAAGACGGTTATAAACAGCGTCGCTTCTTCCATCTTGGACAAGGAAGTGCTCATTTAGGTCGGTGGCGTTTGCCTACTGAAGCTTTCAATGAAATTGTCTACCCATGCCCCTCGCTGAAAGAACAAAACCAAATCGCTTCTTTCCTCGATCACGAAACCGCAAAAATCGATGACCTGATCGAGAAGCATCAGCAACTGATTGAACTACTGAAAGAAAAACGTCAGGCAGTGATTAGCCATGCCGTCACAAAAGGGCTAAAACCTGATGTGCCGATGAAAGATTCAGGTGTTGAGTGGTTGGGGGAAGTACCTGCACATTGGTTAATCAAAAAATTAAAATATCTTTGCTCAATTCAAACTGGCAGCAAAGATACAGTTAATGCTATTGAATGCGGATTATATCCATTCTTCGTTCGCTCACAAACCATTGAAAGGATAAATTCTGTTGGAGCAGATTGTGAGGCTGTACTAACCGCAGGAGATGGAGCTGGTGTTGGTAAAGTTTACCATTATTACAATGGTAAATTTGATTTTCATCAACGTGTTTATATGTTGAACAATTTCAAGGCAATTAAAGGGCGGTTTGTTTATTACTATTTGTCTTCTAATTTTTATAAAGTAGCATTGGAAGGTAATGCAAAGTCAACCGTTGATTCTCTCAGATTACCACAGTTTTTAAATTTTGAATTTTCTTTCCCAAGTATCAAAGAACAAGAGAATATCATTTATTTTCTCGAACTCGAAACTACAAAAATAGATTCTTTGGTCGAGAAACAACAACAACAAATTGAACTCCTCCAGGAACGCCGTACCGCCCTAATATCCGCCGCCATCACCGGAAAAATCGACGTCCGCGATTGGGTCTCCCCTGACGCACAGGACATTGAGGAGCCACAGGAGGCCACCGCATGAGCATGGACAGCACCAAAGAGCTGATTTTCCAGAATGAGATGATTGCTCAGATGGAAACAAAAGGCTGGATTTGTGGCAAAACGGAAGGCTACGACCGCGAACGTGCGCTGTACTCGCAGGATGTGTTGGCCTTCGTGCAAACCACGCAGCCGCAGGAGTGGGAGAAGTTTGCCAAAATTTATCCTACCGATACCGAGCGTCATTTCCTCGATGCGCTGGTGGCTCAGCTAAAAAAGGCGGATATTAACGCCACCGATGTGTTGTCTCGCACTTACGGTACGCTCGGCGTGCTGCGTCACGGCATCAAAAGCCATAACGCGCGTTTTTCCCTGTGCCAGTTCAAGCCGGAACATAACCTCAATCCGGAAACCCTGACGCGCTACAAACAGAATATCTGCCGCATCGTGCCGGAGCTGGTTTACAGCCCGCATGCGTCGAACGCCGCATTTGAAGAAACGGGCGTTAAGGCGAAGAAATGGCGTATCGACCTGGTATTATTCGTCAATGGCCTGCCGATTGCGACCCTCGAACTGAAGTCTGAATTTAAGCAGGCGGTGCAAAACGCCATTACACAATATAAGAAAACGCGTTTGCCAAAGGACCCAGGCACCAATAAACCCGAGCCGCTGCTGACCTTTAAACGCGGCGCGCTGGTGCACTTCGCTGTCAGCCAGTACGAAGTATTTATGGCGACCAAACTCGACGGCGATAAAACCTTCTTTCTGCCGTTTAACAAAGGCACCCATGACGGCGGCGCGGGGAACGACATCCCGGAAGATGCCAACGACTACGCCACCCGCTACCTGTGGAATGAGGTGCTGCTGCCGGACAATCTGCTGAAAATTCTGGCGAGTTTTGTACATCTGCAAATCGTCGAAAAAGAAAACGCCATTGGCCTGAAGTACAAAAGCGAGAGCCTGATTTTCCCGCGCTATCACCAGTGGGACGTGGTGAACAAACTGATCACCGCCGCCACGGTGGAAGGGACTGGCAATAAATACCTGATTCAGCACAGTGCGGGGTCGGGCAAATCGAACTCTATCGCCTGGACGGCCCATCAGCTTTCCCGCCTGTATGATGAAAATGGCGAGAAGCAGTTCCACTCGGTGATTGTGGTGACGGACCGTACCGTGCTCGACGATCAACTGCAGGACACCATCTATCAGTTTGAACATCAGGATGGCGTGGTCGGGCGTATCAATAACAAAGAAGGCGACGGTTCAAAATCGGAGAAGCTGGCCAGCGCGCTTGAAAACTCGCAGCCGATTATTATCGTCACCATTCAGACCTTCCCGTTTGTCCTGAAGGCGATTGAAAACAGCGTCAGCCTCAAGCAGCGTAAATATGCGGTGATTGCCGATGAAGCGCACTCCTCACAGAGCGGCTCTACGGCACGTCAGCTGAAAGAAGTGCTGATGACCGAAGAAACGGATGACGACGTGGAGATGTCTTCAGAAGATATTCTGGATGCCACCGTCGCCGCGCGTAAAGGCAGCAACAACCTCAACTATTACGCCTTTACCGCCACGCCGAAAGCTAAAACACTGGAGCTCTTTGGCCGTCGTCCTAATCCGCAGGAACCGGCTTCAAAAACGAACAAACCGGAAGCGTTCCACGTTTACTCCATGCGTCAGGCCATCGAAGAGGGCTTTATTCTTGATGTGCTGAAGAACTACACCAACTACAAAGTGGCGTATAAGCTGCTGCAAAAGCTGGACGATCCTGACCGGGAAGTGGACAGCAAAAAAGCCAAGATCAAACTCAACCAGTGGGTATCGCTGCACGATCATAACGTGTCGCAGAAGGTGAAGGTGATTGTTGAGCACTTCCGCAAGCATGTGATGCACTTACTGTCCGGCCAGGCCAAAGCGATGGTGGTGACCAGTTCGCGTAAAGCGGCGGTGCGCTATAAGCTGGCATTCGATAAATACATTGCAGAGCAAAAGTACGACAGGATCAGCGCGATGGTGGCGTTCTCCGGGGAAGTGGAATTCCATGAAGATGACCACAACAGCCTTGCGCTGCTTAACCAGAAGTTCACCGAGATCAATATGAACCCAGGTCTGAAAGGCAGGGATATGCGCAAAGCGTTCGATACCGACGACTACCAAGTGATGCTGGTAGCCAACAAGTTCCAGACTGGTTTTGACCAGCCCAAGCTGTGCGCCATGTACGTGGATAAAAAGCTGGGCGGCGTGGAATGTGTACAGACACTGTCGCGCCTGAACCGTACCTATCCCGGGAAGGCGCAATCCGGAACCTTTGTGCTCGATTTCTACAACGAACCCGACGAGATTTTGGGCGCTTTCCAGCCGTACTACCAGACAGCAGAACTGACTGATGTCAGCGATCCACAGTTGGTCTTTGAGCTTTATGAAAAGCTGCGCACCAGCGGTATTTTCCTGTGGAACGAAGTAGAGCAGTTCTGCGAAGCCTTCTTTACAAAAAATAAATCCAACGCGGCCATTAGCAATATCTGCAAACCTGCGGTGGAGCGCTGGAAGCATCGCTACACCTCGGCGATTGATGCGTATGTGCTGGCCAAAGAGATGTTTGAACGCACCAAAAAAACCGGTGATGTTGTGCTGATTACCAATGCGGAAAACACTTTTAAGGACTGCGAGAAAGAAAAAAGTAAGCTGGATATCTTCAAGAAAGATCTCGGCAGCTTTGTTCGCTTTTACGAGTTTATGTCGCAAATCGTCGATTACGATGACAAGGATTTAGAAAAACTAAGCCTGTTTGCCCGTCACCTGCGTCCGTTGCTGCATGAGCAGCGTATCGAAGAAGACGAGATTGATTTAAGCAACGTGGAGATGAGCCATTACCGCCTGTCGAAGCTCCACGAACAGCATCTGAAGCTGCAGGAAGATGCTGAAGATTACAAAATAAAGCCGGGTAATGATGTCGGTACGGCGAAGCCAAAGGACAAGAAAGAAGAGTTTCTGTCGAATATCCTGGCTCGTCTTAACGAGCTGTTCGTTACCGATAATCTCACCGATAAAGACATGATCAACTACGCCTTCGCGGTGCGTGACAAGCTGTCAGAAAACCAGGCGGTGATGACCCAGATTGCGAACAATACGCGCGAACAGGCAATGCTGGGAGATTTCCCGAAAGCCATTGATGATGCCGTAATGGACAGCAACGACGCTCAACAGGATATGATGATGCAGTACCTCTCCAACCCTGAACTGGCGAAAGGCTTTGCCCGCGTAGTATTCGATCTGTTGAAAGGGATTTGAAATCTGGGGCCGCTGGCCCCATGAATCGCCACGGTTTTACCAAACAAGAAAGTGATCTAAAACGAATCACACAGAGCTAAAAACGAGGCAAGCCGCATAGCCCCAGATTCCAGACAAAAAAAAGCCACCCGGAGGTAGCTTATTTTTGCATCACTTGGTGCCGAAGGCCGGACTCGAACCGGCACGTATTTCTACGGTTGATTTTGAATCAACTGCGTCTACCGATTTCGCCACTTCGGCACTGAAGGGGATGCGGAAACGTGTTGGATTATACCTGTCACACGCAGCCATGCAAGCAGCGCCACGCGTAAGTCATATCAAGTGCTGAAATTTTCAGCGTTGATGCTCTTTCTCCCCCTCTTCTACCCTTCCTTCAACAAATTCACAAAATCTATCTTTTCCTGGTTTACATCACTGTGCATTTGTTATGTGATCCCGTTATATATCCCCTTAATGCACCGTCAGGAAAACCGATGCGTTTTTACCAGGTCGATCCAACGCTGGAAAACTACTGGCGCGGGGTGATCCTCTTTGGGAACAATTTCGCGACCTACAAATTCGCGCTGGCGCATGCGCTGTATGATATCGACCGCAGCAACACCTTTATTTCGTTACAGGATTTAGCGCTTCCCTTTAGCCAGCATATTTGCGCGCATCTTAAACAGGCTCCCAAACAGATCCTCAACACCACCAACCCTGGCCCACTTATTACCGCCTGCCTGAACTTTAATAACGGTGAAATCACACAGGATGAACTGGTGCAAGTAACGGTAAAGAAAGGCTTTAACGTGGTGTTAAAGGCATTCCACAATGTCAGCGGCGGCCCCATTGAGAAGCAGTTTTTTATTGATGAACAGCGGGAAAGCAAAGGCATCCTCCTGACTGATGACTTTTACCGTTTGACGCAAACAGAGCAGTTTCATAACCTGGTTCATGAGACCGACGCCCGCTGGTCGCTGGTGGAAAAGGCCTGGCAAATGAATCTGCCGCCGCAGTTACTGGATGTGCATTACGATGCCGGGCAGCAAACGCTGTTTACTCAACTCAAACACGCACGAATCACTCTGACCAGTTGCCGGAACAGCCTGAATGGCTATCAAAAAGGGCACTGTTTTTACTGCAATGCGCCAATAAGCCTCGACGCAGGCCATCCTCTGCTGGCAGATGTCGATCACTTTATCCCATTGGTGGCGAACAACGTGATGCCAGGTGTGAACCTCAATGGCGTCTGGAACCTGGTACTGGCCTGCCAGAGTTGTAACCGGGGCGAGCAGGGGAAATTTGCCCGCGTGCCGGAACTGCACCTGCTTGCACGTTTACACGCTCGTAATGAGTACTTTATTAACAGCCGGTTGCCGCTGCATGAAGCCATTATCAATCAAACCGGCAAGAGCGAACCGAAACGCAGGACATTTTTAAACGATCGCTGGAATGCTGCATTGGCCAGCCGTCTGCAAACCTGGGCTCCATTACGCTACGAACAGCGAGTTCTCTGATGACGCTAAATTATTACCAGAACAATGCGCAAACCTTTTTCGACGGCACGGTGAATGTCGATATGACTTCGCTATACGCCGACTTTATCCGCCATTTGCCGCAGCATGCGTTGGTGCTGGATGCGGGGTGTGGCTCCGGTCGCGATGCGCTGGCTTTTTATCAGCAGGGCTACCGGGTAGAGGCGTTTGATGCATCACCCGAGCTGGTCGTGCTGGCTCGCCAGCATACAAACTTACCGGTTAAGCATATGACCTTCACGGAGTTGGACGCCGTACAAAAATATGAGGGCATCTGGTGCTGCGCTTCGCTATTGCATGTGCCCTATGCCGAATTGCCGGGTGTCATGGATAAGCTGGCGAATGCACTGAAACCCGACGGTATCTGGTATCTCTCGTTTAAATATGGCGACGGTGAGCGTGAGCAGACTGGCCGTCGTTTTAGCGATATGAATGAATCACGCCTCGCGGGGCTGATTGCGGCATTGCCAGATATCGCCGCAGAAGCCGTGTGGACGACGCAAGATAAGCGGCCCGATCGCCACGAAATCTGGCTGAATGCGCTGCTAAAGAAACGCTAAACCGCTTTCAAAAACAGCACCCGCTCCGCTTCACGTCGCCGGGTCAGCCCGGCCAGTACTTTGCCGCCCGCTTTGTTCCAGCGCGGAAACTGATCGGCGGCCTGAGCATACTCTCCCTGGTTCAGCAGCTTGAGCAGCGTGGACGTCTGCAAATTCCCGGCGCCGAGGTTAAAGGTAAAGGCCACCAGCGCATCAAACTGGTTCTGATTTAAATCCACTGTCACCAGCCGGTGAATACTGCGTTCAGTGATCCCCAGATCGTCGCGCAGCAACTCGTCGGCCTCCGCCTCAGTCAACGCGCGGGGGAAACTCTCGTTCGGCAGGATCAAATGACCATATCCGATGGTCCATTTACCCACAGCATCCCGGTATTTCTCAAGCCTGAGCCCTTCAAAAGACTTGATTAAAGCCACTCCGGCATCGCCGGTGCTTTGCGGTTGTTCAGCCATTTTTCGTTGCTCCTGTAGGGTGTGTACGGCATCTCTTTGAGGATGGTACGGACACATTCTGTTGCACAGCCGACAGGCCGAAATAGTCCTATGGAAAATCCGAAAAAGCGTGCAGTGGCGGTGCGTCAGCGGGCATCGCTTTGGCGAAACGGGCTATCTGCACGCGCGCAGGCTGCCACGGGATCGCCAGATGCCCTACACTTCATGCGTCCCCCTCTAACTCGAAGGAATCCGTGATGAGCATCATTAAAAGTTATGCCGCGCCACACGCCGGCGCTGCGCTGGAGCTACAGGAATACGACGCAGGCCCGCTGGCGGCGGAAGATGTGGAAGTGCAGGTGGATTATTGCGGGATCTGCCATTCCGATTTGTCGATGATCGACAACGAATGGGGCTTCTCCCAATACCCGCTGGTCGCCGGGCATGAAGTGATCGGCCGGGTCGTGGAACTGGGCAGCGCTGCGCAAAACAAAGGTTTAAAAGTCGGTCAGCGCGTGGGTATCGGCTGGACGGCCAGAAGCTGCGGGCACTGCGATGCCTGTATCAACGGCGATCACATCAACTGTAAAGAAGGCGCAGTGCCGACGATCCTCAATCGCGGCGGCTTTGCCGATAAGCTCCGCGCCGACTGGCAATGGGTGATCCCCCTGCCGGACAGCATTGATATCGAAACCGCCGGGCCGCTGCTGTGCGGTGGCATCACCGTGTTCAAACCACTACTGATGCATCACATCACCGCCACCAGCCGCGTCGGGGTGATCGGCATTGGCGGTCTGGGGCATATCGCCATCAAACTGCTGCACGCTATGGGCTGCGAGGTGACCGCGTTCAGCTCTAACCCGTCGAAAGAAGCGGAAGTGCGCATTATGGGTGCGGATAATGTGGTCAACAGCCGCGATCCGGACGCGCTGAAAGCGCTGGCGGGCCAGTTTGATCTGATCATCAACACCGTCAATGTGGATCTGAACTGGCAACCTTACTTTGAAGCATTGACCCACGGCGGGCATTTTCACACCGTTGGCGCGGTGCTGAAGCCGCTGGAAGTCCCGGCGTTTACCCTGATCGCGGGCGATCGCAGCGTCTCCGGTTCTGCCACCGGTACACCCTTTGAGTTGCGTAAGCTGATGAAGTTTGCCGGGCGCGCCAAAGTGGCGCCGACCACCGAACTGTTCCCGATGTCGCAAATTAATGACGCCTTGCAGCACGTGCGTGACGGCAAAGCCCGTTATCGCGTGGTATTAAAAGCAGATTTTTAACAGAGTAACAAGGCCGGATACGCTCGCGTTATCCGGCACATGGCCCGGTGGTGTTCACGCTTACCGGGCCTGTAACGCCATCCGGATGGGTTATTACGCGATGGCGGCAAACACTTCAGCAATCGCGACCGCTCCCGGATCGCTCACGCCGTCGAGATTTTCACGGTTGACGTACGACGAGCGCCCGGCACCCGCTTTTTGCATGGTGGCAGTGCTGGCTGCGCCGTTTTTCGCAGCAGCAACGGCGGCATCCAGCCCGCTGTCACGCAACGCTTCTAATGCCGGTTGCAGCGCATCGATCAGCGTCCGATCGCCGAGATCCGCCCCGCCATAATGTTTCATCTGCTTCAGACCGAGCAATAATGCATCTGACAACGCTACCCCGTTGTGCACCGCCTGGCCTGCGGCCGTGAAGAAAATCGACATCAGCACGCCGCTGGAGCCGCCCATCACTGTCGCCAGCCGTTCGCCAACCAGTTGCAGCAACTGCGCCGTGTTGTTCAGCGGCAGCGCATCGCTCTCCAGCAGGCGCACGATCTCCCGCGCCCCTTCGGCGAACGTTGAGCCGGTATCGCCGTCTCCGACTTTCGCATCCAGCGCGTTGAGGCGGTTCTCAAGGCCAATCAGCGTCTGCGCCGCGCTGCTGACCAGCGCTCTTACCTGCGGGTTCTCTGACGGTTCACTCTCCAGCCCGGTATAGACGGCGCTATGCGGCTGCGTTTTCATCGGTGCGAACGGTACCGGCTTCTGCCAGCCGACCGTCTGCACCTCGGCGCAAATCGCCTGTTCAAACTCGTCGTTCAGGCGCAGCAGCGACAGTGAAAAACCTTTCATATCCAGCGAGCTGACCAGCGGCGCAGGGCCGATCAGATAGGCAATCTGATCTTTCAGCGCAGAATGAGCCAGCTCTTTGGTCAGCAACGCCATCTCCAGCGCCGACACGCCGCCAAGGTTGTTGATCAACACCGCCACGCGATCGTCGCCCACCGCCGCTTTGAGCGGTTGTACCAGCGTCTCAATCAACGCCTTGCTGTTATGCGTATCGACGACGCTGGCGCCTGGCTCACCGTGAATGCCCAGCCCCAGTTCGACTTTACCGCGCTGAATGCGCCCCTCTTCTTCGCTGTCGCTTCCCGGCAGGTTGCAGGTCTCCATCGCCAGGCCAAGACTGTAGACACTGTCACAAGCCTGGCGGGCGATATCGCGCACTTCGCTGAGCGACTTACCGTGCTCAGCGGCGTAGCCCGCAATCTTATGCACCAGCGCTGTCCCGGCGATGCCGCGCGGCTGTTTATTGTCCGGCAGAGCGATGTCGTCCGCGACAATCACCATCTCCACTTTCAGGCCGTAGCGTTTGGCTTTTTCCGCCGCCAGACCGAAGTTCAGCCGATCGCCAGTGTAGTTCTTCACAATCAGCAGGCAGCCGCGATCGCCGGTGACGGCGACAATCGCGTTCAGTACGGCGTCGACGCTGGGCGAGGCAAACACATCGCCGCAGACGGCGGCCGTCAGCATCCCTTTGCCGACAAACCCGGCATGCGCCGGTTCATGGCCGGAGCCGCCGCCGGAAATCACCGCCACGCGGCTTTTATCCCAGTCGGCGCGGGCGACAATGCGAATGGCAGGATCGATATCAAGTCGGACGAGGTTGCCGTGCGGAGCTGAGATTACCAAACCTTCAATGGCGTCATTGACCAGTTGTTTGCGGTCATTGAAAAAGAATCTGGACATGGTCTTCCACTAATTGGTAAACGGTATGCAAAAGCATAGTCTCTGGTGCGAAGAAGCGCGCAAAGAACAGATTTTACTGAGAAGCACTTACGGTACGGTACGCCCAAAGCTGGTGGTATAACCGCGCAATTGGCGCAGGTGCTCGAGACGATGGCTCTGCCAGAACGCCCCGGCGATCGCCAGGATCAGCAGGCCGCCGTGCACATAGAGCGAAAGGCGTTCATCCAGCAGGATAAAACCGGCGATAGCGGGCGGGAGAAATATAAGGCACTGGAACTCCTGCGCTTTTTCAGCGGTATCAAAGCGGGATAACACGCGGTCTGCCTGTTCCTCTTCTGGCGAGCCAGGCCGGACAGTCCCCACGACGCGTGCCAGCGCATCCGCGCGGCGGGTCAGCCAGCTTACCAGCCCCAACGCCAGCAGCGTGACCAGCACTTCCACTGCCAGCACCACACTGTCGCCAACCAGAGAAGCAAACCACTGCGCGCCAATCACCGCCACCGTAAGAACCGAACTCAGCATCCCGCAGAGAAAAATAGAAGAGAAACGAACAACCGTACGGGTAACCCACTGCAACATGCGCGGCTCCTTGCACCCCAAAAAAAAGAGAGGCCGCAGCCTCTCTTGATGTACTGATTAACTTTTTTTCATCATCAGCCACAAGCTGATCACGAAGAACGTGGCGCTTGGCAATAACGCGCCCACCACAGGGGGAATGCCGTAAACCAGCGTCAGCGGGCCGAAAATCTTGTCCAGCACGTAGAAGACAAAGCCGAAACTGATGCCCGTCACCACGCGCACGCCCATCGCCACGCTGCGCAGCGGGCCGAAGATGAACGACAGTGCCATCAGCATCATCACCGCCACGGAAAGCGGCTGGAAGATTTTGCTCCACATATTAAGCTGGTAGCGCCCGGAATCCTGGCCGCTCGACTTCAGGTACTTCACATAGTTGTGCAGGCCGCTGATCGACAGTGCATCCGGATCCAGCGCCACAACGCCCAGTTTGTCCGGCGTGAGGTTGGTTTTCCAGGTGCTGCTCACGGTCTGTGTACCGGTCACCTGCTTCGGATTGGTGAGGTTGGACTCATCCACCTGCGACAGACGCCAGATTTTCTGTTCTGTATCGAACTTCGCCGATGCCGCATAGCGCACAGACTGTAAACGGCGCTGATTATTGAACGCGTAAATACTCACGCCGCCCAGTTCATCGTCGCCTTTCACCCGTTCAATATAAACAAAGTCATTACCGTCTTTTGCCCACAAACCTTGCTGGGTGGAAAGCAGTGAGCCGCCGTACATCGACTGTGCACGCTGGTTACGCGCCATTTGCTCACCCTGCGGCGCGACCCACTCACCAATTGCCATCGTCAGCAACACCAGCGGAATGGCGGTTTTCATCACCGACAGCGCAACCTGCATACGGGTGAAGCCGGAGGCCTGCATCACCACCAGCTCACTGCGCTGCGCCAGCATGCCAAGCCCCAGCAGTGCGCCGAGCAGCGCCGCCATCGGGAAGAAGACCTGAATATCTTTCGGCACGCTGAGAATGGTATACAGCCCCGCGCCCAGTGCGTCGTAACTGCCCTGCCCGGCTTTTTTAAGCTGGTCGACAAACTTGATGATGCCGGAGAGCGACACCAGCATGAATAACGTCATCATGATGGTGGTAAAAATGGTTTTACCGATATAGCGGTCAAGTACGCCAAAAGCCTGCATTATACCGCTCCTCTACGGGCAAAACGGGCGCGAACCCGGCGCATCGGCACCGTATCCCACATGTTTAACGCCACCGCCAGCGCCAGATAAGCAAGGTTAACGCCCCACATCCAGATCATCGGATCCAGTTTGCCTTTCGCGCCATTTGAACGCAGCGAGGTTTGCAGCAGGAAGAAAACCAGGTACAGCAACATGGCGGGCAGCATGGAGAGCACGCGCCCCTGACGCGGGTTCACCACGCTAAGCGGAACCACCATCAGCGCCATCATAAAGACCGTAAACACCAGCGTTAAACGCCAGTGCAGCTCCGCGCTGGCGCGGGGGTTATCCGTGCTGAACAGGGTGCGCATGTCCATCTGTTCGGTATCGGAAGGATCCAGCGTAACGGTCTGGTGGCCGATAATCGCCTGGTAGTTCTGGAAATCGGTAATGCGGAAGTCGCGCAGCATCGCCGTGCCTTCAAAGCGCGTCCCTGAATTGAGCGTGACGACCTGCGAGCCGTCTTTATGCTGTGAAATGTGGCCGGAGTCCGCCACCACGACCGACGGGCGGGCATTGCCTTTCGGGCGGATTTGCGCGAGAAACACGTTATGGAACGTACTGCCTTCCACGCCTTCAATAAACAGCACCGAGTTGCCGTCCGTCGCTTGCTGGAACTGCCCCTGCGCCAGCGCGGCCATGCCGGGGTTGGCTTTGGCGTCCGCCAGTACCTGATCCTGATGGCGGGATGACCACGGGCCAGCCCACATCACGTTCACCGCAGCAATAGCGCCGGTAAACAGCGCCAGAATCATCGCCGCTTTTACCAGCACGCCACGGCTCAGGCCACAGGCGTGCATGACCGTGATTTCACTTTCAGTATAAAGTTTGCCCAGCGTCATGAGCAGGCCGAGAAACAGGCTCAATGGCAGGATAAGCTGCGCCATCTCAGGCACGCCCAAACCCAGCAGTGAGAGCACGAGGTTGGTGGGGATCTCACCGTCTGCCGCTGCGCCTAAAATCCTGACCAGTTTTTGACAAAAGAAAATCAAAAGCAGGATGAATAGGATCGCAAGCTGGCTTTTTAGCGTCTCCCGCGCCAGATATCTTATGATTATCACTTTAATTACGCCCGTAAAAACCAGTCTTTTTCCTGGAAAATCGCTTGTTTCATGGCTTAAACGTCATTTATTCTCTTGAGTCGTCGAAATGATCGCTAAGATTAATATACTCAGCGGATACGTGCGTAAGACCCGATTCTGACGTGCCGAAACCGAAGTAACATTAAGATTAACACGAAGTCACCGCAACAGCGGACATGAGTTACGAAAGCTTGCAATTCTATCCGTAGCCGCCGCTGTTGTCTTTAAGATTCAGGAGCGTAGTGCATGGAGTTCAGTGTAAAAAGCGGTAGCCCGGAGAAACAGCGGAGTGCCTGCATCGTCGTCGGTGTCTTTGAGCCGCGCCGACTCTCTCCGATTGCCGAACAACTCGATAAGATCAGCGACGGCTACATCAGTGCGCTGCTGCGTCGCGGCGAGCTGGAAGGCAAGCCGGGCCAAACGTTGTTGCTTCATCACGTACCGAATGTCCTCTCCGAGCGAATTTTGCTGATTGGCTGCGGTAAAGAGCGTGAACTGGATGAGCGCCAGTACAAGCAGGTGATCCAGAAAACCATCAACACCCTGAATGATACAGGTTCCATGGAAGCGGTCTGTTTTCTGACCGAACTGCATGTTAAAGGCCGCAACACCTACTGGAAAGTCCGCCAGGCGGTAGAGACAGCAAAAGAAACGCTGTACAGCTTCGATCAACTGAAGACCAACAAAAGCGAACCGCGTCGCCCGCTGCGTAAAATGGTGTTCAACGTGCCGACCCGCCGTGAGCTGACCAGCGGCGAGCGCGCTATCCAGCACGGTCTGGCGATTGCGGCCGGCATCAAAGCCGCGAAAGATCTGGGCAATATGCCGCCCAACATCTGTAATGCCGGTTATCTGGCTTCTCAGGCGCGCCAACTGGCGGACACCTACAGTAAAAATGTGGTCACCCGCGTGATTGGCGAGCAGCAGATGCGCGAGCTGGGCATGCACTCTTACCTGGCGGTAGGTCAGGGCTCACAGAATGAATCGCTGATGTCGGTGATCGAATACAAAGGCAACCCGTCTGAAGATGCGCGCCCGATTGTGCTGGTCGGCAAGGGCCTGACCTTCGACTCCGGCGGTATCTCTATCAAGCCTGCCGAAGGCATGGACGAGATGAAATACGACATGTGCGGCGCGGCGGCGGTCTATGGCGTGATGCGCATGGTGGCCGAGTTGCAACTGCCGATCAACGTGATTGGTGTGCTGGCGGGCTGTGAAAACATGCCTGGCGGGCGCGCGTATCGCCCTGGCGATGTGCTGACCACCATGTCCGGCCAGACCGTGGAAGTATTGAACACCGACGCGGAAGGCCGCCTGGTGCTGTGCGATGTGCTGACCTACGTGGAACGCTTCGAACCGGAAGCGGTGATTGACGTGGCAACACTGACCGGCGCATGTGTGATTGCGCTGGGTCATCACATCACGGGCCTGCTGTCGAACCACAACCCGCTGGCCCATGAGCTGATTGGCGCTTCCGAGCAGGCAGGCGACCGTGCATGGCGTTTACCGTTGGGCGATGAATACCAGGAGCAACTGGAGTCCAACTTTGCGGATATGGCGAACATTGGCGGTCGTCCTGGCGGCGCAATCACCGCCGGGTGCTTCCTGTCGCGCTTTACCCGCAAGTACAACTGGGCGCATCTGGACATTGCCGGTACCGCCTGGCGCTCCGGTAAAGCCAAAGGCGCGACCGGTCGCCCGGTGGCGATGCTGTCGCAGTTCCTGCTGAACCGCGCCGGGTTTAACGGCGAAGAGTAATGTAAAGTCCCCCTCACCCTAACCCTCTCCCCAAAGGGGCGAGGGAATCACCGCTCCCTCTCCCTTAGGGAGAGGGAGCGGTGAGGGTATGAGATTTAAATCCACCACAAGAAACCCCATATATTATGAAGACTGCAACGTTCTATCTTCTGGACAACGACAACACCGTTGATGGCTTAAACGCCGTGGAACAGCTGGTGTGTGAGATTGCCGCAGAACGTTGGCGCAATGGCAAACGCGTGTTGATCGCCTGTGCCGATGAGCAACAGGCTATCCGGCTGGATGAGGCGCTGTGGGCGCGTCCGCCGGAAAGCTTTGTGCCGCACAACCTGGCGGGCGAAGGTCCGCGCGGCGGTGCGCCGGTTGAGCTGGCCTGGCCGCAAAAGCGCAGCAGCAGCCCACGCGATGTACTAATCAGCCTGCGGGTGGAATTTGCAGATTTTGCCACCGCTTTCACAGAAGTGATAGACTTCGTCCCTTACGAAGACTCTCTGAAACAACTGGCGCGCGAACGCTACAAAGCCTACCGCGTGGCCGGTTTCAACCTGAACACGGCAACCTGGAAATAATGGAAAAGACATACAACCCCAAAGATATCGAACAGCCGCTGTACGAGCAGTGGGAAAAGCAGGGCTATTTCAAACCCAACGGTGATGAAAGCCAGGAAAGCTTCTGCATCATGATCCCGCCGCCGAACGTCACCGGCAGTTTGCATATGGGCCACGCCTTCCAGCAAACCATTATGGATACCATGATCCGTTACCAGCGCATGCAGGGCAAAAACACCCTGTGGCAGGCGGGGACTGACCATGCCGGTATCGCCACCCAGATGGTGGTTGAACGTAAAATTGCCGCGGAAGAAGGGAAAACCCGCCACGACTATGGTCGCGACGCTTTTATCGACAAAATCTGGCAGTGGAAAGCCGAATCCGGCGGCACCATTACCCGCCAGATGCGCCGTCTCGGCAACTCCGTGGACTGGGATCGTGAACGTTTCACCATGGATGAAGGTCTCTCCAACGCGGTGAAAGAGGTGTTCGTCCGCCTGTATAAAGAAGATCTGATCTACCGTGGCAAACGCCTGGTGAACTGGGATCCGAAACTGCGCACGGCGATCTCCGATCTGGAAGTGGAAAACCGCGAGTCGAAAGGCTCCATGTGGCATATCCGCTACCCGCTGGCCGATGGCGCGAAAACCGCCGACGGTAAAGATTACCTGGTGGTCGCCACCACCCGTCCGGAAACGCTGCTTGGCGATACCGGCGTAGCGGTAAACCCGGAAGATCCGCGTTATAAAGATCTGATCGGCAAATTTGTGGTGCTGCCGCTGGTAAACCGCCGTATTCCGATCGTAGGCGATGAACACGCCGACATGGAAAAAGGCACCGGCTGCGTGAAAATCACCCCGGCGCACGACTTTAACGACTACGAAGTGGGTCGTCGTCACAAGCTGCCGATGATCAATATCCTGACTTTTGACGGCGACATCCGTGAAAGCGCGCAGGTGTACGACACCAACGGCAACGAATCCGACGTTTACCCGGCAGACATTCCGGCAGAGTTCCAGAAACTGGAGCGTTTTGCCGCGCGTAAAGCGATGGTCGCCGCGGTAGACGCGCTCGGCCTGCTGGAAGAGATTAAACCGCACGATCTGACCGTACCGTACGGCGATCGCGGCGGCGTGGTCATTGAACCGATGCTGACCGACCAGTGGTACGTCCGTGCCGACGTGCTGGCGAAACCGGCAGTCGAAGCGGTGGAAAACGGCGATATCCAGTTCGTGCCGAAGCAGTACGAAAACATGTACTTCTCCTGGATGCGCGACATTCAGGACTGGTGTATCTCTCGCCAGTTGTGGTGGGGCCACCGTATTCCGGCCTGGTACGACAACGATGGCAACGTATTCGTCGGCCGCAGCGAAGAGGAAGTGCGTCAGGAAAACAACCTGTCCGCCGATGTCGCCCTGCGCCAGGACGAAGACGTGCTGGACACCTGGTTCTCCTCCGCTCTGTGGACTTTCTCCACCCTCGGCTGGCCGGAAAACACCGACGCGCTGCGTCAGTTCCACCCGACCAGCGTGATGGTCAGCGGCTTCGACATTATCTTCTTCTGGATCGCGCGCATGATCATGATGACCATGCACTTTATTAAAGACGAAGATGGCAAGCCGCAGGTACCGTTTAAAACCGTCTATATGACCGGTCTGATTCGTGATGACGAAGGCCAGAAGATGTCCAAATCCAAGGGTAACGTCATTGACCCGCTGGATATGGTGGACGGGATTTCGCTGGCGGATCTGCTGGAAAAACGCACCGGCAACATGATGCAGCCGCAGTTGGCGGAAAAAATCCGCAAGCGCACCGAGAAGCAGTTCCCGGACGGCATCGAGCCGCACGGCACCGATGCCCTGCGCTTTACCCTGGCGGCACTGGCCTCTACCGGCCGCGACATCAACTGGGATATGAAGCGCCTGGAAGGTTACCGTAACTTCTGTAACAAGCTGTGGAACGCCAGCCGCTTTGTGCTGATGAACACCGAAGATCAGGATTGCGGCTTCAACGGTGGCGAAAAAGTGCTGTCGCTGGCGGACCGCTGGATCCTCGCCGAGTTCAACCAGACCATTAAGGCTTACCGCGACGCGCTGGATAACTTCCGCTTTGATATTGCGGCAGGCATCCTGTACGAGTTCACCTGGAACCAGTTCTGCGACTGGTACCTGGAACTGACCAAGCCAGTCATGAACGGCGGTTCTGAAGCGGAACTGCGCGGCACGCGTAATACGCTGGTCACCGTGCTGGAAGGTCTGCTGCGTCTTGCGCACCCGATCATTCCGTTTATCACCGAGACTATCTGGCAGCGCGTAAAAGTGCTGAAAGGCATCACCGCCGATACCATCATGCTGCAACCGTTCCCGGCGTTCGACGCCTCTCAGGTGGATGAAAACGCGCTGGCGGACACCGAATGGCTGAAGCAGGCGATCATTGCCGTACGTAACATCCGTGCGGAAATGAACATCTCTCCGGGTAAACCGCTGGAACTGCTGCTGCGTAGCGCAAGCGACGATGCAAAACGTCGTGTGAACGATAACCTGAGCTTCCTGAAAACGCTGGCGCGCCTGGATAGCATTACGATCCTGCCGGCTGACGAGAAAGGCCCGGTTTCGGTCACCAAGATTGTTGACGGCGCAGAGTTGCTGATCCCGATGGCGGGGCTTATCGACAAAGACGCCGAACTGGCGCGTCTGGCGAAAGAAGTCGCTAAAGTGGATCAGGAAATTGGGCGTATCGAAAGCAAACTCGGCAACGAAGGCTTTGTCGCACGCGCACCGGAAGCGGTGATTGCGAAAGAGCGTGAGAAGCTGGAAGGCTATGCGGAAGCGAAAGCGAAGCTGATTGAACAGCAGGCCGTTATCGCCGCACTGTAATCACGTCGCGTAAAAAAAACCGGGCTATGATGCCCGGTTTTTTTATTGGCTGGCCGGATAAGGCATTGAGCGCCGTCCGGCAAAAGCGGTCACATTAAAATGCCGCCGGATAGAACGACAAACCACGCGCCAGCAGGTTAGCCGGATCTTTTGCCGGTTGAACGTCGTGTTTTTCCAACGGCAGCGCTTCCAGATCACCGTGTACGTGCGTATTTTCCAGCAGGTAGCGGGTAAAGCGCACTTTCGCCCACGGCCACGCCAGGAACAGCGTCACGCAGCACACCAGCAGGTTGGTCACAGAGATCACGAACACGCGCCCAATGGTCACCGTAGACGAAAAACGAATATCCCCTTCCAGCGTCAGTTGGCTGTAGAGGTAATTACGCAGCTTCACAAAGGCAAAAATATAGCAAACCACCGCACCGGCAATATACAGCAGATAGCTGAACATTAATTTGCCGTAGAACGGTCCCATCAGCAGCGCTAACTGTTCCGGGTCATCGCCAGCCGCATAGGCATACTGAGTCATCATAAAGAACGCCGGAATAACGATATACAATACAACGGCGATAAACGGCACAAACAACAGCATCGACAATACAATAATCGTGATGCATTTTTTCGCGGAAAATTCACCGGCGAATTTCAGTTTGCCGTATTGCAGATTATTAACCAGCATGCCAAACCATTGTGCAGTATATACACCCTGCATAATGGCGATCCCCAGCATTAATACCAGCGTACCGATGCCAATCATAGCAAAAATAGCGCCGTACGAACCGCTACCGACAGCAGAAGAGGCAAAGAGGGAGAAGATCACCACTGAAGCGATAATAATCAGCAGCGGGCACCCCATCATCACCCACCAGGCGCGCAGCGGGCTGGCGTAGAAATTGAAGCGTACGCCGTTGATTTCCGTCATCAGCAGTTGATAACGCAGTCCCTGAGTAATCAGCCACGGGAAGAAAATCAGGAATAAACCAATCATGCACAGTTGCAGACCAACGTTCTGGTGCACCACGTTAATCAGGAAAATCACATACAGCACCAGCAGACAGAGCCAGCCAACAAAAATCGAACGCCCGGTAGCATGATAAGAAAAACGCGCGCCGCCAAGTTCAGTATTCTCGTAGAAATAACGGCGTGCACGCACTAATGCCCAGGGCAAATATAACCCTGCGGTTATCAGGGTAAGAAGAATATTCACCAGCCATACCGCGAAATAGCCTTTGCCGCTGCCCTGAAAGAGAAAATGGCGAACGGGAGCCGTTACGGAACCATGAGTTTCGGAAGTCATAACAATCCTTATCGTAAAAAAAACAAGACAAACAGAGTCAACCATAACAATATTGCGGTTGAGTTAAGTCCATTCTTAAGTCTAGATAGTTTAAAGTCGAAAGAATAGCGACCAATATTCCTGGTCTTGCCAGAACGCCGTTGTGGTGGTATTAAGCAGGATCACGTCATAACCCCAAAAACAGAGTGCAGAAATGAATGTGACCGCTCCGGTAGAGGTGAAAATGCGCCGGATTGCTGCTGCAGATAACGCGGCAATCGCATCGGTGATCCGCCAGGTTTCGGCGGAGTATGGCCTCACCGCCGATAAAGGCTACACCGTCGCCGACCCCGAACTGGATGAGCTTTACCAGCTCTACAGCCGCCCGGGTTGTGCGTATTGGGTGGTGGAACAAAACGGCGCCGTGGTCGGCGGAGGCGGCGTAGCGCCGCTAAAATGCAGTGAACCGGATATCTGTGAACTGCAAAAAATGTATTTCCTGCCCGCGGCCCGCGGCCAGGGTCTGGCGAAAAAGCTGGCGCACATGGCGCTCGATCACGCCCGCACGCAAGGCTTTACCCGCTGTTATCTGGAAACCACCGCCTTTCTTACCGATGCCATTGGTCTGTATGAGCATCTGGGCTTTGAGCACATTGACGGGCCACTGGGCTGCACCGGCCACGTAGACTGTGAAGTGCGCATGCTGAAAGCGCTGTAATGCTACAGCGCGTTTTTACGCCGGTACGCCGCTGTGAAAACGAAACTCCGTATCCGGCGTTGAGATCAGCGCCGCTTCCACCTCGCCAAAATGACGCACGCGCGGCGTGATATCCACCTGTGATACCTGTTGCGCCAGCGCCAGATAATCCTGGTAGTGACGCGCCTCGGAGCGCAGCAGCGACAGATAGAACTTCTGTAAGTCTTCTTCCAGCCATGGCGCCAGCGCGGCAAACCGCTCGCAGGAACGCGCTTCGATGTAAGCGCCGCAGATTAACTTATCAATCAGCGTCAACGGCTCATGCGTGCGAACCTCTTTCAGCATCCCTTTGGCATAGCGGCTGGCGGTGATTTTGACATATGGGATGTTGCGCGCCAGCATCGCTTCCCGCACCTGCCAGAAATGGTGCAGCTCCTCTTTAATCAGCAGCACCATGCTGTTAATCAGCGCCTGGCCCCAGCTATCATCCGTTTGCGGCATCGCGCTTTTGCCAATCTGCTTGTGCAGAGCAACAAAGTCCGGCTCCGGTCCTTCACGAAAAGTGAACTCTTCATAGGGTTTGAGCCACGCCAGCAGCGCATCGGAACCGCGTTTATCCGCCACGTATTTACGCACCAGCAGCATTGCGGTTTGCGCCGCTTTCAGCTCGCACACCATATGATCGGTCAGCAGCAGCGGCAACATGGCCGGATCACGGGCTCTGTCTATCCAGGATGGCGGGGTCGGGCAGTGGAGAAAATCGAGAACCGGGGAGAGTATTTGCGGGTAATCCATGGCTGTTCCTTGCTTGCGGCAGCGGGCGCTGCCGCAACGGTCACTCAGTGACGTACACCGTCGTCGTCTTCGTCGATGTAGTCTTCATCTTCGTCATCGTCACCCTCTTCGCCGTTCGGATCTTCGTAGTAGGTGCCCCAGCCGTCGTATTCAACCTCAAATTTTTCAGCCAGGTTCAGCAGTTGCTCGACCTGCGCGTCAATCAGATCGGCATTCAGCGCGCTTTCGCTCAGCACGTCGCAGCAGATCACCACATCGCCCTCTTCCAGCTCCAGCTCTTCCGGCTCGGTCACTTCGTAACCCAGTTTGAAGGCTTCCACAGCGACCTTTTCCAGCGTTTCGAAATCATCTGCCGACAGGTGATGCTCAATGGTGTACAGCGCGTCAGGATCGCTACCATCTTCCAGCAATTCTTCAATAATCAAACGCGTCTCTTCGCGCTGTTCTTCCAGGTGTTCCGGGTTCGCCATGGCTCGTTCCTCATAATGTGGCAGATACACTTATTGTCACACACCGCCGCCAATGCCTCCACTCTCTGCCGAAAAGATTTCTCCCCTGGGGTTGCAAATGAATATTCATCCATATAAATTGAATTTTAATTCAATAAGTGGCCTTAGCCATGTGAGGAAATTATGTCTACGTTTTATCAGAAACATTTCTTGAAGTTGCTCGACTTTACACCCGCTGAAATCAATACCCTGCTGCAGCTCGCCTCGCAACTGAAGGCAGACAAGAAAAAAGGCCAGGAAGTCCAGAAACTTACCGGCAAAAACATCGCGCTCATCTTCGAAAAAGACTCCACCCGCACACGATGCTCTTTCGAAGTTGCCGCATTTGACCAGGGCGCTCGCGTCACTTACCTCGGCTCCAGCGGCAGCCAAATCGGGCATAAAGAATCAATTAAAGACACCGCGCGCGTGCTCGGCCGGATGTACGACGGGATCCAGTATCGCGGCTACGGTCAGGAGATTGTAGAAACGCTGGCGCAATACGCAGGCGTACCGGTGTGGAACGGCTTAACCGACGAATTCCACCCCACGCAACTGCTGGCGGACCTGCTGACCATGCGCGAGCACCTGCCGGGCAAAGCCTTTAGCCAGATGACGCTGGTGTATGCAGGCGATGCACGCAACAACATGGGCAACTCGATGCTGGAAGCCGCCGCGCTGGTGGGTCTCGACCTGCGTCTGGTTGCGCCGAAAGCCTGCTGGCCAAATGCCAGCCTGGTGGCGGAATGCCGGGCGCTGGCGGTGAAAAACGGCGGAAACATTACGCTGACGGAAGATATCGCCGCAGGCGTAAAAGAGGCTGATTTCATCTATACCGATGTCTGGTTGTCGATGGGCGAAGCCAAAGAGAAGTGGGCCGAACGTATCGCCCTGCTGCGTCCGTATCAGGTTAACAGCAAAATGCTGTCGCTGACCGGCAACCCGCAGGTGAAATTCCTGCACTGCCTGCCCGCGTTCCATGATGATCAGACCACGCTTGGCAAGAAAATGGCGGAAGAGTTTGGTTTACACGGCGGTATGGAAGTCACCGACGAGGTGTTTGAATCTCCGGCGAGCATTGTGTTTGATCAGGCGGAGAACCGCATGCACACCATCAAAGCGGTGATGGTGGCAACACTGAGTCAATAACGCGATACGGCCCGGTCAGCGCTGTGCGACCGGGCGCCTTTTCTTATTCCACCCGCAGTTTAACCACCACTTTACGCACCTGCGCCGGGGCATTCACCGCGCACAACGGTTTATGCACTTCGCCCGGGTAGAACACCACAAAATCCCCTTCGTTCAGCACCACCGTCTTTTCCTGCACGCCTTCCGGTAAAAAGGCGATGTCTTTATCCGCCAGCCAGTCGGTATCCGGCGCGCCCGCTGGTTGCGTACTGAACGTCATGCCTTCCTGGCCTTTGAGAACGATCTGAATATCCAGATAACGTGCGTGATACTCCGCACGGCGCTCGGCAAAAGACTGGGTCATATCTTCCGATACCAGATAAAACAGGCGGCTGCCGTCGATCTCATGTTTACCGGTCGGCGTTGCGTCGGTGACATGTTGCTTAATCAGTTCAATCGCCTGGCGCAGCTCTTCCGGCAGCCAGGACTGTACATTATGAATATTGCCAACGATCATGGTTCAATCCTCGATATAAAACACCGTTTCATTTCACATGGTTATACGAGAATTCCCACTGCCATACCACCCTTTTTTGCAGGAGATTTGCGACAACGCATAGTTATCGCAACGGGTGTTAAATGGCTGTTAAGACGCTGACGGCATTTATGCAGAGATTATGCATAAAGCCAGCGAGAGGCGGTATCCGGCAAGCGCTGTGTGACTGATTAAGCATGGTTTATTAAAAAAAATGGGGTTGCTTCACACTTTATTCCCCCCACTCTGCGCGCATAAATTCACGCATTATTTTTAAATTAAACCGTTGCAGGAAATATTTTCATTGCTTTTATGCATACCCATTCCGCAGCAGAAAACAAATGCACTAAATTCAACACCTTACAAAATATGCAAAATTAATCATTCCACACAAATCTATAACAACCATGAATAATTACAGCCGTTAACGCGTAGGCATTCACCCTGATAATATTGCTGATTAACAGTTCTCTGATGCGAATCATGTATTCAAACACTCTCCCGACAATATCAATTTCGACGTGAACCAGCTCACATTTTTAATTTTCCCGACACCTACTATGAGCCATGAAAATTAATTGAGCTTATCGAGCCATGAATTAAATCATGTTCATGGCACGCCCCTTTTTATTCTTAAAAAACAGTTAAAGGAATAATTATGGAAAAGCATTACGTCGGTTCTGAAATTGGTCAATTGCGTAGCGTTATGCTGCACCGCCCAAATTTAAGTCTGAAACGCTTAACCCCTTCTAATTGTCAGGAGTTGTTATTTGATGATGTGTTATCGGTTGAACGTGCGGGTGCAGAGCATGATGTGTTCGCAAACACCCTGCGTGAACAGGGTGTGGAAGTCCTGCTGTTAACCGACCTTCTGACACAAACGCTTGATATTGCTGAAGCAAAAGCCTGGCTGCTGGAGATGCAAATCTCCGATTACCGCCTTGGGCCCACCTTTGCCAGCGATGTGCGCGGCTGGCTGGCGGATATGCCGCACCGCGAACTGGCGCGCCGGTTGAGCGGCGGACTCACCTACGGTGAAATTCCGGCATTTATTAAAAATATGGTTGTGGATACCCACACTGCTAATGATTTTATTATGAAGCCGTTGCCCAACCATTTATTTACCCGCGACACGTCGTGCTGGATTTATAACGGTGTTTCGATTAATCCGATGGCCAAACCCGCCCGCCAGCGTGAGACCAATAATCTGCGGGCAATATATCGATGGCACCCGGCCTTTGCCGACGGAGAATTTATTAAATACTTCGGCGACGAGAATATTAATTATGACCACGCCACCCTCGAAGGCGGCGACGTATTAGTGATTGGTCGCGGCGCGGTATTAATTGGCATGTCGGAACGCACCACACCGCAGGGCGTCGAGTTTCTTGCCAACAGCCTGTTTAAACACCGCCAGGCAGAGCGTGTTATCGCCGTGGAATTGCCGAAACACCGCTCCTGCATGCACCTCGATACCGTGATGACACACATCGATGTCGACACCTTCTCTGTCTATCCCGAAGTCGTCCGCAAAGACGCCCAGTGCTGGACGCTGACGCCGGACGGGCGCGGCGGGCTGCAACACCTCCAGGAAGAGGATCTGCTGCATGCCATTGAAAAAGCGCTCGGCATTAACCAAGTACGCCTGATCACCACCGGTGGAGACGCTTTCGAAGCCGAACGCGAGCAGTGGAACGATGCCAATAACGTGCTGACCCTGCGCCCTGGCGTCGTGGTGGGTTACGAACGCAACACCTGGACCAACGAAAAATATGACAAAGCCGGCATCACTGTGCTGCCGATCCCCGGCGATGAACTGGGGCGCGGACGCGGCGGTGCGCGCTGCATGAGCTGCCCGCTGGAACGAGATGGCATTTAAAGGAGCAAACATGAAAAGGAAACCCACACTGGTTGTCGCCCTTGGCGGCAATGCCCTGCTCAAACGCGGCGAACCGCTGGAAGCCGATATCCAGCGCCAGAATATCGATCTGGCTGCACGCACCATTGCCGCACTCACGGAACAGTGGAACGTGGTGCTGGTCCACGGCAACGGGCCGCAGGTCGGCCTGCTGGCGTTGCAGAACAGCGCCTACGACAAAGTCGCCCCCTACCCGCTCGACATCCTCGGCGCGGAAAGCCAGGGGATGATCGGCTACATGCTGCAACAGGCGTTGAAAAACCGCTTACCCCAGCGCGAAGTCAGCGTCCTGCTCACACAGGTGGAAGTAGATGCCGCCGATCCCGCTTTCCGCCATCCGACCAAGTATATCGGCCCGGTCTACAACGACGCGCAGGCTGCCGCCCTGCAACAGGAAAAAGGCTGGGTCTTTAAGGCTGATGGCCACTACGTCCGCCGCGTCGTCCCTTCTCCACAGCCAAAACGCATTGTCGAGAGCGACGCGATTGCCGCGCTGATCCAGCGCGAGCATCTGGTGATTTGCAATGGCGGCGGCGGTGTGCCGGTGGTGGAAAACGCCAACGGCTATCACGGCGTTGAAGCGGTCATCGATAAAGATCTCTCCGCCGCGCTGCTGGCCCGTCAGATAGAAGCCGACGCTTTGCTGATCCTCACCGATGCAGACGCCGTCTACCTCGACTGGGGCAAACCGACCCAGCGCCCGTTGGCGCAGATATCGCCGGAAGTCCTGCAAGGGCTGTCGTTTGACGCTGGGTCTATGGGGCCGAAAGTCGCCGCCTGCAGCCAGTTTGTTGAAGCCTGTAACGGTATTGCCGGGATCGGCGCGCTGGCGGATGGGCTGTCCATCCTCAGTGGGGACAAGGGCACGCTGATTCGTCACTGATTTTTCCCCTCACCCCGGCCCTCTCCCTAAGGGAGAGGGGGAAAACAGAGCCCGCCTCACCTCCCCATGGAGAAGAGGAAACGGGACCGGTCCCCTCTCCCCTCAGGGGAGAGGGTTAGGGTGAGGGGCAACAACGCTTTCATTTAACAAGGATCACCAAATGACTATCAACCTGAAAAACCGCAATTTTCTCAAACTGCTGGACTACACCCCGGCAGAAATCCAGCACCTGATCGATCTGGCCATCACGCTGAAAGCCGACAAAAAAGCCGGACGCGAGAAGAAAACGCTGGTGGGCAAAAACATCGCGCTGATTTTTGAAAAAACCTCCACCCGCACCCGCTGCGCGTTTGAAGTCGGCGCTTTCGACCAAGGTGCGCAGGTGACATACCTCGGGCCAAGCGGTTCGCAAATTGGTCATAAAGAGTCGATGAAGGACACCGCGCGCGTGCTGGGCCGTATGTATGACGGCATCGAATACCGCGGTTATGGGCAGGATATCGTCGAGGAGCTGGGCCAGTATGCTGGCGTGCCGGTCTGGAACGGGCTGACCAACGAGTTTCACCCCACGCAGATCCTCGCGGATTTGATGACCATGCTGGAGCATGCACCTGGGAAAACCCTGCCGGACCTGAGCTTTGCCTATCTGGGCGATGCACGCAATAACATGGGCAACTCGCTGATGGTGGGCGCGGCGAAAATGGGGATGGATATCCGTCTGGTCGCCCCAAAATCATTCTGGCCGGAAGAGGCGCTGGTTGCCCGCTGTCGCGACATTGCCAAACAAACCGGAGCACGCATCACGCTCACCGATGATGTGGACGAAGGCGTACACGGCGTTGATTTCCTCTACACCGACGTGTGGGTGTCGATGGGCGAGCCGAAAGAAGCCTGGTCCGAACGCGTCAGCCTGATGAAACCCTATCAGGTTAACGCTGCGGTGGTGAAAGCCACGGGCAACCCGAACGTCAAATTCATGCACTGCCTGCCCGCCTTCCATAACGAGCACACCAAAGTCGGTAGCGAAATCGAGATGGCCTATGGCCTGAAAGGACTGGAAGTCACGGAAGAGGTCTTCGAATCCGCCAACTCTATCGTCTTTGACGAAGCAGAAAACCGTATGCACACCATTAAGGCGGTTATGGTGGCGACACTCGGCGACTAACGACTCCCCCGGCGTGCCGAGGGTGCGCCGGGGCAACGGAGAACATCATGGGCAAGTTCAAATTTCCTTCCGCTTACACCATTCTCTTTTTCCTGATCGCCGTGGTTGCCGCCCTGAGCTGGGTGATCCCCGCCGGGCAGTATCAAATGACGCTCAACCCGGCCTTAGGCAAAGAGGTGCCGATAGCCGGCACCTATGCCCACGTCGCCGCCCACCCGCAGGGGCTTATTTCGGTGATTATGGCCCCCATCAGCGGCCTGTACGATCCGGTGAGCGGCCAGGCGGGCGCCATTGATGTGGCGCTGTTTATTCTGATCATCGGCGGCTTTCTTGGCATCGTCACCAAAACCGGGGCGATCGACGCGGGTATTGAGCGCGTCACCACGCGGCTGCGCGGTCGTGAAGAGTGGATGATCCCGATCCTGATGGCGCTGTTTGCCGCGGGCGGCACCATTTATGGCATGGCGGAAGAGTCCCTGCCGTTTTACACCTTGCTGGTGCCGGTAATGCTGGCCGCCGGGTTCGACCCTCTGGTCGCCGCATCAACGATCCTGCTCGGCGCGGGGATCGGTACGCTCGGTTCCACCATCAACCCTTTCGCCACGGTGATCGCCGCCAATGCCGCCGGGATCCCCTTTACCCACGGTATTATTCTGCGCGCGGTTATGCTGGTGGTGGGCTGGATGATTTGCGTGGCGTGGGTGATGCATTACGCCCGCAAAGTGCGGGCCAACCCGGCGCTCTCGATCCTCGCGGATAAACAGCAAGAAGATCGCGCGTATTTTCTCGGCAATAAATCGGCGGAAACGCTGGCGTTTACCCCGGTGCGCAAAGCGATCTTGCTTATCTTTGTGGTGGCCTTTGCGGTCATGATTTATGGCGTGTCGGTGCGTGGTTGGTGGATGGCGGAAATCTCCGCGGTGTTTCTCGCCAGTGCCATTATCATCGGGCTTATCGCCAGAATGAGCGAAGAGGAACTGACCTCCACCTTTATCAACGGCGCGCGGGATCTGCTGGGTGTCGCACTGATTATCGGCATCGCACGCGGTATTGTGGTGATCATGGATAAGGGGATGATTACCCACACTATTTTACACAGTGCCGAGGGTATGGTCAGTGGGTTATCCACCGTCGCGTTTATCAACGTGATGTACTGGCTGGAAGTAGTGCTGTCGTTCCTTGTGCCTTCTTCATCCGGGCTGGCGGTTCTGACGATGCCGATCATGGCGCCTCTCGCTGATTTCGCTAACGTCAACCGCGACCTGGTGGTGACGGCCTATCAATCTGCATCCGGCATCGTCAACCTGGTCACGCCCACCTCCGCGGTGGTGATGGGTGGTCTGGCGATTGCGCATGTTCCATATGTGCGTTACCTGAAGTGGGTGGCGCCGCTGCTGGCGATCCTGACTGTTCTGATCATGGCGGCGTTGAGCCTTGGAGCCCTGCTGTAAGGGTGGATAAATGCCGGATAACGCGTTGTTTATCCGGCTTACAGCAGGTTCGGCAACATCAATGGGAAAAATAACATGAACGAATATGGAGATTATTCTGCGAAAGAGCAGCTACAGCTGGAGGTATGCCAGCGTCTGATTAGCGAGAAAAGCTACCTTTCTCAGGAGGAAATTCGCCGTGACCTTCAGTATCACGGCTTTGACAGTATCAGCCAGTCTACCGTTTCCCGCCTGCTGAAGTTGCTCGGCGTCATCAAAATTCGCAACGCCAAAGGACAAAAAATTTATTCGGTAAATCCGCAATCGCGCCCCGCGCCAGACGCCGCCCGTTCCATTTCTGAAATGGTGGTCAGCGTGGAACATAACAGCGAATTTATCCTTATCCACACTGCCGCCGGGTACGGCCGCGCGGTGGCGCGTATTCTGGATTATCACCAATTATCCGGTGTGCTTGGCGTGGTGGCGGGAAGCAGTATTGTCTGGGTGGCGCCGCGCGAGGTCGCACGCACTGCGCTGGTGCATAAACAGATTAAATACTTGCTTAAATCGCATGATTATTCATATAGAACCGTTTGCCATGGGTAAAATGTGCATCAATCGCTTGATTCGCAAAAACAGCTGCGTATAATCCGGGACAATTTGCCGGGAGGAAGTATGGTCCAGTGTGTACGACAGACTGTCTTACCGCGTCTGAAAAAGGGCGCAGGCCTGCCGTTTTCCTTTCCCGTTGCTAATCCTATTCACAGCCCCTCTATTGAGGGGCTTTTTTTTGCGCAGTCGTCAGGAGATAACCATGGCTAATCCGCTATATCAGAAACATATCATTTCCATAAACGATCTCAGCCGGGAAGAACTTGAACTGGTGCTCGCCACCGCCGCGCGACTGAAGGCAACCCCTCAGCCGGAGCTGCTGAAACACAAGGTGATCGCCAGTTGCTTCTTTGAAGCCTCCACCCGCACGCGTCTCTCGTTTGAAACCTCCATGCATCGCCTTGGCGCAAGCGTGGTGGGCTTCTCAGACAGCAGCAACACATCGCTGGGTAAAAAAGGCGAAACGCTGGCCGACACCATTTCAGTCATCAGCACCTATGTTGATGCGATTGTGATGCGTCACCCGCAGGAGGGCGCCGCGCGACTGGCCACGGAGTTCTCCGGTGGCGTGCCGGTGCTGAATGCCGGCGACGGCGCTAACCAGCATCCGACGCAAACGCTGCTCGATCTGTTCACCATTCAGGAAACCCAGGGCCGACTGGAAAATATCAATATCGCGATGGTCGGCGACCTGAAATATGGCCGCACGGTGCACTCGCTGGCGCAGGCGCTGGCGAAGTTTAGCGGCAACCGTTTCTACTTTATCGCCCCGGACGCGCTGGCCATGCCGCAGTACATCCTCGATATGCTTGATGAAAAAGGCATGGCCTGGAGCGTACACGCCAGCATCGAGGAAGTGATGGCGGAGGTCGACATTCTCTACATGACCCGCGTACAGAAAGAGCGCCTCGATCCCTCGGAATACGCCAACGTTAAAGCGCAATTCGTTCTGCGCGCCAGCGACCTGACCCGTGCGCGTAGCAATATGAAAGTGCTGCACCCGCTGCCGCGCGTTGATGAAATCACCACCGATGTGGATAAAACGCCGCATGCCTGGTATTTCCAGCAGGCCGGTAACGGCATTTTCGCCCGCCAGGCGCTGCTGGCGCTGGTACTTAATCGCGATTTGGCTCTGTAAGGGGAACACGACAATGACACACGATAATAAACTGCAGGTCGAAGCGATCAAACGCGGTACCGTGATTGACCATATTCCGGCACGCGTCGGGTTTAAACTGCTGACGCTGTTCAAGCTGACGGAAACCGATCAGCGCATCACCATCGGTCTGAACCTGCCGTCCGGCGAGATGGGGCGTAAAGATTTGATCAAGATCGAGAACACCTTTCTGACCGCCGAGCAGGTCAACCAACTGGCATTGTATGCCCCGCACGCCACGGTAAACCGCATCGACGACTACGAAGTGGTGGGCAAATCGCGTCCCAGTTTGCCTGAGCACATTGTTGGCGTGCTGGTCTGCCCGAACAGCAACTGCATCAGCCATGCTGAGCCGGTGTCATCCAGCTTTGCGGTGAAACAGCGCGAAGACGATATCGCCCTGAAATGCAAATATTGTGAGAAAGAGTTCTCGCACCACGTGGTGCTGGCGAACTAATTGCGGTTGGTAAAGCCTCTCCCCCTCCCTATAATGTGGGGGAACCTCATCACCGTAGTCATTCAGGAACTATTATGACCAAAGTTATCGCGACGGAAAATGCACCAGCAGCTATCGGCCCTTACGTACAGGCTGTTGATCTTGGCAATATGCTCCTTACTTCCGGTCAGATCCCGGTCGACCCGAAAACCGGTAGCGTTCCGGACGACATTGCCGCGCAAGCGCGTCAGTCGCTGGACAACGTGAAAGCTATCGTGGAAGCGGCAGGTCTGAAAGTGGGCGACATCGTCAAGACCACCGTGTTTGTGAAAGATCTTAATGATTTCGCAACGGTTAACGCGACATACGAAGCGTTCTTTACCGAGCATAACGCAACGTTCCCGGCCCGCTCCTGCGTGGAAGTAGCGCGTCTGCCGAAAGATGTGAAAATCGAGATCGAAGCGATCGCGGTACGTCGCTAAGCGACTCGCGCTTACCCGGTAAAACGCCTGCGTCAGGCCGGGTAAGCGCAGCAAAGATACCTGATGGCGGTTCGCCACCAGGCTCACAACGTTTGACTACTGCCAACCGTAGCGGCGGCTGTAGAACCCTTTCACCCACTGCGTCAGCGTCATGTAACCCGCCAGAATCGCCACCAGCCACGGGAAGTAGGAGAGCGGCAGCGCCTGTAATTGCAGGTAACCCGCCAGCGGCGAAAACGGCAGCGCAATCCCCACGCAAATCACCATCAGTGTCATCGCAATTAACGGCCAGGCCGCACGGCTCTGAATAAACGGCACGCGACGGGTGCGGATCATATGCACAATCAGCGTTTGCGACAGCAGGCCCACCACGAACCAGCCGGACTGGAACAGGGTTTGCGCTTCCGGCACATTGGCTTTAAAGACCCACCACATCAGGCAAAACGTCAGAATGTCGAAGATCGAGCTGATCGGGCCAAAGAAGATCATAAAACGCCCAAGATCGGCGGGATTCCAGCGTTGGGGTTTCTCGATCTGTTCGTCGTCAACGTTATCAAACGGGATCGCCACCTGTGACACATCGTACAGCAGGTTCTGGATCAGCAAGTGTAACGGCAGCATCGGCAGAAACGGCAGGAAAGCGCTCGCCACCAGCACGCTGAAGACGTTGCCGAAGTTAGAACTGGCCGTCATTTTGATGTATTTCAGCATATTGGCGAAGGTGCGACGCCCTTCAATGACGCCCTCTTCCAGTACCATCAGGCTCTTTTCCAGCAAGATGATATCGGCCGCTTCACGGGCGATATCCACCGCACCATCCACGGAGATACCAATATCCGCCGCGCGCAGCGCCGGGGCGTCGTTAATACCGTCGCCCATAAAGCCCACCACATGCCCTTCACGCTTCAGCAGCGTGACGATACGCTCTTTGTGCATCGGCGTCAGGCGGGCGAACAGCGTCGTGCGTTTCGCCAGTTGCGCCAAAGCATCGTCATCCAGGTGCTCAATCTCACTGCCGGTCACCGCATCGCCGACCTCCAGCCCGACTTCGTGGCACACTTTCGCCGCTACCAGCTCGCTGTCGCCAGTGAGAATTTTGACGGTGATGCCGCTGGCTTTCAGCGCTTTTAGCGCGGGCGCCGTGGTCTCTTTCGGCGGATCAAGGAAAGCGATATACCCTTCGAGGATCAGATCAGACTCATCCGCACGCTGGTAATCACCGCTGCGCGCCGGAAGGTATTTCGTCGCCACCGCCACCACGCGCAATCCCTGGCGATTCAGGGTGCTGGTCACACGTTCAATACGCCGCAGCATGGTCTCATCCAGCGGGAAGATCTCGCCGTTAAAACGCACCTGGGAGCAGACGCTGAGGATCTCCGCCAGCGCGCCTTTGCAAATCAGCTGATGCACATCGGCCTGCTGCGCCACCACCACCGACATCCGGCGACGTTCGAAATCAAAGGGGATTTCGTCCACTTTGCGCCAGTTGGCGGCCAGCGTTTGTGCGGCATCCGCGTCCACGCCTTCCAGCACGGCGGTATCCAGCAGATTTTTCAACCCGGTCTGGTAATGGCTGTTCAGCCACGCGCTGTGCAGCACCCGTTCGCTGCTTTTACCGCTGATATCCGTATGATTTTCCAGCACGATTTTATCCTGGGTCAGCGTGCCGGTTTTATCGGTGCAGAGGATGTCCATCGCGCCGAAGTTCTGGATCGCATCCAGATGTTTGACGATCACTTTCTGTTTCGACAGTTTCACCGCGCCGCGCGCCAGCGTTGAGGTGACAATCATCGGCAGCATTTCCGGCGTCAGACCCACGGCAACGGACAAGGCAAACAGCGCGGCTTCCCACCAGTCGCCTTTGGTAAAGCCGTTGATCAGCAACACAATCGGCGTCATCACCATCATAAAGCGGATCAGCAGCATGCTGACGCGACCAATGCCTTTCTGGAAAGCATTCGGCTCGCTCTCCTGCTCGCTCACCCGTCCGGCCAGTTGCCCGAACCAGGTGTGACCGCCGGTGGCGATCACCATCGCCTGTGCCGTCCCGCTCACGACGTTCGTGCCCATAAAGCACAGCGTGTCGCATTCCAGCGGGTTCTGTTGCCCTTGCTGACGGGTCGCGGCCACTTTCTCGACCGGCAGAGATTCACCGGTTAGCGAGGCCTGCGCGACAAACAGATCCCGTGCCTGAATCACACGCAGATCGGCGGGGATCATGTCGCCTGCCGCCAGTTTTACGATATCGCCAGGCACCAGTTGATCGATAGGGATCTCGCACCAGCCGTTTTCGCCCTTCTCATTGACCACCCGCAATACCGTTGCGGTATTGCTCACCATCGCTTTCAACGCATCCGCGGCTTTGGTGGAACGCGCCTCTTGCAGGAAATTCAGCAGCGTCGATATCGCCACCATCAATGCAATCACGCCAGCGGCAAACAGATCCTCCGAGGCATAGGAGATCACCCCCAGGCAGGTGAGCAGCAGGTTAAACGGGTTGCGATAGCACACCCACAGGTGCACCCACCAGGGCGACGGTTTCTGCGCCGGGATGAGGTTTTCACCGTGCGTTTGCCGGGCCAGTTCAACTTCCTGCGGGTTCAGCCCTTCCGGGTGGCTGGCGAACGTTTGCCACAGCAGCGCCTGTTCCATGGTGGCGACATTCAGACAGCGTTCGCTCAACGAAGCGGGAATGTCGCCATGCGCAATGTGTTGTGCACCCGGCAGCGGATCGCGCTGTACCAGGCGGCGGGGTAAATGGCGGTTCAGGCGAGCAAAAAGCTGCCGGGTAATGTTTTTCAGCATAACAGTGTCCTTGCCCCCGCATCACGCGGGTGCTTATGTTGCAGACACGGGAAACCGCGCCTGCAGGCGTTATCTGGTTGGCAGGGACAAAAAAGACGTCGCTGCCTTACGCATCCGGTAAGGCAGCAAAAGCAGGCTTACCGGTAGTTTCTCCGTCGCGGGAGAGGGGTGGGATCGGGATCCATCTGGCCTCCGGTAAGGTAGTGAAGAGCGAATGATTACAGTGCGGTATCATAGCGCAGCCGAATTAAACGAAACGTATACATACAACAATCCATATGACTAAAAGGCAGCGACGCAGCCTGTAAACCAGACTTTGCTCATTGCCTATCGGTTGGAACCAGGACGAAACTCCTTTATTCTGCAAACCGCCTGAGAACGGAGAGGGATTAACGCATGCAAAACCGGCTGACCATTAAAGATATCGCGCGCTTAAGCGGGGTGGGTAAATCCACCGTCTCCCGCGTGCTGAATAATGAAAGCGGCGTGAGCCAGCGCACGCGCGAGCGGGTTGAAGCCGTCGTCAATCAGCATGGTTTTTCCCCTTCCCGTTCGGCGCGCGCCATGCGCGGACAGAGCGATAAAGTGGTGGCGATTATCGTCTCCCGTCTGGATTCCCTGTCAGAAAACCTTGCGGTGCAGACCATGCTGCCCGCGTTCTACGAGCAGGGGTACGATCCGATCATGATGGAGAGCCAGTTCTCCCCGGAACTGGTGGAAGAGCATTTGCAGATGCTCAGCCGCCGCAATATCGACGGCGTAGTGCTGTTCGGTTTTACCGGCGTCACAGAGTCCCTGCTCGCCTCCTGGCAATCTTCGCTGGTGTTGCTGGCGCGCGATGCCGATGGCTTTTCCTCCGTCTGTTATGACGATGAAGGCGCTATTCAGCTATTGATGGAGAACCTCTATGCGCAGGGGCATCGCCATATCAGCTTTATCGGCGTACCGCACAGCGACATCACCACCGGCAAACGCCGCCACGACGCTTACCTGGCGTTTTGTAAAACGCATCAGCTTGAGCCGCTGTCGGTGCTGCCAGGCCTTGCCATGAAGCAGGGTTACGAACATGTGGCGCAAGTGCTGACCGCACAGACCAGCGCCCTGCTCTGTGCGACCGATACCCTTGCGCTCGGCGCCAGCAAATATTTGCAGGAGCAGCGCATAGGCAACCTGCAACTCGCCAGCGTCGGTAATACGCCGCTCATGAAATTCCTGCACCCGGAGATTATCACCGTCGATCCCGGCTATGCCGAAGCCGGTCGGAAGGCTGCCGCACAGTTGATCGATCAGGTGAATGGCCGCGTTGATCCGCGGCAGATTGTGATCCCCGCCCACCTGGTTTGATCCCGCCGCCCTACGGTTTATTGTGATCCTCGCCCAATTTCGGGAACGTTCCCATTTTCTATTTTTTTGCCTGCGGTTACGCTTTGCTCCGGTCATTACGCATCATTTCTCCCCCAGAGGCACCATGATGAGCAAAGTAAATCAAACGGACATCGAGCAGCTGATCGCGCTGGTCGGCGGACGGGAAAACATCGCCACCGTCAGCCACTGCATTACGCGGTTGCGCTTTGTATTGAACAACCCGGCGGCTGCCGATCCGAAGGCCATTGAGCAGTTACCGATGGTCAAAGGTTGTTTCACCAACGCCGGGCAATTCCAGGTGGTGATCGGCACCGACGTGGGCGACTACTACCAGGCGCTGCGCGTCGCCACCGGGCTGGCCCACGCGGATAAAGAGCAGGCCAAACTGGCGGCGCGGCAGAATATGAAGTGGCACGAACGCCTGATCTCCCACTTCGCGGAGATCTTCTTTCCGCTGCTGCCTGCGCTGATCAGCGGCGGTTTGATCCTTGGCTTCCGCAACGTAATCGGCGATGTGCCCATGAGCAACGGGCAGACGCTTGCGCAGATGTCACCCGCGCTGAAGACGATTTATGACTTCCTGTGGTTGATTGGCGAAGCCATCTTCTTCTATCTGCCCGTGGGCATCTGCTGGTCAGCGGTCCGCAAAATGGGCGGTACGCCGATCCTCGGCATCGTCCTGGGCGTAACGCTGGTTTCTCCGCAGTTAATGAACGCCTACTTGCTGGGTTCACAAGCGCCGGAAGTGTGGAACTTCGGCCTGTTTACCATCGCCAAAGTGGGTTATCAGGCGCAGGTGATCCCGGCATTGCTGGCCGGGCTGGCGCTGGGCGTGATTGAAACCCGCTTAAAACGTCTGGTGCCGGATTACCTCTATCTGGTGGTGGTGCCGGTCTGTTCGCTGATTCTGGCGGTCTTCCTGGCACACGCCTTTATTGGCCCGTTTGGTCGCCTGATTGGCGATGGTGTGGCCTTTGCCGTACGTCATCTGATGACCGGCAGTTTTGCGCCTATCGGCGCAGCGCTGTTCGGCTTCCTGTATGCGCCGCTGGTGATCACCGGCGTGCATCAGACCACGCTGGCAATCGATATGCAGATGATCCAGAGCATGGGCGGAACGCCAGTCTGGCCGCTGATCGCCCTCTCCAATATTGCGCAGGCCTCGGCGGTGGTCGGCATCATTATTTCCAGCCGTAAACAGAATGAACGCGAGATTTCCGTTCCTGCCGCCATCTCCGCCTATCTGGGGGTCACGGAACCGGCAATGTACGGCATCAACCTGAAATACCGCTTCCCGATGCTGTGCGCGATGATCGGTTCCGGCCTCGCCGGGCTGCTGTGCGGCCTGAACGGCGTGATGGCCAATGGCATCGGTGTCGGCGGCTTGCCGGGGATCCTCTCTATTCAGCCGACATTCTGGCAGATCTTCGCCCTGGCGATGGCTATCGCAGTGGTGGTCCCGATGGCGCTGACCTCCTTTGTTTATCAGCGTAAGTTCCGTCACGGCACATTGCAGATTGTGTAATTTTTTTGGGGCGCCGTTGCGCCCCTTCCTTTTCGCAGGACATTGTTATGAATACCCTTCCCCACTGGTGGCAAAACGGCGTTATCTATCAGATCTACCCCAAAAGCTTTCAGGACACGACCGGCAACGGCACCGGTGATTTGCGCGGCGTCATCACCCGGCTCGACTATCTGCAAACCCTCGGTGTGGATGCCATCTGGCTGACGCCGTTCTATATTTCGCCGCAGGTGGATAATGGTTATGACGTGGCGAATTACACCGCCATTGACCCTCTGTACGGCACGCTGGACGATTTTGACGAACTGGTGGCGCAGGCTCATCAACGCGGGATTCGTCTGGTGCTGGATATGGTGTTTAACCACACCTCAACGCAGCACGCCTGGTTTCAGGCGGCGCAGGATCCCGCAAGCCCTTACCGCTCTTTTTACATCTGGCGCGATGGCGAACCCGAAACGCCGCCCAATAACTGGCGCTCTAAGTTCGGCGGTGGTGCATGGCGCTGGCACAGCCAAAGTGGTCAGTACTACCTGCATCTTTTTGCACCGGAACAGGCAGATCTCAACTGGGAAAACCCGGCAGTACGCGATGAACTGAAAAAAATCTGTACTTTCTGGGCAGATCGCGGCGTTGACGGTTTACGTCTGGATGTGGTGAATCTGATCTCCAAAGCGCAGGATTTCCCCGACGATGAGCAGGGCGATGGCCGCCGTTTTTATACCGATGGCCCGCGCGCTCACGCTTTTTTGCAGGAGATGAGCCGGGAGGTCTTTCAGCCGCGCGCGCTGATGACGGTCGGGGAAATGTCCTCCACATCGCTGGAACATTGCCAGCATTATGCGGCACTGGATGGCAGTGAACTGTCGATGACCTTTAACTTTCATCATCTGAAAGTGGACTACCCCAACGGGGAAAAATGGACGCTGGCGCGCCCCGATTATGGCGCGCTGAAAGCCCTGTTCCGCCACTGGCAACAAGGAATGCACAACGTTGCGTGGAACGCGCTGTTCTGGTGTAACCACGATCAGCCGCGCATTGTGTCGCGCTTTGGCGATGAGGGTGCACTGCGCGTGCCCTCGGCAAAAATGCTGGCGATGGTGCTGCACGGTATGCAAGGCACGCCGTATATCTACCAGGGTGAAGAGATTGGCATGACCAATCCACACTTTTCCCGCATTACCGATTACCGCGATGTGGAAAGCCTGAATATGTTTGCCGGGCTGCGCACCGCCGGGCGTGAACCCGATGAATTGCTGGCGATACTCGCCAGTAAATCCCGCGACAACAGCCGCACGCCGATGCAGTGGACGGCCCGCAAAAACGCCGGTTTCACCACCGGCGATCCGTGGATCGGGCTTTGTGATAACTATCGGGAAATCAATGCGGAAAACGCCGTCAGCGATGCGGATTCGGTGTTTTATACCTATCAGACACTGATCCGTCTGCGCAAAACCCTGCCGTTGTTAACATGGGGGGATTATCAGGATCTCCTGCCTGCGCACGGGCATTTATGGTGTTATCGCCGCCAGTGGCAAGGGCAGACGTTGTTGGTCATCGCCAACCTCAGCGACGAATGCCAGCCATGGCGGCCCGGCGCCTTGCCAGGCGACTGGCAGGTGCTGCTGAGCAACTATGCCGAAACCGCTTCCCGCCCCGTCGACATGACCTTGCGGCCATTTGAAGCCGTATGGTGGCTGCAAGACTGATTTTTCATCCTTTCGCACAGAAAAACAGCAGGGCATAAACCTGCTGTTTTTGTTGAATTTTTAGTCAAAATGAGAATCGGAAAATTTACACTCCGCCAGGTCGCCCGTCCTCTGCGCTATCAGATTTTTACTTTGTTCTGAGTCAATAAAAGCGTAAACATGTTTGATGCAAATCACTATATATAGAAATTAGAATGCACGCCGGCCCTATATGTTGTATTAATCGACTACGATCTACACAAGCATACCGCCTGGACAGCAATGCATGCTGTGGATAACGCGGGCCGAAACGGGACGAACCTATTGGTTTTGGTAATGAATAATCCGCCAGTCAGCGCGTCCTTTATTGTGGATAACCTGTTTTCTAAAATGGAGTGATCATGACACCGCATGTGATGAAACGAGATGGCTGTAAAGTGCCTTTCAAATCAGAGCGCATCAAAGAAGCGATTTTGCGTGCAGCTAAAGCAGCGGGAGTCGATGACGCAGACTATTGCGCCACCGTCGCAGAAGTTATCAGCAACCAGATGCAGGGCCGCTCGCAGGTTGATATCAGCGAGATTCAGACCGCTGTCGAAAACCAGCTTATGTCCGGGCCGCATAAACAACTGGCGCGCGCCTATATTGAATACCGCCATGACCGCGATATTGCGCGGGAAAAACGCGGTCGCCTGAACCAGGATATTCGCGGTCTGGTTGAGCAGACCAACTCGGCACTGCTCAACGAGAACGCCAACAAAGACAGTAAAGTGATCCCCACCCAGCGCGATCTGCTGGCGGGTATTGTTGCCAAACATTACGCCCGTCAGCATCTGCTGCCGCGTGATGTGGTGCTGGCGCACGAGCGCGGCGAGATCCACTATCACGATCTCGATTACTCCCCATTCTTCCCGATGTTTAACTGTATGCTGATCGATCTGAAAGGCATGCTGACGCACGGGTTTAAAATGGGTAACGCTGAAATCGAGCCGCCAAAATCAATTTCCACCGCCACTGCCGTAACCGCGCAGATCATCGCGCAGGTCGCCAGTCACATTTATGGCGGCACCACCATTAACCGTATTGATGAAGTACTGGCGCCGTTCGTGACCGCCAGCTTCGAAAAACATCGCAAAGTGGCGACCGAATGGAATATTCCGGATGCCGATGGCTACGCCCACAGCCGCACTGAAAAAGAGTGCTACGATGCCTTCCAGTCGCTGGAATACGAAGTCAACACGCTGCATACCGCCAACGGCCAGACGCCGTTCGTGACCTTCGGTTTTGGTCTTGGCACCAGTTGGGAGTCACGCCTGATCCAGCAATCAATTCTGCGCAATCGTATTGCCGGTCTGGGTAAAAACCGCAAAACCGCTGTGTTCCCGAAACTGGTTTTTGCGATTCGCGATGGCCTGAACCACAAGTTCGACGATCCGAACTACGACATCAAACAGCTCGCGCTGGAGTGCGCCAGCAAACGCATGTATCCGGACATCCTGAACTACGATCAGGTGGTCAAAGTCACGGGCTCGTTCAAAACCCCGATGGGCTGCCGCAGCTTCCTCGGTGTGTATGAAGAGAACGGCGAGCAGATCCACGACGGGCGTAACAACCTGGGCGTGATCAGCCTTAACCTGCCGCGCATTGCGCTGGAAGCGAAAGGCAATGAAGAGGCGTTCTGGAAACTGCTGGACAGCCGTCTGCAGTTGGCGCGCAAAGCGCTGATGACGCGTATCGCCCGCCTGGAAGGCGTGAAAGCGCGCGTGGCGCCCATCCTCTATATGGAAGGCGCCTGTGGCGTACGTCTGAAAGCGGATGACGACATTGCGTCTATTTTCAAAAACGGTCGCGCCTCCATCTCGCTGGGCTATATCGGGATTCACGAAACCATTAACGCGCTGTCGGGTAATAAACATATTTACGACAGCGAAGCCCTGCGCGCGAAAGGCGTGGCGATTGTTGAACGCCTGCGCAAAGCGGTGGATGAGTGGAAAGAAGAGACGGGTTACGGCTTTAGCCTGTACAGCACACCGAGCGAAAACCTGTGCGACCGTTTCTGCCGTATTGATACCGCCGAATTTGGCGTGGTGGATGGGGTAACGGACAAAGGTTACTACACCAACAGTTTCCATCTCGACGTCGAGAAAAAGGTTAACCCGTACGACAAAATCGATTTCGAAGCGCCGTACCCGCCGTTGGCCAGCGGGGGCTTCATTTGCTATGGCGAATACCCGAACATTCAGCACAACCTGCGGGCGCTGGAAGATGTCTGGGATTACAGCTACCAGCATGTACCGTATTACGGCACCAACACGCCGATCGATGAGTGTTACGAGTGCGGTTTTACCGGTGAATTTGAGTGCACCAGTAAAGGCTTCACGTGCCCGAAATGCGGCAACCACGATGCCGCCCGCGTGTCGGTGACCCGTCGTGTATGCGGTTATCTTGGCAGCCCGGACGCACGTCCGTTTAATGCCGGGAAGCAGGAAGAAGTGAAACGCCGCGTCAAACACCTCGGCAACGGGCAGATTGGCTAACGTCTATTTGCCCGATGGCACTGCGCGATCAATCTGCTATGTATCCGCAACGCAATTGACGTCAGAACAAGGCGGCAATTGCGTGTGTCCCGGCGAGCTTACATCAGTAAGTGACCCGGGTGCACGAGCGTAGCCAACACAGCTACAGCGCCAAATGCGACGAGGAAACATGAATTATCACCAATACTACCCAGTCGACATAGTGAACGGCCCCGGCACCCGCTGCACGCTGTTCGTCTCCGGCTGCGTGCATGAATGCCCCGGCTGTTACAACAAAAGCACCTGGCGGCTGAACTCCGGCGTGCCGTTCACGGCTGAAATGGAAGAGCGCATTATCGCGGATCTCAACGACACCCGCGTTAAACGCCAGGGGATTTCACTCTCCGGCGGCGATCCGCTGCACCCGCAAAACGTACCGGATATTTTAAAACTGGTCACCCGCATTCGCGCCGAATGCCCCGGTAAGGATATCTGGGTCTGGACAGGCTACAAGATCGACGAACTCGACGCCGCACAGCGTGAAGTGGTCGCGCTGATCAACGTGCTGGTGGACGGCAAATTTGTCCAGGATCTGAAAGACCCGATGCTGATCTGGCGCGGCAGCAGCAACCAGGTCGTGCATCACTTGCGCTAAACAGCGCGGCAGCCGTTCACTGGCATCCCGGTAAGCGGCCGCTTTTTCTCGTTTACAAAAACCGTCACCTTGTTGTCCCTGACCGGGTATATTCCCCTGGCATTACATGCATTTTTGGATAACAGCTCACACGTTCATCAAAAGCACGATCCTCCAATAATTAGTCACTGAATTATTACTTCCTGTTTCTATTTATAAAACCAATCATTCACGCTTTCATGTAAAATTAAAACGTTATTTCACTTTTAAATGTCTTATTTTTAATTTTAGATAAGGATCGCACCTATCTTCATCTGGCTGCCAGCGAAGCGGCAAGCGTGGCAGTAAGGCAAAGGTGGTTGAAAAAACATCGGATTACTCTCCTCAAGTATTTTAAACCACCCATAAAATAACGTCAGACAGGTTTTACACTACACAACCCTACATTTAATAAAACCATTAACCCTGTGGAAACAGGGTGCTGGAACAGGAACACAAACATGCCTATTCGTTATGGAACTGCCGCTTTACTGTTATTTTCTGCCTGTAGTTACAGCAATACCGATTTACCCGTATCGCTGACCGTATCAGGAATGAATGCCACGCTGGATAATGGATTACTGCACGTCGAATTTAAAGATGACGCCAGCGCCGTTGCCATCATTAAAGACGGCATTAATCTGACGACATCGCTGTCTGGTGCACAACGCGATCCCAGTAAAAACCGCAGCGCTTACCTCGACTTTTATTCGAAAGGGGTGAAAGATTTTCTTCCTGAACGGCTGGAAATAATCCGCAACGATAAAGAGATTGCGCATATCGCCTGGATTGATGACAAAAAAAGCTTACTGCGCCTGGAATACCACTTAATTATGCGAAAAGGCGTCAGCGGTTTTTACAGTTATGTGGTCGCGGAAAATACCGGGAAAGAGACGGTGACGGTCAGTGAATTACGCAATGTGTATCGTTTCAACCCGCACCTGCTCGATCATATTTCTAACGGTGAGCGGGAAGGCCGCCCTTATTTGTATGCCGATCTTGAGAAAATGCCAAAAGTGCAGGATGAAACCTGGCGACTGCCAAACGGCGAAGTCTATACAAAATATGATTTTGCCGGTTATCAGCGTGGCAGCGCATTCTGGGGCGTATACGGAAAAAACAGGGGCGCATGGCTGATCCCCGGTAGCGGTGAATACTTCTCCGGCGATGCCCTGAAGCAAGATTTAATGGTCCATCAGGACGCTATCATCCTGAACTACATGACCGGCGCACATATGGGAACACCGGATATGCAGGCGCAACCCGGCTGGAAAAAACTGTATGGGCCATGGCTGCTGTATATCAACCAGGGCAGTAGCGAGCAGATGCTCGCCGACGCCCGCCAGCAAGCCGTTACCGAGCGGGCGAACTGGCCCTATCAATGGGTTGGAGATGCGCGTTATGCCGACAAACGTACCCAGGTCAACGGTCATATCGCGACAGATCAACCGGTTACCGTCGTGCTCTCTTCATCGCTGGATGAACCTTTTGATGTGCAAACCCGCGGTTACCTCTTCACGGCCACCACTGACCGCCAGGGCGTATTTCACCTCGATAATGTGATCCCCGGCCATTACCAGCTTGCGGTATATGCCAACGCCGGAACACAGCCTGGCGTGCTGGCACAGCAACAGGTAGAGATCAGCGGGGAGAAACAGACGCTGCACGACATCATGCTGCCTCCCGTGCCGAAAGTGGTATGGGCGATAGGCCAGGCCGACCGCCAGGCACGCGAATTCCGCTTCGGCAGCGAGGCGCGGGGTTACCACTGGCAGCAGGATGTCCCGGCGAATCTGGTATTTGATATTGGCCACAGCGACTACAGTCGCGACTGGTATTACGCCCAGACGCAACCCGGACGCTGGGATATCCGTTTTGCTATGACCCCCAATAAACCCAGCTATACGCTGAACATTGCCCTTGCCGCCGCCAGCAACAGTGGGATGGGCGCGGCAAACAGCGCGCCGTCGCTCACGGTGAACGTTAACGGCAAGGTGCTGGATACGCTGAAGTACGCTAACGATAAAACCCTGTATCGCGGGGCGCTGCGTAACGGGCAATATCACCTTGCAACGCTTCCGATCAGCGCCGATCTGTTACGCAAAGGTAATAATCAGATTTCGCTGCAACTGAATGGCGGCAGCGTGATGTATGACGTCATAACCCTGAGCGAATAAGCATTTTTATTTCTTAACCGTATTGTGGTGAAAACCACAATACGGGCGTCTGCCCCTTGCCAATTAAAAAGTGAAAAGGTTTTTAATAATGAACAAGAAAATTATCAATACGCTCTGCATCCCGCTTTCGTTATTCTCCGTCGGCTATGCGAGTGCCGCCGACGTAATATTAAGCAACGTCAGCATGGATTATCGCCACGAATATCGCCTGCGTGATCGCACGCATTACGATAAATTAACGCTGGCGACTCAGCTTCCTTATGACTACTCTTTTGCAGTCGAAACAAAATTTAAAACCGGCGGTTCTGACGTAAAAGACAAATATTATGAAGATCCGGTATTAAACGCGGTCGAAATGACACTGGCGAAAAAATACCGTTTTGGTAACTGGACCGTATCACCGCTTTTTCAGCCAGAATTTAACTCCACCCGTACCGAGTGGAAAGTCGGCGTATCACCGTGGTATAAAATTAATGATAGCTGGTCGGTTGGTGGTCTTTATCGTCTCGAATTAACCGATTACGCTCACGACAACAGCGGGTGCGCGAATTGCAGCACGAACCGGCACCGTACAGTTAATCGTGTGGATGGCTACCTGCGTTATAATGTGGCGAATCTGACCACCACCTATAAATTGATTTATCAGTTGGGTGATGAAAATCTCTACGCGAATAAAAAATATAATTATGAGCAGGAATTACAGTTTAACTATGCGTTAGGCGATAAAAGGGAGTGGAGCCCTTATATTAGCCTCGGCGATATTAACCGCTCATCAAAATCCAGCGAGCGCCAGTTACGTTTACGCGCCGGTATCGCTTATACCTTTAAATAAACCCGCCCGCGACGATGGAAGAGTGTTGCGGTCTCTTCCATCCCCGACAGGCACTAAAAACGGCTGAGCGATTCCATCGCCACGCTTTTGAAGGTGGCAAAGTCTGCGCAGGCGCAAAGCCTGGCGGTGGCGCGTTCGCGCAGGAAAGTGACGAAAATATCGTAGATCGCCATCGCCTCTTCGTACTCGCTTTTGCTGATCGCCAGTAAAAAAATGACATGCGCGGTGTCGTCTCCCCAGCGGATCCCCTGCGGGGCCAGCACGGTATAGACCACGGTTTTTTTCGCCAGCAGCCCAAGGGCGTGCGGTAAAGCAATCCCTTCCCCCAGCAGGGTGCTGACAATCGCTTCACGCTCAATGACCGAGTCGAGAAACTCTGCGTCGACAAAACCTTCATCGCGCAGTTGGTCACACAGAGTGGTAAACAGCGTTTGCTGATCCATCTCACCGTCGATAATGCGGAAATGGAGCGCATCAAAATACTTTTCCAGCATCCACGGGCGCGTTCTGTCCACCAGCACCAGTTTGCCGATCTGCTCCAGTTGGTATTCGCTGGGAAACGGCGAAATGGTGACCACCGGCTTATCCTTTTCGCTGACCCGCGCGGTGGAAATCACAAAATCTTCGGCAATACTGGCGCACTGCTCGTAATCACGCAGCGTCACGGTACGGGTGACCACAATCTGCGGGTACTTCCGTGCCAGCACGGCTTCAATCATGCGCGCCATCGCATTTCCGGCATCACACACCAGTAACACCTGCGGTTGCCGCTGGTAACCAATGTTGTAGTGACGCTCCAGCCCCACGCCAATGTGCAGCACCAAAAAACCGATCTCGTTTTCGCTGATCACATACGGTGTGTATTTCCCCCAACTGGAGACCGCCGCCAGCGTCATGTCCCAGGCCATGGGGTAGTGCTGCTTGATGTTATCCAGCAGCGGGTTCGGGATCATGATTTGGTAGCGCACGCGGGTGATCATGGTTTTGATATGCGTCAGCAGGTCCGCATGCAGTTGCGTGTCGTTTTGCAGGTTGTAGTTATAGTGGCTATTGATATAGCCAAGAATGTAGTTGACCAGCGTTTCATCATCATCGGCGCTGATGGCGCTGGGTGCCAGTTCCTGAACGCGACGCCCGGCGATATGGACCCGCAGCCAGTGCTCTTCCGCCGCCGCCAGCGGTTTCCCCGCCAGTTGTTGCAATGCTACTGAGATATCCCGCGCGGCGTCACGCACGTTCTCATCGCCATCGTCGGCAATAAATTCCGACAGCGGATAGCCCTCGCTGATGCGGCGTACGGCGACCGCGCAATACAAGCGGATAAACAGATCGCCTTCATCAGTCAGGCGAATGTGATAACGACTAAAGCAGTCGTGCAGAACAGACGCCAGCGCTTCCGGCACGCCCGGATTGAGCGCATCTTCGGTGATCAGCGGGTTCTGTGCATTCTGCTGCGCCAGCTCCCACAGTAAATCCGTCAGGCAGGCGCGCAGCGCCATTTCACTGCCAAACAGCTTCATACCATGGCGCGGGCGGGTTTCCAGCGTCAGGCGATAGCGGGAAAACCACTCGCGCACTTCCGTCATGTCATTTTGCAGCGTGGCGCGGCTGACAAACCATTCATCCGCCAGATCTTCCAGTTTGAGGGAAAACGCGGAGGTGAGAAAACGCACCACCAGATAGTGCACCCGCTCCGGACCGCTGCGCGGAATCCGCAGCGCACGCGGTCGCGTGGCCTGCAAAGAGTGGTACAGCGAGGCATCGTCGATTTTCAGTTGATAACCGCTGCCACGGTTCAAAATAAACTGCGCGCCGTGGCGTGCCAGCAGCGCGTTTAATGCGGTGATATCCGCCCGGACGGTGCGCGTGGAGACCGACAGCCGCTGCGCCAGCTCGTCCTGTGGCAGCGTCTCGTTTTGCAGCATAGTAAACAGCTGCGCTAAACGTTGGTTCGGAAATCGCACGTCGTTGTCCTCGTCATCATTTTCTGCCAGCCGGAGGCAGGCACTGCCCGTTAAACCCGCGCCTTTGTGATGGCCAGTAGCTGGCGCACATCTGCCGGGCGGGTATCACCACTCACCTTATCAATAATAGAGCTATAAATATGCGGAATGATTTTGCTGACCCCCGCATCCAGCGCGATTTGCAGGATCTCACCGAAATTATCCAAATCGATACCGCCGGTCGGCTCCAGCCAGAAATCGTAACGCGCGCAGGCTTCAGCTACCGCCTGATACTCATCACGGCACGTCAGACCGCCCATCGGGAAGTATTTAATCGAGCTGCCGCCCATATCTTTTAACAGTGCAATCGCGGTCTCAACCGACACAACGCCGTCCGCAGCCTGGCTGCTGAGCGGGCCAGTGGAGATTTTCACCAGCCCTGGCGTTCCCGTTGGCGAGACCAGACCGTTCACCACCGTCTCACGCTGCCCCAGCAGCGCCCGGCTGGTTGCCACGCCGGTAAAGACCTGATTCACGTGCTGCGGTTGCACCTCGCGGGCGATGGCACTGACCATGGCAGACTGGTTCGGATCGCCCGCGCCCAGGCCAACAGAGAGCGCGTTATCAATGCGCGCCGCATAGTCACGCATATCGGCGACCGCCGTGGCAACGTCCGGGTAGTTTTTCGACAGTACACCCACCAGCACATGGCCTTCTGCTGCCTCGTAAATGGCGCTGGCATTCTCTTTGCAGCCTGCCAGCACATTCAGACATACACGGTCACGGTAAAAATTGGGGGTCAGTTTCATGGGTGTTGCTCCTTGTTCAGTTCTTCGGCGATGCGGCGATACACCACCGCCAGTTGGTCGGCGGTTACGCTACGAACATCGGCTTCGATAATGCCTTCATTGGCTTTATAGCCACGGAAGTAAATGGCGTATTCCCCCTGTTTCAGGGCGCTGACTAAATCGCCCGTGGCGATACCGGTCACCGCTTCATCAAACTTGATTTCGCTGCGGGCAATATCACGCCCGGCGCTGTCCCATACCACACGCGCGCTGACGCCCGGCAGCGTATTAAGCTGGTCGATAAACGGCGTCATTTTGGCGACCATTTCCGCCCCGCTCTCTTTCCGGGCGCTAAGATAATGTTCAATGGCGCAGGTCAGCCCAAGAATGCCCTCTTTGCCCACTTTCATCGCCCGACCAATGCCCGCCGTCTGGCGTTTGACCCACTCGACGTACTGCGTTTTGCCGATCACCAGCCCGCTGGTTGGCCCTTCGATCGCCTTCGCACCGCTGTAGATAACCAGATCGGCGCCAGCACGGTAGTAACACTGCAAATCCTCTTCCGCCGCCGCATCAACAATCAGCGGCAGATCGTGTTTACGCGCGACCACGACAGCCTGCTCAACGCTGAGCATGCTTTTCTGTACGCAGTGATGGGACTTGATATAGAGGATCGCCGCGGTGCGCGGGGAGATCGCCGCCGCCAGTTGATCGGCGGAGCATTCGTTGGCGTAACCGGCTTCCACGACCTTGCCGCCGCCCAGCGCCACCATCGTGCCGACCGGTGCGCCGAAATTAACGTTATGGCCGCGCGGCAGCACGATTTCGTTGTTCTCAATCACCGTGCTGTGCAGGTTTTCCAGCAGCCAGTCGCTCTCTTTCACCAGTACGGCGGCCACCGACTGTGCAATACCGGCAGACGCGCAAGAGACCACGGTCGCGCCCTCAACCTCCAGCAGATTCGCGATGTACTCCCCGGTCTTGTTCACCAAATCTTTCATTTCGAAGTAGTGATTCATGCCGCTTAAGACCGCCTCAACCACTTCCGGGCGCGGGGTGGAGACGCCAAGCGCCGTCATGCGCCCGGAGGCATTAATCACCTGTTTTAACTGGTACTTATCATAAATCGAAGGCATGTTCCGCACTCCCCTGTTCGGTCATATAGCCGTGGCCTGCGCGAATGGCGGCCAGCGGCGTGATTAACTGTTCAGCCTGTAAGCTTTCGTGTTCCGCATCGGTAAACAGCACCGGCTGGCGCTTCAGGTCGAAAATGGTCAGATCGGCGTCATAACCGACCGCCAGTCGCCCTTTCTGTTTCAGGCGCAGGCCCTCGGCAGCGTGGTCGGTCACGCAGGCAATCACCTGCGGCAGCGACAGGCCAATGGCGAGAAATTTGGACATCACGTTCGCCAGCGAGCGCACCGGACCGTCAATGCGGTTGCGGCAGTAGATGTCGGAACTGATGGTCTGCGGCAAAATGCCCAAACCTATTGCGTGTTTTGCCACCGCAAAGCTAAAACTGGCGCTGCCGTGCCCGACATCCAGCCGCACACCACGGCGAAGCGCGCGGGCAACGGACGCGCGCAACTCCCCGCCGGGGGTCAGAATGCGGTTCGGTTTGCCGTTGTAGCAGTGGGTGATGATGTCGCCGGAGGTGAGCAGATCGGCAATCTCGTCGAGGTTCGGCGGATTGTTGCCGATATGCACCATCAGCGGTAAATCACCGTTCTCTTTTTGTATCGCTTTCGCGCGTTCCAACGGTGTAATGCCGTTGTCACCCACCACGCTGCTGCTCATCCGCGCTTTCAGGCCAACGATAAAATCCGGGTGGCGTTGCACCGCATCACGTACGGCGCTGGCATCGATATTATTCAGGTTCGCCAGTTCATTTTGTGCAATCAGTCCCACGCGAGAGATATTCAACAGCGCATAGACTTCCGTGGTTGCCTGGCGGGTGAGGGCATAAAAATCGTCAATATCATCCGCACCGGTGCTGCCCGCATCGATCACCGTGGTGACCCCGGTTGCGATCCCGACGCTGTCGGGCTGATCGTGATAGATCGGCGAATTCGGGTAGCAGTGGACGTGGGAGTCGATCCACCCGGCGCTGACATAATGTTCACCGTGTAAATCAACAGATTTCACCGCCGGGCCGCTGATATCGCCCAACGCGGCGATTTTACCCGCGCTGATGGCGATATCCGTCACCGTATCGTCAACCAGACGTGCCCGGCGCAGAAGTAAATCAAACATGCGTATCTCCAGAAGTAACGGGCGCCGTAGCGCCCGCGGGTATCAGAGGGCCACCGGGAAGATGGCGCCCAGCAACATCGCACCCAGGATTGCGCCCCCGGTGATCGGCTTTTGCCAGAGGTAAAACAGCAGTGCGCCCACCAGTGAACCGATGCCAATAGGGATCGAGGCCGTCATGGCGCTGAGAATAATCAATGGGCCAAGGAAGCGACCCGACGCGTTACCCGCCCCCATCATCACGTCTGCGCCGTAGGTAGAGTCGCTCTGGTTAATGGTGAACTTACGCGCCAGGATAATCAGGTAACCAATCAACACGCCAATCACCAGACCGGTTGCCAGCGAGGCAACAAAGTTCGCCACCGGGAAGACAAAGCCCGCGCCAAGCAGCAGTGCCGGAACACCCAGCCCGACACCGGTCTGGATCGCGCCGCCGATATCCAGAATCCCCACCAGCGAACCTTCAATAATGCGCGCGAACAGGAAGCTGGCGCCAAACGCCGCCACCGCGCCGTATACGCCAGTGTCCATACCGGAGCGCAGCATCGAGACAAACGCCACTTCGTTGAACGCGCCAATGCCGTACAGGTAGTACATATGTGTCCCGGCGAAGACGCCGGATGAGAGCAGGCCGACGAAAATCGGGAATGACCAGTCGGCGTACCAAAAGCCTTTATTCTGTTCCATCGCCTTTCCTTATTTGCCGCTGAGCGAATTGTGGATGAGCTCCAGCCAGTTCGGCGCGCTCAGGTGGAAGGACTCGATCATTTTCAGATCGAAGCCGCGGAAGAAACCGCTCAGGACAAACAGGGCGACAATCGCGATCATCATCACTTTGGTGACGCGGTTCCAGCCACTCTCTTCCACGCCTTTACCGATCAGAATGCCCAGCACCAGACCCGGTACGGCGTTACCCATGATTAACTGCGCCGCGCCACCAAAAACGGTGGCCCAGAAGCCGGATTTTTTACCCGCGTCGATGGCCGCCAGCCAGAAGATCACCGGCATCACGGTATTCACCAGTAAGTTTGCCGCCGGTACCAGCACTTTCACCGCCGTGACTTGCAGCGCTGCCGGCACGGAAGAGGCCGTCAGGTTGAGGAAGGTGACCACCACCATGCCGATCAGCCCACAGGCAATGGCCATCTTTTTCGGATCGTGCAGGGTTTCGCCGACGTTACGGTTTTTCACCATCAGCGCCGCCGCGCCCCAGTTGGGAATAATGCGGTGGTCAACGTCCTGGGTAAATGAACCCGCGGCAACGGATGACGCCCAGGCGTTAAAGAAGAACCCTAAGCCAAAGGAGAAGTGCGATGCCGGATCCCCTTCACAGGAGTTCAGTTCTCCCAAAGTACGAAATGCGCCCATTCCCTGAGTGGTCGGCGCATGGAACATGCGTGCAGCCCCGGCTCCCACACCGACGCCGACCAGGCCGCCGATGATGAGCGATTTTATTAGTATGATTAAGAACATCAGTCTGCCCTCTTCTACCCGGTGGAACGGACTCACGGGTATGCATTGAGTTATTTCGCGACGAAATCCACTTTATCGAGATTGATGGCGGTCACGTTGACGGTCACATCCAGCTCCACGCTGTAGGTGCGTCTTTCCCGACGCAGGAAGAGGAACAAAAAGGCCTCTTTCCGCGTCGTTTCCTGCGCATGAACAACCTGCACATCCTGTGGCTCAATACGCAGTAAAATATGCGGCGACGCTTTCATCACCGCGGCCTGAACGTGGTTCAGCGCATCGGCGAAGGCGCGGGTTTTCGCATCGCCCTTGCCGTTAACCCTGACCGTAGTGGTGAACTGTTCTTTCATGGTTATGCGCCGTATTTTTTCAGCCACGCCTGCACCAGGCGCTCGCCCAATTCTTCTTTGTCCATAAAACCGAATCCCAGCACGTTGCAGCCTTCATTGATGGCGGTAACGCCCTCTTCCACGGAGCGCATGCCGTACTTCGCTTTGTAGCCATGTTTGTTTTGCGCGGTGATGGCACCTGCGCCGCCGCTGCCGCAAAATGAAATGCCGAAGGTAGCGTTTTCCGCTTTCATCACGTCGCCAAGTTTCATATCCGCCGCCACGCCCGGTACAACCACCGCGCGGCCGCCTGCTTTTTCTACGCCTGCCGCCACTTTCTGGCCTTTACCCAGACGATCGCCAATCACTACGGTAATTTGTTCCATCTTTCGCTCCTTACAGGTTGTCTTTCGCCACTTCGAAGTGCACCGACAGCAGCCAGGCTTCTTCTTCCGGTAAATTGCCGAATGCCGCCACCACCTCGCGGGCAAGGTCCATCGACCCGGCCGAAATTTCATCAAACAGGCTGGCATCTACATCCGGCAGCGGTTCGCCCGTCACGGAACGGTGCGCCATTGCCCGGACATGCGAGGTCAGCATCTGCTGCTGTACTGCATTCGGCGTGATGCCCTGATCGCTTAACAAGGTGTACACCTGCGTCAGCATGCGCTGTGCGAGGGTTGCCGTTTGCGCTGCCTGCTCCGCGTCGTTCATTACCGCTCCGTTATTCACTCGTCTTACCCCACTCATGGCTTCGGGATAAAACTAACGTTGCAGGTTAAGAGTTTGTAGCGAGGAGTTTTCCACTTCGAAGTGGAAAGGCGGAAGGTCTTAGTGATCTGCGCCACATAAAACGGGTCATTGGAGATTTTTGACTGGGCAAAGGTCACAGGAATGCAGAAAAGTTGCGGAAATCAGTGGGGAAATGAGAATAAAAAAACGGCGAGCCGAAGGGGAAAAGTGTGAGATGAATAAGGTTTACTTATCGGTAAAGCGGGGCCGCAGCCCCGCCGGGTATGCTTAGCGGAATTTCTTGTGATAGGTGTTGCGGGTGTTAGCCAGACCTTCAGCGGCCACCTTCGCTTCTTTCACTTTGCCTTCGTTAGCCAGCTTCAGCGCATCGTCAATCTGCCCAACCAGCACATCAAAGCCGTGACGATAATCTTTCATCTCGGCGCTATCCGGCGCTTTCCCTTCCAGCTTCGGCGGGGTGGCTTTTTGCGCATCCAGCGCGGCGGTGCGCATATTGGTTAATGCGCCTTTCAGCTCGGTGGCATCATTGGTTTTCTGCACCACTTTGAGGTTGTCACTCAGGGTGCCCATATCATCCTCAAGATCGGCGGCAAACACCGCCGAGCCCATAAACAACGACGACACAGCAAGGATTGCTAACAGGTTTTTACGCATTGCTCACTTCCTTTTTTATTATCACGCTGAAGGCGCAGGTCTTAGCGCCACGGAGTTATTGTCCGGCGATTTTCATCTCCGGGAGTAACACTGAACCACACTGAATATTACTGCGTTGTTCAATATCGTCACCGACAGTAACAATATTGCGCCACATCTCTTTCAGGTTGCCGGCAATGGTGATTTCGCTCACCGGATACTGGATTTCACCGTTTTCCACCCAGAAACCGGCGGCACCGCGCGAGTAATCGCCGGTGATGCCGCTAACGCCCTGCCCCATCAATTCTGTTACCACCAGACCGGTGCCCATCTCTTTCAGCATTTGCTCAAAGCTGAGGCCGCGCCCGGCAATCCGCCAGTTATGAATGCCGCCCGCATGCCCGGTGCTCTTCAGCCCCAGCTTGCGCGCTGAGTAGTTGGTCAACAGCCACTGAGTCAGCACGCCGTCTTTAATAATATCGCGACGCTCGGTGCGCACCCCTTCGCTGTCGAACGGCGTGGAAGCCAGGCCTTTCAGCAGGTGCGGATGTTCTTCAATCGTCAGCCACTCCGGCAGGATCTGTTTGCCCAGGTAATCCAGCAAGAAGGTGGATTTACGGTATACCGCGCCGCCGGCGATCGCGCCGACCAGGTGACCAAACAGCCCGGTCGCGACTTCGTTGGCAAAAATCACCGGTGCTTTCATGGTCGACAGCTTACGCGGCGACAGGCGGGACAGAGTACGGCGCGCGCACTCTTCACCAACCCATTCCGGCGTGTGCAGATCGCGGATATCGCGCCCGATGGTGTAGGCGTAATCGCGCTCCATATCGCCATTTTCTTCCGCAATTACGCAGCTCGACAGGGAGTGACGGGTGGAACAGTAGCTTTGCAGCATACCGTGGCTGTTGCCGAACACTTTGATGCCATAGTGGCTGTTAAAGCTTCCGCCTTCGGTATTGTTGATACGTTTGTCTGCTTTCAGCGCGGCTTGCTCCGCGCGCGCAGCCCATTCGATGGCTTCATCCGGCGTCACTTCCGCTGGGTGGAACAGATCGAGATCCGGGGCATCGAAAGCCAGCAGCTCTTTATCCGCAACGCCCGCATAAGGATCCGGCGAGGTGTAACGGGCGATATCAATCGCCGCTTGCACCGTACGGGCAATGGCGTCCGGGCTGAGATCGGTGGACGACGCGCTGCCTTTACGGTTCTGGTGATAGACGGTAATGCCCAGTGCGCCATCGCTGTTAAATTCAACATTCTCCACTTCGCCGTAGCGCGTGCTGACACCGATGCCGGTGGTTTTACTGACAGCCACTTCCGCACCATCCGCCTTCCCGGAGGCCAGCTCCAGCGCCGTGGAAACTGCGTCTTCCAGTACTTTGCGTTGTTGTGCAACTTGTGTGATCACTTTCATCGCCAATGCCATAATTAAGGGAGAGAATCTCTGAAGTCTAACAGAGAACCGTTTTTCAGTGCGCGCCTTAACTGGTAACATTAGCCTCTTTTTTTAAGGAGCCTGAGATGACAAAGCAGCCCGACGACTGGCTCGACGACGTGCCCGGTGATGATATTGAAGACGAAGATGATGAGATCATCTGGGTCAGTAAGAGTGAAATTAAGCGCGATGCTGAAGAGTTAAAGCAGCTTGGCGCAGAAATGGTAGAGCTGGGCAAAAACGCGCTGGATAAACTCCCGCTGGACCCGGACCTGCGCGATGCCATTGAACTGGCGCAGCGCATTAAGAAAGAGGGTCGTCGCCGTCAGTTGCAATTGATTGGCAAAATGCTTCGTCAACGCGATGTGGATCCTATCCGCCAGGCGCTGGATAAGCTGAAAAACCGTCATAACCAGCAGGTGGCGTTTTTCCACAAGCTGGAGCATTTGCGCGACCGTCTGATTGAAGAGGGCGACGATGCCGTACCGGATGTGCTGAATCTGTGGCCGGAGGCCGATCGTCAGCAATTGCGTTCACTTATCCGCAACGCCCAAAAAGAGAAAGAAGGCAACAAACCGCCGAAGTCCGCGCGGTTGATCTTCCAGTATCTGCGCGAACTGGCTGAGAGTAACGACGCCTGATAACCGCACGTACAACCCTCCCTGTCGGGAGGGTTTTCTTTTATTTATCCCTTGTTTTACCGCCGTACACTACCGACATTTCGGCATTGAGCATTTTGGCTGAATCGTTAAAGCTAAAATCAACGCATTTCACAAATTATCCCTATCAATATTTTGCATTTCATAAATAAATGCTATCAATACCAACTATTTAACCTCTTGTTGCCGCTCATTTTCATCAGATGAAACGGATCACATTTTCCTGCCTGCGCAAAACGTAGATTTCAACCGTGGTAAACATAATCGATTCAGCATAAAAGGAATAAATGATGAAAAAAACCGTAATGCTTTCCGCGCTGGCGCTGCTTATTTCTGGCCCTGTGATGGCGAAAACCTGGGTGCTGACAAGTGCTGAAGGCGGCATTGAACAAGGAAACTGGCGGATCAGCAGCGATCAGCTGAACGTCAAAGGACAGCAGTTCAGCATTGAGCAAATCGTACTGCACGGCGGCAAACAGGAAGGCAGTAAAGTCATCAAGATCACCAGCAAAAACGGGCTCACTATTGCCCTGAGCCCCACTCGCGGCATGAACCTGCTGTATGCCGACGGCTTCGGGGTGCATATGGGGTGGAGTTCCCCGGTCAAAGAGGTGGTGAACCCGGCATTTATCAACCTCGAAAGCCGTAACGGCCTTGGCTGGCTGGAAGGTTTCAACGAGATGGTCGTACGCTGCGGTTACGAATGGACCGGCCACCCGGTCACCGCAGACGGGCAGATTTACACCCTGCATGGCAAAGTGGGCAATACGCCTGCATCACAGGTGTCGGTGGACGTCAGCGAAACCGCGCCGTATGAGATCCGCATTCGCGGGCTGGTGAAGGAGAGCACCTTTAAAAAAGCCGATCTGCAAACCGAAATGGAGCTGCGCTATATTCCGGGCAGCAACAGCTTCAGCCTGCATGATGTGCTGACCAACCACGCGGATTACCCCCACGACTACCAGATTATCTATCACAGCAACTTCGGCAAACCGATCCTTGAACAAGGCGCTCGCTTTATCACGCCGTACGAAAACGTCAGCCCGTTCAATGATTACGCGAAAGCGGGTCTGAAAGAGTGGCAAACCTACGCCGGGCCAACCAAGGGCTTCGACGAAATGGTGTTTAACATCAAACCGCTGGCCGACGCGAATAAACAAACCGTCGCCGCCCTGCTGAACAAAGCCGGCGATAAAGGCGTATCCATCAGCTACAACACCGAACAACTGCCGGTGCTGACGATGTGGAAAAACACCGACACGGAAAAACAGGGCTACGTCACCGGCATCGAGCCGGGCACCAGCTATGCCTACCCGGTCACCATTGAACGCCAGCAAAAACGCGTGAAACAGCTGCAACCGGGCCAGAGCACACGCTTTGATCTGACCTACACCCTGCTGCATAACGGCAGCCAGGTGGCGGATGTAGAAAAACGCGTGAAAGAGATTCAGGGCAGCAAAGCTCCGCAAGCCATTGAGACCCCCATGGCGAAAGAGTAAACCGCAGCCATAAAAAAACCGCGCCGGGATACCAGGCGCGGTTTTTTATTTGCACTGCCGGGGTCAGGCGTTTTCGGCTGCGATTTCCGCTTTTTTCGCCAGGCCATCCAGCAGTTTCTGGTGAATGCCACCAAAACCGCCGTTACTCATGACCAGAATGTGATCGCCCGGCTGTGCGCTTTTGACAATCATGTCCGCCAGCACGTCGACATCCGCGCTCCAGTACGCAGGCTGCACGCAGGCATCGGCCACTTCTGCAACCTGCCACGGAATATGCTGCGGTTGCAGCAGGTAAACTTCATCCGCGCGGCCTAAAGATGGCGCCAGGTCGTCTTTGCAGATCCCCATCTTCATGGTGTTCGAACGCGGTTCCAGCACGGCAATGATCTTCGCGGTGCCGCCAACTTTACCGCGCAATGCAGCCAGCGTCGCGAGGATGGCCGTCGGGTGGTGAGCAAAGTCGTCATACACCGTTACGCCATTAGCTTCGCCACGCAGCTCAAGGCGGCGACGGGCGTTAATAAAGGAGCCCAAGGCATTCGCCGCATCCACCGGGGCAACGCCGACATGGCGCGCCGCGGCAATCGCCATCAGGCCATTGTGCATGTTGTGCTCGCCCACCAGACCCCAGTTCACCTGGCCCACGCACGCATTATCCAGCCACACTTCCCAACTGGATGCATCGGTGTTCAGTTTTTTCGCCTGCCAGTGGCCCTGCTCGCCCACCAGCTCCTGTTCGCTCCAGCAGCCCATCGCCATCGTCTGTTTCAGATTGATGTCATTTTCCGGCCAGATGATTTTCCCCTGCCCCGGCACAATACGCACCAGATGGTGGAACTGCTTCTGGATCGCTTTCAGGTCGTCGAAGATGTCCGCATGGTCAAACTCAAGGTTATTGAGCACCAGCGTGCGCGGGCAGTAGTGGACGAATTTGGAACGCTTGTCGAAGAAGGCGCAGTCATACTCATCAGCTTCAATCACGAAGAACGGGCTGTCGCCCAGACGTGCGGAGACGTCGAAGTTACCCGGTACGCCGCCAATCACAAAGCCGGGTTTGTAACCACAGGCTTCGAGGATCCAGGTCGCCATGCCCGCAGTGGTGGTTTTACCGTGCGTTCCGGCAATCGCCACAACCCAGCGATCCCGCAGGACAAAATCGTGCAGCCATTGCGGGCCGGACATAAACGGAATGTTTTTTTCCAGCACCGCTTCCACACACGGGTTTCCGCGCTTCATCACGTTGCCAACAATCACCAAATCCGGCGCGGGATCGAGCTGACTTGCGTCATATCCCTGAATCAGATCAATACCTTCTTTTTCCAGCAAGGTGCTCATCGGCGGATAAATATTGGTATCCGAACCCGTAACCTGATGACCCAGCGAGCGCGCCAGCATGGCCAGCCCGCCCATAAAAGTGCCGCAAATCCCCAAAATATGAATGCGCATACGTCATTATCCTTTCTTAAACTGGCGCACATTTTACTCATATGTTTAACGTCTGAGAAATGCATTTCAGGATAATCCGTATGTAGCTGGCGCGATTCACCTGTGCGCGAAGTTTTTAATCTTTGTTAGTATTGTTGTATGTCCGCCGCGTTTTCGTTTGCGAAAGCTCTGGCTGTTACGGCGCGAGCTGTTTAATATCCGGAACTTGCTGTTCTAAGCAACCTGAAAACCACAGGCTACAATCGCTTTACTCCATATTAAAAATGCAGGGAAAGTGTTATGAAAACGTTAGGTGAATTTATTGTCGAAAAGCAGCATGAGTTCTCGCATGCAACGGGTGAACTGACTGCTTTGCTGTCGGCGATAAAACTGGGCGCCAAGATCATCCATCGTGATATCAATAAGGCCGGTCTGGTCGATATCCTGGGTGCCAGCGGTGCTGAAAACGTGCAGGGTGAGGAGCAACAAAAACTCGACCTGTTCGCCAATGAAAAACTGAAAGCTGCACTCCGCGCCCGCGATATCGTGGCAGGCATCGCTTCCGAAGAAGAAGACGAAATTGTCGTTTTCGAAGGTTGCGAGCACGCCAAATACGTGGTGCTGATGGATCCTCTGGATGGCTCTTCCAACATCGACGTTAACGTCTCTGTCGGGACCATTTTCTCTATCTACCGCCGTATTACGCCGGTAGGTACGCCGGTCACCATGGAAGACTTCCTGCAGCCGGGCAACAAACAGGTTGCCGCCGGTTACGTGGTGTATGGTTCTTCAACCATGCTGGTTTACACCACCGGCTGCGGCGTTCATGCCTTCACGTACGATCCTTCTCTGGGCGTCTTCTGCCTGTGCCAGGAGCGTATGCGCTTCCCGGCGCGTGGCAACACGTACTCCATCAACGAAGGCAACTACATCAAATTCCCGCAGGGCGTGAAGAAATACCTGAAGTTCTGTCAGGAAGAGGATAAGGCGACAAACCGCCCTTATACCACGCGCTACATCGGTTCTCTGGTGGCGGATTTCCACCGCAACCTGCTGAAGGGTGGGATTTACCTCTACCCAAGCACCGCCAGCCACCCGGAAGGGAAACTGCGTCTGCTGTACGAATGCAACCCGATGGCCTTCCTCGCCGAACAGGCAGGCGGTAAAGCCAGCGACGGTAAAGCGCGTATTCTGGATATTCAACCGGAAAGCCTGCACCAGCGCCGCCCGTTCTTCGTCGGCAATGAGCACATGGTTGACGATGTTGAACGCTACATGCGTGAGTTCCCGGACGCGTAAGGCCGGAAAGAAGAGAAAACGCCACGTTATGTGGCGTTTTTTTTAGCGCACAACTGTGCGTTTTTCTTTGCTGATTTATCCCTGAGGTTGCAGGCGGAACGACGCCATTGCCTGCAACAATTCACGTGATTGTTCTTCCAGCGAGCGCGTGGCCGCCGAAGATTGTTGTACTAACGCCGCGTTCTGTTGCGCCGTTTCATCCATCTGGCTGACGGCAATATTGACCTGTTCAATACCGCGGCTCTGTTCCTGCGAGGCATTGGCGATTTCGCGCATCAGTTTGGTCATTCGCAACACTTCTTCTGCGATTTCGTCCATCGTTTCACCGGCCTGCATCGCCAGGTCGCTTCCCTCAGATACCTGCGCCTGCGAACTGCTGATAAGCGAGCGGATCTCCTTCGCCGATTCGGCGCTGCGGCTGGCAAGGTTACGCACTTCACCCGCGACCACGGCGAAACCGCGCCCCTGTTCTCCGGCGCGCGCGGCTTCAACGGCGGCGTTCAACGCAAGGATATTGGTCTGGAAAGCGATGGCGTCGATAACGCTAAGAATATCGGCGATACGATCGGAGCTTCCGGAGATATCGCGCATTTTTTCAATGACATAGCAAACCATTTCGCTGCCGCGATCGGCGGTATCGGAGACGGCCTGCGCCAGCTTATGCGCCTGCTCGGCGTTGTCGGCATTCAGTTTCACCGTGGCGGTGATTTGCTCCATGCTGGCGGCGGTCTGCTCCAGCGATGTCGCCGTGGATTCGGTACGCTGGGAGAGATCGACGTTGCCAGCGGCCAGCTCACGACTGCCGGTATCAATTTGCGAGCTGGCGTCGCGCACGCGCGTCACCGACCCGACCAACGACTGGCGCATCTCTTCAATTGCCGCGTTAAGCCGGTTGAACTCGACACTGGCTGCTCCGGTAGTGGTCGACGTCAAATCCCCCGCCGCCACATGCTCAAGCTGCTGTATCGAGGTTTCCAGTGGTTTGAGCAGCATATGACGCAGCGCCAGCCAGGCCAGCACGATAATGCCCGCCACCAGCAACGCCACCACCACAATCAACATCATCACGACGTTTTTGCTGCTCTGAACGGCGGTCACTTCCGCTTTGCCGCGCGCTTCACCCCAGCTCTGGAAGGCCTGCATATCGGTGTCGAACTGACGGGAGATCGGGATCAGCTTGTTTTCCAGCAGTTCATAATAGGTGTCGGCGCTCTGTTTGTTCAGCGCATCCTGCATCGGCGTAATGCCCTGGCTGACGTAATCGCCATAGCTTTTCGCTACCTGCGCCAGCAGCGCTGCGCCTTTTTCATCCTCGATGCCAGCCTTGATAACGCTGGTGAGGGATGTTTCGCCCTGGGTGATTTCGGCATTAATCATCTTGACCGATTTTGCCGCATCATCCAGCAAGCCGACTTCCATCATACGCACGGCCTGACCCGCTTCATTACGGGCGCGCAGGATCTGGGTATAGCCTTCGCTCAGGCGCGCCATCTTCTCGCCCTGCAACTGACTAATACGCTCCAGCGATGAGGAACTTTTATTTAGTGCATACACTCCAATGCCGCTCACCAGCAGCAGGAGGAGAGTCATAACAGCCAACAACGAAAGTAAACCAGTACGGATCGAAAGCGTTTTAAGCATGATGTGAATTCCGGTAGCAGTGATACTTTTTGGCGTAAATTAAGCCCATTCGTCAGTTATCGACTGCTAACGGAATTACTTTAGGAAAAAATAAAGATTTCAGTGTGTTATTATTTTGTAGCGTTTGTGCTAACACGTGTAACAGGAGAGCTCTGGCGGTTCTCCCACAGCACGGTAAGGCCACGTTGCAACGCGATAAAAATAAACAACAGAATACCAATGGCGATTTTTGTCCACCACGAGCTGAGCGTGCCGTCAAAGTTGATATAGGTTTGAATCAGCCCCTGAATCGCCACACCGAACAACGTTCCCAGCACCGTGCCCACACCGCCGCTTAACAGCGTGCCGCCTATCACCACCGACGCAATGGCGTCCAGTTCAACGCCAACGCCCGCCAGCGCGTATCCCGCCTGGGTATAAATGGAGAAGACAATACCTGCCAGCGTCGCCAGCCCGGTGGAGAGCATATAAATGCGAATGGTGGTGCTGCGGGTGGAAATGCCCATCAGGTTCGCCGAGGTGGCATTGCCGCCAATGGCGTAAACCTGGTTACCGAAGCGGGTGCGATGGGCGACGAAAATACCGATCACCACCACCGCCAGCATCAGCAATCCCATAGCGCTCAGTCTGCCGCCACCGGGAATTTTCCACGCCAGGCTTGAGAGCGTGTCGTAAATCGGGTGATTGATCGGAATCGACTCTTCCGACAGCAGGTAACTGACCCCGCGCAGGAAAAACATCCCGGCAAGGGTAATGATAAAAGCAGGAATTTTTAGCGCATCAATCAGCAACCCCATAAAGGCGCCGAATGCACAGCCCAGTATCAAAATGAGCGGAAAAGCCATCAGCGGCGAGATGCCCCAGTCGCCAATGGCTTTCGCCAGAAATACCCCGGTGAAGGCGATGACCGACCCGACGGACAAATCGATGCCGCCGGAGAGGATCACAAACGTCATGCCCACGGCAATAATGCCGAGAAAGGCGTTATCCGTCAGAATGTTGCAAATCACACGCGTGGAGGCGAACCCCGGAAACTGCGTCAGGCAGTAGAGATAGCCGAGCACGAAGACGCCCAACGTTATCATCAGCGGTAAGTTACGTTTTATCATGGCCGCGCACTCCTTTAATCATCGCGATAAAGCGCGGCGACTGCACAATCAGCACGCACATCACCACGACCGCTTTCACCACCTGGTTGAGTTCTGGCTGGAAACCGGAGAGCAAAATCCCGGTATTCATCCCCTGAATAATCAATGCGCCAACCACCGACAGCACAAGGTTAAAACGCCCACCCATTAATGAACCCCCGCCAATCACCACCGCGAGGATCGCATCCAGTTCCAGCCACAACCCGGCGTTGTTGGCATCGGCGCCGCGAATATCCGCCGTGACAATCACCCCGGCTATCGCCGCACACACGCCGCTCAGCACATAGGTCAACATCACCACCGTGCGGGTATTCACCCCGGCGTTTTTCGCCGCGCGAATGTTAATCCCTACCGCTTCGATAAACATACCGAGCGCAGTTTTGCGGGTGAACAACCAGAACAGCAACAGTGTGACCAGCGCGATAATGACCGGCGTCGGAAACAGCAGCAGGGAACCGCTGCCGAGCCAGGCCAGCGACGGGGCGTTAAAGGTGACGATTTGCCCGGAGGTGATCAACTGCGCCACACCGCGCCCCGCGACCATCAGGATCAGCGTGGCGACAAAAGGCTGAATTTTCAGCACCGCCACCAGTATGCCGTTCCACAAGCCAGCCAGGACACCAGTCCCCAGCGCAGCCAGCAAGACCACTGGCAGGCTGTGCCCGGCAACGGTCATCGACGCCGCTGTTGCGCCAGCAATGGCCATCACCGCGCCCACGGACAGGTCGATCCCACCCGTCGCGATGACCAGTGTCATGCCGATCACCAGCAATGCGACCGGCGCGGCCCGGTTAAGAATGTCGATCGGGCTACCAAACAGGCGACCATCCTGTAGCACCACCTGGTAGAAATGGGGCGCGACGAGGCTGTCCACCAGCAGCACCAGCAGCAGGGCTATCAGTTGCGGCGTGCCGGTTGGCCAGCTAATACGCCGCCTGGGCGACCCGGTTTGCCCAAGAGATTGAGGCATCACACTCTACTCCTTATGCCGCAATGGCATTCATGATCGCCGGGACCGACAGTTCAGCGAGCGGGATCTCCGCCACCTGTTTGCGATCGCGCATGATAATCACCCGATCCGCATAGCCCACCAGCTCTTCCAGTTCTGACGAAATAACCAGTAGCGCCAGACCATCGGCACACAGGGTTTCGATCAGGCGAATGATCTCGGCGTGAGCGCCAACATCAATGCCGCGCGTCGGCTCATCGAGGATCAGGAATTGCGGTCGGGTCAGCAGCCAGCGTGAGAGCAACACTTTTTGCTGGTTTCCCCCGGAGAGGAACTCAATGGGCTGCTCGGCGCTGGGGGTACGAATGCCAAGCTGGCGAATAAAGCGTTCGGCGATGGCGTTCTGCTCTTTACGGGCAATAGGACGCAACCAGCCGCGCTGCGCCTGTAGCGCCAACACAATATTTTCCCGGACCGATGCGGCAGCGATAATGCCGTCCGTTTTACGATCTTCCGGGCAAAAACCAATGCCCAGGCACGACGCCTGATGCGGTGAGCGCAGCGTTTGCGGTTTGCCTTTGATGGTGGCGCTCCCGCTGTCGGCCGGTTTGATGCCGAAGATGACCTCAGCGGTTTCGGTACGCCCGGAGCCGAGTAACCCGGCCAGACCAACGATTTCGCCGGGGCGCACGTCAAGATTGAAGGGGGAAATGACCCCTTTTTTGCCAAAATCGTTAAAGGCCGCCACCGGTTTTTCGCTCAACAGCGTACGTCCGGCGCGTTGCAGCGCGTTGCTGTCCAGTTCGCGCCCCAGCATCATTTTCACCAGCTCGATTTGCGGCAGTTCACTGGTGGGGCGGCAGCCGACGAAACCGCCGTTGCGCAGTACGGTAATGCGATCGCTGACTTCGTAAACCTGGTCGAGAAAGTGGGTGACAAAAATCAGGCTGACGCCCTGGGCGCTGAGCTGGCGCATCAGGGTAAACAGCATTTCCACTTCCTGAGTGTCGAGGCTGGCGGTGGGTTCATCGAGGATCAGCACTTTCGCCGACAGATCGATTGCACGGCAGATCGCCACAATCTGCTGCATCGCCACCGAGTAGCGGTTGAGCGGCTCGCGCACATCCAGCGAGAAACCGTAGGATTCCATCAACGCCGTGGCGCGCGTTTCCATCTCTTTGCGGCGTAGCAAACCAAAACGCCGCGGTTCGCGGCCAATAAACAGGTTATCCGCCACCGACATATTGGGCAGCAGATTGACTTCCTGATAAACCGTCCCGATACCCAGTTGCTGAGCGTGGGCGGTATTTTTCGGGCGGATTTCCTGGCCTTCCAGCCAGATAGTGCCTTTATCAGCGTGGTAGACCCCGGTCAGGGCCTTAATCAGCGTGGATTTCCCCGCGCCGTTCTCCCCGAGTAAGGCCATGATTTCGCCGCGACGCAGGCTAAAATCGACGTTATCAAGCGCTTTTACGCCGGGAAAGAATTTACTTAAGCCCTCGGTTCGCAAAATCTCCTGGTGTGCTTCGTCGGTCATGGTCCTCTCCACTTCACGGTATTTCCCGGACGATCACAGGGTTTTCCCCTCACCCTGCCCTCTCCCCGGTGGGGGAGAGGGTTATCAGAACTCTCCTCGGTGGAGAGCGGGTTAGTAACCCATGTTTTTCTTCTTCTCTAACTCTTCTTTCGCCGTGTCCGGCAGATAGAGCGTCGATTTGGTAATGGTCAGCTTCGGCGGCTGGGTGCCATCTTTTTTGAATTTTTCCAGCGCGTCGAACGCCGGGCCGGCCATGTTCGGCGTCAACTCTACGCTGGCGTTGGCTTCGCCATCGATCATCGCTTTGTAGATGTCCGGTACGCCATCGATAGAACCAGTAAGAATGTCTTTGCCCGGTTTCAGGCCCGCTTCTTTAATCGCCTGAATCGCACCGATCACCATGTCATCGTTGTGGGCGTAAACCATGCAGATGTTTTTGCCGTTGTTTTCCGCCTTGATAAAGCTCTCCATCACCTCTTTACCTTTACTGCGGGTAAAGTCGCCGGACTGGGAGCGAATGATTTTGATGTTAGACGCTTTGGAGATGGCTTCCGCAAAGCCTTTCTTACGATCGATAGCGACGCTTGCGCCGACGGTGCCTTGCAGTTCAACGACGTTGCAAGGTTTACCGGCCACGGTTTTCACCAGCCAGTCGCCAATCAGCTTGCCTTCCAGCACGTTGTCGGCGGTGACGGTGGTCATATAGAGCGATTTGTCTTTTACATCAATGGAGCGGTCGAGCAGGAAGACCGGAATCTGTGCGTCTTTCGCCTCTTTCAGTACCGGTTCCCAACCTGTAGCGACCACCGGAGCGATAAAGATGGCATCCACGCCCTGAGCGATGAACGAACGCACCGCTTTGATCTGGTTTTCCTGTTTTTGCTGACCGTCAGCGATTTTCAGCGTAATGCCGCGCTTGCTGGCTTCGCTTTTCGCAACGTTGGTTTCAGCGGCTCGCCAGCCGGATTCGGATCCAACCTGCGAAAATCCTACGGTTAAAGGGGCGGCCATCGCCATAGACGACATGGCTGCCGAAACTGCTGTGACAAGAAGTAAGCGCTTCCACATAAGAGCATCCTCGTAGGGTTATTGTTGGCTACAACTTCACCTGCGGGGAAAACTATAGACAATCGGGGATGTAACAAAATGCGTTACATCACAAATCGGAAAAGTGAACGAATTGTTGTGAGTCAGTTGCGATCTGGCGCGCGAAAAGGGGCGTTTTAACTCACCACAATTATCCATTGAAATTGCAGAAATTTACTGCATTGAAAAGTAGCGAAGATCTCACTGTAATCGCTTACAAAATATTATTCAGTATGCTGCTATGGTTATGGACAAAATGGTCATAAAAAGAGGCTAATAACCGTGTATAAAATGTGAGGAAATTAAAACAGGCGAAGACTTTCGTCTTCAGTTGGCTATAATACCCGGCACTTGTTTGCCACACATTTTAAAGGAAACAAACATGAGCTTACTGAACGTTCCGGCGGGTAAAGATCTGCCAGAAGATATCTACGTCGTTATCGAAATTCCGGCTAACGCAGATCCGATCAAATACGAAGTGGACAAAGACAGCGGCGCGCTGTTTGTTGACCGCTTTATGTCCACCGCGATGTTCTACCCGTGCAACTACGGCTACATCAACCACACCCTTTCTCTGGATGGCGATCCGGTAGACGTGCTGGTCCCGACGCCGTACCCGCTGGAGCCAGGCTCTGTGATTCGTTGCCGCCCGGTTGGCGTGCTGAAAATGACTGACGAATCCGGTGAAGATGCGAAACTGGTTGCCGTTCCGCATACCAAACTGAGCAAAGAGTACGATCACATCAAAGATGTGAACGACCTGCCGGAACTGCTGAAAGCGCAGATCACCCACTTCTTCGAGCACTACAAAGACCTCGAAAAAGGCAAATGGGTGAAAGTTGACGGTTGGGACAACGCGGAAGCCGCTAAAGCTGAAATCGTTGCCTCCTTCGAACGCGCAGCGAAGAAGTAATCCGTTTTTTCTGAAAAACCTCTGACCGCTCACGCGGTGCAGAGGTTTTTTTTCGCCCCTGCCTGTTGCAATGAAGCGAAAGCATTGCAGATGAACATCGGCGCGGGTGATTAGGCATAAAAAAACCGCGCCCTGCGGCGCGGTTCTCTGAGAACAACGATTACTGGTACTTTTCTCTGTCGAGCCAGTTACCACTTTCGATAAAAGTCTTGCCTTCAACCGAACGTTGATACACATACATCCAGGCGCTGCCATACGGCGTCTGGATCAACTGGCGTTTATATTCGCCGCCAGCGGTGCGCAGCGCATCCAGCTCACCGAGCGTTGCCGCATCGATGCGATACACTTCGCCCTGTACGCTTCCTTCGCCCGGTACCGCACCCGGGTAATGCCCCAGACTAAACAGCTGATGATTTTCGACGCAAAAATCCCCCAGCCACTGTGCATTGGTCATCCAGTGGCTGTTGCCTTGTTTGCTTCGTAAACTGCCGTAGACAAATATTCGCATTGCTAAAACTCAAACTGATAGAGCAAATCAAGTGCCTGATCTACGCCAGACACCGCTTCAAGATACAGCTTAGGCATCAGGCGATAACGTAACGTGAGAGTCGCCAGTGAGTCAAAAATTCCGACACCATATTTTACCTGCAGACCCGGCAGCACGTAGCCACTGACCACTACCTGGGAGGAGTCGCCTACCCCCTGAGTATCCAGCGCCAGATTGCTTACGCCAAACGTCTCGCCGATTTTACCCACAACCTGCCCACTTTGTGCAACCCCCAGGCCTACAAGCATTGAGGTCATTGCGGCGCTATCGCTCTGTTCACTGTCCAGACCCTGCCCGCGAAGCAGGTAAGAAAGCGCTTCCTGCTGCGACATCGCCGGATCGGAGAAGATCTCCGCTTTAGGTTCATCGGCAGTCCCGGTCACGCGAACCCCGGCAATCACATCATTCTCCGTCGCATCCGGGTTACGGATCGCCTCAATATTCAGCAGGGGCTGATCCGGCGGACCGGAGAACAGCAGTTCCCCTTTGCGCACAATCAAATCCTGGCCATAAGCGTGGAAACGCCCTTCCGGGATCGTGATCTGCCCGTTAAGCCCCAACCCTTGCTTATCCTGTGCCACTTTCAGGTCGCCGGTCAGCCGCGCTTTGAGGCCAAACGCATCCAGACGCACATTGTTGCCAACGTGGATAACCAGATTACTGTTGATCGGGATCGACGTGCTTTGCGGTTTCTCAGGTTTCAGTTGATCGTTAAGCATCACCTCATCGCCAGAGACGCCGACTGCGCTTTCCGGCACGTCATGCACCACAATCCGCGCCCACGGCACATCCACACTGCCGTCAAGCGTAAACAGGCTGGGTGTGGCTTCAAACACCACATCCGGCGACACATCCAGCCGCACCATCGGCGGCACGGTAATGCGCACTTTGCTGCCCTTCGCCGCCACCCGCGCGCGCCAGTTATTGATCTGGCTCCAGTCTGCATCACCGCTGAGGTTAATCTGCCCCTGACCGGTGCGCACCACGCCCTGAAGCACGGAGCTCGTACCGTTGAAATTTATCGCCAGCTGACTGGGCTGCATGTCGAACGGCATAAAGTTGCCTTCGACATCCAGTCCGTTCAACCCCAGTTGCCCGAACAGTTGCGGGTTCTGCGCGTTTCCACCCAGTCGCAAATTGGCGTTCAGCGTACCCGCCGCTTTTTCACCCCGGCTGAAGATGGCATTGGCCATCGCCAGCGAGAAGTTGCGGATATTGACGTTGCCGCCCAGATTCCGTCGCCCTTGCGGATCGGTGACCTGCACCTGACCATCAAACTGCCCATTGTTGGTCAGCCGAATCAGCCAGCCGAGATCGGCGCGGTCGTTACGCAGTTGGGCGTTCAGGTTCAGGGTATCAAACGCCACCGGTAACGGCGCATCGTTCACCACCTGCGTCACCTTCACGTTACGTCCGACGAGCGTCACCTGCCCCTGCGGCAGCCCGGCCTTTGTCGTGTCCCAGCTCACATCGGCTTTACCGCTGAACACGCCGCTCGCCTGGGTGGTCTCCGGCATAAAAGGCTTCAGCATGGCGAGGTCGAAACGGTTAAGGTTCACCAGCGCGTGCCCTTCCGCCCCGGCATCAATCGGTTGCGGCACGCACAGCTCGGCGTTGGGATTAAGCCAGCAGTGCGGGCCAATGGCGATTTTCTGCTCCAGGTTCCGGTAATCCAGCGTGATTGGCCGGTTGATCGACCACGGCCCTACCGGGGTGGCAAAGCGCGTATTACTGAGCGAGCCTTTCCAGCGCTGCGCCTGGCGATCGAAACTCCCCGCCAAATCCAGTTGCCCGGAAACCGGCTCTCCCTGCACACGCAACTGTAAGGTGTGCTGTTTTTCGCTCCCCTCCGCAGCCAGCGTCACCAGGCCCAGGTTGACACCCGGTTGCGCAATACGCTCCACGCGCACATTGAGCTTCCCGGCGATTTGATCGCTGGATGTCACATCCCCGTCGGCCCGCACACGGGCAACGGAAAGATCCTGCCAGCGCAGATTATTGGCTGTGATGTCCGCCAGCGCTTGCGGCGCATCGACCGTGCCGCGAATGTTCACTACGCCTTTGGCGCTGCCGCCAAGGCCCGGCAGCGCGTTATCCAGGCCTGGCGCATCAATATTGGCGTCAAGATTGAGATCTTTTACCCCCAGTTCACCTTTGATATCTGCCCTGTTACGCCCCAACTCCAGATGCAAACCGGGGATGATCCATTGTAAATAGCTATTGCCCTTCAGTTGCCCGGCGACATTCACCTTATTGTTTTTCACGTTACCGTTCAGCTTCAGTTCCGGCACATCCACCTGCCAGCTACCGCCGTACAGGCTACCGCGCGTTTTGATCAGGCCATTCAGTTTTGACGGCCATGCCGGGAAGGCTTTTGCCGTGTCAATCCCGTTCAACGCCAGTTCGCCGCGCCAGCTGATCGCCTGCTGCCAGTCGAGCAGCGCCGTAAGCTCGGTTGTCCCTTCCAGCGCCGCAATGGTCAGCTTATCGAGGCTGATTTGCTGCTCATTGCCTTTTGCATCTAGCCGGATGGCGGCGGGCGGCAGATCCTGCCCTTTCACCGCCGTACGAAACGCCAGCGTGTAGTCGATCATCTTGCCGGTCAGCGTCAGCGAGACATCATCCGCCTGATACTGTTTCTCACCGGTAAACGGCCAGTAGAGTTGCTTACTGGTCATTGCAACCTCCAGCGGCAAACCGGCCTGCGCCAGTTGCGTTTGCGCCCGCAGCGTCATATCCACCGGGCCGGAGAGGTTCACATCCATAGTGAGCTGTTGGCGCACGTCGCCGCCAACCTGCAGCTTCACCTTTTCGCCTTTTAGCGGCTCCACATTCAACGTGCTGTTGAGGGTAAAATCCACCGGCCAGTTATCACGCAATTGCGCGCGGCCCGTGGCGCTGACCAGCCCCTGGTTCGAGTCGATATCCAGCGCATCGAGCGTCATTTGCCCGTCAAGGCTGCTCACTTTCAGCAACAGGCTGCGCACCAGAATATCTGTGTCGCCGGTGAGTCGCAGTTGCTCACCGCGAAACGACTCAATATTAAGATTGAGCGGCAAATGCACATCGGCCATTTCCGGTAACAGCGGTTTGGCAAACAGCGCTTTCAGCGTTTCGCCGAGTGGCTTTTCCTGCGGCTGCGGGTTGTGGATTTTCGGTTCAACCACCTCTTCCTGCGCCACCTTCGCCACTTTCGGCAGCGCAATCAGCAGCCCTTGCAATGAGGTGGGTTTCAGCGTCAGGTTTTTCTCTTCCCAGCTCAGCCCGGAACTGAAATCCATCACCGAGACGGTTGTATCGTCAATCTTGATATTCACATTGTTCATCGCCACCCGGCTGAGCGTAATCGGGTACGGCGTGGAGAGGTTCAGCGGCCCGCTCTCCTCTTCCTGCACAGGGGCGGCTGGCGGCATCTTTTTACTGTCGATCGCCACGTTGATATCTTTCAACGACAGATCGTTGACGCACAGGCTACTGCTGCGCAAACAGCCCAGATTCATCGCCAGGTGGATTTCCCCGGCGTTCACCGCCACGCCGGGCTGATCGTAACGCAGGTTTTTCAGCGTCAGATCGCGCCAGCCGCCCGTTACCTGAGTAATGTGCAGCCCCGGCACCCAGCGGTTCGCCGCCTTAAACAGCAGATGAAGCCCGCTGGTGGTCCCCACCAGAAAAGCGACCGTCCCCAGCACTAACAGGATAAACACCAGTACGCCGAGGCTGATTTTCTTCCATAAACTCATAATTCTGGCCCCAGACCGATGTAAAACTGCACCCCATGCTCCTCTTTGTCGCCGACCGGAACGGCAAAATCGAGTTTGATTGGCCCGACAGGCGACTGCCAGCGCACGCCAACACCCGCGCCGGTTTTAATGTCGCTCCGGCGGATATCGCTGACCGCTTCGCCGCTGTCGATAAACGCTGCGCCCCACCATTTCCCGGTGACGTTGTACTGATACTCCAGCGAGCCGGTCGCCAGTTTTGAGGCACCGATCAGCTTGCCATCGTCATCTTTTGGCGCGATGGATTTGTATTTGTAACCACGAATGCTGCGATCGCCCCCGGCGAAGAAGCGCAGATCCGGCGGTACACGATCAAAGTCGCCGGTCTCGATCCATCCCAGGTTGCCGCGCACCACAAAACGGTGGCGATCGTAGAGCGTGCGGATCCAGACGTTTTGCGCCTGCAAGACGAGGAAGTCGACATCCGATCCCCATGCGGTGTTGGAATAATCCACCGAGTAGCGCTGGGAGTCGCCCCAGGTCGGCATCAGGCCGCCGCGAGAGCGGGTGCGGCTGATCATCACGCCAGGGTAGAGCAACATGGTGGTATTGGTGACGCTGGCTTGCGTAAAGTGGTCAAGGCTCCAGCGCAGGTTAATGGCGCGCTGCCAGCCGCTGGAGAGGTCCCAGTAGCGCGAAAGCGCCAGCGTAGTGGAGTCGGCTTGCGTATCGTTCAGGTCAGTGCGCTTAAAACCGCCCTGCACCAGATAGTATTGTTCAAGCGGGTTTTTCAGCAGCGGCATCTTATAACTGAAATCCAGTTGCTGCTCCGGCGCGGAGACGCTCATGCTGGTGGTCAGACTGTGACCGTAGGAGTTCATCCACGGCTTTTTCCACGTCGCTTTCACACGCGGCCCCACATCTGTGGAGTAACCCACCCCGGTTTCAATGGTGTTTTCCGTACGCGGCGAGACCACGCCCTTCAGCGGCAACACTTTGGTTTGCCGCGCTTTATCAAACTCCGGCGCCACCACTACCGACTTGAACCAGCCGGTAGCAGACAGACGGCGGTTCAGTTCCGCCAGGTCTTTGGTCTGGTAATAATCGCCCTGGTGAAAAGGCACCAGGTTTTGCAGGTACTCGTCGCGGATTTGCGATCCTTCAAATGTTACCGCGCCAAACCGGTAGCGCTGACCGCTGTCATAGTCGATATCCCAGAACGCCTGATGCCTGTCGAGGGCGACGCCCAACTGGCTCTTATTGAACTGGCTATCGAAGTAACCTTTACGCAGCGCGACGTTGGTGAGGCTTTTTTTAAAACCGTCATAGTCGCTGTGATTGAGCACCGTGCCGTTGGCCGGGCGTGTTTTGAGTAAATCGAGGTAGTCACTGTCGGTACGCGCACCGCCGCGCAGGATCACGTCGGTGCCGCCAATCCGCACGGGTTCGCCTGGCGAAACCCGCGCGATCAGCACCTGTCGTCCCTTTTCCGGCGGCGGGCGCAGTTCAAAATCAATGGTAGGCTCGTAATAGCCTAACGCTTTTAACCCTTCGCGAATGGCATCATCCACGCGTGCCTGAAAACGTCTGTCAGGCGTAACTTCATCACTCTGGATCGTGGATAACTGGGCGCGCACATTTTTTTGCAGCGCCCCGGTCAGCCCCTCCAGTTGCAATCGCACATTGGCAGCGAAAGCCGTTTCGCTCGCCAGCAACAAACCGGCAAAACATAAAAGACGGATCTTTGGCACGTTCTCTCCTGAATATCCTTGTTCCCACCCCTGGAAGGAAACGTAAGCGCAGCTCCGCGCTGAGCCCTGCTCCGCCTTTGTGACGGAACACAAGCCGATAAAAACCCAAAACATGGGTTGAAAAACGGACGACTACCCCAAAATTTCTTATGTTTAAATCTAGTCTGTTTATGGTGCTTATTGTGTTAAAACACACGCACCGTGACAACCTTAACCGCAATTCGACCCTCCGGGAGGTTCCACCGTGAGTCTGTTTGATAAAAAAGAGCTTGTTTCTCAATCGGATGCATTACCCGGGCGCAATACACCGATGCCGGTAGCCAGTTTACATGCCGTTAACGCGCATTCAATGACCCATATTCCGGAAAACATGGAGATTGCCCTGTTCGCGATGGGGTGCTTCTGGGGCGTTGAACGCCTGTTCTGGCAATTACCGGGGGTGTACAGCACCGCGGCAGGGTATACCGGCGGCTTTACGCCGAACCCGACCTACCGGGAAGTGTGCAGCGGGCAGACCGGCCACGCTGAAGCGGTGCGCGTGGTGTACGATCCGAAGGTGGTAAGTTACGAACAGTTGCTACAGGTGTTCTGGGAAAATCACGATCCGGCGCAGGGCATGCGCCAGGGTAACGATCACGGCTCCCAGTACCGCTCGGCGATCTACCCGCTGACGCCGGAGCAAAACGACGCCGCCCGTGCCAGTCTTGAGCGTTTTCAGGCGGCGATGCGCAGCGCCGGGGACGATCGCCAGGTCACGACGGAAATCAAAACCGCCACGCCGTTCTACTACGCGGAAGATGATCACCAGCAGTACCTGCATAAAAACCCGTATGGTTACTGCGGCATCGGTGGTATCGGCGTTTGCCTGCCGCCGCAGCTTAACCCTTAACATTTTGCGGAAATACGCCATAAAAACGGGCAAAAATTAAGCCTCTGGTAGCTTGTAACACGCTTACGCTATACTACCTCTCGAAATTGCCGGTCCACCGCTTCGGACCGGCTTTCATTGTGTTTACCACATGGATATTCAAAAACCCCTTCCGAGGATCCGGTCAATGGCTGGATAAATTATGTTAAACAGTATCTTAGTCATACTCTGTCTCATCGCAGTAAGTGCGTTTTTCTCGTTATCCGAGATCTCACTTGCCGCATCGAGAAAAATCAAACTCAAGTTGCTGGCCGATGAAGGCAGCATCAATGCGCAACGCATCCTGAAAATGCAGGAAAACCCCGGCACCTTCTTTACCGTGGTGCAAATCGGCCTTAACGCGGTCGCCATTCTCGGCGGTATCGTCGGTGATGCCGCATTTTCTCCGGCGTTTTACAGCTTGCTGGTCAGGGTGGTTTCTCCGGAGCTTGCCGAACAGCTCAGCTTTATCATCTCCTTCTCGCTGGTCACCGGGATGTTCATCCTGTTTGCCGATCTGACGCCGAAACGCATCGGTATGATTGCGCCCGAAGCCGTGGCTTTGCGTATCATCAACCCGATGCGCTTCTGTTTATTTGTTTTCCGTCCGCTGGTCTGGTTCTTTAACGGTTTGGCGAATGTCATCTTCCGCATCTTTAAACTGCCGATGGCGCGTAAAGATGACATCACCTCGGACGATATTTACGCGGTGGTGGAAGCGGGCGCACTGGCCGGCGTGCTGCGTAAGCAGGAACATGAACTGATTGAGAACGTGTTTGAGCTGGAATCGCGCACCGTCCCTTCTTCCATGACTTCACGTGAAAACGTGATTTGGTTCGATCTGCACGAAGATGAGCAGAGCCTGAAAAACAAAGTCGCGGAGCATCCGCACTCGAAGTTTCTGGTGTGTAACGACGATATCGACCATGTTGTGGGCTATGTGGACTCGAAAGATCTGCTTAACCGCGTGCTGGCGAACCAGAGCATGGCGCTCAACAGCGGCGTGCAGATCCGCAACACGCTGATTGTGCCGGACACGCTGACCCTCTCCGAAGCGCTGGAAAGCTTTAAAACCGCCGGGGAAGACTTCGCCGTTATCATGAACGAGTACGCGCTGGTGGTGGGGGTTATCACCCTTAACGATGTGATGACCACGCTGATGGGCGACCTGGTCGGCCAGGTGGAAGAGATGATCGTCGCCCGTGATGAAAACTCATGGCTGATTGACGGCGGTACGCCCATTGACGACGTCATGCGTGCGTTAGATATCGACGAGTTTCCGCAGTCGGGCAACTATGAAACCATCGGCGGTTTTATGATGTTTATGCTGCGTAAAATCCCGAAACGCACCGATGCGGTGAAGTTCTCGGGCTATAAGTTCGAAGTGGTGGATATTGATAACTACCGTATCGATCAGTTGCTGGTGACGCGTATCGACGCTCGCGCAACGGTGCTCATGCCAAAACTGCCGGGTGCGGAAGAGAAAGGCGCAGCGTGACGCGCCACTAACGCTAAAATGTCAACGGCCCCATCGGGGCCGTTTTTTTATAGTACTTAAACTACTGCATAGCACGACGGGTTAAGCCATCTCAGTTTGCAGACGCATAACCTGACGGTTGACTTCAGACATCACAGACAGGTGCTGCTTGTCTTTCACTTTCGGGACCAGGATCTTGCCTTTGTCGAACTCGAAAGCGCCAACATCCTTGATATACAACCGTCCACGGAACAGGATTTTCACGTACTTGGCCACCTGAAGTGGATTGTAACGCTGGAAAATTTTCATTCTTTTATCTCCTGTAAAGCATTACGCCCTTGCGGTACCACAATCGGACCAGCGTTGATGAGCGCAAATTTAATGCTCAGTGACTATAGTTCAGAACCGCACTGATACATAGTGTGTATAAGTTTATTTACCTTTTGATGACAATTATTCAGAATTTTCTTTTCAGTGCGTTTCGCTATGCAGTATAAATCCACATTTTTGTGCGGATATGTGCGTCCACCCGCAAACTGGCATCCTGATTGCGGGAAAAACGGATTGATCGCACATATGATTAAAATGGCCACCCAAGTGGTCGGATCACCTGCATAAACACAAGGAAAAACCATGACCCTACGTAAGATTCTGGCAGCGACATGCCTGTTACTGCCACTGGTTGCTTCAGCCCATAGCTTTGAAACCAACCAGCGCGTGCCGCCTGTGGGCATAGCCGACAGAGGGGAGTTGATGCTTGATAATGACAAGTTTAGCTATAAAAAATGGAATAGCGCCCAGCTTCCTGGCAAAGTGCGGGTTGTGCAACATATTGCCGGTCGGACCTCTGCTAAAGAGAAAAACGCCGCGCTGATCGAAGCCATCAAAACCGCCAACTTGCCGCACGATCGCTACCAGACCACCACCATTATCAATACCGATGACGCCATTCCCGGCAGCGCCATGTTCGTGCGCAGCAGCATCGAGAGTAATAAGAAACTCTACCCGTGGTCACAATTCATTGTTGATAGTGACGGCGTTGCGCGCAAAGCCTGGCAACTGGAAGAGGAAAGCTCGGCGATTGTCGTGCTGGATAAAGACGGGCGAGTGGCGTACGCAAAAGATGGCGGGCTGAGCCAGCAAGAGGTGCAGCAGGTTATCGCCCTGCTGCACACGCTGCTTAGTAAATAAAGACCCGGAAGCCGGGGTTGAGGAAGGACTCACGGGGGGTGTAATCCAGCGAACGCCCTTGCCAGTCGTTAACATGCGCCCCGGCAGCCACCGCCACCGCGTGCCCTGCGGCCGTATCCCATACGTTGGTCGGTCCGAAACGCGGGTACAGCTGAGCTTTCCCTTCCGCCACCAAGCAGAATTTCAGCGAGGAGCCGATCGCCGTAGTCTGGTGCTCGCCTAACTGGTGCAGGTACTCTTTCAGTTCGTCATCCGCATGGGAACGGCTGACGACCACCAGCGGCGGCCGGGCATCGCGCACCTGAATCTGATGATGATTACCCGCTTCATCTTTCCACGCTTTGCCGTCACCGGCGTAATACATCACTTTCAGCACCGGTGCGTAAACCACGCCCATGACCGGTTTCCCCTGGTCAATCAGCGCGATATTGACGGTGAACTCACCGTTACGCTTAATGAACTCTTTCGTGCCATCCAGCGGGTCCACCAGCCAGTAGCGCTGCCATGTCTGGCGCGTTTCCCAGCCCGGAGGATCTTCTTCCGACAACACCGGAATGTCCGGCGTCAGCGCCTGCAAACCGCGCACAATCACCTGGTGCGCCGCAATATCTGCGGCGGTGACCGGGGAGTCATCTACCTTGCTGGTGACATCCATCGGTTTGTGCCCATCGTAGACCTGCATAATGGCATCGCCCGCTTCCCGCGCGAGCCGGCAAATTGCATCTAACATTCTCCACCTCTTGTCTGTTCAGTGGTTTGTAACTCGTTGTTTTACTTATATCGCATCGCGCCGGAATCTGCCATCTGTGATAGTGATTGCGTTTTCTTTACCCACTTTTATGGCAGTATTCACAATTCTGTAAGCAACAAAATGTACATAACAATTTCTTTTGTGGCCCAGATCGAAAAAGGATGCCTCTGATGATTAAGTTTAGTGTAACGCTTCTTGCCACGCTGATCGCGGCAAGCGTCCAGGCCGCGACGGTGGAGTTGCGGATTCTGGAAACCACTGATTTACATAGCAACATGATGGATTTTGATTACTACAAAGACAGCGCGACGGAAAAATTCGGACTGGTGCGCACCGCCAGCCTGATCAACGCCGCCCGCCAGGAAGTCAAAAACAGCGTGCTGGTGGATAACGGCGACTTAATCCAGGGAAGCCCGCTCGGCGATTATATGGCGGCAAAGGGGCTGAAAGCGGGTCAGGTGCACCCGGTCTATAAAGCAATGAACACCCTGGATTACGCCGTCGGCAACCTGGGTAACCACGAATTCAACTACGGTCTTGATTACCTGCATAAAGCGCTGGCAGGCGCGAAATTCCCCTACGTCAACGCCAATATCATTGATGCGAAAAGCAAAAAACCGCTGTTCACACCCTACCTGATTAAAGAGACGGCTGTTCAGGATAAAGATGGCAAGGCACATACCCTGCGCATCGGCTATATCGGTTTCGTGCCGCCGCAAATCATGGTCTGGGATAAAGCCAATCTGAGCGGCAAAGTGACCGTCAACGACATCACCGAAACGGCGCGTAAATACGTACCGGAGATGCGCGCCAAAGGCGCAGATCTGGTGGTAGTGGTCGCGCATTCCGGCTTGTCTGCGGAACCGTATCAGGCAATGGCGGAAAACTCGGTCTACTACCTCAGCCAGGTGCCGGGCGTCGATGCAATTCTGTTTGGTCATGCGCACGCGGTGTTCCCGGGTAAAGAGTTTGCCGCCATTAAAGGCGCAGATATCAGCAAAGGCACGCTGAACGGCATTCCGGCGGTGATGCCAGGCATGTGGGGCGATCATCTGGGCGTCGTCGATCTGGTGATGAACAATGACGCCGGTAAATGGCAGGTTGCCGACGCCAAAACCGAAGCGCGGCCTATTTACGATGCCGCGGCGAAAAAAGCGTTGGTCGGCGAAGACAGCAAACTGGTAGCAATTCTGAAACACGATCATGACGCCACCCGCGAATTTGTCGGTAAACCGATCGGCAAGTCCGCCGACAACATGTACAGCTATTTGTCGCTGGTGCAGGACGATCCCACCGTGCAGGTGGTGAACAACGCGCAGAAAGCCTATGTTGAGCACTTTATTCAGGGCGATCCGGATCTGGCGAAACTGCCGGTACTCTCTGCTGCCGCGCCGTTTAAAGCCGGAGGACGTAAAAACGATCCCGCCAGTTTTGTTGAAGTGGAAAAAGGACAACTGACGTTCCGCAACGCAGCGGACTTGTATCTCTACCCGAATACGCTGGTGGTGGTCAAAGCGACCGGTAAAGAGGTGAAAGAGTGGCTGGAGTGCTCAGCGGGCCAGTTTAACCGTATTGATCCGCACAGCGATAAGCCGCAAAGCCTGCTGAACTGGGACGGTTTCCGAACCTATAACTTCGATGTGATCGACGGTGTTAATTACCAGATTGATGTCACGCAACCGGCGCGCTATGACGGTGAATGCCAGAGCATCAATCCGCAGGCGGAACGCATTAAGGATCTGACCTTTAACGGCAAGCCTGTCGACCCCAACGCCGTTTTCCTCGTCGCGACCAATAACTACCGCGCTTATGGCGGCAAGTTTGCCGGGACCGGCGATAGCCATATCGCGTTTGCCTCGCCGGACGAGAACCGTGCGGTGCTGGCAAAGTGGATCAGTGACGAATCCAAACGCGGCGGAGAAATCCACCCGGCGGCGGATAATAACTGGCGGCTGGCGCCCATTCATACTGACAGTAAGCTGGATATCCGCTTTGAAACCTCGCCAACGGATAAAGCCGCTGCGTTTATCAAAGACAAGGCGCAATACCCGATGGAAAAAGTGGCAAACGACGAGATCGGTTTTGCCGTCTATAAAGTCGATTTAAGCAAATAACGGCGGTACCCTGTCCGGCCTGGACCGCAGGCCGGATGGCGGCTGCTGTGTTACCCGATCTACACAGCTACGCCACCTGTTGGGCATGGTGCGCCAGCACCTGGGGAACATTCAGTTCGATCCAGTCCGCCAGCGCGGCAACCTTCTCACTCACCTGCTCACCGAGCGGGGTCAGGCTATACTCCACATGCGGCGGCACCACCGGATAAGAGACGCGGTTGATAAAGCCATCCTGTTCCAGCCACTGCAAACTCTGCGACAGCATCTTTTCGCTGACCCCGCCCATTTTGCGGCGCAAATCGCTAAAACGATGGGTGCCATCGCGCAGTGCAATCAGGATCAACACGCCCCAGCGGCTGGTCACGTGCTTGAGCACCTCCCGGGACGGACACTGCTCTGCGAACAAGTTGCCGTTGCGCACTTGCTCGCTCAACGTCAGAGGGCGAGATTCTTTTTTCATACTTACCTTTTTGTACGTACTTACTAAAAGTTAGTTAAGGTGATAGCGTACCACGACACTCACCGAAATCGAAGGAGAATACCCATGATCGCACTTACCGGCGCGACCGGCCAACTGGGCCAGTTTGTGGTAGAAGAACTGCTGAAAACCGTGGCGGCAAAACAGATTGTCGCTATTGTTCGCAACCCGGCAAAAGCCGAATATCTCAGCCAACAAGGCATCCTTGTGCGTCAGGCAGATTACGGCGACCAGGCTGCCCTCACTCAGGCACTGGCCGGGGTCGATAAACTGCTGCTGATCTCCAGCAGTGAAGTCGGCCAGCGAGCCGTACAACACCGCAACGTGATCAATGCCGCCAAAGCTGCGGGCGTGAAATTTATCGCCTATACCAGCCTGCTGCATGCGGATACCTCCCCGCTTGGTCTGCACGTTGAACACGTCGAAACCGAAAAAATGCTGGCGGATTCCGGCATTCCTTATGCGCTGCTGCGCAATGGTTGGTACAGCGAAAACTACCTCGCCAGCGCACCTGCTGCACTGGCGCACGGAGTGTTTATTGGCGCGGCCGGAGAGGGCAAAATCGCCTCGGCGACCCGTGCGGATTATGCTGCCGCCGCGGCGCGTGTGATCAGCGAAGAAGGGCATGCTGGCAAGATCTATGAACTGGCGGGCAACACCGCATGGACACTGAGCGAACTAGCGGCACTGCTGAGCAAAGCGAGCGGTAAAAACGTGGTGTATCAGAATCTGAGTGAAGCTGATTTCGCCGCCGCGCTGAAAGAAGTGGGCCTGCCGGACGTGTTTGCGAACCTGCTGGCGGACTCCGATGCGGGCGCGGCAAAAGGCGGTCTGTTTGACGACAGCAAAACGTTGAGCAAACTGATTGGCCGCCCGACCACACCAATTGCCGACAGCGTCGACACCATTCTGTAAACGTTACAGACTGGTTAATTTTTGTAGCCTCCTGCCAGGTCATCCCTAATAATAGAGAGATGGCCTGTGCGGAGGAACCCGAAGTGGAAGGCGTACCAGAACAGTTTAACGACAAGCGAGATTGCGCCAGTTTTCGTCATCTGGATTTACTGCCAGGGATCGAGCTGTACCACGCGCATATCTCCCGTTACGCCTTTGAACCGCACACCCATGAAGCATTCGGCATTGGCGCGATTGAAGCGGGTGCCGAGCGTTTTCGTTATCGCGGCACGCAATATGTCGCCCCGGCGAATTCCGTGGTCACCATGAACCCCGATGAGCTGCATACCGGCGAAGCGGAAACCGCCGACGGCTGGCGTTACCGCATGGTCTATCTGGATCCGGCGTTACTGGAGCAGGTTACCGGCATCCGTCATTGGTGGTTTAGCGATGTCACACGTCACGATCCCCTGCGCACCCGGCTGATCTGCGCGCAGATCCACAGTCTGTGGCATACCGACGATCCACTGGCGCAACAGGGGATCCTGCTGAATCTGATCGACACGTTCCGCCCACTGGCGCACCATGCGCCGCAGCGCCCTGAGGGGGCGCACCGTTTTGATCGGGTGCGCGAATACCTGCACGATAACTATATGAACAGCCTGACGCTGGATGAACTGGCAAATGTCGCAGCGCTCAGCCCGTATCACTTCCAGCGCCAGTTCAAGGCCCATTTTCACGTCACCCCGCACCAGATGCTGATGGCGATCCGCCTGTGGCGCGCCAAAGCATTTCTCTCGCAGGGCATGCCCGCCGCCGATGTCGCTGCGGCGACCGGGTTAAGCGATCAGTCGCATCTCACCCGCGCCTTTACCCACCGTTACGGCATTACGCCGGTACGCTACCAGAAACAGGTTGCGCGCCGTTAATGCGCAATCTCATACAATATTCCTGCCTGCCACTTCCCTACACTGCTTCTGAACAAGAGAGAAATGGATGGGAAGATGATTAGTGGTGTGTTGTATGCCCTGCTTGCCGGGCTGTTGTGGGGGCTGATTTTTGTTGGGCCGCTGATTGTGCCGGATTACCCGGCGGTACTGCAATCAACCGGGCGCTACCTGGCATTGGGGCTGATTGCCCTGCCGCTGGCCTGGCTGGGCCGTGCGCGCCTGCGCCAGTTGACGCGCAGCGACTGGGTCACCGCGCTGTGGCTGACCATCATGGGCAACCTGATTTATTACGTCTGCCTGGCCAGTGCTATCCAGCGTACCGGCGCGCCGGTCTCCACCATGATTATCGCCACGCTGCCAGTGGTGATCCCGGTGTGCGCCAACCTGCTCTACAGCCAGCGAGACGGTAAACTCTCGTGGCGGCGTCTGTCACCTGCGCTGGTGTGCATCGCGCTGGGGCTGGGGTGCGTAAATATTGCTGAACTGCGCCACGGTTTGCCCGATTTCAGCGCCTGGCGCTACGGCTCCGGTATTGCGCTGGCCTTTACCTCGGTCGCCTGCTGGGCATGGTATGCATTACGTAACGCCCGCTGGTTGCGGGAAAATCCGGATAAAAATCCACTGATGTGGGCCACTGCGCAAGCGCTGGTGACGCTGCCGGTGTCGCTGGTTGGGTATATTGCCGCCACGCTGTGGCTCTGCGGACAACAGCCGGACTTTGCCCTGCCTTTTGGCCCGCGTCCGTGGGTGTTTATTGGCCTGATGTTTGTGATTGCGGTGTTTTGCTCATGGGTTGGCACGCTGTGCTGGAACATCGCCTGCCAGAGGCTGCCCACCGTGATTGTCGGCCCGCTGATTGTTTTCGAAACCCTTGCCGGGCTGCTCTATACCTTCCTGCTGCGCCAGAGCATGCCGCCGCTACTGACCTTCTGCGGCATTATTTTGCTGGTGGGCGGAGTGGTAACGGCGGTGTTATCAAAACCGGTGAAAACCCGCGTTACGCCACTGAGTGATGCGACGTAACGCGGTGGGAAGATGACCCGGCCGGAGAAGCCGGGTTAACGCGATTTAGAAGGTTTCCCAGTTCGCTTCATTGAAGCTTTCCGCCGCTTTCACTGTTGGCGTGCTGGTAGGTGAACGCAGCGCGGTGGTTTTGGCGCGCTGTGTGCGGTTGACCTTAAACACCGCCACGGTTTCGGTCAGGCGCGCCGCCTGTTCTTCCAGTGCAGCTGCGGCAGCGGCAGACTCTTCCACCAGCGACGCATTCTGCTGTGTCACACGATCCATCTCAGCCACGGCCTGGCCCACCTGGTCAATCCCACGGCTCTGCTCATCAGACGCCGAGGAGATTTCCCCCATAATGTCCGTCACACGCGTGACCGCGCTGACGATCTCGGCCATGGTTTCACCCGCCTGGTGAACCAGCGCCGCCCCCGCATCAACGCGGTTGCCGGAATCTTCGATCAGCCCTTTGATCTCTTTCGCCGCCTGGGCGCTACGCTGCGCCAACGTACGGACTTCACCGGCCACCACCGCAAAACCACGGCCCTGCTCACCCGCACGGGCGGCTTCTACGGCGGCGTTCAACGCCAGGATATTGGTCTGGAAGGCAATGCCATCAATCACGTTGGTGATCTGCGCAATTTTGCTTGAGCTGGTGGCGATTTCATCCATCGTACGCACCACGCCATCCACCACCTGACCGCCTTTTTTAGCGGTACCGGACGCATTCAGCGCCAGTTGCGTTGCCTGACGGGCGTTGTCGGCGTTTTGTTTCACCGTGGCAGTCAATTGCTCCATGCTGGCTGCTGTCTCTTCCAGAGAAGCCGCCTGCTGTTCGGTACGGGAAGAGAGATCGTTGCTACCGGCGGAGATTTCGCCCGCACCGGTATAAATAGTGTCTGCGCCATCACGCACCACGCTCACGGTTTTCACCAGCGACTGCTGCATCTCCTGCACGTTTTTCGCCAGCAGCGCCATCTCATTTTTGCCATCGGCGTTAATGTTGTGCGTCAGGTCACCGGTGGCGATATGACGAATATGCCCCATCACTTCGTGCAACGGTTTCAGCAGGACGCGCTGCATTGCGACCCAGCTCATCACGATAACCGCCAGTACCACCAGCATGACCAGCGCGATGATCCACATAATGCGCTGGTAATCACGTTCGTTCTCGATGACGCCTTCGTTCGCCAGCACGGTCTGTGCATCACGCCATGCGCGGTAGCTTTTTTGCATCGCGGTCTGCTTCTGCTCGGCGTTCTGGCGGAACATATCTTCCAGTTTACCGGCCAACAGCAAACGGTTCATTTCCGTCAGCGTGGCATGGTAGACGCCATACTGGGTTTCCAGATCTTTCGACAGATTTTTGTCGAGACCCGGGGTTTCCGGAATGGCTTTGTATTTGTCGAAATGCTTCTGTGCCTGGTTCAGCAGTTCAGTGGCATTGTTTGCCAGTTCACTGAGTTGCCCGCCGTTAATCTGGCTGGCGGTGCTGCTTTGCAGACGCAGCATGCCGCGGTTCAGCGTCACGCGCGCCTGGTTAAGGCTGATCCAGGCATCGGTAAATTCGGAAACGTTCTGGCTGGAAACCTGAGAAACGGTGAAGTTGTTTTTATCGTTATTCAGCGCGCTGATAAACACGCCAGCGGAGATCAATTGCATGGCGCCAAGCACGAGTAACACCATGATTAACAATGTAATAACTTTAATTCGTTTGAACATCATAGGCCTATAGTAAGTGCAGGATATTGTCTGAGGTGTTTGTATCGGCAGTGCGACAGAGTTGTTTAATCTTGCAACATTCCCTTATCCAAAACTTTCCAGAAAAACCATCTGCATTCAATATGTTAACATCGAAAGAATTTTTGTGATGAATATCACTGTTTTTTGCCTGTGAAAGGCATAAGGCCATTCCCGCTGCCCCGAAAGGGGTATATCATCGCCATAAAGACGCATTTAAAATGCAACTTATAATTTCACGATGAGGTAACTGCTATGGCTTTCCGCGATCAACCCCTGGGTGAGCTGGCGCTCTCTATCCCCCGCGCCTCCGCTCTGTTCCGTAAATACGATATGGATTACTGCTGCGGCGGTAAGCAAACGCTGGGGCGCTCAGCGGCCCGCAAAGAGCTGGATATTGAGGTTATCGAAGCGGAGCTGGCGACGCTGGCGGAACAACCGATCGACAAAGACTGGCGCATCGCGGGGCTGGCGGAAATCATCGATCACATCATTGTGCGTTACCACGATCGTCACCGTGAACAACTACCGGAACTGATCCTGCAAGCCACCAAAGTGGAGCGCGTTCACGCCGACAAACCTAACGTGCCGCGCGGTTTAACCAAATACCTGACGATGCTGCACCAGGAACTCTCCAGCCACATGATGAAAGAAGAGCAAATTCTCTTCCCGATGATCAAACAGGGTATGGGGTCGCAGGCGATGGGGCCGATCAGCGTAATGGAAAGCGAGCATGATGAAGCCGGTGAGTTGCTGGACGTGATCAAGCACATCACTAATAACGTGACACCGCCGCCGGAAGCCTGCACCACCTGGAAAGCGATGTACAACGGCATTAATACGCTGATTGATGACCTGATGGAACACATCAGTCTGGAAAACAATAATCTGTTCCCGCGTGCCCTCGCAGGCGAAAAATAAAGGCGCCCGAGAGCGCCCTTGATTCATGGAAGTTTAGAGCCGCATTGCGGCTCTTTTTTTATGGCTGGCGGTCGGCCAGACGCTTTTTACCGGCGTACAGCCAGCCTGCGCCCAGCACCACAAACCACAGTGGCGTCACCAGCAGTGCCTGACGGGTGTCCGTTTCCAGCGTCAGCAGCGCCAGCACGAAGACAAAGAAGGCCATGCACACCCAGCACATCAACTTGCCCAACGGCATTTTGTAGCTGGATTGCTCGTGCAGGTGCGGGCGCTTCTTGCGGTAGACCAGGTACGAGCAAAGAATGATCGTCCAGACAAACATAAACAGGATCGCCGACACGGTTGTGATCATGGTGAATGCCGCAATCGCGCTCGGGTTCACATACAGTATCGCCACGCCGCCGAGCAGGCACAGGCAGGAGAAGGTCAGCCCTTTCGCCGGAACAGCGCGTTTAGAGAGTATCCCGAACGATTTGGGCGCGACGCCATCCTGCGCTAGGCCAAACAGCATGCGGCTGGTGGAAAAGACGCCGCTGTTGGCGGAAGAGGCCGCAGAGGTCAGCACCACAAAGTTAATGATGCTCGCCGCCGCCGGGATCCCTACCAGTATAAACAGTTCAACAAACGGGCTCTTATCCGGCACCACGGAACTCCACGGCGTCACCGACATAATGACAATCAGCGCAAACACGTAGAACATGATAATGCGCACCGGGATCGAGTTAATGGCGCGCGGCAGAGATTTCTCGGGATCTTTGGTTTCCGCGGCGGTTGTGCCCACCAACTCAATACCCACAAAAGCAAACACGGCAATCTGGAACCCGGCAAAGAAACCGCTGATGCCTTTCGGGAACCAGCCACCGTCATTCCACAGATGCGCAAAAGAGGCTTCTACGCCAGCCGGTGATTTGAAGTGCATCAGCACCATCACCACGCCCACAATGATCAGCGCCACAATGGCGACGATTTTGATCATCGCGAACCAGAACTCCATCTCGCCGAACATTTTTACCGTCGCGAGGTTCAGACTCAGCAGCACAAACACCACCGCCAGCGCTGCCACCCAGTCAGACAGACCAGGGAACCAGAACTGCGCATATGCCGTGATGGCCACCACGTCCGCCATACCGGTTACCACCCAACAGAACCAGTAGGTCCAACCGGTGAAGTACCCCGCCCACGGCCCCAACAGGTCGGCGGCGAAGTCGCTAAACGATTTGTATTCGAGATTCGACAGCAGCAACTCGCCCATTGCACGCATAACGAAAAACAGCATAAAGCCGATGATCATATAGACAAAAATGATCGAAGGGCCAGCGAGGCTGATGGTTTTTCCGGAGCCCATAAACAGCCCGGTGCCGATGGCGCCGCCGATAGCGATTAGCTGGATATGTCGGTTAGTAAGATTGCGCCGTAGCGACTGTTCAGCCGGGGCCTGTTCGTCGGCCACGACTTTAACCTGATCTACCATGTTTAGTTCCTGTCTGTGTTGTGTTGGGGCTCTGCTGGCCTTTTTTATCTGCGCGTTCCGCCCTTTCCAGGACGCAACGATATTAGGTAAGAATCGGCGGGATGAATACTCTGAATTAAATCTAATGTTAAATATTTGTTTAAAGTGAGTGTCATATCACTTACTTAATGCGAAATAGTTCACAAAAATACACCCGATCGTGCAGTTTGCAAGATAATATATTGATAATAGTTTTATTAACGAACGATCAGCGCAGTCAGACAACCTCTCTCCTGACGGAGAGAGGTATTCATGCGGGGAATTACAGGATTTCCAGCAGTTCCACGTCGAAAATCAGCGTACTGAATGGCGGAATCGATGCGCCAGCGCCACGCTCGCCATACGCGAGGTTGTGCGGAATAGTCAGTTCCCATTTGGAACCCACCGGCATCAGCGTCAGGGCTTCGATCCAACCTGCAATCACGCCGTTAACCGGGAATTCAGCCGGTTCGCCGCGCGCCACGGAGCTGTCGAATACCGTACCGTCGATAAGTTTACCGGTGTAGTGCACACGAACGCGGTCGGTACGCGCCGGAATAGCGCCTTCACCCTGGTTGAGCACGCGGAACTGTAGGCCGGATTCGGTGCTGTTCACGCCTTCACGCTCACGGTTTTCATCCAGATATTTCACGCCTTCCGCCGCCATTTCTTCAAAACGTGAACGACGAACCGCATCGGCACGCTCGTGAATTTCGCGCAGCGCGCGATGTACAACATCAACCGGCACGGCAGGTTGTTTGCCCGCCAGCGCGTCCGCGATACCCGCGACCAGCGCTTCCGGTAACAGCCCCTCTAACCCGGATTCGCTCAGCTGCTGTCCTACCTGTAAACCAATGCCATAGCTGGCTTGCGCTTCGATCGTGTCAAAAGTTGGGGTTGTCATGGGTTTTCCTTCCATCGCTTTTTAAGGTAGCGCGCAGCATAACAGTCGTGCTGCGCCGGGTACAACTTTGTCTCAGGAAAGATGACAAATCACCGAGAAAGGGAAAGAATAACGGGAACCAGGATAAATCCTGATTTGTGGTCGCAAGAAGCCGCTTTACACCATCAATCAGGCAGTTATCCGCCACAGAAACGACGCTAAAAGCATAACGTGTATATACTCAACGAGACAGGACATTACATGACGCGGAGCAGGAGGAAAGCCATGCCCGGGCGCTTTGAACTGAAACCTACCCTGGCGAAAATCTGGCACGCCCCGGACCATTTTCGCCTGATGGACCCGCTCCCGCCAATGCACCGTCGTGGTCTGATCCTCGCCGCTTTACTGGTGGTGATGGGTTTCCTGCTCCCGGCAACGGACACGACGTCCATAACTCCCGCATCCGCTCCTCGTGAAGCGCAAATTGAGTTGCCTTCATCAACGACGACACAACAAACCGCACCAGAGCAAACCCCGCCGCCAGTGATGAGCGAGCCACAGCAAACAACAACATTTAGCGAGCCGCAGCAGCAACAGCCCGTTCAACAACAGCAACCCGCCGCCACCCAGAACCGGCCGGTCGCCTCGTCTGGCGGTATTGAGCAGCAGTGGCGCGCTTACCGCGTTGAAGAAGGGAAAACACTGGCGCAACTGTTCCGCGACCATAACCTGCCGCCAACGGATGTGTATGCAATGGCAAAAGTGGAGGGTGACGGTAAACCGCTCAGCACATTGCAAAGCGGTCAGATGGTGAAAATTCGCCAGAACGCCAACGGCGTCGTGACCGGACTGACCATTGAGACCGGCGGCCAGCCGGTGCTGTTCACCCGCCAGCCGGACGGCAGTTTTATTCGTGCCCGCTAAATTCACCGCCGGGTAGCGGTTTACCCGGCGCGTTTATTGACCCACCAGATCCCCGAACAGACCAGCACCAGCGCAATCGCGTATTTGAGTTCCAGGATGTTCTCACCGAGAAAAATGGCGGATAACACGGTACCCGCAACCGGTATCACAAAGTTGAACGGTGCAATCATGCTTACGCGGTTCACTTTCAGCAGCATGCTCCATAACGCAAATGCGATCGCCGACAGTAACGTCAGGTAGCCGAGGATCGCCACCGCCGCCACGCCAGTCACGTCGAGCCTGCCACCCGACAAATATCCGCCCGCCAACAGCGCAACGCCACCGATAGCCAGTTGCCAGCCGGTCATCACCGTCGGGTCGACCGTCTGGGAGATGCGTTTGCCGTAGAGTGTGGAAGCAGAAAGGATGAACGCCGCCAGGATAATGAATCCATCGCCGTGCCAGACAAAGCTAAAGTCACGTAATCCACTGTGGAAGTTAACCAGCATTACACCCACAAAACCCAAAATACAGCCCAGCGCTTTGTTAAAACTGAGTTTGTCGTTCTGATAGATAAAGTGAGCCAGCAGAACGCTAAAGAACGTGCCGGTCGCATTCATGATCGAACCGTTTACGCCGGTGGTGAAGGCAAGACCAATATAGAAAAAAGTGTACTGCAGGGTGGTCTGGGTCAGCCCCAGTATCGTCAGTTGCCCAAACTGGGCAGTGGTCAGCCTGCCGATCGGTTTACGCTGCGCCAGCGCAAACAGCAGCAATAGCGCACCGGCAAATAAAAACCGATACCCGGCGAACACGACTTTTGACGGGATATCATCGGTGGCAATGTGAAAAAGTTCGTAGCCGCTTTTTATTGCCGGGTAGGAACTGCCCCAGAGCAGGCAGCAGAGCGTAGCGCAGGCATAAGCAACATTTCGGCGGGCAAAAACGGGCGTGGGTAAAGCTGTGTCCATGACAAATCTCAGAAATAAAATTGCGTTTCAATTTATTATCGAAGAATGCACCTGAAATAGCTACCATACAAGGCGAAATAGCCTTTTTTGGTCATGCAGAAAAGCAAAACGCCGGCACAAGGCCGGCGTTTCAACATCGTTTTAGAGTAAAAAATTACTCAGCAACAACGTTTACAGTCAGTTTAGCGAATACTTCGCTGTGAACCTGGAAGTCCACTTCGTGCTCGCCAACAGTACGCAGAACGCCGTTCGGCAGACGAACTTCGCTCTTAGCCACTTTAACGCCAGCTGCAGTTACAGCGTCAGCGATATCGCGAGTACCGATGGAACCGAACAGTTTACCTTCGTCGCCAGATTTAGACGCGATGGTAACGCTGCCCAGTGCATTGATGCTTTCAGCACGAGCGTTAGCAGCCGCCAGAACGTCAGCCAGTTTGGCTTCCAGTTCAGCACGACGTGCTTCGAAATACTCAACGTTTTTCTTGGTAGCCGGAACAGCTTTACCCTGCGGTACCAGGAAGTTACGAGCGTAGCCCGCTTTAACGTTAACCTGATCACCCAGGCTACCCAGGTTTGCTACTTTATCAAGCAGAATAACTTGCATTACCTTATCCTCTCAAAGTCGTATTAATGGACCGTGACCGATTACTGATGACGATCAGTGTACGGCAGCAGGGACAGGTAGCGAGCGCGTTTGATAGCGCGAGCCAGCTGGCGCTGGTATTTTGCACGGGTACCGGTGATACGGCTCGGGACAATCTTACCGCTTTCGGTGATGTAGTTTTTCAGCGTAGCGATATCTTTATAGTCGATCTCTTGAACGCCTTCCGCGGTGAAACGGCAGAACTTGCGACGACGGAAATAACGTGCCATTTGGCTAGTCTCCAGAATCTATCAATTCAATCTGCTCGGCATGCAGAACCATTTTGCTCAAGCCGTTCTTTGCCTTGTGGCAACTGATGAACCCCTGAACGGTTACTGCGCTACCGACCGTTATACTGTGAGTAATGGCCTGGTTCTCTTGCCCGCTGATTATTACAGGCATTTGGCACCACGCCTGCCGGTGAAAACCGGCTTCCTCCTGCACAGAACGGTGCTCAAGCACGAACTGGCAATGAGGAATTCCTGATGGGCTGACCTTACGAAGCGGCGTCCTGCACACGGTGCCGGACAACTCCAGACGGTTAACCATCAAGGATTACTCTTCAGAATCCCCAGCATCTGCATCATCTGCGGTTTCGTTTGCGAAATCATCGCGACGTTCACGACGCTCGTCTTTCGCTTTAACCATCGGAGATGCTTCGGTAACAGCGTGTTTAGTACGCATTACCATGCTACGGATAACGGCATCGTTGAAGCGGAAGTTTGTTTCCAGCTCATCGATAACTTCCTGCGGTGCTTCAACGTTCATCAGAACGTAGTGTGCTTTGTGCAGTTTGTTGATCGGGTAAGCCAGCTGACGGCGGCCCCAGTCTTCCAGACGGTGGATCGTGCCTTGCGCACCAGTGATAGCACCAGTGTAACGCTCGATCATGCCCGGAACCTGTTCGCTCTGGTCAGGATGGACCATAAAAACGATTTCGTAATGACGCATCGAATTGCTCCTTACGGATTATTCAGCCTCCTGTCTGGGTCAGCCGAATCCCGGGGAGGCAAGGAACGTGTTAAAGGTCGGCTGAAAAATTGACGCGTCATAATACTTACCTCCCTCGCCAAACTCAAGTTCATTGAGCAAATAATTCGCACTAAGCGCAAAGAGAACTGGCCAGCACGGCTTAAAATTAAAACAAGCCTGATACGGCAATTTTTTGAACGACAGCATCAGAAATGGTCGCGATACGTTTTCAGGCGAACGAGTAGACTTTAATCAGGCCTCAAAACACAGGAGGAGAGATGTTCAAAAACGAATAACTCACGTCGTACTGGAGCGTAATATCATGAAATACATCGCAATCTTACTTACAACTTTGCTGCTAAGCCTGAACGCAGCAGCAGCAATCAAACTCAATAACCAGCAAGCCCGAAACATGGACGATGTGCATAGCTTAGGCGTTATCTATATTAATCATAACTTCGCCACCGAAAGTGAAGCAGACCAGGCTCTCAATGACGAAACGGACGCGCAAAACGCCCAATATTACCGGCCGATGCTGACCCACGAACCGGGTAGCAACGGCAACCTGCATGCCAGCGCGTATATCTACCGCTAAGCACACAGATATCTATTTTCTCTTCTGGATATTGCGGCCCCTGCTCTGGGGCCGCTGTTGATAACAATTATTTCCCCTTCTGTCTTATCAAATCAGCTGCCGGCAGGTTTAATAACCGTCTGACTGCATTGTGAAAGCATGGCGGGGAAAAACATGTTCAGGCGTTTTGCAACATTAAGCCAGATACCTAAAGGTGTCTGGGTGCTGGGCTGTGTCAGTATGCTGATGGATATCTCATCAGAAATGATCCACAGCTTACTGCCGCTGTTTATGGCGACCACACTCGGCGCAAGCGTGGTGATAATCGGCCTTATTGAAGGGCTGGCGGAAGCTACCGCGCTGATGGTGAAAGTCTTTTCCGGTGTGCTCAGCGACTATATTGGTAAACGCAAAGGACTGGCGCTGCTGGGCTACGGCATGGGCGCACTGAGCAAACCGCTGTTCGCGCTGGCGTCTTCATCCGGCATGGCGTTTGGCGCGCGAATGATAGATCGCCTCGGCAAAGGCATACGCGGCGCACCGCGTGACGCGCTGGTCGCCGACGTAACGCCTGCGGAGATCCGCGGCGCCGCCTTTGGTTTACGCCAGTCGCTTGATACCGTTGGCGCTTTTCTTGGCCCACTGCTGGCCGTCGCCTTTATGCTGCTGTGGAATGACGACTTCCAGACCGTATTCTGGATTGCGGTGATCCCCGGTGTGCTGGCCGTCGCATTGCTGTTTTTTGGCCTGCACGAACCGAAAGCGCCAATAGCCCACAAACGCACCAATCCTATCCGCCGCGATAATCTTAAACGCCTGAGCAAAGCCTATTGGTGGGTGGTGGTACTTGGTTTTATCTTTACGCTCGCCCGCTTTAGCGAAGCGTTTCTGGTGCTGCGCGCCCAGCAGATGGCGATCCCGCTGGCGACCATTCCGCTGGTGATGGTTGCCATGAACCTCGTCTACTCGCTGACGGCCTATCCGTTTGGCAAACTCTCAGATCGCATCAGCCACAGCCATTTATTGCAGTTTGGCTTAGTGGTGCTGATCCTCGCAGATGTTGCACTGGCGCTCAGCCAACACTGGAGCACGCTACTGCTCGGCGTCGCCTTATGGGGTGTGCATATGGGGATGACACAGGGCCTGCTGGCAACCATGGTCGCACAGACCGCACCGGCGGAACTGCGCGGCACAGCCTTTGGTGTGTTCAACCTGCTCAGCGGCATCGCCCTTCTACTGGCAAGCCTTGGCGCAGGCATTCTTTGGGAAACACACGGCGCAGCGTCAACATTCTGGGCCGGTGCGCTTATCTGCATCCTCGCCCTGATGAGTATGCGAATCGCTCCACGTACCCCACAAGCGCAGTAATATCGGCGGGGATCCCCCGCCACACCCAGCAGAAGACGTTATTACCGCTGCCCGTAGTACGCATTGGGGCCATGCTTGCGCAGAAAATGCTTGTCCATCAGGTAATCGTCGATGCCATGGAGATGCGGATTGATGCTGCGGGCAATCCACGCCATTTTTGCCACTTCTTCCATGACCACCGCGTTATGCACCGCGTCATGGGCATCCTTACCCCACGCAAATGGCCCATGCTGCCAGACGATAATGCCCGGTGTATGCAACGGTTCGCCTGCGCCCAGCGTTTCGATAATCACCTTACCGGTGTTGAGCTCATACGCATACTGCACTTCTTCCTCCGTTAATGCCCGCGAACAGGGAATATCACCATGAAAGTAGTCGGCGTGCGTCGTACCCAGCGCAGGAATGGCCAGACCGGCCTGCGCCCATGCGGTGGCATGCGTAGAGTGGGTATGCACCACGCCGCCCAGCGATGGGTAACGCTGGTAAAGAGCGAGATGCGTAGCGGTATCTGACGAGGGAAGTAGCCTGCCGTCAACGACATTCCCGCCCATGTCCACCACCACCATATCGTCCACGGTCATCGCTTCATATGCCACACCGCTGGGCTTGATCACCACCAGACCGCGTTCGCGATCGACAGCGCTAACGTTCCCCCAGGTAAAGGTCACCAGTCCATAGCGCGGCAGCGCCATATTCGCCTCAAAGACCTGCTGTTTAAGCTGTAGCATGCACATCCTCCATAAGCCCGGCCTGCATCATGCGCTCGCACACCCACTCTCGTGCTTTAACCACTTCTGCCAGTGGATCGTCAGCGGTTTCGCTCCACATCTCAATCAGGTAGGGGCCGCAATAACCGCTCTGTTTGAGCGTGCGGAAGCAGCGCTCAAAATCCACCACGCCATGACCAAAAGGCACATTTTTGAACATGCCCGGTCGGGTATCTTTTACATGCACGGCAACGATGTGCCCGATACCGGCCTGCAACTCCATTTGCACATCGTTGTCCCAGGCGGATAAGTTGCCGATATCCGGGTAAAGCTGGAACCACGGGTTATTCAGGTAGTGGGCGTAACCCAGCGCCTTACTGATGGAGTTCATTAACGGATAGTCCATGATCTCCATCGCCAGCGTGACCTGCGCGCGGCTCGCCATTTCAACGCTCGCTTTCAGCCCCTCGCGAAAAAGGCGGCGCGTCTCATTGTTGGCTTGCTGGTAGTAAACATCGTAGCCAGCCAGTTGGATCACGCGGATACCCACATCCTGCGCAAATTGAATCGCTTTATACATGATGGTTAACCCATGCTGACGAACCACCTCATCTTCGCTCCCAAGCGGGAAACGACGGTGCGCGCTCAGGCACATGGACGATACCCGGACGCCCGTTTCAGCGACTGCGTTCACCAGCGCAAGTCGCTCGTCACGGCTCCAGTCAAGACGAGCAAGACGCGCGTCTGTTTCATCCACCGACATTTCAACAAAATCAAACCCGAGCTTTTTGGCAATCCGCAGTCGCTCGTGCCAGTCCCCCCCTGACGGGAGGGCTTTTTCATAGATGCCAAGCGGAACCTGTTTGAACAACATCGGCCGCTCCTTAGCCCCACAGTTGAGCAATTGAACGCTTAAACTGACGCGCGGCAGCAACCGGGTCGGCAGCATCACGGATACTGCGACCGGCAATAAAGACATGAATAGGGATACCCTTGAACAGCGGCAGATCGTCCAGCGCCAGCCCGCCCGTGACGGTCACTTTAAAGCCCATCTCCGCCAGCCGCGTAATGGCGCTGATATCTGCGTCGCCCCACGCGACGCCTGCTGCCTGCGCATCGCGGCTACGGTGGTAAACAACCTGTTGGATCCCCGCATCGCGCCACTCTTTTGCCTGCTCCCAGGTCCAGTAACCGGTCAGTTCAATCTGCACGTCGCCGTTGAACTCTTTCGCAACGTCCAGCGCCCCTTTGGCCGTGTTAATGTCGGCACAACAAATCACGGTGACCCAGTCGGCATGGGCTTCAAAACACATCCGTGAAAGAATTTTCCCGGCATCGGCAATTTTGGCGTCCGCCAGCACGATTTTGTGCGGATAGAGCGCCTTAAGATCGCGCACCGCCCGTACGCCTTCTCCGACGCACAGAATGGTGCCGACTTCGATAATGTCCACCTCTTCGGCAATTAAACGGGTGGTTTCATAAGCGTGAGACAGCGTCTGGTTATCCAGCGCGACCTGTAACATTGGTAACTGAGACATATCAACTCCCTCTTAAACAGCCGCCGCAGTGGCGTTATCGATTAAATCCAGAACATCCTGCTCGCTGCGGCAGGCGCGCAAACGGTCAAAATTGGCCTCATCTTCAAATAAATTAACGATTTGCATGATGCCGTCTTCCTGATGCGTCCGCGCATCCACCGCCGCCAGCGTAATAAGGATATCCACCGGGTCGTTCTCTTCATGGTTAAACGGCAGCGGCGTCTTTAGCACCACCAGCGCAAAGCCATTCTTTTTCACCCCCTCTTCCGGTCGCCCATGCGGCATAGCAAGCCCTGGCGCAATCACAAAATAGGGGCCGAACCGTTCCACTCCATCCAGAATGGCCTGGTAATAACGGGGTTCGACCACGTCGGCGGCGACCAGCAGATCGACGCCAATTTTCACCGCTTCCTGCCAGCAACTGGCTTCAGCCTGCACACGCACTGAATGGTTCTGCGCCAGCGAATCACGTAATTTCATGGCATCTCCCTATTTCACGTCAGCCGGGAAATGTGCAGCGATCACTTCCATCAGCTTCGGGCCGAAATCCGCTGGTGACAGCATGTTGCGCACGCCGACCACATATTTGTTGCCGGACACCTCGATTTCACTGGCAACATGGGTCGAGGCAATAATGATGTCCGCATTATTCAGCTCGCTTTTGTACTCCCCCACTGCGCAGCTGCTCACGCTGTGCGCCACGTTTTGCTGACTCAGAAACTGGTCAACTTTCATCTTCATGATCATGGAACTGCCCTGCCCACAACCACATACAGCCAGGATACGTACGGTCATAATCGGAACTCCTTATTAAGCAGAGGCTTCTGCCCGCTGTTTGTCCGCGTCTTCTTCCGCACGCAATGCGCGCCCGGCGAAGACCATATAAACCAGAGAAATGAGAATAATGACGGCCATAAACACGATGCCGAGAGAAGCGAAGCCCTGCATCATCGGCGGTGCCAGAATGGACCAGTCAGCCATGCCCATCCACGCGCTCATAGCGGTCAGTTTGACCGCCCACACACAGCCGAAGATTTCAATCATGCCCATCAGCAGACAGATCTTGAGCGCCGCGCGCCAGCCGCCGAAATGGTTGGCAAACACGCCAATGGTGGCGTTAGAGAAAAACATCGGGATAAAGCCGGGAATAATCAGAATGGACGAGCCACAGGCGACGAGGATGCCGACAGCGATAAGCTGGCCAATGGTGCCCCACATAAAGCCCCACACGACGGCGTTCGGCGCGAAGCTATAAATAGCCGCGCAGTCGATCGCCAGCACGGCACCGGGTATTAAGCGCTGGGAGATACCATTGAACGCGTCGGACAGTTCAGCGACGAACATACGCACGCCCTGGGTAATGATGAAGATCGCCACGGCAAACTGGAAACCTGTTTGCAGGATATAGACCGTCCAGTGTGTTTTCCCGGCCATCGTCTGTACGGTATTGATACCAAAAGAGAGCAAAATCGCGCCAAAAAAGAGGGTCATGACGATGGCGGTAGACACGATGTTGTCATGAAAAATGTTGAGCCATCCGGGCAATTTCAGATCTTCAACGCTCTCCTCTTTCTTCCCCAGCCACGGCGCGCATTTCCAGGCCAGCCATGACGCGAACTGCTGCTGATGCCCGATAGAAAAACCACAGCCATCGGTCACCTCCTGCGTTGGCTTGTACATCATATTGGAGGTGATGCCCCAATAGAGTGACACCAGAACCGCCGTACAGATGATGGTGGTCCACATCGAATAACCAGAGATAAAGAAGAACACCGCAATAAGCCCGGCCTGCTGGAACATAATGTGGCCGGTAAGCATGATGGTGCGGATACCGGTGATGCGGCGCAGCAAGACGTAAAGGATGTTCAGCGCCAGTGCCAGCAATACCGCGTACCCCACCCAGCTATAGGCCGCCCCCATACGTTCGATAGTCGCCATCATTGACGCGTAAGTGTCAGAAATCGCGCCATTAATGCCATACACTTCCGACATTTTGGCAACAACCGGTTTAAACGTGCTGGTCAGGATGCCGGACCCTGCCTGCAGCAGCATAAAACCGATAATGGTTTTGATGGTGCCCTTAATAATCACGCTCACGCTTTTGCGCAGCAGGATGTAACCCAGGCAAGTAACGATACCCAACAGCAGCGGAGCGTTGGTCATTACCTGATTAAAAAAAACGGTAAATACGCTGTAGAGGATCTCCATAGCACTCTCCAGAAGGTGAGAACACGAGAAACGATCTCGTGCAGTAAGTGCCACTCACTCTATTAATCACAAACAATCACCACAAGATTAAATATGATTATTTGTGACGCATTACGCAAATTATTTCCCTCACGATGACATGGATTTTCACCACATCCTTACATGAATATTAAATTCATTAAAATCAATATATTAAAAACAAAACCATTCATTGCACGCAGATTCACTCTCTCCGAAACGCACGTCTGACTCTCGATACCTGTGCATTCTGGTTATTGCTTTGCTGATTAAACGGTGACAGTATAAATCATAATAAATCACAAAATGATTCATTATGACTCAAAAAGGGGACTAAACGATGAGTAAAGTAGAGACGATCACCCGCGAATCCTGGATCCTCAGCACCTTCCCCGAGTGGGGAAGTTGGCTCAATGAAGAGATCGAACAGGAAAAGGTCGTGCCAGGCACCTTTGCCATGTGGTGGCTTGGGTGTACCGGGATTTGGCTGAAATCGGAGGAAGGCGCCAATATCTGCGTCGATTTCTGGTGCGGGACCGGTAAACAATCTCACGGGAACCCACTGATGAAAAAAGGTCATCAGATGCAGCGAATGGCCGGAGTGGAAAAGCTTCAGCCCAACCTGCGCACAACGCCGTTTGTGCTCGATCCGTTCGCCATTCGCCAGATTGACGCCGTCCTCTCTACGCACGATCACAACGATCATATCGACGTCAACGTCGCTGCGGCAGTACTGCAAAATTGCCCGGATACGGTGCCGTTTATCGGGCCGCAAACCTGTGTGGATTTATGGATCGGCTGGGGTGTACCGGCATCACGTTGCATTGTGATGAAACCCGGGGATGTGGTGAAAATCAAAGACATTGAAATTCACGCGCTGGATGCGTTTGATCGCACCGCGTTGATCACCTTGCCTGCCGATCAGAAGGCCGCAGGAATATTGCCCGACGGCATGGATAAACGCGCGGTGAATTACCTGTTTAAAACCCCGGGCGGCACCCTGTACCACAGTGGCGATTCCCACTACTCCAACTATTACGCCAAACATGGCAACGAGCACCAGATTGATGTTGCGCTCGGTTCCTATGGTGAAAACCCACGCGGCATCACCGACAAAATGACCAGCGCCGATATGCTGCGTATGGCGGAAGCATTGAACGCCAAAGTGGTGATCCCCTTCCATCACGACATCTGGTCAAATTTCCAGGCCGATCCGCAGGAAATTCGTGTGTTGTGGGAGATGAAAAAAGATCGTCTGGGTTACGGCTTTAAGCCGTTTATCTGGCAGGTCGGCGGCAAGTTCACCTGGCCGCTGGATAAAGACAAATTTGAGTATCACTATCCACGTGGGTTCGATGATTGCTTTACCCATGAACCGGATCTGCCCTTTAAAGCATTTCTGTAATGGTTACCCGCACGCGTCGGGCGTATGTTGCCTGGCGCTTGCTCTTTTCTTTAGTAATTTCAGGCTATTTCAAATATCATCTTTTCAAATCAATTTTTATCGGAATAGCTCATGACGGAAGCGCAACGACATCAAATATTGCTGGAGCAGCTGGCGCAAACCGGGTTTGTCACCGTTGAAGAAGTCATTGCCCGGCTGGGAATTTCTCCGGCAACGGCCCGTCGCGATATCAACAAACTGGATGAAAGCGGCAAACTCAAGAAAGTGCGTAATGGCGCAGAAGCCGTCAGCCAGCAGCGTCAGCGCTGGACGCCGATGAATATCCATCAGGCGCAGAATCACGACGAGAAAGTACGCATCGCCAGAGCCGCATCGCAACTGATTAGCCCCGGTGAAAGCGTGGTGATTAACTGCGGCTCCACGGCATTTCTGTTGGGGCGCGAGATGTGCGGTAAACCCGTACAAATCATCACTAACTATCTGCCGCTGGCGAATTACCTTATCGATCAGGAGCATGAAAGCGTGGTGATCATGGGCGGCCAGTACAATAAAACGCAGTCCATCACGCTAAGTCCACAGGATAGCGAAAACACGCTCTATGCCGGGCACTGGATGTTTACCAGCGGCAAAGGGCTGACCGCGGAGGGCTTATACAAGACCGACATGCTCACGGCCATGGCGGAACAGAACATGCTGAATGTCGTGGGTAAACTGGTGGTGCTGGTCGACAGCAGCAAAGTGGGTGAGCGCGCCGGTATGCTGTTTAGTCGCGCCGAACAGATAGATATGGTGATCACCGGTAAAAATGCCGATCCCGCGATCCTCCAGAAACTGGAGGACCAGGGCGTTAAAATTCTGCGCGTTTAGAGGTGGCGAAGGAAAAAACGGACGGTTGCGTCCAGCGCCTGAGGGGTAATGCGATGCGTTACCCCACTCTCCCACAAATACGTCAGATGACTGTCGAGCCCGTTATCTTGTAAAGCCTGCTGTAAACGGAAAGATTCGGCTGCCGGAACCACGTCATCCTGCTCGCCGTGCCACAGCAGCAGCGGACGATCCGCAACGCGTGCAAGTTGGGTGCTGACATCCCACCGGGCAAGCGGTGCGATAATCGCGTCAAACTCATGCTGCCGCGCGAAGTCTGTCGCCGCCAGCGGGGGAAACAGCGTGTGCGCGAGCGTTGTAAAGTAGCCGGACGCCATCAGGCTCGCGACACAGCGTACCTCCGGATGATGCGTCATAATACCCAGCGCCGTCATGCCGCCCATGGAGGCTCCGCCTACCGCTAACCGCTGACCTGCAATCAGTTCCCGGTGTTCCAACGCATCCCGCAGTGCAGCAAACTCTTCAATATTGCCGCGGAGGATTTGCCAGAACTGACCAAGCCGATGTTGCGCATCGCCGCTAAACCGTGCACCGTGATCCGGCGCATCCGGCATGATGACGCGAAAACCGGCCTGCGCCAGCGCCACCGCGAAATAGCTGTAGACCAGCTTTGATGAGGTGAAACCATGGTAAAAAACCACACAGGGAAGCGGCTGTGCATGTTTCCCCGCCGGAAAAGCATGGAGCGCTTCCACGCCCGCAAATTGTTCAGTCTGAAGCTCAATCATCGCACTCTCCTTGATCTATAGTGCAGGTATGCCACCCGCGAACACGCGGTGCAAGTCAGAATTCATCTATGGATTTAGCGACGTTGAGATATAGGTTACGCTTTCAGGATACTTTCATTCGAAATTAGTGCTCGAGCTAACAGTTCGGGAACATTCCCCTCAAAGGGGTATTTATCAGGAACTACACTATGGCTATCAGGAGAAGGGAGAAAACAATGCGTGCCTTGCTGCCGGTACTGCTTGTTCTGTTGTTAAGCGCCTGTTCAGTACTGGAAGGCAACCCGCAACCCGCACCGCCGGTCAGCGACCATCCGCAGGAAATTCGTCGCTACCAAACGCAGAATCTGCGGGAAATCGGCGCGGTGAGCGTCACCGTATTGGGATCTCCGATGGATGTGGAACGTGAAATCAAGGCTAAAGCCACCGCCGCAGACGCGAATTATTACGTCATTCAGGTGCTGGATGACACCGTAATACCCGGCCGCTGGTACGGACGCGCCCTGTTGTACCGACAGTAGCGAGGCATTGATTTTCAGGATATTTACACTGCTTTGCGTCCATTGATGTTCTCCTGTGCACAATAGGATGAGATGGAATCCGTTGTGCGATGGAATGCCCTGCAATGTCTCGGGGTAACGTAAAATGGAGCTGACAATGAAACGATCTCTTGCCTTAAACTCACTGTTGCTTTCTACAGGAATGCTTAATACAACAGCGCAGCCCGCAGAGTTCGCCAGCGCAGACTGCGTGACGGGGCTGAATGAAATCGGCCTGATCTCCGTCAACAATGTCTCAGGGAGCCTACAAGACGTGGAGCGTGTTATCGCCTTAAAAGCGGATGAGCAGGGAGCTTCCTGGTATCGCATCGTCCGAATGCAGGAAGATCAACAGGTTGACAACTGGCGGGTGCAGGCCATCCTGTACGCCTGACCCCTCTAAAAAGCCACCTAAATCTGGTGGCTTTTTTTATTCCCCTACATTCACTAAGATTATGTTATTGTAAAGAAATATCAATGTTACATTTTGTTACATTGATGTGCTAAATGTTATCCACTTTGTGCCGTTGAAGGAGCCTCACCCACAGATCAACGGACAAATTATGAGCGCCTTCTTTCGTCGCACCGGCCTTGGTGCAAAATTGTCACTGCTGACTGGCGCAAGCGTTGCAACGCTTTTCCTTTTATTCACTTTTCTGATGAGCAATAAAGCCAGCCAACAACTGGAAACGCTGGCCATGGAAGACCTGCATAACCAGTCCACCGGTGTGGTGGATATGGTGGAAATGTTCAACAGCAGTCTCAGTGAAGAGGTGGAAAGCTACACGCGCTTGTTTAGCAGTTTTCTGCCGCAGCCGCTGAGTATCGATACGCAACAGCGCCGCGAAATCAACGGCATTGATGTACCGCTGCTTAAGGCCGGCGACACCGAACTGCACAACAATAACGCGATTCCTGATGACTTCCTGAACCGTACGGGCGCCATTGCCACGCTGTTTGTACGCAGCGGCAATGACTTTGTCCGTGTCGCGACCTCGCTGCGCAAAGAAAATGGCGATCGCGCGATTGGCACCAAACTGGATCCCGCCAGCCCGGCATTCGCTTCGCTGATGAAAGGCGAGCTTTATCGCGGCCTGGCGCTGCTATTCGGTAAACGCTATATCACCCAGTATCAACCGGTCAAAGATGCCAGCGGCAACACCATTGCGATCCTGTTTGTCGGTGTGGATATCACCCGCTCCTGGGACGTGATGCGTAATAAGATCCTCGGCCGTAAGCTGGGTGCCAGCGGTCATTTCTTTGTGATCGACCGTAACGAAGGCAAGAACTACGGTAATTATCTGTTCCACGACACCGACGAAGGCAAGCACCCGCAGTGGGACGACAAGGATTTGCAAACCCTACTGAAAAACGGCAGCGGCACACTGGCACGTCAGGATGCTACAGGCCGTACGTTAATGATGTCCTACACGGCCTTGCCCGGCTGGAACTGGACGGTGGTCGGCGAAGTCGACAAAGAGGTCTTACTGAGCGATGTGACCCGCATGCGCGATCAATTCCTGGTGGCGGGCGTTGTGGTTTCTCTGCTTTTTGCCGCGCTCTTTGTGGTGATCATTCGCCGCTGGCTGACCCGCCCGTTGCGCAGTGTGATCGATCTGGCTCAGCGTTATGCCGACGGCGATCTGCGCGCCACGCTGAATGTCGATCGTCATGATGAAGTGGGTCAGTTGATCGCGGCGATCAACGGCATCGGCGACGGTCTGCATAAAATCGTGTTGCAGGTACGTGAGTCCGCAGCAGAGATCAATCTGGGCACCACTGCGTTGGCCGCTGACAGCGGTGAGATTAGCGAGCAGATCAACAAGCAGGCCAGCAGCGTGGAGGAGACCTCCGCCAGCCTTGAGCAACTGACTGCGACGGTGCAACAGAATGCAGCCAATATGGAGCAAACGCAGCATCTGGTGAATGAAACCACCGACGCAGTGAAAAAAGGCGGCGAAACCGTGGATAACTCGGTCGCGACCATGGAAGATATTCGCGGCGCGTCACAGCGTATCGCCGATATTACCCACGTGATTGAATCCATCGCCTTCCAGACCAATATCCTGGCGCTGAACGCCGCCGTAGAAGCCGCCCGCGCAGGGGAGCACGGCAAAGGGTTCGCCGTGGTGGCGCAGGAAGTGCGAGCGCTGGCCGCGCGCAGCGCCAATGCGGTAAAAGAGATCGAAGCGCTGATTGGCGACACGCTGAAAAAGGTGGGCGAAGGGCATGCGCAGTCGGAGGCAACCCGTGTGGCAATGCAGTCGATCATCAGCCATATGGGCGATATCAACCAGCTGGTGCATGAGATTAACCAGGCTTCACATGAACAATCCGCCGGGATCAACCAGGTGAACCTGGCAATGACGCATATCGGCGATGCCACGCACATCAACGCCGGACGGGTTTCCCAGAGCGAGGAAACCGCCCGGACGTTGCGGGAAAAAGGGGCGCATCTGACGGAACTGGTGAGCCTGTTCCGCCTGAAAATGGACTAACAGGCCCCACCCGTGGCGCGTAGCAGCAGGTCGTTTTGTACCTGCCCGTCAACCGGCGACACGCCACGGGTATCCAGCATCAGCCGACACCACGCCTGCGCCATCGGCGGCGATGCATGTTGCAGCATCTGCGCCCCGGCACCGAGTAACCACAGCTGTTGCGCCACTTCGCGCCCCTGAGCCTCATCCGGTTTACGCAACCGTTGTTGCAGTTGCCGCCACGCACGATCAAAGTGACGATCCTGGCCTTTCACCGCGCCAAATTCATCCACCAGCAGCGCCACCGCGCCCGGTTGCTTACCCAACACACGCAGCACGTCCAGACACATGACGTTTCCGGAGCCTTCCCAGATGCTGTTGACCGGCATTTCGCGGTAAAGGCGAGGCAGTTCATTCTCTTCGCAGTAACCGATGCCGCCCAGCACCTCCATCGCTTCCGCCACAAAAGGAATGCCCGCTTTGCAGACAGCGAATTTCGCCACCGGTGTAAACAGCCGTGCCCACAATGCTTCCCGCTCATCAGCGCGGTTGTCCCAGGCGCGGGCCAGGCGAAACAGCATCGCGGTTTGCCCTTCCAGTTGCAGCGCCATACGGCTGAGGACTTCCCGCATCATCGGTTGATCGACAAGATTTTTGCCAAATGCCTGCCGTTGATGGGCATGGTACAGCGCCACGGAAAATGCACGACGCATCAGACCATGGCTGCCAAGCGCACAGTCAAGGCGCGTCAGCCCGCCCATCTTGAGGATCTGCCGAACCCCTTCGCCCTCTTCCCCCAGCAGCCAACCGCTGGCATCGCAAAACTCGGCCTCGCTGCTGGCGTTGGAACGGTTACCGAGTTTGTCTTTCAGACGTTCCAGCCGCACGTTGTTGCGCTGACCATCGGGTAAAAAACGGGGAACAAAGAAGCAGGAGAGCCCGCCTTTTGCCTGCGCCAGTACAAGGTGCGCATCGCTTTGCGGAACCGAGAAAAACCATTTATGCCCGGTCAGCCGGTACGTATCACCGCTCTTTTCTGCCCGGGTGGTGTTACTCAGTACATCTGAACCCCCCTGCTTCTCGGTCATCCCCATGCCGATCAGCAATCCGCGTTTCTGGTCACCAGGCAGCAGATGAGGATCGTAACGATCGCTGAGCAGCGGTTTTAGCCAGCCGTGAAAAGATTTTGGTAGCGACTGCGCCAGCAAGGGGATGGCAGCGAACGTCATGGTGATGGGGCAAAGGGTGCCGGATTCCACCTGCGCATGCAGCACAAAACGCGCGGCGCGGGCGACAAACGATCCGCTGCGCGCGTCCTCTTCCCATGCCAGATTGTGCACACGATTGGCGCACATGCCCTGCATCAGCAAATGCCAGGCGGGGTGAAAGCGTACATCGTCGAGTCGCGCGCCGGTGGCGTCGTAGCGGAGTAATTCCGGAGGATTGGCGTTAGCCAGCCGTCCAAGTTCGAGCGACTCCGCCGTGCCCAACTGCTGGCCGATGCTGGCAAGCAGTTCAGCATCCCATGCCGTGCCTTCGCGCAGCACGGCATCATACAGTGCGCGGTCAGAAAGGAATAAGTTGCTGTTATGTAAGGGAGTTGGTTGATTAAAAACCGTATGCGTTTGCCATTGCATGCTGTGTCCCTCCGTCAGTGGCAGTCGGTGTAAGTATGGACAGCCCGCGCGGACACTGCATGGGAGTGGAGTCACAAGGCAACGATTTTGCACCCGACATTCGTGAAACGACTCACATAATGCAGGAATAGTGTCAGCGCAATGCGCCCGGTGGCGCGGATGCCACCGGGCCTGCGGCTAAGCGGAGTTACCCGGCGATATAATGCGGAATAAAACGGGAAGTATCTTTGGTGATCAATGAGCAGTCTTCGCGGATGCCCATGCCAACGGCTTCATCATCCACCACCCAACTGCCAATCAACGTGTAGCTGTCGCCAAAACGCGGTAACGGCTGAAAAGCCTGGAAAATCATCGGCTCCTGCCCATAGTCGCCATCTTCGTGTTCAATGACATTATGCGCACCGTCGAGAATGGTGACATTTCCCCCTTCGCGGGAAAACAGCGGCTTACGCACATAGCTTGCACCCGGCGCCAGCAGCGGCTTTTCGCCATCAAACCACGCGGGCAACAGGTTGGGATGATTGGGGAAATAACGCCACAGCAGCGGCAGCAGCCCCTTATTACTGAGAATGCTCTTCCATAACGGCTCCAGCCACTGCTCACGGCGTTTACACAACAAGGGGCCGTTCTCGTCGCGCATCATCCATTCCAGCGGATAGAGCTTGAAAGCCTGACGAATGACATTGTCATCCAGATCCGTCAACACGCCGCCAAGACCCAGCCCGAGATCGTCGATGTAGATAAAGCGTGTATCCAGACCCGCCTGACGCGCGCAATCCTCCAGATAAAGCACCGTTCCACGATCTTCTTCCGTATCTTTACAGCAACAAAAATAGAGTGGATGACGACCCTGTATCTCAGCAAAACGGGCGATCAGCTTATCCTGAATCGCATTGTACTGATCGGCATCGCGAGGGATAACGCCGCTGCGCCGGGAATCCTCCATCCAGAGCCACTGGAAGTAAGCGGATTCGTACAGCGATGTTGGCGTGTCGGCATTATATTCCAGCAGCTTCACCGGCTCCTTGCCGCACCAGACAAAATCCATACGCCCGTAAAGCGAAGGATCGCGGCTGCGCCAGCTGTCGGCAATGGCGTCCCAATACAGTGGCGGGATCGCCAGTTGTGTCAGCACGGCTTCGTCGGCTACGGCACGATCCACCACCTCGAGGCACATTTGATGCAACTCTGCCGTGGGTTTTTCAATCTGCTCCTCAATTTGCCGCAGCGTAAAACGGTACGCCCGGCTCTCGTCCCAGTAGATTTCGTTATCAATGATATGGAAGTCGAAACCATGATCGCGGGCGATCCGTTCAAGCCCGGGGCGAACGGCAACATCATGACGTAGCATACTTATCCTCCCCAGCTTCCACGTGCGCTGGAGGAGCGCCCGAAACCACCACGGGAAAAGGTGGTCGCCTTTTTGGTGGTATACCCATAATGGCTGCTCGCGCTGGTGTTACTGGTACTGCCGCCGGAGCGCCAGCTATAGTCGCCATCGCGGTTACGCCACACCGGGCGGGAAGAGTACGTTGAGCCGCCGCTGCTGTAGCTATACTGCTCATCGCGGTCTTTTCTGATGGCTTTACTGAGTAAAAAACCACTGAGCACTGGCATCCAGCGCTGGCCAATATTGTCGTAGTAGCAATGATCATATTGCTGCACGCACGCGGGTTGCGACATATTATTCGGGATTTCTTGCTCAAAGTTCATGCGCGCATTATTCCACGCATCATTACACACTTGCGCGGTATTACCGTCGTCGACGCAATCCTGCTGGGAAGTGTAATAAACGCCGTCGCCATCATTATCATCTTTGTGGTCGCTACAGCCTTTTAACGCAAAGAACGCGGCTCCCCCCATAATGGCCAGCGTCAGGTATTGCCCACTCTTACGCTCTTTCGGAGATGAAAAAAGCGGGCGCTGGCTGCGGCTTTGCGCTGGCGACAGAGTATAATTTTTTTGCCGGGTCTTTCTCTTTCTGGCCATGATTATCCATTACCATGTCATGCAGGCGGCGTTAAAGATCCCGCCCGCCAGCGCCGCCGCGCCCATAAATAACCCGGCAGCAATATTACTGTGAATAATTTTGTCACTCAGCTTCGGCATATACAGACGTACGCCGCCGTAGACCATTAATTGCACCACCAGTGCAATCAGGCCCCAGATTAAATAATCCGGAATGCTGACAGAGTTAATGGCTGCACTGGAGAGAGGAATAATATACCCCAACAATGAACCACTGAATGCTAACGACGCGGCAATATTGTTCTCTTTAATTAACCGCCATTCGTCATGGGGCGTAATACGCGTATAAACAAAAAGAAAACAGAGCACCATCGCGACGCCAATAAAGAAATACGAGCCAAACGCCAGCAGTGAACCCAGAATATGAATTTCCGTTCCCATAATTATCCTATGACCTTTAATGATGTCAGGGGAATATCAACACCCAGCGCGCGCGAATAGATCCACTCGGGCTGATTTTGTTCATTAAACGTCTCTTCGCCGTTCAACAATAGATACTCAAACACACCGTCGGTGACTTCTCGCTGGTAGGCCATCATAAAGTTGTGCACTTCCCAGCGTGCTCCAGCCGGGTTGTCGACGGTTTCCAGCGTATAAATCGGTTCGATATCGCCGCGCTCTTCCGCGTTAAACACGCGCTGCCACTGACAGTCGCGCCAGCGCAACGATGGCTTGCCCATGTCTTTCGCGCTCAGCATCTCGCGCCAGGTTTTCTCACCGGAAACGCCAGCGCTCTCTTCATACACGAACAGCTTAATATCATCGATATTGCTGGTTTCCAGACCACCAGAGGTGCTGATTTGCAGGAACTCATCACCGGTGGTGTAGTAGCGGTGAATCATACAACCTGCGCCCAGGTCAAAGCTGCCGCAAGCGCCAATGGTGTACTCTTCGCCAGGAAGCGTGACCAACAACTCCTCTTCGCACAAGCGAAACAGCAGCGTATCGACGGTGAAACCGGCGTGCAGATGCAATCCGAGCGGACCTCTTACCGGGGCCGCCGCATCAGGCCGCCCCAGCAGGTTTTTAAGAAAAGAGAGCATCACTGTTTTTGTTGCTGTTGCAGTCTGGCCAGCACATCCTGCGCGGAGGTTTTATCGCTGCCGCCAATGCCTGCCTGCGCGAGTTTTTCATCCAGATCGCGCCCGTCAGCCACTTTTTCAAGCTGGGTGGCCGCATCCAGTCGCGCCTGACGTTCAGCCTGACGCGTCTGCAAACGTTTCAGCGATTCTGCCGCCGTCGCCACATTGTTCGATGCGCCCACGGTAGAGGTTGTTACCGCCTGCTGCGCACGCTGCATCGCTTCGGTCGCTTTAATCACTTCCAACTGCTGCTCAAATTGCTCAATGCGTTGCGCCGTCGCCGTGACCGCTTTTTCAACCGCATCGCGTGACGTTTCAAGGTTGCTCAGCACCTGCTCTTCCGCAGTCATGGCGTTTTCCAAACGGGCGATTTCCGTTGCCACCTCGTTGAGCAGCGCCGCATCGACATTTTTCGCCATCGCTTCCAGCGCACGCGCTTCAAGACTAGCTTTACGCTCGCGCAGATCCTCCAACTTGTCGTTGCTCAGCTTCACTCGCGCCAGCAGGTCAACGCGGGATTTTCCGGCCTTATCCAGTTCCGTGCGCGCATCGCGAATATGCTGTTCCAGCATGCGTACGCCCTGCGTTTCTTCAATCGACTCTTCTGCCTGAGCAATAAACGATTTACCCAGCGTAAACAGGCTTTTTAAAATTCCCATACCATCACTCCCTGACTCAGTTATTGGGTGAAATCATCTGTTAATTCAGCGAGATCCAGCGCATTTTCAGCAAGCGTGGTGATTTCCAGCAGAATATCGTCGATCGACGAGTTGAGTGACAGTGCGCCGAACGCGACATAATACTCTTCGCCGCCGACAGGCGAGATGCCAACAGAAGATAAAGGTAACAGTTTTTGATTGCGCAGCAGAAAGGCATTAAATGCATCCTGATGCTTAATTTCGTTCAGCGGGCAAATATAGGTTTCGATAATGATTTGCCGGGAGGTCAACAGCACGTTTAATTGTAAGTCGCCGTAATCATCCAGCGTCAGAATTAAGGCGTCCGCTTCGCGTTGAATATTTACGTCCAGCGTTGCTGATTGTAATAATGCTGCGCTCAGTGTTTCTACAGTCCATGCCATCTTTTCTATCCTGATCATTTCATCGCAATAAGTGTGAAATACCTGCCCGCGAATAGTACCAGCGTTAACGGTAAAAAAAACCACCCGAATAAGGGTGGTTTTTTTGCGCTTCGCCGCTTACAGACCGCGTTGGCGCACAGCTTCAAACAGACAGACGCCCGTGGCGACCGAGACGTTCAGCGACGAAACGCTACCCGCCATCGGGATGCTGATCAGCTCATCGCAATGCTCACGGGTCAGGCGGCGCATACCTTCGCCTTCAGCGCCCATCACCAGCGCCAGACGGCCGGTCATTTTGCTCTGGAACAGGGTATGGTCCGCTTCACCGGCGGTACCAACGATCCAGATATTCTCTTCCTGCAGCACGCGCATCGTGCGGGCAAGGTTGGTTACACGGATCAGCGGAACGCTTTCCGCCGCGCCACAGGCGACTTTTTTCGCGGTGGCATTCAGTTGAGCGGATTTGTCTTTCGGCACGATCACCGCATGCACACCCGCCGCATCGGCGCTACGCAAGCATGCGCCAAGGTTATGCGGATCGGTGACACCATCGAGGATCAACAGGAACGGCTGATCGAGACTGGCGATCAGATCCGGCAGATCGTTTTCCTGGTACTGACGCCCCGGCTTCACGCGAGCAATGATCCCTTGATGAACCGCACCTTCGCTTTTTTCATCCAGATACTGGCGACTCGCCACCTGGATCACCACGCCTTGCGCTTCCAGCGCGTGGATCAGCGGCAGCAGACGTTTGTCTTCGCGGCCTTTCAGAATAAAAACTTCCTGAAAACGCTCCGGAGCGCGCTCCAACAGGGCCTGCACCGCGTGGATGCCGTAAATCATTTCACTCATTGATGGTACTCATTTGGGGCGGTTTGCGCCGCGTTATTGGGCCGTGATTGTCATCACCTGGCCCCATTATACCCGACACGCGCCCCAGAACGAACCACCCGCCCGCGCTAACTCAGGTGCCGTTTCGCCTCCTGCCTGACCCGGTGCAGGACATGCTGCTTGATAGCGCCGTATTGCGGGTGCCCGACAAGGGTTTCAATGTCACGGTCACGGCCAAACGGCAACGTAATTTCCTCAACGATCTTGCCCGGCCGCGCCGACATAACCAGAATGCGGTCGGCGAGAAACAGCGCTTCTTCCACATCATGGGTCACAAACAGCAGCGTGGTACGGGTTTCCAGCCATGCTTCGCGCAACAGCTCCTGCATCATCAGCCGCGTTTGTGCGTCCAGTGCGCCGAACGGCTCATCCAGCAGCAGCACATCCGGGCCGGGCAACCAGGCGCGCGCCAGCGCCACCCGCTGTTTCATACCGCCAGAAAGCTGCCATGGTGCATGGTGTTCAAACCCTTTGAGCCCAACGCGCGCCAGCCACTCCAGCGCCCGGGCGTTCACCTCCGCTTTGTGATGTTTTCCCAACCGCGGGCCAAAGGTGACGTTATCCAGCACCGATAACCACGGAAACAGGTTCGGCTGCTGGAAAATCATCCCCCGCGAGGGGCCGGGTTGTTGCACCGTCTGACCGCCCGCCAGCACCTGGCCGCTGTCTGGCTTTGTAAACCCCGCCACCAGGTTAAGGATGGTGGATTTTCCGCAGCCGGATGGCCCAAGCAGCACGACAAATTCCCCTGGCGACAACGCCAGCGAAATATCTTCCAGCACCGTAAACGGCTGTGGTTTGGCGGCAAACGTCAGGGAGACATTTTCCAGTGCGATATGTGCCGTCATCACTCTTTCCCCGCCCAGGGCGCTAACCACCGTTGCAGCCCCAGCAGTAATAAATCCAGTAAATAGCCAATGCCGCCCAGCAGCAAAATGCCGAGCATCACAATGTCGGTGCGCAGATAAGAGCTGGCGTTGATCACCATCCACCCCAGGCCAGAACTGGCCGCCACCATTTCGGCCGCAATCAGCGAGGTCCAGCCGATGCCAATCGACAGACGTACGGTGGTAAACAGTTCCGGTAGCGCATCCGGCAGTACCACACGCAGGAAAATCTGACTCCTGGATGCGCCGAGGGTTTGCGCTACGCGGATACGCGCCCGGCCGATGCGCTCTACCGCCGCGCTGGCGCCGACCACTACGCTTAAGAAGGTGGCGATAAAGATGAGGAAAAATTTCGAGGCTTCACCAATCCCCAGCCATACCACCGCCAGCGGGATCAGGGCGATTTTCGGCAGCGGCCGCAGAAACTGCACGAAGGGGTTAAGCACAGCGGACAGACCGTCGGATAACCCCATCAACAGCCCTAACGGAATACCAATCGCAATGGCGACGGCAAAGGCGCTCAACGCACGCGCCAGACTTACGACAATATGCTGCCACAGCGGCACCTGCCGGTAACCGTCCGCCAGCAGCTCTTCCGCCGTGAGGCCAATGTCGGTCAATGATGGTAATAGCAATGGATCGACCCACTGCCGGGTCGCCGCCACTTGCCAGAGCACAAAGAAAACCGCCACCGACAGCACGCTGATAGCGATATGTTGACTCAATTTCATTGCGCGGTAGCCGCCGCATCACGAATATAACGGGAGTCGATCGCCGCATCCCAGTTGGCCGGGATATCGCGCTTACGCAGTTCACCGATCCCGGCAAGGAAATCGGAGGTCTTGCTCAACGCCTTACCGATACCGCTGTCGGAGGTGTGCGTGCCGTTACCCAGCCACGCTGCCGTCCCTTGTTCGCTCAGCGACGGGTATTCCAGCCCGCCAAGGGTGTTAGCGGCAGTGGTCACTGGCGCCCCCACCTCTTTCGCGACAATCGCAGCGGCACGTTCGGGATCTTTCTTGAACTCATCCACTTTCTGCTGATGTACACGCAGGAACGCCGTCACCGCGTCCGGGTACTGCTCCGCGAAGGCTTTACGCACCACGTAGTTGTTGTAAATCAGGTAGCCCTCTTTTTGCAGATCTTTGGTGGCAAACACCTGATGACCGCCAGAAGATTCCAGTTCCTGAGCGAACGGTGCCCAAACGTAACCGGCATCAATATCACCGCGTTTCCATGCCGCCACCATCTCTGCCGGGCGCAGCGGCAACAGCGTTATTTTACTGCGGTCGAGTTTGTTAACGCTTATCGCCGCTTCCAGCGCATATTGCGCAGTGGAGTTTGGCGGGTAAGCCACGCGTTTACCTTCGATATCACGGATAGTGTTGATGCCATCTTTGCCAATTAAACGTTCATAACTGGCAATCACCCCCGATACACCGATAATTTCCACCGGCAGTTTTCGCACAATACCCGCAGTCGCCGGGCTGGAGCCGAAATTGGCAATATCGATAGCGTTACTGGCGAAATAACTTAACGCATCGGCACCAGAGGCAAATTGCACCCATTTCACCGGACTGTGTAAGGCTTTATCCAGCGAGCCGTCGGCCTTTGCCAGCATTAATACCTGTGAACCGCCGCTATACGCGATGCGGACTTCCGTCGGCGTGGCGGCGAAGCTGGCGTTGGCCCATAAGCTACCCGCTGCCAATAATAAGCAGAGACTTTTTTTCATTTTATTCAACCTTTAAAAAACGACGTTATTAGCGCTGAATCACTATATCCACTGGGGGCTCTTTTATTTATTCCAATTATTGCTTTGGGTATGCGGAAAATAAGAATGACGATATTCAAGCCATATTTCCGCGCAGCGCTGCGCCAGTAATTGCGCCGGATCGTGGGCCAGAGAAAGAAACGGTGCGGCTACCGCATGCAGTGCAAGCGGCACCTCGGTGCAAGCCAGTAGCAATTGATCAGCGCCGCGCGCCAGTAGCGCCTGCGCCTGTAAGCTCAGCAACTCGCCGCCTTCACGCAACGCACCGCGCTTCACCGCATAACAACCGGGCACAAACCATTGCTGCAACTCGTCTGCGGTGGGCAGCAACACCTCAATGCCCTTTTGCGCCAGCGCACGCTGGTACCAACCCGCATCCAGCGTGCCTTGTGTGGCTATCAGCCCTACCCGCTGCGGTTTTTGCGGCAGCGCCACCAGTCCTTCAAGAGTGGCATCAACAATATGCAGCAACGGCGCCGCGCTGGCGCGGCTGAGTTCATCAAACCAGTGATGCGCCGTATTACAGGGGATCACAATATGGCTGGCACCAGCCTGATTAAGCGTTTTGATGCCGAGCAGCAATTGCGGTAACGGCGATGGCCCCAGCCCGGCGAGGGCTTTTTGCCTGTCGGCAACCTGCGGCACATTCCAGACTACCGATGGCAGTTGCTGCTGATCGCTGTCGGCGGGAGTGGCATCCAGCAATTTATGCTGGAAATCCAGCGTGGCAAGCGGCCCCATGCCGCCCAACACGCCGAGCAAAAAGGGCTTAGCCATGGCGGGCGTGCGCCTCCAGCACCTGGCGATAACCAAATAATCCGGCCGAGCCGCCTGTGTGAATAAACACCACGTTTTCGTCACGGCTAAAGTGACCTTTACGGATCAAATCAATAAGCCCGGCCGCGCCTTTTCCGGAGTAGACCGGATCAAGCAAAATACCTTCATGACGGGCAAACAGCGTCAGCGCTTCCAGCATGCTTTCTGTCGGCAGACCGTAGCCATCGCCAACGTAATCACTGTTAGCCACCACCGCTTCGCGCGGTAGCTCCCCCTTCACGCCAAGCAGCTCGCGGGTGCGCGATGCCAGCGCCCAGACGTTCTCTTCCTGCTTCGCTTTCGGCGCGCGAACGCTGATGCCCAGTACCGGCACCTGGCTATTGGTGGCGCTGAACCCGGCCACCAGCCCGGCTTGTGTACCGGTGCTGCCGGTCGCGTGCACCACGCTATCAATGCGCAAACGTAACTGGGAGGACTGGAACAGCAGTTCTTCAGCACAGGCAACGTAGCCCAGCGCACCGATCGGGTTGGAACCGCCACCGGGAATGACGTACGGGTTGTGCCCCTGCTCGCGCAACTGTTGCGCCAGCTCTTCCATGGACTGCTGCATGTCCGTACCGCCCGGCAGATGCGCGACAATCTCGCCGCCGAGCAAGTCGTCCAGCAGGATGTTGCCGGAACGCTGATACTCTTCGCCAAAATCCGTCACCCGCTTTTCCAGCAGCACTTTGGTCGGTAACCCGAGTTTCGCCGCCCCGGCGATAGTCTGGCGCACATGGTTTGATTGCGTCGCCCCCTGGGTAATGATGACGTCGGCGTTTGACGCCAGCGCATCCGCCAGTAAGAACTCCAGTTTGCGGGTTTTATTGCCGCCGGTCGCAAGACCCGTGGCGTCGTCGCGTTTGATCCATAATTTGGGGCCACCCAGTAACGCGCTTAAATTATTCAGCGGTTCCAACGGCGTTGGAAAATGACCTAATGTCAGGCGGGGAAAACGAGCCAGATGCATAATCGCTCCTTGCAAAACAGAGATATGCCGAAGCGAAAAGGCTTCGGTTTTTATTCGGTGAATAAGAGATGGGTATTCACTATATACATCTGGCTGCGCAGGCTAACGATAAATACTAAATATCGATTTGCAGAAAATAACTAACCATAAAAAAACCCCTTCACAGGAAGGGGTTCGGGAATATTACTGCGCGACTTTCTTTTTCGCCGCACGTTTTGCTTTGGTGGCGGCGGCGATTTTTTGCGTCTTCGCCGACGGTTTTTTGGCTTTTTTCGGTTTGCCTTTCCCCGGCTCGCCACGGAAGGCGCTGTCCGGCTCAAAGTTCACCTTTTTGCCCATCTGGCGGCGCGGCGGTTTTTTCCCGGCGACTTTTTTACCTGCCGGGCCTTTCTTGCTGCGCTCACGCTCGGTTTTACCGACATTACGCGGACCGCGTTCGCTGGAGATCAGCGAGAAGTCGATCTTACGCTCGTCCATATTGACCGCTTCGACTTTCACCTGCACGCGGTCACCCAAACGGTAAGTCTGCCCGCCGGATTCGCCAATCAGACGCTGGCCAATCTGGTCAAAGCGGTAGTAGTCATTATCCAGCGAAGAGACATGCACCAGACCATCAATAAACAGATCATCCAGGCGCACAAAGAAACCAAAGCCGGTCACGCTGGCGATCACACCCGGGAAAGTGTTGCCTACTTGATCCTGCATAAAGTCGCATTTCAGCCAGTCCGACACTTCACGCGTGGCTTCATCAGCGCGGCGTTCGGTCATCGAACAGTGCTGGCCCAGTTGCAGCACCTCTTCCATGCTGTAGTGCCAGCCGCCAGTTTCGGTGCTGTTGCCCTTCAGCCCCTGCTCTTTCGCCAGCAGATATTTAATGGCGCGGTGCAGCGACAGATCCGGGTAACGGCGAATCGGCGAGGTAAAGTGTGCGTAGGATTGCAGCGCCAGCCCAAAGTGACCACGGTTTTCCGGATCGTAGATCGCCTGCTTCATGGAACGCAGCAGCATGGTTTGCAGCATCTCATGATCCGGACGATCGGCGATGGAGTCCAGCAGCTCTGCATAGTCGCGCGGCTCCGGTTTGTTGCCGCCAGGCAGCTCCAGGCCCAACTCAGCGAGCACACTACGGAACGCCGTGATCGCATCGTTAGAGGGTTTATCGTGAATACGGAACAGCGCAGGCTCGCTGGCTTTCTCCACAAAGCGTGCGGCGGAGATATTGGCGAGGATCATGCACTCTTCAATCAGTTTGTGCGCATCGTTGCGCTGGGTCTGCTCAATACGTTCGATGCGACGCTCAGCATTGAAGATAAACTTCGCTTCTTCGCTCTCAAACGAGATACCGCCACGCTCTGCACGCGCCTGGTCGAGGACTTTATACAGGTTATGCAGCTCTTCGATGTGCTTCACCAACGGCGCATACTGCTCGCGCAGATCCTGATCGCCCTGCAGGATATGCCACACTTTGGTATAGGTCAGACGCGCATGCGAGCTCATCACCGCTTCGTAGAATTTGAAGCCAGTTAAACGGCCTTTTGCTGAGATGGTCATTTCGCAGACCATGCACAAGCGATCCACCTGCGGGTTCAGGGAACACAAACCGTTAGAGAGCACTTCCGGCAGCATCGGCACCACTTGCGACGGGAAGTAGACCGACGTGCCGCGGTTGCGCGCTTCGTTATCCAGCGCGGTGCCGTGGCGCACGTAGTAACTGACATCAGCAATGGCTACCCATAAGCGCCAGCCACCGCCGCGTTTCTTCTCGCAGAACACGGCGTCATCAAAGTCGCGGGCATCTTCGCCGTCGATGGTGACCAGCGGCAGATCGCGTAAATCCACGCGACCCACTTTCGCTTCTTCCGGCACTTGCTCTTTCAGCCCGGCAATCTGTTTTTCAACTTCTGTCGGCCACAGGTAGGGGATTTCATGGGTGCGCAGCGCCATATCCACAGCCATGCCGGTTCCCATATTATCGCCAAGCACTTCGACGATTTTCCCCAGTGCTTTGGTGCGACGGGTCGGTCGCTGCGTCAGCTCCACCACCACCACAAAGCCCATGCGCGCGCCCATGATCTCTTCCGGCGGGATTAAAATATCAAAGCTCAACCGGCTGTCGTCCGGCACCACAAAACCCACGCCAGCGTCGGTAAAGTAGCGGCCAACAATCTGGCTGGTTTTCGGCACCAGAATACGCACAATGCGCGCTTCGCGACGGCCTTTGCGATCCGCGCCGAGCGGTTGCGCCAGTACCTGATCGCCGTGGATGCAGGTTTTCATCTGTTCGCTGGAGAGGTAGAGATCGTCTTTACGCCCTTCTACACGCAGGAAGCCGTAACCGTCGCGGTGGCCAATGACCACGCCTTTCAGCAGGTCCAGGCGTTCCGGTAAGGCATAGCACTGGCGGCGGGTAAAGACCAGTTGTCCGTCGCGCTCCATGGCGCGCAGACGGCGGCGTAGCGCTTCGTTTTGTTCTTCACCTTCGATGTTCAGCTCAATGGCCAGTTCGTCCCGGCTGGCGGGTTTTTCGCGTTTTGCTAAGTGATCGAGGATGAATTCGCGGCTGGGAATGGGGTTGGTGTATTTTTCAGATTCGCGTTCGAGGAAAGGATCTTGTGACATTGCGGTTCCTCCGTTGTCAGCTCTGGCGGAAATTTTCGTCATTCCACCAGCAATAATTTGTAAAGCGGTTGATTCTCTTCAACCAAATCGGCAAGCGTGTAGTTATCCAGCTCCTTGAGAAAACTTTTCACGGCTTTGGAAAGCGCCATTTTAAGGCGACAGGCGCTGGTGATATGGCAGAATTCACTGCTGCAATTGACCAGCGAAAGGGGTTCGAGGGAGCGCACAACATCACCAATACGAATATCCTGCGCCGGTTTACCCAGGCGAATCCCGCCGTTTTTCCCACGGACAGCCGCGACATAGCCTTCACGACTGAGCTGATTGATTATCTTAACCATATGATTACGGGACACACCATACGTTTCCGTTACTTCAGTAATGTTGGTCATTTGCCCTTCCGGCAGCGACGCCATGTAAATCAGGGCGCGTAAACCGTAATCGGTAAAGCTTGTTAACTGCACATCAACCTCAATAAATGGGAAAGGGTGAGATACCCACAGGTATTAACTCTATTGATGATAAACCAGCCAGCTGTCAGGCCGCTAATTTATTTGAACAGAAGGGTGAAAAAAGCGAGGAAACGGGGCGCGATCAACACGCCCCGGAACAGCATTATGCGTCGAACGGGTCACGCAGGATCATCGTTTCCGTACGATCCGGCCCGGTAGAGATAATATCGATCGGCACACCGGTAAGTTCTTCAATACGTTTGATGTAGTTCAGCGCTGCCTGTGGCAAACCGCTGCGCTCTTTCACACCAAACGTCGATTCAGACCAGCCAGGCATTGATTCATAAATCGGCTCGATACCTTCCCAGTTGTCTGCCGCCAGAGGCGTAGTGGTCACTTCGCGGCCGTCCGGCATGCGGTAACCCACGCAGATTTTCACTTCTTTCAAACCATCCAGCACGTCCAGCTTGGTCAGGCAGAAGCCAGACAGGGAGTTGATCTGTACCGCACGGCGCACCGCAACGGTATCCAGCCAGCCGGTGCGACGACGACGACCGGTGGTCGCGCCATATTCGTTACCCTGTTTGCACAGGAACTCGCCGATATCATCGAACAGTTCGGTCGGGAACGGACCCGCACCCACACGCGTAGAGTAAGCTTTGATAATACCCAGTACGTAATCAACATAACGTGGGCCAAGGCCGGAACCGGTGGCGACGCCGCCTGCGGTAGTGTTAGAAGAGGTGACGTACGGATAAGTACCGTGGTCGATATCCAGCAGCGTACCCTGTGCGCCTTCAAACATCACGAAGTCGCCGCGTTTGCGCGCCTGATCCAGCAGATCGGAAACATCGACGACCATCGCGGTCAGGATGTCGGCAATCGCCATCACATCGTCCAGCACTTTCTGGTAGTCAACTGCTTCCACTTTGTAGAAGTTCACTAACTGGAAGTTGTGATATTCCATCACTTCTTTCAGTTTATCGGCGAAAGTCGCTTTATCGAACAGGTCGCCAACGCGCAGACCGCGACGAGCAACTTTGTCTTCGTATGCTGGCCCGATACCGCGGCCAGTGGTGCCGATGGCTTTCGCTCCACGCGCTTTTTCACGCGCGACGTCCAGCGCAACGTGATAATCGAGGATTAACGGGCATGCTTCAGACAGCAGCAGACGTTCACGAACCGGGATACCACGGTCTTCCAGTTCTTTCATCTCTTTCATCAGCGCAGCTGGAGACAGCACGACACCGTTACCGATGATGCTGGTGACGTTTTCACGAAGAATGCCTGATGGAATAAGATGGAGGACGGTTTTTTCACCGTTGATTACGAGAGTATGGCCTGCGTTGTGACCGCCCTGGTAGCGCACAACATATTTAGCCCGTTCAGTCAGAAGATCGACAATCTTCCCTTTACCTTCGTCACCCCATTGGGTGCCCAGTACGACGACGTTGTTACCCATTTTTCAAAATCACCGTTTGCTTAAAAATGGATTCTACCACCGCTTTTTTTCAGATTCAGCACTTTTTCCGGGCAAAATGGCAGCAAAATGCCCTCTTTTGCTTCAGCCAATCGTTTTCCTCAACATGTAGTAGATCACCACTCCCGCAACCACAAGCCCACCGCCAAAACGACGCAAAATATGATCCGGCAGCAGGCTCAAGGAGGCAATCATGCGACGCCATGCGCGCGGATAGAACATCGGGCCAAGGCCTTCAAACACCAGTACCAGCGCCAGGGCAAGCCAGATTGTTGAATTCATTCCTGATCCTTCCAAAAAGAAAACCACCGCCTTAAGTCGGGCGGTGGTTTTTTATCATGAAAACCGCTGACGCTATCTTAGCGTGTCGCGGAACTCGGTGTCTTCATATAACGGAAGAAATCGCTGTCCGGGCTGAGCACCATCACATCCTGGTTGCTCTCGAAGCTGCTTTCATACGCGCGCAGGCTACGGATAAAGGCATAGAAGTCCGGATCCTGGCTAAAGGCATCGGCAAACAGCTTCGCCGCTTCCGCATCGCCTTCACCGCGCAGGATACGCCCCTGACGCTCAGATTCCGCCAACGTTTTGGTCACTTCGTAATCCGCAGTGGCGCGCAGTTTTTCCGCCTCTTCCTGACCTTGCGAACGGTGACGACGGGCTACCGCTTCACGCTCGGCGCGCATACGGTTGTAAATCGCCTCGGACACTTCGGTCGGCAGGTTGATCTGCTTGATACGCACATCCACCACTTCAATACCTAACGCCGCCATACTGTTCGGGTTAATGACCGGTACTTTGCCGTTCGTTTCTTCGGTGACGCGCTCAGCGGCTTTGGCAATCGCATCATCCGCCGCCGGGGTCGACACTTCATCTTCGGTGCCTGCGGAACCGGAGTTCAGCGCATCACGCACTTCCAGCGTCAAACGACCACGGGAGTCGGTCACGATGTCACGCACATCCAGACGACCGATTTCAGAACGCAGACGGTCAGAGAACTTACGTTTCAGCAGAACTTCCGCCTGGGAGACGTCACCGCCGCCGGTCGCCAGATAGTAGCGGCTGAAATCACTGATGCGCCACTTAATGTAGGAGTCGACGATCAGATCTTTCTTCTCTTTGGTGACAAAGCGATCCGCCTGGTTATCCATGGTCTGGATACGAGCATCCAGCATTTTAACCGATTCAATAAATGGCAGTTTGAAGTGCAGACCTGGCGCAAACACCAACGGTTTGTTGTCATCGTCGCGCAGGACTTTACCAAAGCGCAGTGAAATGCCACGCTCACCTTCTTTCACCACAAAAATTGAGGTGTAGAGCACTACCAGCACGATGATGATGATCGCGATAACTGACTTACGCATCGTTATTCCCCCTGACGCTGGTAGTCGTTACGCTGCGCGTTAACGCGGCGTTGGTCCATGATGTCTCCCGCAGACGTTGCGGGGGCGCTGTTCGCACTGCTGCCAGAGTTAGACGCAGGCGGCAGGCGCAGCAAGTTGTTCGCGCCACTGCTGTCACTCTTTGCCGCAGGCGCATTGCCGCCTTTCAGCATCTGGTCCAGCGGCAGCACCATCAGATTGCCGCCTTTGTCGTTAACCAGCACTTTGCGGGTATGGCTCAGCACTTTTTCCATGGTCTCGATATACAGACGCTCACGGGTAATTTCCGGCGCGGCTTTGTATTCCGGCAGCAGCTTCGCAAAGCGAGCTACTTCACCCTGTGCTTCCAGAATGGTCTGCGTTTTATAGGCGCGCGCCTCTTCGAGGATACGCTGCGCCTGACCATTAGCACGCGGCTGAACTTCGTTGGTGTACGCTTCCGCTTCACGAATATATTGCTGCTCGTTTTCACGGGCGGCGATAGCATCATCAAACGCGGCTTTCACCTCTTCCGGCGGACGAGCGGCCTGGAAGTTAACGTCCAGCAGTGTGATACCCATGTTATACGGACGAATGGTCTCTTCCAGCTCACGCTGGGTATCGCTACGAATAACGGTACGGCCTTCGGTCAAAATACGATCCATCACGTATTTACCGATCACACCGCGCAGGGCGCTGTCCGTCGCCTGACGCAGGCTGTCGTCGGCGCTGGTCACGCTGAACAGGTAACGCTCCGGATCGGTCACGCGGTATTGCACGTTCATCTCAACGCGAACCACGTTCTCATCAGAGGTGAGCATGACGCCGGACGCGGCCAGTTCACGCACGGACTCGACGTTGACGGCGGTGACATTATCAATGAAGGTCGGCTTCCAGTTCAGACCCGGCTCCACCAGGTGGCTGAACTTACCAAAGCGGGTAACCACGCCGCGTTCCGCTTCTTTGATGGTGTAGAACCCGGTAGCAGCCCAGATAATCACGGCGGCTGCGGCAACGATACCGACAACACGCCCGCCCATATTACCTCGCGGGCCAGAAGAACCTGGATTGCCGCCGCCTGAGCTCTTACCCCCGCCCAAACCACCGAGTTTTTTGCTCAGTTTGCGGAAGATATCATCCAGATCAGGTGGCCCCTGATCGCGACCGCCTTTGTTTCCATTTCCCTCAGAGTTGCCGCCTGGTTTGCTGCTTCCCCACGGGTCGCGGTCTTGTCCGTTGTTACCGGGCTGATTCCACGCCATGTATGTGCTCCATATATGTCTATCGTGCGGTGTATGCCCGAACTGGCGGGCACCCCCAAAGGGGAAAAATCTTCAGGCCTGTGCCGGTCAGACGACGTACTCTTCGAGTGCCGGTTCTTGTTTACAGAGTCGACGCCAGTCGACAATCGGCATACGCACCTGCATACCTACGCTGCCATCGTCTTCCATCCACTCTTTTTCTATTGCCTGAAGCTGATAAAACCGACTTCTCAGTCGCCCTTCCTGCGGAGGCAAACGCAGCGTGTGCTGCGCCACTTCCCCGGCAAGACGCTCCGTCAAAGCCTGGAATAACAGTGGTACGCCAACACCGGTCTGCGCAGAGAGCCAGACGCGGATTGGTTTATTCTCTTCATCCCTGTCGATACGCGGCTCGAAGTCTTCCAGCATATCGATCTTGTTCATGACCAGCAGCGTCGGGATCTCGTGCGCTTCAATCTCTTCAAGCACCGTATTCACTGCGTCAATGTTTTCCTGCACACGGGCATCGGCGGCGTCGATCACATGCATCAGCAGCGTCGCCTGACGCGTCTCCTGCAAGGTCGCTTTAAATGCCGCCACCAGGTCGTGTGGCAGATGGCGGATAAACCCTACGGTATCCGCCAGCACCGTTTCCCCGACATCCGCCACATCGATACGACGCAGCGTGGGATCCAGCGTTGCGAACAGTTGGTCTGCCGCATACACCTGCGCTTCGGTGATGTGGTTAAACAGCGTCGACTTGCCGGCGTTGGTATAACCCACCAGCGAAACCGTTGGGATATCGGCTTTCGTGCGGGAGCGACGCCCTTGTTCACGCTGCTTTTCAACCTTCTCAAGGCGCGCCAGGATCTGGGTAATACGATTACGCAACAAACGACGGTCGGTTTCGAGCTGGGTTTCACCCGGACCGCGCAAACCAATCCCGCCTTTTTGTCGTTCAAGGTGGGTCCAGCCACGCACCAGACGCGTTGCCAGGTGGCGCAACTGCGCCAGTTCAACCTGCAATTTCCCCTCGTGCGTACGAGCACGCTGGGCAAAAATATCCAAAATCAGACCGGTGCGATCGATAACACGGCACTCGCACAGTCTTTCCAGGTTACGTTCCTGGGCTGGGGTCAGCGCATGATCAAAGAGCACAACGGAAGCACCCACGGCTTTTACGGCATCCGCAATTTCAACTGCTTTACCTTCGCCAACGAAATACTTAGGGTGCGGTGCTTTACGGCTACCGGTAATCACCTGCATTGCTTCGACACCGGCGGAAGAGACCAGAGATTCAAACTCCTGGAGGTCTTCCATATCTTTGTCTTGCGAAAAATAGATGTGTACCAGTACCGCCTGCTCACCGGCTTCATAACGGTCAAACAAGCGTAAACCCTCAAAAAAGATCAGCGGGGAACGCAGATTTTCTGGCTCCCCGATGTAGATAAACAGCAAAAACCTTATTCGGTTTCTTCGCCGTCCTGCTGTGCAGAGCCCTGCGCGTTGCTACCATGATGGTAGTTACTGCTGGTACCGCCGCCGGCATTGTTGCTGTGATGAGAAACCGGACGAGATGGAACAACAGTAGAAATCGCGTGCTTATAGACCATCTGGCTGACCGTGTTTTTCAACAGGATCACGAACTGATCGAAAGACTCAATTTGCCCTTGCAGCTTAATACCATTCACCAAATAAATTGAAACTGGAACACGTTCCCGACGCAGTGCGTTCAGGAACGGATCTTGTAAAGATTGCCCCTTAGCCATTCTATCTTTTCCTTATATGCTTGTTTTGTACTTAGAACCCGAAGGCTCTGAAAACTGCGTAAAAAATTCGCGCACGATACGACTTAATTGTACACATTCACCCTGCGATAGCACGAACAACCTGTAACACGTCCTGGTAAGACTTTTCTGGCTTTTCACTCTCTAACCAGTGGACGCCATCCCAGCCGCGCAGCCATGTCATCTGTCGCTTGGCTAACTGCCTCGTGGCGCAAATACCTCGATAAACCATTTCATCGTATGAAATCTCACCTTCAAGATACGACCACATCTGGCGGTATCCCACACAACGAATGGAAGGCATCTCCGTATGCAAATCTCCGCGAGCAAAAAGCGCCCGCACTTCTGCTTCAAAACCTGAAGCCAACATCTGATGAAACCGCTGCTCAATGCGTTGATGGAGCAGTTCACGGCTCGCCGGGGCGATGGCGAACTGATGCACCTGGTAAGGCAGAGCGTCTCCCGACGTTTGCGTCAGATCTGTTAAAGTTTTACCCGAAATGAAAAAAACTTCCAGTGCCCGGGAAAGCCTTTGCGGATCATTTGGATGAATCCGCGCTGCAGCAACCGGATCGATCTCCCGCAACTGCTGGTGCAACGCTTCCCATCCACGCTCTGCCGCTTGTTTTTCAATCTCTGCTCTGACTTTTGCATCCGCGGATGGCAAGGGCGATAGCCCCTCCAGCAGCGCCTTAAAGTAGAGCATCGTACCGCCCACCAGCAGCGGAATGCGTCCTGCTTCGGTGATCGCACGCATTTCCGCCAACGCATCGCGGCGGAAATCCGCTGCGGAATACGCCTGCGCCGGGTCGAGAATATCCAACAACCGGTGTGGAGCGGCGTTTAACTCTTCCGCGTTCGGCTTTGCGGTACCGATATCCATGCCCTGATAGATAAGGGCAGAATCCACGCTTATCAACTCAACAGGCAAAACTTTACGCAACGCAATGGCTAATGCCGTTTTACCCGAGGCCGTCGGCCCCATCAGAAAAATAGCCTTAGGCAGGCCAGCCTTACTCACTTCACTCATCATTCAGGGCGTTCATCGCCGTTTGTAAATCAACAGGTTGTAATAAACCATCCGGTGGGGACTTCACCAGATGCGGACAAAGCCGTTCGACGTCGGCCAGCAGGGTAATAGCCTGCGCCACACTCCATTGCGGATGATCGCTCGCCAGATGACGAGCCAGCCACTGGGCAATATTCACCGCATCAATGCTTGTCTGCTGCGCCAGGTAGCCTATCAGTTCAGGAATCAAGATTTGTAAATTTTGTTGGCGCAAGGGTAAAGGCACGGCACGAATGGTCACGTGCTGGCCATCCGGTACAAATTCAATGCCCATTTTTTCCAACACCGGCTGTGCCTGTTTCAACGCCGCGCTCTCCTGCGCCGAAATTTTTAAACGCACCGGAATCAGCAACGGCTGCCCGCAGGCGGGCGCATTGGCAGGGGAAAGCTGAGCATGGCGTAACCAACGCTCCGCGACGGGAAGCGCCAGCAATGCCAGCAGCCCGTTACGCTCAAGCAGTGCGTAGTGCGGCGCGATCAGCGTTAAAACGCGGCCAAAACTCTGGCTGTGCCCTTCCAGCGCGGGCGCTGCGGGCTGTGGCGCTTCATTTTTGCGCTCCACGGCAGGCGTATCCAGCAACTGACGATACAGCGCGCCCTGCTGCTTTTGGTAACCCGGTTGCGCATGCGGCCAGGTGGGCGTCGTGCCCGTACTGCTGCTGTTGCGGGGAGCCGGAGCGGTGCCGGTTGGCATGCGCGGGGCATCCGGTTCACGAGCGACCAGCGGTTGAGAAAACTGGTTACGCCCTGCCGCCACTCGGTTCTCCGGCAACGCTCGTGGCGCAGGTTCGTCTGTTAGCGGCAAGGGTGCGTCGAGCTGCTGTTGCAGCACGCTGAGCACCCCCTGGTAGATAAAATCATGCACCAGTCGCGATTGATGGAAGCGCACTTCATGCTTCGCCGGGTGCACATTGACGTCCACCTGATGCGGATCGATCTCCAGGTAGAGCACGAAAGCGGGTTGCTGATCAGCGCCCAGTTTATCTTCACAGGCCTGTCGGATTGCGTGATTGATCAACCGGTCGCGCATCATTCGACTGTTCACATAGCAGTACTGGATCTCAGCAAAAGCCGTCGTGGTCTGTTTAGGATCCGCCACCCAGCCGCGCAGGGATAAATCGCCATGCTGCCACTCAATGGCCAGCGCTTGTTCAAGAAAGGCAGTGCCGCAAATCGCCCCAAGACGGCGCTCTTTTTGCCCGCCTTCAGCGACCGCGCGGTACTGACGCACCAGCTTACCGTTATGCGTGAGATTGATAGCGACATCAAAACGCGCCAGCGCAATACGACGGATAACCTCATCAATATGGTTGAATTCGGTTTTTTCCGTGCGCATAAACTTGCGGCGCGCCGGCGTGTTGTAGAACAGATCCAGCACTTCCAGCGTGGTGCCCACCGGGTGAGCAGCGGGTTTGACCGTCACTGCCATATCACGCCCTTCGGCGTAGGCCTGCCACGCTTCTTGCTGTTCCGCAGTACGGGAGGTGAGCGTTAAACGGGAAACAGAGCTGATACTGGCCAGCGCTTCGCCACGGAACCCGAGGCTAATAATGGCCTCAAGATCGTCCAGCGAGGCAATTTTACTGGTGGCGTGACGCGCCAGCGCCAGTGCCAGCTCCTCTTTGTTGATGCCGCTGCCGTTATCGCGGATACGGATAAGCTTGGCGCCGCCACGTTCAATATCAATATCGATTCGCGTAGCGCCTGCATCAAGGCTGTTTTCAACCAGCTCTTTCACCACCGACGCAGGGCGCTCTACCACTTCGCCAGCGGCGATTTGGTTCGCAAGCTGCGGCGGCAGAACCTGTATCGGCATGAAAATATCCTTAGTTAAGCAGACCGTTCGCAGGCGCCGCGGCGCTGGCTGTCTGCCCGCCTCCGCTTTGTGGCGCGGACTGCAACGGATGTGCGAGGAAATAGTTACGCAGACCGCCGTATATCGCTTCAGCGATCTGTTGTTGGTAATTGTCGCTCCCCAACAAACGCTCTTCTGCGGAATTACTGATAAAGCCCGTTTCAACCAGCACAGAAGGGATATCCGGGGAGCGCAGCACACCTAAGCTGGCGTGTTCCGGGCGACGCTTATGTAACGCGCCCACACGCTCAAGCTGGCCCAGCATACTGGTGGCGACATCATAACCGACGCGCTGGGAATGGCCGAATTGTAAATCCAGCACCGCCTGGCTCAGATAGGGGTCAGACTGGCTATTGGCCAGCACATCCCCGGCACCGCCCAACAGTTCCGATTGTTTCTCATGCTGTTCCAGCCAGCCCGCCATTTCACTGTTTGCCCGGCGGTTTGACAGTACCCATACCGAGGCACCGGTTGCATCGCGATTCGGCGCAGCGTCCGCATGGATAGAAACCAGGAAATTAGCGTTCTGCTTACGCGCCACATCGGAACGCCCCATCACCGAAATAAAATAGTCGCCGTCGCGGGTCATCACCGGTTTGAACATCGGGTCATCATTCAACAACGCACGCAATTTACGGGCGATGGAGATGGTCACGTTTTTCTCTTGTGTTCCGCCTGCGCCAATCGCACCGGGATCCTGACCACCGTGCCCGGCATCAATGGCGATAACCACTTTGTCACCGGATACAGCGCGTGTCTGCACCGCCGGGCGGGTCACCGTATTACTGCTGGTCACGCTGGTAATGCGATCGTTATCCGCTTTAAACGGATTGCGCGCAGGCGTTGAAGGCTGCGCCGGACGAGAGGTAAAAACAGACGTATCGTTACGCTGCACCACCGCTTTAGGCGGTGGTGGTGGCGGCACATCGGCATCAATCGTAAAGACCACGTTGTAACCCGCGCCGCTTTGCTGCTTCACCGCCCGGGTTTTGCCATTTTGCGTTAAATCCACCACCAGACGGATCGACTGATTATCTTTTGCCGCCCCGGCGCGGATACTTTTGACCAGATTGTTGCCGCTAAACTGCAGCGGTAAGCCCTGGATAATGCCGGTCTGTTTGATATCCAGCGCGACGCTACGCTTATCCTGCTGCGTAAACGCATATTCAGGATCGCCCATAAAGCTGAAAGTGATACGCGCCTGGCTATCGCCATTGGAGACCTGAATATCCGCCAGACTTGCCGCCCCCGCCTGCGTACAAAGCAGTAAGAACGCAGCCGCCAACCAACCTTTAACGCGAGAGATCATCACGTTATCCTTCCTGTCAACCGGCCATACGCGCCAGTAACGAATCGCCAGATGAGGATACCGCGCGAATGCGCGCCTCACGCCCCTGAGCCTGGTAATCTAAATGGATTTCGACATCCGGGTCAGGCAGTACACCCGCACCTTGTTGCGGCCACTCAACCAGGCAAATGGCATCATTGGCAAAATAATCGCGGATGCCCATAAATTCCAGCTCCTCAGGATCCGCAAGACGATACAGGTCGAAGTGATACACCGTCAGCGAGTCGAGAGTGTACGGTTCAACGAGGGTATAGGTCGGGCTTTTGACATTCCCGTGATGACCCAGGGCCTGTAAAAATCCCCGGCTGAAGGTGGTTTTACCCGCGCCGAGATCGCCATACAGATAAATCACCGTCGCACCGGCGCAAGCCTGCGCCACACGCGTGCCGAGATCCAGTGTTGCTTGCTCGTCAGGTAAAGGAATAACTCGATTAATCATCTTTTGTATCAACTACATCCGGGTTAACAACACGCCAAAGCGCCGTAAATAGATCGGTAGCCAACATACCGCGCATACCGAATTGCGCCGCCAGCCTGTCAGCCGCAGCGCCATGAGCAACACATCCCGCACAGGCCGCATCCCAGGGCGTCAATTTCTGCCCGAGTAGCGCGCCAATAATGCCTGACAAAACATCCCCCATGCCGCCGCTCGCCATACCGGCGTTACCGGCATCGACAATGGCCATTTCGCCCTCTGCGCTGGCAATGACAGTACCCGCGCCTTTCAGCACAACCACACCGGCATACCGTTTTACCAGGCGCTGCGCGGCGAGTAGGCGATCGCTTTCGATCTCCGCCACGCTGCAATTCAGCATGCGCGCAGCCTCGCCAGGGTGCGGCGTCAGTACGCGATTGTGACGTTTATCGGGATTGATTGCCAGAAGGTTCAACGCATCCGCATCCCATAGCATCGGTTTACGGAAATTCTCTACCTTTTGCAGCGCTTTTTTGCCCCACTCCTGCTGCCCAAGTCCCGGGCCGATCACTACCACATCCGCCCATTCAAGGCTCTCATCCAGCGAGGCGCTGGTCAGCTCATGAACCATCAATTCCGGGCGGGCGGTAAGCAGCGGCGCGATATTCTCGCTGCGCGTCAGCACTCGCACCAGGCCAGCGCCTGCGCGCAGTGCTGCCTCGCCAGCCATGCGAATCGCCCCGGAGGTACCGTGATCGCCGCCAATGATCAGCAGGCGGCCATGATCGCCTTTATGTGACGTCGGGCGACGCGGCGTAAACCAGCGGCAAAGCTGGCTGGCATCAAACCGGGTCAGTGCTGTCTCTTGCCCGCTTAGCCAGGATTCCAGTCCCAGCGCATGATGATGAAGCTGCCCTACGACATCCCGCGCCTTGCCTGTCAACAAGCCAGGTTTAAGGGCGATAAAGGTGATGGTGTGATGAGCCTGAATAACAGCACCCGGCGCGGCGCCCGTTTGTGCATTAAGACCGGAGGGGATGTCCAGCGCCAATACCGGAGCAGGATGGGCGTTAGCGCGGTCGATCAGTTGCGCGACATTGTCGCGCGGCGCACTGGTGAGCCCGGTGCCCAGCAGGCCATCAATAATTAAATCAACCTGTTCCGGCCAGAGAATGTCGGGCGCATGGATCACGCCGCCCGCGTTAAGCCAGGCATCCCGGGCCTGCGCGGCCTCTTCCGGTAGCGGTTTGTTGCTCTCCAGCGCCAGCAATGTCACCTGTATGCCCGCTGCGGCGGCAAGCCTGGCGACCACATAACCATCACCGCCGTTATTGCCGTGACCACAAAGCACCAACCAGCAACGCGCGTCGGGAAACTGCTCCCGTGCCACAGTAAAAGCCGCCTCGCCAGCACGTAGCATCAGCTCATAAAGCGTAATACCGAAGCTGTCCGCCGCCTCTTTTTCGGCGCGTTTAAGGTCCTCAGCAGGCCAGATGGAGTGTGGTATACTTGCTGCGATTTTCTTCATTTTTATGGTCCGTCATGTCACAGCCCCTCGATCTCAATCAGTTAGCGCAACAAATCAAACAGTGGGGCTCTGAACTGGGTTTTCAGCATGTCGGTATTACTGATACCGATCTCAGCGCCAGCGAACCGAAGCTGCAGGCGTGGCTGGATAAACAATATCATGGCGAGATGGAGTGGATGGCGCGTCACGGTATGATGCGCGCCCGTCCCCACGAGCTTCTCCCCGGCACGCTGCGCGTGATCAGCGTGCGCATGAATTACCTTCCTGCGCAGGCCGCTTTCGCCAGCACGCTGAAAAACCCAACGCTCGGCTATGTCAGCCGTTATGCGCTGGGCCGCGATTATCATAAGCTGCTGCGTAACCGGCTTAAAAAGCTCGGCGAGACTATCCAGCAGCAATGTGCTTCGCTGAATTTTAGACCTTTTGTGGATTCCGCGCCTATTCTTGAACGCCCACTGGCAGAAAAAGCCGGGCTTGGCTGGACAGGTAAGCACTCACTTATCTTAAGCCGCGATGCGGGCTCATTTTTCTTTCTGGGCGAATTGCTGATTGATTTGCCCCTGCCTGTCGATAAGCCGGTGGAAGAAGGCTGTGGGCGTTGCGTGGCTTGCATGACGATTTGCCCTACCGGCGCGATTGTCGAGCCGTATACTGTCGATGCCCGCCGCTGTATCTCTTATCTCACGATTGAGCTTGAAGGCGCTATTCCGGAAGCGTTGCGCCTCCTGATCGGCAACCGTATCTATGGTTGCGATGATTGCCAGCTCATTTGCCCATGGAATCGCTACTCGCAACTGACCAACGAGGACGATTTCAGCCCACGTAAAGCGCTGCATGCGCCCGCGTTGATCGATCTGTTCGCCTGGAACGAGGCGCATTTTCTGAAAGTGACAGAAGGGTCGGCGATTCGCCGCATTGGTCATTTACGCTGGCTGCGTAATATTGCCGTCGCCCTGGGCAATGCCCCGTGGGAAGAAGCCACTATTCAGGCGCTGGAGCAGCGTCTTGGTGAGCACCCACTTCTCGATGAACACATACAGTGGGCGATTGCGCAGCAAAAAGAGAAGCGAAACGCCTGCCGCGTTGAGGTACAGATGCCGAAACAGCAGCGGCTGGTCAGGGTGGTGGAAAAAGGTCTGCCGCGCGACGCCTGAGCCATCCACAGCTTGTGAATAAAATAAAAAACACATTGCGATTCAATGACCACAAATTCGTCAAGTGATCACATTAACAATTTGATATGTTATTTTGTTTTTATTTTACAGGCAGTTAAAAAAATATTATTCACCCTTCAAAGTAATCATTATGTTGCGAATGAAAGACTGGCCTGTGGATAAGTCTGTTTACAACACTTTCCTGAAGGAAATAAAAAACGTCCCCAGCGAAGCATTCCGCTGTGGATAATTTTTTGATGTGAAAATTTGGAGCGGGAAACGAGACTCGAACTCGCGACCCCGACCTTGGCAAGGTCGTGCTCTACCAACTGAGCTATTCCCGCATACTTATCTGGACCAGCTTGCTTGCCGGGACCAGTAAATCTGGATGGTGCGTGCCTTTCAGCATTTCAAATTTGGAGCGGGAAACGAGACTCGAACTCGCGACCCCGACCTTGGCAAGGTCGTGCTCTACCAACTGAGCTATTCCCGCATATTTATCCGGTTTCAGCTTCATTGCCGACACCAGTAAATTTGGATGGTGCATTTCAAATTTTGGAGCGGGAAACGAGACTCGAACTCGCGACCCCGACCTTGGCAAGGTCGTGCTCTACCAACTGAGCTATTCCCGCTTATCATCGATTTTTCAGTAAGTTAGAACTACTTTTTACTGAAATTTCGTGATGCCGTGTTTCACATTTCTGTGTCTTCACGGGAGGCGCATTATACGAGAAATCCTTCCTGCTGCAAGCCCCTGAAAGCAAATTTTCGTTTTTTTTGTTTAAATGCCGATTTAATCGACAAAGTGCACATTTTTACAGCAAACCCACGCCAGCACTGGCTTGCAGGGCCAGAAAAAAAACGGCCCTGCGCGCATGAACATTACAACTTAATAAAATGTTCGCGATACCAGGCCAGCTCAGCCACGGATTCGCGAATGTCATCCAGCGCCTGATGCGTATTCTGTTTTTTCAGTCCTTCCAGCACTTCCGGTTTCCAGCGACGAGCCAGCTCTTTCAGCGTGCTGACGTCAAGGTAGCGATAATGGAAGTAAGCCTCCAGTTCCGGCATGTACTTAAACAGGAAACGGCGGTCCTGACCGATGCTGTTGCCGCAAATGGGCGATTTCCCCTCCGGCACCCACTCTTTTAAGAACGCGATGGTAGCCAGCTCCGCGGCGCGATCATCCAGTTGACTGGCCTTCACGCGATCCACCAGCCCGCTGCCGGTATGCGTACGCACGTTCCAGTCATCCATTAACGCCAGTTGTGCGTCGGTTTGATGCACGGCGATGACCGGCCCTTCCGCCAGAATGTTCAGGTTTGCATCGGTCACCAGCGTCGCGATCTCAATAATGCGATCGCGCTCGGGATCTAACCCCGTCATCTCCAGATCGATCCAAATGAGGTTGTTTTCATTTGCGCTCATGCTATTTTCCACCCTTCTCGCGTAACTATATTCATCTAGAATTGCGTGTATCATAGTTGTTTTGCCCATCCAGGGCGACCAGGAGCCAGCACGATTGAGTAAAAATAAACTCTCCAAAGGGCAGCAGCGCCGCGTCAAAGAGAACCACCAGCGCCGGTTGAAAACCTCTACGGAGAAAGCTGACTATGATGACAACCTGTTCGGCGATCCGTCCGAAGGCGTTGTGATCAGCCGCTTTGGCATGCATGCCGATGTGGAATCCGCCGACGGCGAAGTGCATCGCTGTAATATTCGTCGCACGATCCGTTCGCTGGTCACCGGCGACCGGGTGGTCTGGCGTCCTGGCAAAGAAGCAGCGGAAGGCGTCACGGTAAAAGGCATTGTCGAAGCCGTACATGAACGCACCACGGTGCTTACGCGCCCCGATTTTTATGATGGCGTAAAACCCATCGCCGCCAATATCGATCAAATTGTGGTGGTGTCGGCGATCCTGCCAGAGTTGTCGCTGAACATTATCGATCGATACCTTGTCGCCTGCGAAGCCTTGCAGGTTGAGCCACTGATCGTGCTGAATAAAATCGATCTGCTGGACGATGACGGTATGAATTTCGTCCATGAGCAGATGGATATCTACCGCCATATCGGCTATCGCGTGCTCATGGTTTCCAGTCATGCACAGAATGGCCTTAACCCGCTGATTGAGGCGCTGACCAACCGCATCAGTATATTCGCCGGGCAGTCCGGCGTGGGGAAATCGAGCCTGCTTAACACGCTGCTCGGGTTGCAAGAGGAGCAGATCCTCACCAACGACGTTTCCGATGTCTCCGGCCTCGGGCAGCACACCACCACCGCCGCTCGCCTTTATCACTTCCCGCACGGCGGCGATGTGATTGATTCGCCTGGCGTTCGCGAATTTGGCCTCTGGCATCTTGAACCGGAACAAATCTTCAACGGTTTTGTCGAATTCCATGACTATCTGGGCCAGTGCAAATACCGGGATTGCAAACATGACACGGATCCGGGTTGCGCCATCCGCGAAGCGGTCGATAAAGGCGAAATTGCTGAAAGCCGTTTCGAAAATTATCACCGCATCCTGGAAAGCATGTCGCAGGTAAAAACGCGTAAAAGCTTTTCTGAATCAGATGACTGACAACTAAGCTAAGCATCGCTAGAATCGTCCCCTTTTTAGAAAAGGATCCGGCCCCGGCGGCGGATCAGGAACGACAAAAACAATGGCCTGGAGGCTACCTTGTTAAACGCATTTAAACTTTCGCTTCAATACATTCTGCCGAAACTGTGGCTCACTCGCCTGGCGGGCTGGGGCGCAAGCAAACGCGCGGGCTGGCTGACCAAACTGGTTATCGATCTGTTTGTGAAATACTACAAGGTCGATATGAAAGAGGCGCAGAAGCCCGATACCGCCAGCTACCGCACCTTTAATGACTTTTTTGTACGCCCGCTGCGCGACGACGTTCGTCCGCTGAATACCGACCCTAATGTGCTGGTGATGCCGGCAGACGGCGTGGTGAGCCAGCTTGGCGCTATCGAAGAAGATAAGATCCTGCAGGCCAAAGGCCATAACTACAGCCTTGAAGCCCTGCTGGCAGGCAACTACCTGATGGCCGATCTGTTCCGCAACGGCAGTTTTGTCACCACCTATCTCTCTCCGCGCGACTATCACCGTGTTCATATGCCGTGTAACGGCATTCTGCGTGAGATGATTTACGTGCCGGGCGATCTCTTCTCCGTTAACCACCTGACAGCGCAAAACGTACCGAACCTGTTTGCCCGTAACGAACGCGTGATCTGTCTGTTTGATACAGAATTCGGCCCGATGGCGCAAATTCTCGTCGGCGCGACCATTGTCGGCAGTATCGAGACCGTCTGGGCAGGAACCATTACGCCGCCGCGCGAAGGGATCATCAAGCGCTGGACCTGGCCTGCTGGCGAAAGCGAAGGCGCGGTTGCATTGCTGAAAGGTCAGGAAATGGGCCGCTTCAAGCTGGGCTCCACCGTGATTAACCTGTTTGCACCGGGCAAAGTGACGCTGGCGGAACAGCTGCAAAGTCTGTCGGTCACCAAAATTGGTCAACCGCTGGCAGTGTCCACCGACACGTTCGCCCCTGTCGAAACTGAACAGGCGCCCTTGCCGGAAGCGGAAATCAACGCCGAACACGACGCCAGCCCGCTGGTGGACGCCAGAAAAGACGAAGGTTAATCCCCCAAAACAGGAAGACTGATGTGCGCCTGATTATCACATTTCTGATGGCCTGGTGCCTCAGCCTGGGGGCCATGGCGGCATCGGCCCCCGATGCCAGACAAATTACGCAGGAACTGGAGCAAGCCAAAGCGGCGAAGAACACGCCTGACCAGGCGGAAACTGTCGAGCTGCTCCAGGCTGCGCTCAACGCGCTCGAAGAACGTAAAGGTTCACTTGAGCGCGCTCAGCAGTACCAACAAGTCATTGATAATTTCCCTAAACTTTCCCGCACCCTGCGTTCTCAACTGGACAACCTGCGCGACGACCCCAAATCCGTCCCGGCGGGCATGAGCAGCGACGCGCTGAACCAGGAGATCCTGCAAGTCAGCAGCCAGTTACTGGAGAAGACCCGTCAGGCGCAACAAGAACAAGAGCGCGCACGGGAAATCAGTGATTCCTTAAACCAGCTTCCACAGCAGCAAACCGACGCCCGTCGCCAGGTGACCGAAGTGGAACGCCGCCTGGGTGCGCAAAATGCGACAACGCCGCTGGCGCAGGCGCAAAATCTCAGCGCACAGGCAGAATCGGCGAAACTGAAAGCGCTGGTGGATGAACTGGAGCTGGCGCAACTGTCGGCCAATAACCGCCAGGAATTGTCGCGCATGCGTTCCGAGCTGGCGCAAAAGCAGAGCCAGCAACTGGATGCCTACCTGCAAGCCTTGCGCAATCAGCTTAATAGTCAGCGTCAGCGTGAAGCCGAGCAGGCGCTGGAAAGCACCGAACTGCTGGCGGAAAACAGCGATAATCTTCCTGTCGGTATCGTTGAACAGTTCCGAATCAACCGCGAGCTGTCGCAGGCGCTTAACCAGCAGGCGCAGCGTATGGATCTGGTGGCATCTCAGCAGCGCCAGGCTACCGGGCAGACGTTGCAGGTGCGCCAGGCGCTCAATACGCTGCGTGAACAATCCCAGTGGCTGGGCGCATCAAATATGCTCGGCGAAGCGTTGCGCGCACAGGTTGCCCGTTTACCGGAAATGCCCAAACCGCAGCAACTGGACACCGAAATGGCGCAGTTGCGCGTGCACCGCATGCGTTACGAAGATCTGCTGAACAAGCAACCGCAACTACGGCAAATACGCCAGGCGGACGGCCAGCCGCTCACAAACGAGCAGAACCGTATTCTGGAAGCACAGCTGCGCACTCAGCGCGAGTTACTGAGCTCGTTATTACAGGGCGGCGATACGCTGATCCTTGAACTGACCAAACTGAAAGTTTCCAATAGCCAGTTGGAAGATGCGCTGAAAGAGGTGAATGAGGCGACCCACCGCTATCTGTTCTGGACGGCAGATGTCAGCCCTGTCACCTTCGCATGGCCGATTGAAATCGTCCAGGATCTGCGCCGTCTGCTGTCGCTGGATACCGCCAGCCAGTTGGGCAAGGCCAGCGCCATGATGCTCACCAGCAAAGAGACGTTATTCCCGCTGTTTGGCGCCTTGATTCTGGTGGGATTCAGCATTTACTCGCGTCGGCACTTTACCCGCTTTCTGGAGCGTTCCAGCGCCCGTGTCGGTAAAGTCACCCAGGATCACTTCTGGCTCACTATGCGCACGGTGTTCTGGTCCATTCTCGTCGCCTCTCCTTTACCGGTGCTATGGGCAACGCTGGGTTATGGTTTACAGGAAGCCTGGCCTTATCCCCTGGCGGTCGCCGTTGGCGACGGTGTGACTGCCACAGTGCCACTACTGTGGGTGGTGATGATTTGCGCCACCTTTGCCCGACCTACCGGGTTGTTCGTCGCGCACTTTGGCTGGCCGCGCAATCGCGTCGCGCGCGGTATGCGTTACTACCTGATGAGCATTGGCCTGATCGTACCGTTGATCATGGCGTTGATCATGTTTGATAACCTCAACGATCGGGAGTTCTCCGGATCGCTGGGCAGACTCTGTTTTATCCTTATCTGCGGCGCACTGGCGCTGGTTACGCTGAGTCTGAAACGCGCCGGGATCCCTCTGTACGTGGATAAAGCCGGCAACAGCGACAATATGCCAAACCACCTGCTGTGGAACCTGCTGATGAGCGCGCCGCTGATTGCCATTCTCGCGGCATCCGTCGGCTATCTGGCCACGTCGCAGGCGCTGCTGGCCAGGCTGGAAACCTCCGTCGCCATCTGGTTCCTGTTGCTGGTGGTTTATCACATCATCCGCCGCTGGATGCTGATCCAGCGCCGCCGTCTGGCCTTCGAACGCGCCCGTCACCGCCGCGCGGAAATCCTCGCCCAACGTGCACGCGGCGAAGATGAGCCGCCGCATCAAACCAGCACCGAAGGGGTTGCCGACGTCGATGAGGCAGAAGTCGATCTTGATGCCATCAGCGTGCAGTCCTTGCGGCTGGTGCGCTCTATTCTGATGCTGATTGCGTTGCTGTCGGTCATTGTGCTGTGGTCGGAAATTCATTCCGCTTTCGGCTTCCTTGAAAATATTACCCTGTGGGACGTCACCTCGACTGTGCAGGGCGTGGAAAGTCTGGAGCCGATTACGCTGGGCGCGGTGCTGATTGCCATCCTGGTGTTTATCATCACCACGCAGCTGGTGCGCAACCTCCCGGCGTTGCTGGAGCTGGCGCTGTTGCAGCACCTTGAACTCGCGCCAGGCACCGGTTATGCCATTACCACCATTACCAAATATCTGCTGATGCTGTTTGGCGGACTGGTGGGGTTCTCGATGATCGGTATTGAGTGGGCAAAACTGCAGTGGCTGGTGGCTGCTCTGGGCGTCGGTCTCGGCTTTGGTTTGCAGGAGATCTTCGCCAACTTTATCTCCGGTTTGATCATTTTGTTTGAAAAACCGATCCGCATCGGCGACACCGTGACGATCCGCGATCTGACCGGCAGCATCACAAAGATCAACACCCGCGCCACCACCATTAGCGACTGGGATCGCAAAGAGATCATCGTGCCGAACAAGGCCTTTATCACCGAGCAGTTTATCAACTGGTCGCTGTCGGACTCCGTGACCCGTGTGGTGCTGACGGTTCCGGCGCCAGCAGACGCTAACAGCGAAGAGGTCACACAGATCCTTTACACTGCAGCCGCACGCTGCTCGCTGGTGATTGATAACCCGGCACCGGAAGTGTTCCTGGTCGATCTGCAGCAGGGGCTGCAACTGTTTGAGCTGCGTATTTACGCTGCGGAGATGGGACACCGTATGCCGCTGCGCCACGAAATCCACCAGTTAATTCTGGCAGGCTTCCGTGAGCACGGTATCGATTTGCCGTTCCCACCGTTCCAGATGCGCCTTGAAAGTCTCGACGGTAAACGCACAGCGCGAACGCTGACATCAGCAGGCAAAAACAGCAGGCCAGCGGGAAGTTTGTAGAGCAGAATATTCAGCGCCTGATGGCGCTATGCTTATCAGATTTGCGGATTCATCAGAACAGGGGGTTGTGAGCCGGGTCGGCGCAACCGCCTCCCGGCAAAGATGATATTCACGCCCGGTCGACGGTAAAGGCAATAACATCCGCCAGGCTTTCAGCCTGCAATGCCAGCATCACCAGACGATCAACGCCCAGTGCCACGCCGGAGCAGTCCGGCAGGCCCGCTTTCAGTGCTTCCAGCAGGTTCACATCCACCGGCTGCTGCGGCAGACCGCGCGCCGCGCGTTTGCGGTTGTCCTGCTCGAAACGCTGCTGCTGCTCGCGGGCGTCGGTGAGTTCATGGAAACCATTCGCCAGCTCGATTCCCTTGAAGTACACCTCAAAACGCTCAGCAACGCGGTGATCTTCGGTGCTGATCTGCGCCAGCGCGGCCTGACTTGCCGGGAAGTGGTAAACAAAAGTCGGACGATCTTTACCGATCTGCGGCTCTACGCCCATTGTAAACAGCAGTTGCAGCAGCGTATCGCGGTCTTCTTCGGTGTCGGCAATATTGCTCAGATCCAGCTTTGCTGCCACTTCGCGCAGTTGGGTTTTATCGGCAGAGAGCGGATCCACCTCCAGGTAACGCTGGAACGCCTGTTGGTAAGAGATCGATTCCGCTGCCGGGCACTCCAGCACCTGCTGCAATAAATCATCCACTTCATTCATTAAGCGGTACATATCGTAATGCGGACGATACCACTCAAGCATGGTGAATTCCGGGTTGTGATGACGCCCCATCTCTTCGTTACGAAAGCTTCTGCACAGCTGGAATACCGGCCCGCAACCCGCAGCCAGCAAGCGCTTCATATGGTATTCCGGGCTGGTCATCAGATAGAGATTAAGCCCCTGAGAGTGGCCCGGCCCGACAAAACGGGTCTCAAACGGGAACAGATGAATGTCTGTTACCGTTGCCTGGCTCATACAGGGCGTTTCCACCTCGAGCACGCCGCGATCGGCGAAGAAACGACGGATCTCAGCCATAATGGCTGCTCGTTTCAATAGATTAGGGATGGATGCGCTCGGCTGCCAGGTTGCCGTCTCGCTCATGGTGCTTTCTCCGAATTCAGACAAGGGCACGAAGTCTACCCGCATCGATCCACAGAGACAAATTTTGCACAAAAAATTTTCACTTATGTCGTCTATAAATAATGAGGGGCGTTTATGTGCTGATATCTGTCAATATCGATGATGCATCACACTAAAGAACGGCAAAAAAATCGAACACATCAAATTTCCCTTCCATCCCTACGGTTATACTGCGCTTACCCAAAAAGGAGCAGTGGAACATTTCCGCAACTACCTCAAGCGCTTCAGGCTTATCGTTGCGGAACAACAATAATCTGGAGGAATGTCGTGCAAACCTTTCAAGCCGATATCGCTGTGATTGGCGCAGGCGGAGCAGGATTACGCACCGCGATCGCTGCGGCGCAAGCCAACCCTAACGCTAAAATCGCACTGATTTCAAAAGTCTATCCCATGCGCAGCCATACGGTTGCTGCAGAAGGCGGTTCTGCCGCCGTCGCCCAGGATCATGACAGCTTCGAGTACCATTTCCACGATACCGTTGCTGGCGGTGACTGGCTTTGCGAACAGGATGTCGTCGACTATTTTGTGCACCATTGCCCGACAGAGATGACCCAACTTGAACAGTGGGGTTGTCCGTGGAGTCGCCGACCCGACGGTTCGGTCAACGTGCGCCGCTTCGGCGGGATGAAGATCGAACGTACCTGGTTCGCAGCCGATAAAACCGGCTTCCACATGTTGCATACGCTGTTTCAAACCTCCCTTCAGTTTCCGCAAATCCAACGCTTCGATGAACATTTTGTGCTGGATATTCTGGTCGACGACAACCATGCTCGCGGCCTGGTGGCGATGAACATGATGGAAGGCACACTGGTGCAAATCCGTGCGAATGCCGTGGTAATGGCAACGGGCGGCGCGGGTCGCGTTTACCGTTACAACACCAATGGTGGCATTGTCACCGGCGACGGTATGGGCATGGCGCTGGCGCACGGTATACCGCTGCGTGATATGGAATTTGTGCAGTATCACCCGACCGGTCTGCCCGGTTCCGGCATTCTGATGACGGAAGGCTGCCGTGGTGAAGGCGGGATCCTCGTCAACAAAAATGGCTATCGCTATTTGCAGGATTACGGCATGGGGCCGGAAACGCCCCTGGGCGAACCGAAAAACAAATATATGGAGCTGGGTCCGCGCGATAAAGTATCGCAGGCGTTCTGGCATGAGTGGCGCAAAGGCAACACCATCTCCACGCCGCGCGGCGATGTAGTGCACCTCGACTTGCGTCATCTTGGCGAGAAAAAGATCAAGGAACGTCTGCCGTTTATCTGCGAACTGGCGAAAGCCTACGTTGGGGTCGATCCGATCAAAGAACCGATCCCCGTGCGCCCGACTGCCCACTACACCATGGGCGGTATCGAAACCGATCAGAACTGCGAATCCCGCATCACCGGGCTGTTTGCCGTGGGCGAGTGCTCTTCTGTCGGCCTGCACGGCGCCAACCGCCTTGGTTCGAACTCACTGGCGGAACTGGTGGTGTTTGGTCGCCTGGCCGGTGAACGCGCGATGGAGCGTTCTGCCACCGCAAGCCACGCCAATGACGATGCGCTGAATGCGCAGGCGGCGGATGTCGAACAGCGTCTGAAAAAGCTGGTTAACCAGCAAGGTAACGAAAGCTGGGCGAAAATCCGTGATGAAATGGGCGAATCCATGGAAGAAGGCTGCGGTATCTACCGTACGCCGGAACTGATGCAGAAAACCGTGGATAAACTGGCGGAGCTGCAGGAGCGCTTTAAACGCGTGCGTATTACCGATACCTCCAGCGTGTTCAACACGGATGTGCTCTACACCATTGAACTGGGCCATGGCCTGAACGTGGCGGAATGTATGGCGCACTCCGCGCTGGCGCGTAAAGAGTCCCGCGGTGCCCATCAACGTCTGGACGAAGGCTGTACCGAACGCGATGACGTCAACTTCCTCAAGCATACCCTTGCCTTCCGCGACGCTGACGGCGCAACACGGCTGGAATACAGCGACGTGAAAATCACCACGCTGCCACCGGCAAAACGCGTTTACGGCGCAGAGGCGGAAGCGACCGAGAAGAAGGAGACGAACAATGGCTGAGATGAAAAATCTGAAAGTCGAGATCGTGCGCTATAACCCGGAAGTGGACAACGCACCGCACAGCGCCTTCTACGATGTGCCCTACGACGAAGCAACCTCGCTGCTCGACGCGCTGAGCTATATCAAAGACAACCTTGCGCCTGACCTGAGCTATCGCTGGTCGTGCCGTATGGCGATTTGCGGCTCATGCGGGATGATGATCAACAAGGTGCCCAAACTGGCCTGTAAGACCTTCCTGCGTGACTACGAGAAAGGGATGAAGGTAGAAGCGCTGGCGAACTTCCCGATCGAGCGCGATCTGGTGGTCGACATGACCCACTTTATCGAGAGCCTCGAAGCGATTAAGCCTTATGTCATCGGCAATACGCGTACACCCGATCAGGGGCCGGGGAAACAGACACCGGCGCAAATGGCGAAATATCACCAGTTCTCCGGCTGCATCAACTGTGGTTTGTGCTATGCCGCGTGTCCTCAGTTTGGCCTGAACCCTGAGTTCATAGGCCCGGCGGCGATCACGCTGGCGCATCGCTACAATCTGGACAACCGCGATAAGGGTAAAGCAGAGCGTATGGGGCAACTGAACGGCCAGAACGGCGTGTGGAGCTGCACTTTTGTCGGCTATTGCTCGGAAGTGTGTCCGAAGCATGTCGATCCCGCTGCCGCTATTCAGCAGAGCAAGGTGGAAAGTTCGAAAGACTTTCTTATCGCCACTCTGAAACCACGCTAAGGAGTGCATTATGACGACTAAACGCAAAGCCTGGGTTCGTCCCGTACCCGCAAGCTGGTGGAAACAACTGCCGTTTTATCGCTTCTATATGCTGCGTGAAGGAACGGCGGTGCCAGCAGTCTGGTTCAGCATCGTGCTGATTTACGGGCTCTTTGCCCTCAAACACGGCCCGGAAAGCTGGACCGGTTTTGTAGACTTCCTGCAAAACCCGATTGTGGTAGTTCTTAACCTGATTTCGCTGGCGGCAGCGCTGCTGCACACGAAAACCTGGTTCGAACTGGCGCCGAAAGCGACGATCATCATCGTGAAAGATGAAAAAATGGGGCCAGAGCCAGTGCTGAAAGCGCTCTGGGCGGTTACAGCGGTGGTCACTGTCGTGATCCTGTTTGTCGCACTGTTCTGGTAAGGAGGCCAAGGTGATTAACCCGAATCCAAAACGTTCCGACGAACCCGTATTCTGGGGCTTGTTTGGCGCAGGTGGTATGTGGAGCGCAATTGTTGCTCCGGTGATTATCCTGCTGGTGGGTGTGTTGCTGCCGCTGGGGCTCTACCCCGCAGAAGCACTCAGCTATGAGCGCGTACTGGCGTTTGCGCAAAGCTTTATTGGCCGCGCCTTTATCTTTTTGATGATTGTATTGCCGGTGTGGTGCGGCTTGCACCGTATCCACCATATGATGCATGACTTAAAAATCCACGTGCCTAGCGGTAAATGGGTATTCTACGGCCTTGCCGCCATTCTGACCGTGGTGACCCTGGTCGGCGTGATTTTTATTTGATACCTGTCGCTCTCCTGCGCAAGCGGGAGAGCAAATTTTCCCCCAGCGTCTATACCTGAAAGAAAATGCTGGAAGGAAAATCTTATGCGTTTTCTCCTCGCTGTTGCAGCCGCGTTTTTACTTTCTGCCTGTAGTTCCCCCACACCTCCCGACGGCGTTCAGGTTGTTCAAAATTTTGATGCGCAACGCTACCTGGGGAAATGGTACGAGATTGCCCGTTTTGATCACCGCTTCGAGAGCGGTCTGGAGCAGGTCACCGCCACTTACAGCCTGCGCGATGACGGGGGATTAAACGTGATAAACCGTGGCTATAACCCGGATCGCGGTATGTGGCAGCAATCAACGGGTGAAGCGTATTTCACGCACTGCGGCGCTGAAAGTCTCGTTTTTCGGCCCCTTCTACGGTGGATACAATGTTATCGCGCTGGATGATAATTACCGCTATGCGCTGGTCTGCGGGCCGGATCGTGACTACCTGTGGATCCTGTCGCGCACGCCATCCCTCCCCGCCAGGGTTAAACAACAGATGCTGGAGATCGCGTCGCGACAGGGTTTCGCCGTGGAAAAATTACTCTGGATTAAACAAGCGCCTTAATGGGCGCTGAGTTTCAGACCAACAATCCCCGCAACGATCAGACACAGACTGAAAACGCGCGCCAGACTTGCGGATTCGCCAAGCAATACGATGCCGGCAATCGCCGCACCGACGGCGCCAATCCCGGTCCAGATGGCATATGCTGTACCAACCGGCAGGGTTTTCATTGCCCATGAGAGCAGCACAATACTGGCGACCATCGCCGTGACGGTGACAATGCTGGGGGTTAAGCGTGTGAATCCATGAGTGTATTTCAGGCCGATGGCCCAAACCACTTCCAGAAGACCTGCAACAAGAAGAATAAACCAGGACATTATTGGCTCCGGTGCGGGGCCGTCCCCGTTGAACATGCACACTGGCGGGTCGTCCCGTCAGGTGTTTGAAGAGGGTCGATTCTGACCATTTCAGTTTATTATTTCAACATTTTTGTGCTTACCTAATTTTAGGAGGTTAAAGCAAGAAATAGCCACTGTTCGCAGCGGAATTCAGTCATTTATTCAGCATATATACACCCTATGATGAATCGCTTTCCTGAATACAGGAAGTTGTGCGCCACCTCCTGACTGCGAAGAAAAATATGTTCAAGATTCTCGTGATTGACCGTTGTTACTTCACCCGTTCAGGGATGGAATCCTGGCTCAATCAAAATGATTTGTTCCCCGCATCATTCCTTGTAACCGCACTGCATAATTTGATGCTGGCGAGAGAGCATATTGTGCAATGGCGGCCAGATTTAGTGATCGCTGACCTTCATGGTTTTAAGAATGAAATCCATCATAGTCAACAACTTGCCTCTCTTTTTTCTGCCTGCGGTGAAGATACTCAGGTGATGCTGCTGGAATCCGGCGAAGATGCGCAACTCTCAGAAATCTATGCGCAATTCAGGGTTAAAACAACGTTGCTGAAAACAGCACCACTGGACACGTTAGCGCAAGCCATTGATGCCCTCGTGCTCGCCCGTCCTGTGCGCGCAATACCGCATGTTGCCACGCCTTTACTGACAAAGCAGGAAGAGAAAGTATTAACGCTGTGGATGGAAGGCAGAAGCAATCAGACGATTGCCGCCAAACTGAGTATCAACGGCAAAACCGTCTACACCTATAAGCGCAATATCAGAATGAAACTGGGCATGGGGAACCGATTTACACCGTTCCTGTCGCTGCCAGAAAGCTCAAATTAACGGTACGACGAACGCCGTACCGATAGAGGTTACTGCTGTGCTTTGGTTGCCGCGCCAGAGATCGCGCTACCGCCTTCAGAGATATCCTGACCTACACCTCGAGTGGTATTACAGGCCGTCAGGGCAGAGGAAAGGAGCAGTACAGAAAAGATCGCAGCAATTGTCTTCTTAACCATAATATCTTCCTTTTGTGACCAATATTGTTAGCCACTTAAGCATAGACAAGATTCCGGAACGTTACCGGAACAGAGGCATTTTTAAGAAGATGTGAAGTTTTAGTTGGCCGCGCGGGAAATAACATGACCAAGACTCTGGATATCTTCACCGACGCCGCGCGCGGTATTGCAGCCAGACAGAAGAGCACAACCAAGAAGCATCAGTGAGACAAGTTTCGCAAAACGTTTCATCATCCCGGCCCTGAGAAATTCAGCGGCGTAGCACGGCGCTACGCCGAAGTCGTGAGGATTATTTCACGCGAGATACATATTCGCCAGAGCGGGTATCCACTTTAATCACTTCACCGATCTGCACGAACAGCGGAACTTTAACCACTGCGCCAGTGCTCAGGGTTGCCGGTTTGCCGCCAGTACCCGCAGTATCACCTTTCAGACCCGGATCGGTTTCAATGATTTCCAGTTCCACGAAGTTCGGCGGAGTCACGGAGATCGGCTGACCGTTCCACAGGGTCACGATGCACTCAGCCTGGTCCAACAGCCATTTTTCGCTGTCGCCAATCGCTTTCGCGTCTGCGGACAGTTGCTCGAAAGTTTCGTTGTTCATGAAGTGCCAGAACTCACCATCGTTGTACAGGTAAGTCAGGTTCATATCGACAACGTCCGCGCCTTCAGCAGAGTCAGTAGACTTGAAGGTTTTCTCTACGCGAGTACCGGTCAGCAAGCGACGCAGTTTAACGCGCGCAAATGCCTGGCCTTTACCTGGTTTCACGAATTCACTGGCTTCAACCGCGTACGGTTCGCCGTCCATCATGATTTTAAGACCGGCACGAAAATCGTTGCTATAGTAAGTCGCCATAAGGCCCTCTGAAATTGTTAACTGGTAGCTTAGCCAAAAAAATGGCACACATTGTAACCCTAAAAACCCCTTCCAGAGAAGATTGGTTATTGCAACTTGCCGATGTAATAACCGATCCCGATGAACTGTTACGTATTTTAAATGTAGACCCGGATGCGCAAATGCTGGCCGGACGCGAAGCAAAACGCCTTTTTCCCCTGCGCGTACCGCGGGCTTTTGTGGCGAGAATGGAGAAAGGGAATCCGAACGATCCTCTGCTGCGTCAGGTACTTACCGCTGCCGAAGAGTTTATTGCAGCGCCGGGCTTCAGCGCCGATCCGCTGGAAGAACAACACAGTGTGGTGCCGGGGTTACTGCACAAATACCGCAACCGCGCCCTGCTGCTGGTAAAAGGCGGTTGCGCCGTCAATTGCCGTTACTGCTTCCGCCGCCACTTTCCATACGCCGATAACCAGGGCAACAAACGCAACTGGCAAGGCGCACTGGACTATATCGCCACGCATACAGAGCTGGATGAGATTATTTTTTCCGGCGGCGATCCGCTGATGGCGAAAGACCATGAGCTGGACTGGCTGATTGAACAACTGGAAGCAATCTCCCATATCAAGCGTTTGCGCATCCATAGCCGCCTGCCGATAGTGATCCCGGCGCGTATCACCGACACGCTGACGGCCCGTTTCGCGCGATCTTCGTTGCAGATCCTGCTGGTTAATCATATTAACCACGCCAGGGAGATCGATGATGATTTCCGCGCGGCGATGGCCAGGCTACGTCAGGCCGGCGTAACACTGCTGAACCAAAGTGTGTTGCTGCGTGGAGTGAATGATAACGCACAAACGCTGGCGGACCTGAGCAATGCACTGTTCGACGCGGGGGTGATGCCTTATTACCTGCACGTGCTGGATAAAGTTCAGGGCGCTGCGCATTTTATGGTGAGCGATGAGGAAGCGCGGAATATCATGCGCGAATTGCTGAAGCAGGTTTCAGGCTATATGGTGCCGAAACTGGCTCGTGAAATTGGCGGAGAACCCAGCAAGACACCGTTAGATCTGCAATTACGCCAGAGCTAAAAAACACGGCTATGCCACGAGACAGAGCATAGCCGTGAAAATCTGCGAATCTGATGACAGCAGACTCAAACTACTGTTTAGAATTTTTCCCAACCATCATCTTCACTGACGACTGTCGGATTCATCTGGGTGTGCTTAGCGGCTGTAGCGGGTTTATGTGCAACGTTTTGCCCCGGCAGACGAAAAACATCAACCAGTTGCTGCAGTTTCGTCGCCTGGTCTTCAAGACTGCCTGCGGCAGCCGAAGATTCCTGAACTAAAGCCGCATTCTGTTGTGTTGTGGTATCCAGTTCAGACATCGCCTGAGCGATTTGCGTGATCCCGCGGTCCTGCTCGTCTGACGCTGCGGCAATTTCCTGCATCAGATCTTTTACCTGCATAACAGAATGCACAATGCCACTCATGGCTTCGCCTGCCAGATCAACCTGTCGGGCACCGTCTTCAACGTAGTTAACGGACTCATTGATCAGGGTTTCGATCTCTTTTGCCGCTTGCGCGCTGCGCTGGGCCAGCGAACGGACTTCCCCCGCAACAACGGCAAAGCCTCTCCCCTGATCCCCCGCTCTTGCAGCCTCTACCGCGGCATTAAGCGCCAGGATATTCGTCTGGAAAGCAATGCCGTTGATCACCGAGGTGATTTCGGAAATTTTATTCGAGCTTCCGATAATGTCTTTCATGCGATTAACCGTTGCACTAACCACCTCGCCGCCCTGTGTTGCTGCCTGAGAAGCAGCAATAGAGAGTTGGCTGGCCTGATGCGCGTTGCTCGCATTCTGTTTCACCGTGGAGTTGAGCTCCTCCATGCTGGCGGCTGTTTCAACAACCGCAGCCGACTGCTGTTCCGTGCGAGCGGAAAGTTCGTTGTTACCCAATGCTATCTCATTGGCTGCTGTATTCACGGAGGAGGAGGCAGAACGCACCATTTTTAGAGACTCCGCCATGCGCCCTATCAACTGATTAAACGCATTGGCGGCCTGGCCGATTTCGTCCATACGCCCAATGGGAATAGCATAGCTGAGATCCAGGTTTTCACTGATATTCACCATGCCATCTTTCATTTCATTCAGGCGGCGTCGAATATTCAGCACCGTTATTAAACCAAACAGGCCCAATAATATTGTCGCAGCCAACGTTGCAGAAATAGATAACACCATAGAACGAGAAATTAAACTATCACTCTTACTTTGTGCCTCGTCGACTAACCAGGTGTTATAGGCGACCTGATCGGAAAAGTCCTTCACCAGAATTGCTATATTCTCCGCAATCATACCGCCACTACGCATGGCATTTGCAGTAGCCGCACGATCATTATTTTCAGATAATTTAAAATAGCTGTCCATTACCGCACGGAATTTCTCCAGGTCAGCAAGTGTTTTTTTAGACTGGTCGAGATCTTTCTGATCCACGGTAAGCTGCTGAGTATAATGTTGATGCATACTGTACAGCTCATCGAAAATTTTCAACGCATTCTGTTTTATTTCCGCCATTTGTGCTGCATCGTCCGTCAGAGCATGCAAAAAGAGCTGAGCGCGGACACTCGTAACCTTCAGCATCTCAGCATTTATCTCATCGAGACTGGGTAACGTATTTTCCTGGAAGACTTTTTGCGAACTTCCTATTTCAGATAACGACATCATAGCAATGAGGTTCGTACCAATCAGGCTGGCTATTAGTAACGAAAAAGCAAGCAACAATCGCTTTGTAATATTCATGACAAGCTCCCAACGCCATCATAATTAAAATAACACGCCGTAAAATCCATCTTGCAATGAATCCTGTCGGGACTATCGGCACGCAGCGATAATGCTTTACGCTTTACGCTATAAAAAAATGCAAAGAGAATAATATAACGATGCAGGTCAATATTTCGCGATAATTTATATTCAGGGAATTTATTAATGCAGCAAAAATATAAATAGAATGGATTTTAAATCATAAATAAAATAACAGAGACAAGAGTAAACTGTGCAACTCCCGCCATTACTGGCGGGAGTGAAAAAATAAGATCAATTCGGGCATTTATAAACCTGACCGCTCATTTCACTGGCGGTCGGAACAAAACTGGACAAAAAGCCCTGAGTCGGACTGTTTACGCTATAAAGTACGTTGCCGCCCATTGCTGCCGCCTGGTTGCGCAGGGCATTTGCCGCACCGCGCATGGAACCACCCTCTTCACCGTGTTGCCCGGAAAGCCAGTTGCTCTGTTTACCGGTGGCGGTGCCGAGATACCGGCACTGTGCGCCAGGCTTCTCTTCAACAAAGCGCACGTTCTGCCCACCGGCGCTCAAATCGTTGCTACTGCTACATCCGGCCAACAGTATCGCGGCACCCACGATCCCTGCTAAATGTTTTACGTACATGTTATTCCCCATAATCAATGAGCTGGACGCATGTCGCCCGTGTGTAAACCTTATACTAAAAAGATGACCAAAAGAAACACGCCGTCATCGCAGGTCGCACAAATCAGGAAAAATAAGGCGGGAAACCCCACCGCGAGCGGCAGGGTTACATGAGGGTTAACATCCGTCGTAATTGAATGTCGAACCGGGAACGATTTTGTTGACCGGCTGTATTGCAGCGTCGCCATTCTGATCGACATTGATTTTAAAAACATGCCAGAGCAGGTCCGACGGTGCCCCGGATGCGCTCTCCACCGCCCAAGTGTAGGCTCTGCCATCCGGGAGCTCGACTTTTACTTTTGCCCCGACCATTAACGGCCCCAAATCCGGACGGTGGTTATTGACCGAATAACAATATGCGCCCGGATGCATACGCTTGATGATCATGATTTCAGGACCATACCCCTTTTCGACATCCTGATTCAGAAAGGCGTCTGCATTGGCGGGCGCCTTGCTTGCGTTATACACATGAATCCGCTGCCCGCCTGGATTGGTCGACGGTGGAGGAACCACGATATGCGCATCCAGATTTCTGGGGGTGGCATCCCACGTCAGGGAGATACGCGCCGATGCTCCCTCCAGACGGTGCGTTAACGTCACATCCAGGGCATAGCTCGCCACATTGGGCACATCCAGCGTCAGACTCTGCGCGAGATATGCTTTTGACGTCGCCTCAACATAATACCTTCCCGGCCTGACATTAAGTCGGTAGCTGCCGTTGCTGCTCGTTGTGGTCGAATAGACCGGTTGCGCATCGCCTTTTGCGGGCCGCTCATCGTACATGTTCATCGAATCGAGCGAAGAGGGATGCCACGCTGTAAGGGGGTAATACGCATTCACGCCGAGCTTCATATAACCGGTCCCGACCTCACCCCCCAGCCCCAGACGGGCGTTTTTGCCGGTGTAATCGTAGTCATAAAAGGTATTCACGCCGAACATCCAGTCATGACGGTAATGGCGATAGCCCACACCGAGATTAGCGATATTGCGATCCTGATTGCTATGCAGACCAAGCTGACTAAATAACAGATGATGATTTGTCTCCACCAGGGGCAGCAACAGATCGCCGGTCATCATGCGGTTGGTTCCCAGTGAAGTCTGTACCGTCCCTTTTTGTCCCAACCAGTCGCTAACCTGCTGATTAATTAACCCTTCCCCCAGACTGCGCGCCAGCCCAAACGACGATTCACGAATATCACCCGAGGTAAATAACTGCCCCACCTGCGCCAGGTTTGAGGCCGCATCCTGTTCTGGTGATACGCTCGCGCGCACTTGTTCGGCATCTGATTCACCGCCCAACGCGGGCAACGTGGAAGAAAGAATTGCCCGGTTTGCCGCGCCAAAAGACGGGGAGGGTTGGGGAGGTATTCCTTGTTCGTTAATCAGGTTTTGCAAACCCGCCATGGTTTCACTCATGGTCTGGTAATCCTGATATTCGCTCGCCCGAACGCCTGCCGTGATGGTTAATAATAATGGGCTCAAGAACTGAAGAAATATCATTCCCCAGGTTAGGCCCCATTTCCATCCGGATAGTCGAATTATCGTTATCATTACATCACCGCAAAAAAAGAATAACGCGCCGCATAACTTATGGCCGCTCACAAAGATTGGTGATTTATTCATTAAATGCTGGCGAGATTTTTCATTTTCTCTTTAACGATTTGATAACTGGTGTAGTGCACTTTTGCACATAGCGTGTCCAGTTTCACATCAAGTTGCAGGGTATAAACGTCCTTCGCTTCCTTGCCCATAATATTTTTATTCACATTTAAGAAGCGATAACCTTCCCCAATTTTCGCATAATCAGAGGAGTAGCGTTGATAAGCATCATTATTATTACTACGAATAAAATTAAACTGGTCAATACACGAGTTATTGGTTGAGGCGATAACAATACCATCGAAGAAGGCTGTTTTTTCGTCGTAGCTGTATCGACGCCTGCTTTTATTATGTTATGGCTTACTGCAGGTGTCATCGGGGAATTATTTTTAGCCACATTCGTTGAGCAGGCAGACAGCATGGCCTGGCATCCGATGCTGAATACAACGGCATGTAAATATTTCATATTACTCTTTCCCTTAAAATTAAATCGTGGGGTAAACACCAGACCAGAATCATTAATATTCTGCCGTAACAGAAATTAACAGCGCCCGATTTTCAATGAAGACTCATAGATTTCAATAGTAAGAGAAGGCCATTAACATCAGATACTTATATCCAAATAAAATCAATAAACAACACAATTCACTACAACTCACAATAAAATAAAAGGAAACACCAATTAATATAAAACAATAAATAATTAAAAACCAATTTATATAACAGAAACAAAGCGTATTAATGTCTTCTATTCTGTCAATCAACAAGAAAAAACATTAACTTATTGACAATAAATGCCCACTGGACAATATGATGGCACTATCACTCTTTTATCAGGCAGGTAAGTAAAAGAGAAATTTACTGAGAAGCATAACAGATGTCGTTATAAAGCGCATGGTTACACGACTTTCTAACAACTTTACGTTAATTCGGTTCATTAACACTGTAGCAAGGATGGTTACGCAAGGTATTCTTATGCAATTTATTATTGATAAGGACATTTATTTCAGACCTGCCGATGGCGCCATATGGCGTATCGACACTGAAAACGAAAAAAAACATTTAACGCTCACCAACAGCCGATTACTGACTTATTTAATTGAACACCGGGGAGAAGTCATAACCCGGGATGCTGTTTTTCAATCAGTTTGGGAAGCATATGGATTGCACTCGTCAAATAACACACTGAATCAGTACATATCGCTGTTACGACGAATATTCACCGATTTTGGCGCAGGCCCTCAACTGATTAAAACCATTCCTAAAACCGGTTTTATGTTTAACGCTGAAGTACATATTTTGCGCGAGGCGGAGGAAAATAAAACCAGTAAACCGGATAAGCGTGATGAGACACCACCACGCTATAAACAGATCGCGCGGGTATCGCTCCCGGCTCTGCTCCTTATTTCGTTACTCATCAGTCTGTGGCTGTGGCAACGTCAGGAGGAGAGCGAGCGCTTCACCGCCGTTTGCTGGCAAATGAAGGAGATGAAACAGTGTGAAATCTTCTCCCTTGAGGGTAACAACACGCTGCGGGCGCTCTCTTCCGCCGAAAAGATGAAATATATGAAGCTGATTGAAGACAGGGTTGTCGAGTGTCAGCCCACCCCGCTGGCTGTGGTGCAAAAAACCGATGTCCTGACAGCGTCTCCGTGATTAACGCAATCCATCGCAGACAGGAGTGATGTGGAAACGAAAGATAAAAAAAGAGCGGGGATGAGCCCGCTCTTTTTTGTTGAACTCACGGCAGAGTAAACCCTGCTCATGTGTCCGGCAGCAATTACATCATGCCGCCCATACCGCCCATGCCGCCCATACCGCCAGCAGCACCTAAGTCCGGCGCGTCGCCTTTCGGCAGGTCAGTCACCATGCACTCGGTGGTGATCATCAGACCGGCTACAGATGCCGCGTACTGCAGAGCAGAACGAGTCACTTTAGTCGGATCCAGGATACCCATGTCGATCATGTTGCCGTATTCTTCCGTTGCTGCGTTGTAACCGTAGTTACCGTCGCCTGCTTTAACGGTGTTAGCTACCACAGACGGCTCTTCGCCGCAGTTCAGCACGATCTGACGCAGCGGAGCTTCCATTGCGCGCAGCGCAACTTTGATACCCACGTTCTGGTCTTCGTTCTGGCCTTTCAGGTCAGCGATTTTGCTTGCTACGCGGATCAGCGCAACGCCACCGCCAGCAACCACGCCTTCTTCTACCGCAGCACGGGTCGCGTGCAGGGCATCTTCAACGCGGGCTTTTTTCTCTTTCATTTCAACTTCGGTAGCAGCACCGACTTTGATAACCGCAACGCCGCCTGCCAGTTTCGCTACACGCTCCTGCAGTTTTTCACGGTCGTAATCAGAGGTCGCTTCTTCGATCTGCTGACGGATCTGAGTTACACGGCCCTGGATAGCGGTTTCTTCACCCACGCCATCGATGATGGTGGTGGTGTCTTTGTTGATCACAACGCGTTTAGCCTGACCCAGGTCTTCCAGGGTTGCTTTTTCCAGTTCCATACCGATTTCTTCAGAAATCACGGTACCACCGGTCAGGGTTGCGATGTCCTGCAGCATAGCTTTACGACGATCGCCGAAGCCAGGCGCTTTCACCGCAGCCACTTTCACGATGCCACGCATGGTGTTAACCACCAGGGTAGCCAGCGCTTCGCCTTCCACGTCTTCAGCGATAATAACCAGCGGTTTGCCGGCTTTCGCAACAGCTTCCAGAACCGGCAGCATTTCACGGATGTTGGACACTTTTTTGTCAGCCAGCAGGATGAACGGGCTTTCCAGTTCTACAGCGCCAGTTTCCGGCTTGTTGATGAAGTAAGGAGACAGGTAACCGCGGTCAAACTGCATACCTTCAACCACGTCCAGCTCGTCCTGCAGACCGGTGCCGTCTTCAACGGTGATCACGCCTTCTTTACCAACTTTGTCCATCGCTTCTGCAATCAGTTTACCGACGGTTTCATCGGAGTTCGCAGAGATGGTACCAACCTGAGCAATGGCTTTGGAGTCAGAGCACGGTACAGACAGCGCTTTCAGTTCTTCAACCGCAGCCGCGACAGCTTTGTCGATACCACGTTTCAGATCCATCGGGTTCATACCCGCAGCAACAGCTTTCAGGCCTTCAGTGATGATGGACTGCGCCAGTACGGTTGCGGTGGTGGTACCGTCGCCTGCAGCGTCGTTCGCTTTGGAGGCCACTTCTTTCACCATCTGCGCACCCATGTTTTCGAACTTGTCTTCCAGTTCGATTTCACGCGCGACGGAAACACCATCTTTGGTGATGGTCGGTGCACCGAAAGATTTATCCAGAACCACGTTACGGCCTTTCGGACCGAGGGTAACTTTCACTGCATCTGCCAGAACGTTCACGCCGCGCAGCATTTTTACACGGGCGTCGTTACCGAATTTTACGTCTTTAGCTGCCATTTTCTCTTTCCTTAAATTCGTTCAGTTTCGCGCGTGAAATTACGCTTCAACAATTGCCAGAATGTCGCTTTCGGACATGATCAGCACTTCTTCGTTGTCGATCTTCTCGGCTTTAACACCGTAGCCATCGTTGAAAATCACGATATCGCCCACTTTAACGTCCAGCGGTTGCACCGTACCGTTTTCCAGGATGCGACCCTTACCGACAGCGATGATTTCGCCACGCGTTGATTTGCCTGCTGCAGAACCGGTCAGAACGATGCCGCCAGCGGATTTGGATTCAACTTCTTTACGTTTGACGATCACACGATCATGTAACGGACGAATACTCATTGATAGCTCTCCTTTGAGGAAGTCTTTATCAGTTATGGATGACGCCGGTCCGCACAGGGATCTCCGGCTGGTGACCTGAGAGATGGGGGTCGATTTTTCCCCCTTCAAGGGGGAAGAACAAAAAAAATTTACGAAAGTGCGTCAATGCGCAAAAGTGCGGAAAATAGCAGCACTGCTGGTCCAGCCATAAGGAAAACCGATTGTGATAACATCCCTTTTCTTGAAGTCAGTCAGACAGAGGTTGATGCAGGGACAATGGGCGGATTAAAACAAGAGCTGGGGCTGGCTCAGGGCATCGGGTTGCTTTCCACCTCCTTACTTGGCACCGGCGTTTTTGCGGTACCGGCGTTAGCCGCCGTGGCTGCAGGTAACAGTAGTTTATGGGCATGGCCGTTGCTGATTGCACTGGTATTTCCGGTGGCGATTGTTTTTGCCGTGCTGGGTCGTCACTTTCCCAGCGCAGGCGGGGTCGCGCACTTTGTCGGCATGGCGTTTGGTCCGCGTCTGGAACGGGTAACGGGCTGGCTGTTTCTCTCGGTGATCCCGGTAGGGTTACCGGCCGCATTGCATATTGCCGCTGGCTTCTGGCAGGGCATGTTTGGCTGGCAAGGCTCGCAGTTGCTGATGACGGAGTTGGGCACGCTGGCGCTGATTTGGTTTTTAGGCACGCGCGGCGCTGGCTCCAGCGCCAATCTGCAATCGATCATTGCGTTGCTGATTGTTGCGCTGATTGTCGCTATCTGGTGGCGCGGCGATATTCACTTCGCGGACATTGCCTTCCCGCCGTTACCGCAGGTATCGGTGTCGGAGATGTCCTCATCGCTGGCGGTCATGTTCTGGTGCTTCGTTGGGCTGGAGGCTTTCGCCCACCTGGCCTCCGAGTTCAAAAACCCGGAACGCGATTTTCCCCGGGCACTCATGATAGGCCTGCTATTGGCGGGGTCGGTGTACTGGGGTTGTACCGTGGTGGTGCTGCACTTTGACCTGTGGCGCGATCAGGGCGCGGCGGCGTCATTACCGGTGATTGTGGTCGAACTGTTCGGCAAGCAGGCGTTGTGGATCGCCTGCATCATTGGTTATCTGGCCTGCTTTGCCAGCCTGAATATTTACATTCAGAGCTTCGCCCGGCTGGTGTGGTCACAGGCAATGTACAAGCCGGATAGCGCGCTGGCGCGCCTCTCCGGGCGACAGCTACCGCAACATGCGTTAAGCGCGGTGATCCTCTGCTGCATCTTCTGCACCCTCGCGATTTACGCATTCAGCATTAATCTCGATACGCTGATCATCTACGCGAACGGGATTTTCATCACTATCTATCTGCTGTGTATGCTGGCGGGTTGTCGGTTGCTGAAGGGGCGCTACAAAGCGCTGGCGATCGTGGGTAGCGTGCTGTGTTTACTGTTACTGGTGGTTCCCGGCTGGAAAAGTCTCTATGCGGTATTCATGTTCGCCGCGCTATGGCTCTTTTTACCCAAACGTCGGATCGCCCCCTCCCCCTCCGTTCACTCATAAAACAAGCCCGGCATCGCCGGGCATCCTGTTTAGCGGTCGTCTTTGTTATCCAGGCGATCGCGCTGATCGTCTTTACGCTGATACTCCCCTTCGAAGGTCTCTCCACCGCCGCTTCCCGCGCCAAAACCACCACCAGGCATGCGCGAAAAACGCAAATGCGGCATCAGTTTCAGCGTCAGGTGTTTTTGCACCGGCGGCAGCAGGAGCAACAGGCCAAGGAAATCGGTAAAGAACCCTGGCAGCACCAGCAACAGACCCGCGATAATCAGCGACACGCTTTTGATCATCTCTGCCGCCGGGCTTTCACCCGCCGCCATTTTCTGCTGCATCAGCATAAAGTTCTTGAAGCCCTGGTTACGCACCAGCGACATGCCGATCACCGAGGTAAAGATCACCAGAATCAGCGTCATCAGAACGCCAAAGACATGCGCGACCTGAATAAAAATCGAAATCTCAATATAAACGTATAAAAAAATGGCAATAAACGGTATCCAGCGCACTGGCTTCTCCTGTCGGCGGACAGACGCCCTGTGGCGGCTGTCTGAATGAGTTTGCGAATCGCATGGTTACTGAGATGGTGGCGAATGCGGAAAATTCAATTTCCCGGCGGATGAAAATTTTCGGTCTGTCACGAAGCGGTGACTCATTTCACATATTAATAATTATGATGCAACGGCGAATATAATAAGTGATCAAGATTACGGCATTTCGCTATCATCAGCATATCATTCCGGGTATCGGGCCGATTATGGGGATAATCGTCGGTCGGAAAAGACACATAACCACATTAATACTGTGTGTTTGGTGTATTCATTCGTAGCTTGAAAAAGAAGGTTCACATGTTAAACAACATTCGTATCGAAGAAGATTTGTTAGGTACCAGGGAAGTGCCGGCGGATGCCTACTACGGCGTGCATACTCTGAGAGCGATTGAAAACTTTTACATCAGCAACAGCAAAATCAGCGACATACCTGAGTTTGTTCGTGGCATGGTAATGGTGAAGAAAGCGGCGGCGCTGGCGAACAAAGAGCTGCAAACCATCCCTAAAAGTATCGCGAACACTATCGTTGCCGCATGTGATGAGATCCTGAACAACGGCAAATGCATGGATCAGTTCCCGGTAGACGTCTATCAGGGCGGCGCAGGAACCTCCGTGAACATGAACACCAACGAGGTGCTGGCCAACATTGGCCTGGAGCTGATGGGCCACCAGAAAGGCGAATACCAGTTCCTGAACCCGAATGATCATGTGAACAAATGCCAGTCCACCAACGACGCCTACCCGACCGGCTTCCGTATTGCGGTCTATGCCTCTATCGTCAAACTGGTTGATGCCATTAAACAACTGGGCGAAGGCTTCGAGAATAAAGCCGTTGAGTTCCAGGACATCCTGAAAATGGGCCGCACACAGTTGCAGGACGCCGTTCCGATGACGCTCGGTCAGGAGTTCCATGCCTTCAACGTGCTGCTGAATGAAGAAACCAAAAACCTGCTGCGGACATCCGAGCTGCTGCTGGAAGTGAACCTCGGCGCGACCGCGATCGGTACGCGTCTCAACACGCCGGATGGCTACCAGCAACTGGCGGTGCAGAAACTGGCGGAAGTCAGCAACCTGCCGGTAGTCCCTGCGGAAGACCTGATTGAAGCAACGTCTGACTGCGGCGCATATGTGATGGTGCACAGCTCGCTGAAACGTCTGGCGGTCAAACTCTCCAAAATCTGTAATGACCTGCGTCTGCTCTCTTCCGGCCCACGCGCCGGGCTGAACGAAATCAACCTGCCGGAGTTGCAGGCGGGTTCCTCCATCATGCCAGCCAAAGTGAACCCGGTAGTGCCGGAAGTGGTGAACCAGGTGTGCTTTAAAGTTATCGGCAACGATATCACCGTCACCATGGCCTCCGAAGCGGGTCAGCTACAGCTCAACGTGATGGAACCGGTGATCGGCCAGGCGATGTTTGAGTCGATTCATATCCTGACCAATGCCTGCTACAACCTGCTGGAAAAATGCATTAACGGCATTACCGCCAACAAAGCAGTGTGCGAAGGCTATGTGTACAACTCCATCGGCATCGTCACTTATCTCAACCCGTTTATCGGCCATCACAACGGCGATATCGTCGGCAAGATTTGCGCCGAAACGGGCAAGAGCGTACGGGAAGTGGTGCTGGAGCGCGGCTTGCTGACGGAAGCCGAACTGGATGACATCTTCTCGGCGCAGAACCTGATGCACCCGGCCTACAAAGCGAAACGTTATACCGATGAAAGTGAACAGTAACCCCTACGGCTAAACAGACAAAAGGCACGCCCTGAACGGTGTGCCTTTTTCTTTTGGATGGTTACTAAACTATAACAATTCGATATCACTTAGTTAAACAAGGAAGCCAACTATGTTTGCTGCAGAACTTGTCCTCGTCCTGATCGCCATCTACCTTGGTGCCAGACTCGGCGGCATCGGCATTGGTTTTGCCGGTGGTTTCGGGGTGCTCATACTGACGCTCTTTTTTCAAATCAAACCCGGCGCAATACCGTTCGACGTTATTGAAATCATTATGGCGGTCATCGCCGCTATCGCCGCCATGCAAGTCGCAGGAGGGATGGATTATCTGGTCAGTTTGGCGGAACGCATGTTACGCCGCCACCCGAAATACATTACCTTTCTCGCCCCGCTGGTGACCTGGTTTATGACCATTCTCGCTGGTACCGGGCATACCGCATTCTCCACGCTACCGGTGATAACGGAAGTGGCGAAAGAGCAAGGCATTCGCCCATCCCGCCCGCTGTCCATCGCCGTGGTGGCCTCGCAAATCGCTATTACCGCATCGCCCATTTCCGCCGCAGTGGTCTTTTTCGCCGGGATCCTGGAGCCGCTCGGAGTGAGCTACCTGACATTGCTGGCGATCTGTATTCCGGTCACGCTGATTGCCGTAATGATCACTGCCGTGGTGTGTAACTTCCTTGGCTGCGAACTGAAAGACGACCCGATTTACCAGGAGCGTCTGGCGAAGGGAGAAGTGAAACTGCGCGGCAGCCAGGTTTTCGCGCTGAAACCGCATGCCAAACGCTCGGTGCTGCTGTTTCTGATCGGCATTATTGCGGTAATGCTGTACGCCACGGCCATCAGCCCCACCGTCGGCTTGATCGCCAACCCGGTGCTGCCGCGTAACGAAGCGATTGTGGTCTTTATGCTGACTATCGCGACGCTTATCTGCCTGACCTGCAAAATCGACACCGGAGAGATCCTCAACGCCGGGACCTTTAAATCCGGGATGAGCGCCTGCGTCTGTGTGCTCGGCGTCGCCTGGCTGGGCGACACCTTTGTAAAACATCACATCGAAGATATCCAGATGGTGGCGGGCGACCTGCTGCACAGCTACCCGTGGCTGCTGGCGGTGGTGCTGTTCTTCGCCGCAACCCTGCTCTACTCGCAGGCGGCGACCACCAAAGCCCTGATGCCTGCCGCTCTGCTGCTCGGCGTTACGCCGCTTACCGCGATTGCCTCGTTTGCGGCGGTTTCTGCGCTGTTCGTGCTGCCGACCTACCCGACCCTGCTGGCGGCGGTCGAAATGGACGACACCGGTTCAACGCGAATTGGTAAGTTTGTCTTTAACCACGCGTTTCTGATACCCGGCGTGATCGCCATTGCGCTGTGCGTGATCCTGGGCTTCGTGTTCGGCGGTATCCTGTTGTAAAAGTGCTTAAAATCGGGCCGCCTGGCGGCCCGATCCGTCTTCGCGTGGTATAGTCGATGTTTTCGCTGCTACGAGGTTGACGATGAACACGCCTGACGCCGTTGTTGTACTCTGCACTGCCCCGGATGAAGCCACCGCCCAGGATCTGGCGGCAAAAGCGCTGGCGGATAAACTCGCTGCCTGCGTCACCATTTTGCCGGGCGCCACTTCGCTCTATTACTGGGAAGGCAAGCTGGAGCAAGAGTACGAAGTTCAGCTATTGCTGAAAACCGACGTCGCCCATCTCGAAGATCTCTTCGCTTGTATAAAATCGCACCACCCGTATCAGACCCCGGAATTACTGGCTTTACCCGTTACCCACGGAGATTACGACTACCTCTCATGGCTCAACGCATCCTTACGCTGATCCTGCTGCTGTGCAGCACATCCGCCTTTGCCGGATTATTTGACGCGCCCGGCAGCTCTGACTTTGTGCCTGCCGATCAGGCCTTTGTTTTCGATTTTCAGCAACATCAGCATGATTTGACCCTCAACTGGCAGGTGAAAAAAGGCTACTACCTTTATCGCCAGCAGATCCGCGTTACGCCTGCGCAGGCAAGTATCGGCCACCTTTCGCTGCCGCAAGGGGAGATGCACGAAGATGAGTTTTACGGCAAAACAGACATTTACCGCCAGCAACTGAGCGTGCCGCTTAAGGTGACTCAGGCGGCGAAAGGCGCAACGCTGACCGTCACTTACCAGGGCTGTGCCGACGCCGGATTCTGCTACCCGCCGGAAACCAAAGTCGTGCCGCTGATGGACGTGGTGGCAACGACCAGCAACACCCCCACTTCTGTTGCCCCTGGCGCTTCCGGGACTGCTGTTCCCACTACCGCTTCCGGAACGGCTATTCCCCCTGCCACATCCGGAACGGCTATTCCCCCTCTCCCCTCGGGGGAGAGGGCCGGGGTGAGGGGAAATGCACTGCCCTTCTCCGCACTCTGGGCGCTGCTGATCGGCATCGGCATTGCCTTTACCCCCTGCGTATTGCCTATGTATCCACTGATTTCCGGCATCGTGCTCGGCAGCAAGCAACGTCTCGCCACACCGCGTGCGTTACTGCTGGCATTCATCTACGTCCAGGGGATGGCGCTCACTTACACCGCGCTGGGGCTGGTGGTTGCGGCCGCTGGGTTATCGTTCCAGGCCGCATTACAGCATCCGTATGTGCTGATCGGCCTCTCCGCGCTGTTTAGTCTGCTGGCACTCTCCATGTTTGGCCTGTTTACGCTGCAACTTCCCTCTGCTCTGCAAACCCGCCTGACGCTGTGGAGTAACCAGCAGCAAGGCGGATCGATGGGCGGCGTGTTCGCCATGGGTGCGATTGCCGGGCTGATTTGCTCTCCCTGCACCACCGCGCCGCTGAGCGCCATCCTGCTGTACATCGCCCAGAGTGGCAACCTGTGGCTCGGCGGCGGTACGCTCTATCTCTATGCACTGGGTATGGGGCTGCCGCTGGTACTGGTCACCGTGTTCGGTAACCGGCTGCTGCCGAAAAGCGGGCCGTGGATGGAGCAGGTCAAAATCGCCTTCGGGTTTGTGATCCTCGCCCTGCCCGTGTTCCTGCTGGAGCGTGTGCTTGGCGATATCTGGGGATTACGCATGTGGGCGCTGTTAGGCATCGCGTTTTTCACCTGGGCGTTTATCACCAGCCTCAGCGCAAAGCGCCCCATTGTGCGCGTGCTGCAAATTGCCCTGCTCGGCGCAGCGCTGGTGTGTGCACGCCCGCTACAAGATTGGGTCTTCGGCACACCAACCGCACAGACGCACGCACCGCTGGCATTTACAACAGTGAAAACCGTGGACGAATTGAACCAGGCACTGGCGCAGGCCAGGGGTCGCCCTGTGATGCTGGATCTCTATGCTGAGTGGTGCGTGGCCTGCAAAGAGTTTGAGAAGTACACCTTTAGCGATCCGCAGGTACAGGCAGCGCTAAAAAATACGCTGTTATTGCAGGCGGACGTCACCGCCAATAACGCCCGGGATGCGGCGCTGCTGCGGCACCTGAACGTGCTCGGCCTGCCGACGATCCTGTTTTTTGATACCCAGGGGCAAGAGCAGCCTGCGGCCAGAGTAACCGGATTTATGGACGCCGCCGCCTTTGCCTCACATTTGCGCAATCAAGCCCCGTAAACAACACTTGGTTGGGGGAATACGCTTCACATAACGGAGGACATCACCGTGCAACGCGAAGACGTTTTGAGCCAAACTTTACAGTTGCTTGAATTAAAAGGGATTGCAGACACCACGCTGGAGATGGTCGCCGAACGCATTGATTACCCCATTGATGAGTTCCGCCGTTTCTGGCCGGATAAAGAAGCACTGCTGTATGACGCCCTGCGCTATCTAAGCCAGCAGGTGGATATCTGGCGCAGGCAGCTATTGCTGAATGAAGAACTGAGCAGTGAACAGAAGCTCCTTGCACGCTACGGTGCGCTGACTGAGTGCGTCAGCAATAACCGCTATCCCGGCTGTCTGTTCATCGCCGCGTGCACCTTCTTTCCCGATCCGGGTCATCCCATTCACCAACTGGCGGATCAGCAAAAACGCGACGCCCACGACTTTACGCATGAATTGCTGACCCGGCTGGAAGTGGACGATCCGGCGATGGTGGCGAAGCAGATGGAGCTGGTGCTGGAAGGCTGCCTGAGCCGGATGCTGGTGAACCGCAGCCAGGCCGATGTCGATACCGCACAGCGGCTGGCGGAAGATATTTTGCGTTTCGCCCGCTGCCGCCAGGGTGGCGCGCTGACTTAAACGCCAAACAGTCCCGCCCAGGCGGAGGCCAGCAAGCAGAGCGCCATCCCGCGCTGAAACCAGACAAGGGATGTCGCCGTGCGAAACAGCCGGTTGGCCGCTTTGCCCAACAGCGTCCATGCGCTCAGGCAAATCAGGGAGATCAGTAAAAACCACAGCGACAGCAGCGATACCTCGCGCAGCGGTTGACCGCTGTGCGGGGCAAACAGACTCACCACCGCCAGCGCCATCATCCAGGTTTTAGGGTTGATCAACTGCAACATGGCCGCCGCGCGACCACTAAAGGGGCGCTGTGCTTCGCCCTGTAAATCTGTGGCGGGAGCAGAAAAGAGTTGCCAGCTCATCCAGCTTAGCCACAGCGCGCCAGCCCAGCTCATCACCTCACGCACCAGCGGGTAGTCCCGCAGGATCTCCCCGGCACCCGCGCCGGAGATAAAAACGATCAGGCTCGCCGCCACACACGCACCCACCACTGCGGGCAGCGTCGCTTTAACGCCAAAGCGCTGACTACTGGCGAGGATCAGGATATTTGTCGGCCCCGGCGTAATCGAGGCGACAAACGCGAAGAGTAAGAACGGCAAAGAGTTATGCAGCAGATTCACAATCGGGCTCCTTAGTCATGAGCCTCAGACTGTGGCGTTATTTTTCCGTATCGTCTGGAAGATTTGTGCACAACCTGCGGTAATGCGCGGGCGACAGGCGATAAGCCCGCTGAAACCAGCGCCCGAGATGGCTCTGATCGGCAAAGCCTAATGCGGCGGCAACGCTGGCCGGTTGTGCGCCTTGCGCCAGTTGCGCGCGCGCCGTGGCAAGGCGAAGCTGAATCAGCCAGGCATGCGGACTTAAGTGGAATTCGCGCTTAAAACAGCGCGTCAGCGTAAAGCGATCGGTGCCGGTTTCCCGCGCCAGGTCCGACAACCCAATGTTGTCACCAATATGTGCATAAAGATAATCCCTGGCGCGGTGGGCTATCGCCGCGCTTTGCACCTGCGAAGGCAGCCGCTTATGCCACTGGCAATGGTGCGTCAGCTGACTAAGCAGCGTATCCATGGCGCTTTGCTGGACAATACGCATCTCTTCGCGGTGCAGCGCGTAAAAGGTCTGCGCAATCGCACCGATCAGCAGCGGTTCGCGGGCGATAGTATGAGAAAAATGGAGTGAATAGCTGGACGGCACCGACTCATACAGGCCGCGTAACGTATCGCTGAGCCAGTGTTCATCAAGATAAAAGGTCAGGTAGGTAAAACCGCCGGCAACGGGCGCATCGCCATCGTGGATCTCGCCCGGTTCCAGTAAAAAAGCGTCGCCCGGCCTGCTGCGATGACGCTCGCGGCGGCAATGAAACTGCTGAGTGCCCGCCAGCGTGATCCCCACCAGGTAGCTATCGTGCCAGTGCGGATCGTATGCGTGCCCTTCAAAGTGAGCGCGAATTGTTTCAATGCCGGTGTCTGCATGCTGCCGCAGTTCCAGCCAGTCATTAGCCATAGAGCCTCCGGAGCGCCTTCAGATTTTCTAGCATTCCTCGCCGGTCAATAAAAGTCTGGAAGATTTGTGCAATTCCCGTTTTACGCCGCAGAATCGCACAGATTGCCGCAAAGTTGAGCAACCGGTTAGCATTTAAAGAAATAAGGTTGACGCCTTAAGACGATTAAGGTTTAATGCGCCCCGTTGCCCGGATAGCTCAGTCGGTAGAGCAGGGGATTGAAAATCCCCGTGTCCTTGGTTCGATTCCGAGTCCGGGCACCACTATTTAAAGAACCCGCCCAAAAGGCGGGTTTTTGCTTTTCTGCTTCCGGACTCTTCATCGAACTTCGTTCGATTATTCGCCGCAAGCGGCTCACCCCTTCGGGGCCAGCGCGGCAAGCGCGCTGTTCAACACATTCATCTACAGCGTCTCCTCAGGCTATCGCTATTCGCCAGCACACAGCTTAACAGTCATGGTCAGGCAACAACTGCATGCCATTCTTGCTTCTTTCTGCACCTACGGAAATTAAACTCGGAGGAATCCTGGGGAAAATAACTCAAACCAGGAGGTTAATATCCCGCCGGGATTACTCCGAAATGTCTTTATATAGGTTCATCCTCGGTACCCAAAAATTCGAAACATAAGAAGCAATAGATTTTGGTAGAAATACCAACTTGCTGCAGCGTTTGAATCACAATGAAGGATTATGTATGACGTGGGTGTATGAGCAAAGCACCGGTAATTTAAGCCACAATGGTAAATTAATAGGCAAGGGATACGCAGGAAAGGGCGCGGGAAAAAACAATGCACAGATGGAAGGAACGCCTAACATGGGTCCTCTGCCAAAAGGTAAATATTCAATTACAGGTCACCCCTTTCATCACCCCCATACCGGAGCGTACTCGCTTCGGTTGCATCCAAATGCTGAAAATACCATGTATGGGCGCTCTGGCTTCCTGATTCATGGTGATAGCGTAAAGCATCCCGGTACGGCTTCTAATGGTTGTATCATTCTGCCTCTGTTTATTCGCCAGAAAATCTGGAGCAGCGGAGATAAGTCACTTGAGGTTGTAAAATGAACAAATACATCATAAGCCTGTTGGCTATATTACCTTTTTCTACCATGGCCGCCTCTCCCGACTGTCATTCATGGCCAATGAATATGGCTGAAGCCTGGATGAAGAATGCTGGCATCGTTGACATCGCAAATCTGGATGAATCGAAAACAGAGGTCAAACAACTGGCATCAGAAAAAAAAGGAAAAGATCTTTACACCCAAGTTTATCACTTTGTCTTCCATGATAAATCAGGCAGTCGCTATGAAGTTATCACCCAAAGCGATGCCTCCAGTACTGAGTGTTCTATAAGCGAAGTGAATAGTTTTCTGGTGTCCAAAAAAGACATCACTCACTAGGCTTATGTGAATAATTAGCGAAATTGTATTTCGCATAGCCACATCACAGCGCATCTGACCTATTGAGTCTGTTGCTGAAGACAGTACGGGAATTTTACTCATCAAGCCCAGCCAATCAGAGCCTGGAAATACGGGGATTAAAAATCCCCGTATTCTTGAGGCGCTTATTCGCCACAAACTCACTCACCCTTCTTCTCTCCGGTAAACCGGAACTTTGCGGGTTGTGCCGGTCAGATTATCGGACACCTCTGTTTCGGCTGTGGCGATTCGCACACCGGCCTTTCTGAGTCGCTGAATATCAGCGGCAATACGCTGGCTGCCAAACCAGAACAACGCATCAAGTGCGGTGACCTGCAAGCCCTGCTCCAGCGCCAGCTTCAGGCGTTCTCGCGGGGCGCGCACCTCTTTGGCGATTTGCTGGTAAGGCGTCGCCGACGTTCCGGTCGGATCAACCCGCCGGATGCGGGTCGACAGGCGGTACTGAAAAGCGTCGGGGATGTCGCTCAAATCGTTTTTCAGGCTATAGACGCAGCCAAAGCGCTTGCCATTGAAAATGACGTTTTTCTGGTTGAGTTGCAGTTCATCCCGCACGCTGGCGATCAGCTGCGGCGCGCGGATCAGCAATAACCGGAAAGGGAGCTCAAAGCTGGTCACGTAGTCCACATTCAGCAATGCAATGCGTAACCGTTCTTCCGCTCCGGCGCGGACTTGCAAACACTCTTGCGCCACATCCGCCCACTGCTGTGTCAGGCGTGGTGTTTCAGCGGCTTCCGCAAAGCTGTATTTTTCGATTTGATAATCAATGATCCCGCTCACCCTGCATGCCCTTCTGCTTGCTCATCCGTATCGGTTGTTCACTTTACCAACACTCGAATATAACCGGAAGATTGCTGTGAAAGAGAAAGTGGAGACCTGGGGAACGTCATTTTGCGCGCAGGATTGTTTTTTAACACTATCGCGCTGATAGTTATCTTTTTCCCGAAACGGATATTCGTATGATTAAGAGCGTTAACCGCACCACGCTGAACGTGGCGGCACTCCTGCTGGCACTGATCCTGGTCTATACCGGTCTGATGGCGAAAGACCGCATCACCTGGCTGATGGAAGTGGTGCCGGTCATGATCGTCGTCCCCCTGCTGCTCGCCACCTGGCGGCGCTACCCGCTAACCGCATTGCTATATGGGCTGATCTTTTTCCATGCCATCATTCTGATGGTCGGCGGGATGTACACTTACGCCAAAGTGCCGATCGGTTTTGATGTGCAGCACCTGTTTGGCCTGAGCCGTAACCCGTATGACAAACTCGGCCACTTCTTCCAGGGGCTGGTTCCGGCGCTGGCGGCGCGGGAGATTCTGCTACGCGGGCGCTATGTGCGCGGCGGAAAAATGCTCGACTTTATTGTCTGCTGCATAGCATTGGCGATCAGCGCCACCTATGAGCTGGTTGAGTGGTGGGCTGCACTGTCGATGGGTCAGGGAGCGGATGAGTTTCTCGGCACCCAGGGCGATCCCTGGGATACGCAATCCGATATGTTCTGCGCCCTGCTGGGTTCGCTGACCACGGTATTGGTGCTGGGACGCTGGCATAAACGACTGCTTCCTTCCTGACGCACCCTGCGGCGAAGGCTGGAGCCGATGTCCTTCGCCGCCTATACTTCAGGCATCACTCTTTCATTGCCCGTAAGCTTATGACCACGCAACCTCTTACCCGCGACTGGCGCTTGCCTGCGGCTTTTGCCGCCCTGGCTGTCGCGCTGTTTGCGCTCTTCACGATCCATGCTCACTGGGGCGCGTTTCTGCAATGGTGCCTGGCCACGCAAATCACCCTGCACCGTTATCTGGTGATGTACCTGCTACAACTGAATAACCATCAGTACGGCGGCGGGCTATGGCTGCTGACCGGGGCTTTTTTCTATGGCGTACTGCATGCCATCGGGCCTGGTCACGGTAAATTTATCGTTACCACTTATCTGAGCACCAACAAAGAGAGCGAGATGGCCGCCCGTGTGGTACCGATGCTGGGCAGTCTGATGCAGGGGGTCAGCGCCATCCTGTTCGTCTTTATTCTGGCGGTGGGGTTTAATCTCGCCGCCGGCGATCTGAGCGAAAGCCGCTGGTATGTGGAAAAGGTCAGCGCCGTGATGATTGGCGGATTTGGCGCTTATGTCGCCTGGCGTGCAATCAACGATCTGCGCCCGCGCACGCTGAACATTCACAGCCTGGCCCCGCTGCATCAGCATAGCGATCGGTGCAGTTGCGGCCATCACGGTGTCGGTGCGGCAACGCAGGGCGACTGGAAAACGCGTCTGGGTGTGATCCTCGCCATTGGCGCGCGCCCGTGCAGCGGTGCGATCATGATTTTGCTGTTCTCAAACGCCCTCGGTATCGTGACATGGGGCATCGCCGCGGTAATGACCATGGCGGTAGGCACGGCGCTGTCCATCATGGGTTTATCGCTGGCGGTGCGCTATGCGCGCAACAGCACAGCGACCTTTTTTGGTGGCAATGCAGGTCAGTTAAGCAAGGTGGTTCCGCTATTGAAAATAGCGGGTGGCGTAGCGTTAATACTGTTTGCCGTGGTGCTGTTTTTAACTGTGATCCCGGTCAGTGCGAACGGGGATTATATTGCCGCCGGCTGCTGATAACGATACGGATGGCGTTACCGCCATCCGCTCATCGTCGGGCTAGTCGTTAATTTTCGGATGCTGCTGCACCAGCCGTGCACGTTTCTCCTGCAACTGCGCAATTTCCTCATCAATATCTTCGATCTTCTGCTCAATATTATCGTGATGCTCCTGCAGGATTTCTTTCGCTTCCTGGATATCCGACGCCGCTGGCGTCGCACCTTTCAGCGGGCGGTTCGCCGTCTCTTTCATGGTCAGGCCGGTAATAAGACCAATCACCGCGATCACCATCAGGTAGTAAGCCGGCATCAGCAGATTGTCAGAGCTTTCCACCAGCCAGGCCGCCAGCGTAGGCGTCAGACCCGCCACCAGCACCGAAATATTAAAGGCGCTGGCCAGCGCGCTATAGCGAATATGCGTGGGGAACATCGCGGGCAGCGTTGAGGCCATCACCCCGGTAAAGCAGTTCAGGATCACCGCCAGCATCAGCAAACCCGCGAAAATCAGACCGATGATGTTGCTGTTAATCATAATGAAGGCCGGAATGGCCAGCGCAAACAGCGCGACGCTCCCCAGCAAAACAAACGGACGACGACCAAAACGGTCGCTCAACAGCCCCATCACTGGCTGAACAAACAGCATGCCGATCATAATGGCGATGATGATCAGCACGCCGTGATCTTCGGAGTAGTGCAGGTTGTGCGACAGGTAGCTTGGCATGTACGTCAGCAACATGTAATAGGTAACGTTGGTGGAAATCACCAGACCAATACAGGTCAGCAGGCTGCGCCAGTGTTGGGTGGCAATCTCTTTGAAGGAGATTTTCGGCCCTTCCTGCAACCCCTGACGATCGCCCTGCTCCAGCTTATCGACGTGCTGCTGGAATGCCGGTGTTTCTTCCAGTGCATGGCGCAAATACAAACCGATAATGCCCAGCGGCAGCGCTAAAAAGAACGGAATACGCCAGCCCCATTCAAGAAAGTTCTCTTCTCCCACAATGGTCGAGAGCAGCACCACAACACCCGCCCCCAGCACAAAACCGGCGATTGAGCCGAAGTCCAGCCAGCTGCCCATAAACCCACGTTTACGGTCCGGGGAGTACTCCGCAACGAAGATGGATGCCCCGGTATATTCCCCGCCCACCGAGAAGCCCTGTGCCATCTTACACAGCAACAGCAATATCGGTGCCCAAATGCCAATCGTGGCGTAAGAGGGAATCAAGCCAATACAGAACGTACTGACCGACATAATCACAATGGTGATAGCGAGGATTTTCTGCCGCCCGTATTTATCGCCGAGCATGCCGAAAAACAGCCCGCCGAGCGGGCGGATCAGAAACGGTACGGAGAAGGTCCCAAGCGCGGCAATCATTTGCACGCTGGGGTTGGCATCCGGGAAGAAGACCTTACCCAGGGCGTAGGCCACAAAGCCGTAAACGCCGAAATCAAACCACTCCATGGCGTTACCCAGTGAGGCGGCGGTAATCGCTTTACGCAGTTTGCCATCATCAATGATGGTCACATCACCCAGGGTGATCGGTTTAATTTTTTTCCTTTTTAACATGCATCGGTTCCTCTTTAGACTTTCGCCCGAACCGCCCGATGTTCCTTTTATTACCGGGCGTTTTTACAGCATTTTCAGCTTTCTTATTCAAGCGTAGCAGGTTTACTTACACTGGCATGGGCAGCCTGTACAACCGAACCTGTTGACGCCTGTTGGGCAGTTAATGACCTTTTTACCCTAGCAGGGTTTTAAAATGTGATCAAATTCACACATTCTCCTCCGTGATAATCAACCCCACTTTTACCGCTCCTCATTCCCTCCGTGATTATTACTCTGCTGCCTTTATTTCCGCCTGGTTTTTCACAACTCATTTACAGCGATTTAATTCGATAAAACATCAGAAAATCTTTACACAAAATATGTGACGAAGATAACTAAAACACTGTTTTATTCTTATTGAATCAATATTCCAAAGATCGGATGATACGCGCAGAAACAGCGGCGTTAGGGTCAATTCTGCGCATAACCAGGGCGCATAGCCCGAATGAAGGCAGGAAATGACCGCGAGCGAACCGATAACATAATCATTTAACTTTTTGAAAGTATTGAATATTAACTTTACCTTTCCTCGCTCATGCTGATGACGGGAAATGAGGGCTCATTATGAAAATCAAGGCCACAATTGAACGTATCCCTGGGGGGATGATGCTGGTCCCGCTGCTATTAGGGGCTATTCTGAATACACTTGCGCCGGATACCGGTGCGTATTTCGGTTCCTTCACCAAAGGCATGATTACCGGCACGGTACCGATTCTGGCGGTATGGTTCTTCTGTATTGGCGCATCCATTGATTTACGCGCCACCGGCACGGTATTACGTAAATCCGGTACGCTGGTGATTACCAAAATCGCCGTTGCGTGGGTCGTTGCCATGATCGCCGCGTCCTTTATTCCGGACACCGGGATCCAGACCGGTTTCTTCGCCGGTCTCTCGGTGCTGGCCATCGTCTCCGCCATGGATATGACCAACGGCGGCCTGTACGCCAGCCTGATGAACCAGTACGGCAGCAAAGAAGAGTCCGGGGCATTTGTGCTGATGTCGCTGGAATCCGGTCCGCTGATGACCATGGTGATCCTCGGCTCCGCGGGCCTGGCCTCCTTTGAACCACACCACTTTGTCGGCGCCGTATTGCCGTTCCTGATCGGTTTTGCGCTCGGTAACCTCGATCACGATCTGCGGGCATTCTTCAGCAAGGCGACGCCGGTGCTGATCCCGTTCTTCGGCTTCGCACTGGGTAACACCATCAATCTGAGCGTGATTCTGGATACCGGTCTGCTGGGTATCTTCCTCGGCGTGGCGGTCATTATCATCACCGGGATCCCGCTGATCATTGCCGACCGCGTGATCGGCGGTGGCAACGGTACCGCCGGTGTGGCAGCCTCTTCCGCTGCTGGCGCAGCGGTGGCTAACCCGGTGATCATCGCGCAGATTAACCCGGCATTTCAGCCTGTCGCCGCTTCCGCAACGGCACTGGTTGCCGCCAGTGTGATTGTGACGGCGATTCTGGTGCCGATCATCACGGCGCTGTATGCAAAGCGTTTCGGCACTCTTCCACAAGCCGCGGACAAAACGGAAACCGCCGTCGAGTCCACCGGGCATTAAGCGCCCACAAAAAAAGCCCGTCAGGGCTTTTTTTGTTCGCTATGTCCTGCAATTAACGACCCGTCCGGCCAGACAATTGCAGGGCACACCAACGGTTAAGCAAAAATCTCATCCACCATCGCCGTCGCGATCCGCGAGGCGGAACAGAGTCGCGGCATACCTAACGCCACCGTTTGCCAGCTCTGCGTCACCGACCAGCAAACCGGATGACGTTCTGCATCGCACCAGTCGCCGAGCCAGCCCAGCAGATCTTTATAATCCATCAACCCGGGCGTCGATGGCGTCGCCAGCCATTGATGATAAAAATGGCGGGTGGTGGGTGCGGCATTAATGCCCTGCGCCAGAAAATCCGCCGCCATCACGCGCAGATTGTCTTTCAGCATATTCGCCACATCTTCATTCGCCAGCCGACAGGCATCGCCAAACGCCCCCCAGCGCAACTCTTCCAGCGCCACGTAACAGCGCCCGGCCATTGACCAGCCGCTGTAGCTCCCGGCGCGCCAGTGGGTAAACACCTGCTCACTATGGTTTCCCGCCTGCACCGCTAACCCACGCTGCGTCAGCGCTTTCTCTTTCCACGCGGCACGCTGGCTAAAATGCTCAACCAGTTCATCGTACTGTTGTTGTAAACCGGGTGTCGCACTGGCAGGACGACTGGTTTGCTGCATAGCCGTCAGTCGCTGGGTAATGCGGGTTAATGCCAGATGACCAGGATCGAGCATGCTGGCCAGTTTTTCAGCCAGCCCAAGGCGGAGCGTATCATTGTCGTTTAACACGCCGGGCATGGCCCACGGGCGCAGCTGCGTTTGCGCCATGATCTCTTGCGTCAGTCTTTCACGGAACAACTGCTGTTGGGGCACGATAGTTGACTGACGAGACGCATCAACGCCTTGCACCAAATCCACGATAAATTTCGGATGGATACTTTCCAGTACGCGTCCGGGCCCTTCCAGGAGTCGATTTTTCATGGTTGATCTGCCGCGAATAGGGTTTGTATGTCATCGCGTAACAGACGAGCGTCCTCGTGGATCCAATTTGCCGTCCGGATACAGTGTTGCAAATGCTGCCGCAACGCCAATACTGACGATTCGTTTTGCTGCCGTATCGCCAGGCTGTCACGCAAACTTTCCTGTAGTCCCGCGAGACTTAACGAGAACTCGGCGAAAAATGTTGCCATCCCTGCCGTAACAGAAACATCGACCTGTGCGGCTAAAGCTTTACGGATTTGTTCACAAAAATGCGCGATATGGTTGATCAATTTCTGATGTAACGAGCCGACATCGATGACATAGCGGGTACGCGTGACCACATAATCATCCCATCCCCAACTGGGGTTATTCAGCCAGCGCGATACCGTTTCCCGCACGCTGCTCGCCCGCGCCGCTTGCCCGGCGGGAACATCTTCCGGCGCAATCACGTTGGTAAACAGCGAGCGGGTATTAAAGTTCAGTGTGCTGGGCTGGAAGGCCGGAAAACTGATACGTGCACGGAAGCCCGCGTGGTTAAGCTCTTCTTTAATACGGGTCTCAATGGGACGCATCGTATCGTTCAGAGAGCGGGTCAGCGTATGCTCCAGTTCATCAAAACGCAGAGCCAGCCCGCGGCTGATGCGCTCCTGTGCCGCCAGCAAAATCGTCTCGCAACCTGAGCGGATTTTACTGATCACAATCTGCGCCTGGCCTTCATCTTCCAGAATAAGCTGGTCCGGGGTTAATCCCGCGTTCAGACGCAGATCCGCCTTGCTGTCGCGGGCTATGCGCACCAGTTTTCCCTCGTGGAACCAGGCATCAATCGCCTCGACGATTTCAAACTGCTGACCATGAATAAAGGTTTCCGCCGCAGCCAGCGCCTCTTCCACTTCGTGCGCAATTTCGTCGCTAACGCTCTCCTGGCTGGTACGCAACAGCGCCATATCCTCTTCCAGACGCGTAATATTGTGCTCCAGCTCCTCATACGCCACCGTTAATCCCTGGTAGCGAAAATCGAGATACTCGCGGGCGCTCTGGGTGTAATTCAATAACTTATGCGAAGCCGAACGCAGCGCGAACAGCGAGGCGTTGGCATGAGCCGCGTGCAACAACTTGCGAATTGGCTGCTCGAACAGCGAGTCTTCCCATAGCAGGTTGGCGGCATGATGAATATGTTCGATATCGTCTAAATCGTCTGTGCGCCAACGACGCCCCAAAGCCGCTTCGGCAAAGTCCTGTACCCAACGCTGATCCTGCGGATGCGGCAAGCGGCCCTGGTTTTTAAGCTCGTGCCGCGCGCGGTTAGCCAGATATCCCCACATGGAAGAGACCGGGAAAATCTGCGTCGGATTAATTTGCCCCTTCATCAGCGTGCCGGAAATCAGCGCCCGAACCTGCTCTTCATCGTCGCTATTGCGATCTTTCTGGTCGAATTTATTCACCAGTGCATACAACGGCACCGAGCGGCCAACCGCGGAAATCGCGCGGCGCACTTCTTCATCCGAAATCGATTTAAGCTGTGTATAGTCCATCACCGCCAGCACGGCAGAGGCGCGGGCTAACTGCTCGCTCAACATTTTTTGCAGGTGGGGCTGCCCGGCTTCGTTTGGCCCCGGGGTGTCCAGCAGCGTCAGTTGACCGAGTTGGTTATCGAGCCCGGCCAGATGAACGAACTCGACTTCAATCACCGGAATATGTTCGATAGAGGCGTAGGCGGAAAAAGGGAAATCCACGTCCAGCGCTTTCGAGAGCCGCACTAAGTCGTTGAGGCTTTTCAAACAGTGGAATATCGGCTGCGCGCCAAGGTAGTGTTTATCAAACGCATTCCCCTGGGCAATACGATCCAGCAGACCGGCCATGTCTTTATCGATTTCCAGCTTTTGCGCCAGCTTTTCGCGATCGTAGTTAAATAGACGGGTCTGCAACTGCTGCGACAGTGCATCGATCGGCCCTACATGAGAAAAATGCAGCACCGGCTCTTTCTGACCAGGCGTGTGTCGAATCAGCGTCGGCAGTGCCGTCATAGGGCGGTTGCGATTGGGCAACACCTCAGTACCCACAATCGCATTGATGGTGGTCGACTTGCCGGCTTTCATGGTGCCAACGATCGCCAGCACCATTTCCAGACGGGTGATTTTCCGTAATTCATTGTGCAGCGTGGCCTGTTGTGCCTCAACGCCGCGCGAACTGAAATGTAAAGGCAGTACGTTGGCATTTTCTGCTGCACCGGGAAGGCTCGTCTCATCAAACGTCGCCGCCGGCATTTTTTTCAACGCCTGGAGATTATGCAAAGAGAGTTGTAACAGCCTCTCTGCCTCCTGGCTTAATTCAAAAATTGTCTGTGTGTGCATGTTAAAAGTCTTTCCTTAACGCAAATTTCTTACTTTTATTTAGCCGCGCAGTTATTTGTTAAGTTTCGGCTTTTATAATTACGTGTGGAAAATATCTTCAAAAAGATAAATACCTGATGGGAATCAGGAAATGATATTTTTATCTCAAAAAATGACAGCAACACCCCTCCGGTCATAAAAAACCAGAGAATTTCAGCGTAGCGCATTTTTGGAAACAGCCAGGATATATCGTCATGTATTTACCCACCCAAATTGAGAGGTAATTATCCCCCAGTGGCGCTGGAGGCAGCAGGTATGACAGTTTGTAGCTAATTACATCAGGTACTACCTGTCACCATATCTGAATTAGTAAATGCTGGCAATTTCCACCCGTAAATATTCCGAATATTAAGCATGAGATAATCCTGATAACGTTTCTGCGATAAGCATCGCTTAAGCGAATGACAGGTTATGTCACCGCTATCACTTTTTTATCCTTTATGAAAAAAAACAATAACAACGGCAAAAGTGCGGTTTTGCTGTATAATTGCGGACTTTTCAGGCAATGCGCCTTTTTGTGTCAGCTAAATGCTGGCCGTGTATGTACTTTTGAGGAAATCCCCTATGCAACTCCCACACTGTCCACAATGTAATTCCGAATACACTTACGAAGATAACGGCATGTTCATTTGCCCGGAATGCGCACATGAGTGGAACACCGCAGAATCCAGTCACGACGCCGACGAATTAATCGTCAAGGATGCAAATGGCAACCTGTTAGCCGACGGCGACAGCGTGACCGTAATTAAAGATTTGAAAGTAAAAGGAAGTTCTTCAATGCTGAAGATCGGTACGAAAGTGAAAAATATTCGTCTGGTGGAAGGCGATCATAATATTGATTGTAAGATCGACGGTTTCGGCCCGATGAAGCTGAAATCTGAATTTGTTAAAAAGAACTAATGTATCGGCGGGAAGTCAGCTTCCCGCCAGATAACTTCCCCCTCTCCACCAGCATTCATCCCTCCGCAATCCACGTATAACGTAAATGAAACATTAACGCTGCAGCATAAGGCCACACCTTATCTGGCCTACGGGGCGTTGATGACCATGTACTTATCCAGACATCCGACCAGTTACCCGACACGTTATCAGGAAATTGCTGCCAGACTGGAGCAGGAGCTACGCAATAACTACCGTTGCGGTGACTGGCTCCCTGCCGAACAGCAACTGGCGGCGCGTTTTGAGGTTAACCGCCACACGTTACGCCGCGCCATCGATCAATTGGTGGAAAAAGGCTGGGTACAGCGCCGCCAGGGCGTTGGCGTGCTGGTGCTGATGCGCCCGTTCGATTACCCCCTCAATGCGCAGGCGCGCTTTAGCCAGAACTTATTGGATCAAGGCAGCCATCCCACCAGCGAGCGTCTGCTGGCGGTGCTGCGTCCGGCACCCAGCCACGTGGCAGATGCGTTAGGTGTGCAGGAAGGAGATAACGTGATTCACTTGCGCACCCGCCGCCGCGTGAATGGCATTGCGCTCTGCTTGATTGATCACTACTTCCGCGACATGTCGTTGTGGCCGTTGCTGCAACAGTTCAATAGCGGTTCGCTGCACGATTTTTTGCGCGAACAATCCGGTCTCTGCCTGAAACGTACCCAGACACGCATCAGCGCTCGTCGCGCGCAGGCCAAAGAGAGCCGCTGGCTGGAGATCCCCACGATGGCGCCGCTGCTCTGCGTGCGCACCCTTAATCACCGTGAAGGCGAAATCAACGCAACGGAGTACTCCGTCAGCCTGACGCGCGCCGACATGATTGAATTCACCATGGAGCACTGAATGCATTTTGATACCTCCACCCGTCAGCGTTGGATGGCAACGCTGGCCCGCTCCACCCCGGAGATGCTACGGGCACGGATGCGCACACTCGGGCTGGCGCCGGAATATGAACAAATACGGGCGCCGCAAACCGGGCTGGTGCAAATTCAGGCGCGCATGGGCGCGACCGGCGACCGTTTTTTTCCCGGCGATGCAACCTTAACCCGCGCCGTGGTTCAACTTGCTGGTGGGCAACTCGGATTTAGCTGGGTTTTGGGCCGTGATAAAGGTCATGCCGAACGCTGCGCCGTGTGCGATGCGCTGTTACAGGATCCCACCCAATATCAGACCCTGATGGAAACCCTTATTACCCCGCTGGAAGCAGACCGCGCTGCGCGTATTGACGCGCGCCAGGCCGAAGTCAACGCCAGCCGGGTCGACTTCTTTACTCTGGTTCGCGGAGATAACGCATGACCTTACAACCCGCATTCGCGTCGGCGGTTCACGATGCCCAACACTGTTTTCGCCGCCTGCTAAAAGCCATGAGCGAGCCGGGCGTCATTGTCTCGCTACCGCAACTGAAGCACGGTTGGCCGCCGCTCAACCCGGCCTCCACCAGCGTACTGTTGACGCTGGTGGACAACGACACCCCAATCTGGCTCTCCGGTGCGCTCAGCAACGATCTGGTCCGCCAGAACCTGCGTTTTCACACCAATGCACCGTTGGTGGATCAACCGCAACAGTCGCTGTTCGCAGTGGCCGATCACACCCTGAGCGCCTTGCAGCTCAGCGCACTGCCTGGCGGTACCGCCAGCAGCCCGGAAACCAGCGCCACGCTGATCTTGCAACTTCCTGGCCTGAGCGGCGGGCGTATGCTGCGCCTCACCGGGCCTGGCATTCGGGAAGAGCGCATGATTGCGCCGCAACTGCCGGAGTGTATTACCGATGAGTTTACCGACCGTCCGCACTCGTTCCCGACAGGCATCGATGTGATCCTGACCTGCGGCGACCGCGCGCTGGCTATCCCCAGAACCACGCTTGTGGAGGTGTGCTGATGTACGTTGCTGTCAAGGGGGGCGAAAAGGCGATTGCTGCTGCCCACACTCTGCAGGAACACAAACGTCGTGGCGACAATGAACTGCCGGAACTGAGCGTCGGGCAAGTCGCCGAACAGCTCCACCTCGCGGTGGACAGGGTGATGACCGAAGGGGGCATCGCCGATCGCGAGCTGGCAGCGCTGGCGCTGAAACAGGCAAGCGGCGATAACGTCGAAGCCATCTTTCTGCTGCGCGCTTACCGCACGACGCTCCCGCGTCTGGCCGTTAGCGAACCCATCGACAGCGCAAACATGCGTTTAGAACGCCGTATTTCAGCGGTCTACAAAGATATTCCCGGCGGCCAGCTGCTTGGCCCTACTTACGATTACACCCACCGGTTACTGGACTTCGCCCTGCTTGCCGAAGGCGACACCCCCACGTTGCGCACCGCGGAGCCCCGCCCGCAGGAGGCCACGCCGCATGTGTTCAGCCTGCTGGTCAACGAAGGGCTGGCGAAAGCCGAGCAGGACAGCGGCGCAACACCGGATGACATTACCCGCCAGCCGCCGGTCTTCCCCTGCTCGCGGGCGTCACGCTTACAACAACTGGCGCGCGGCGACGAAGGGTATTTGCTGGCGCTGGCTTACTCCACTCAACGTGGATACGGGCGCAACCACCCCTTCGCCGGCGAGATCCGCAGTGGCTATGTCGAGGTGGAAATTGTGCCGGAAGAGCTGGGTTTCGCCGTGAATATTGGCGAACTGCTGGTGACCGAATGCGAAATGGTCAACGGATTTGTCGCCCCGGAGAAGGAGGCGCCGCATTTTACCCGTGGCTATGGGCTGGTGTTTGGCATGAGCGAGCGCAAAGCCATGGCGATGGCGTTGGTGGATCGCGCATTGCAAGCCGCCGACTACGGTGAACCGGTGCGCAGCCCGGCGCAGGACGAAGAGTTCGTGCTGGCGCATGCGGATAATGTTGAAGCTGCGGGCTTCGTCTCACACCTCAAGCTCCCCCATTACGTCGATTTCCAGGCTGAACTGGACTTGCTCAGACAGTTACAACAGGAGAAGCACCGTGGCTAACGCGCTGACCGGCTATAACTTTGCCTTTCTTGATGAGCAAACCAAGCGCATGATCCGCCGGGCGCTGCTCAAAGCAGTGGCCATCCCCGGCTACCAGGTGCCGTTTGGCGGTCGTGAAATGCCCATGCCCTATGGCTGGGGAACCGGCGGCATTCAGCTCACCGCCAGCGTGATTGGCGAAGACGATGTGCTGAAAGTGATCGATCAGGGGGCGGACGACACCACAAACGCCGTGTCGATTCGCCAGTTCTTCAGTCGGGTGACGGGGGTGGAAACTACCGAATGCACCGCAGACGCCACGCTGATACAGACCCGCCACCGCATTCCTGAAACGCCGCTGACCGCCGATCAAATTCTGATTTACCAGGTGCCGATTCCGGAGCCATTGCGCTTTATTGAGCCGCGCGAAACCGAGACCCGCACCATGCATGCGCTGGAAGAGTACGGCGTCATGCAGGTGAAGCTGTATGAAGATATCGCCCGCTTCGGCAACTTCACCACCCGCTATGCCTGGCCGGTGAAAGTCAATGACCGCTACATCATGGACCCTTCGCCCATTCCGGCTTTTGATAACCCGAAAATGCACATGATGCCCGCCCTGCAACTGTTTGGCGCCGGGCGAGAAAAACGGATTTACGCTGTGCCGCCTTATACGCAGGTGGTCAGCCTCGATTTTGAAGACTACCCCTTCGCACCGCAAAAATGGGATCACCCTTGCGCCATCTGCGGTTCGACCCACAGCTACCTGGATGAAGTGGTGCTGGACGATACCGGTAAACGGATGTTCGTCTGCTCCGACACCGATTACTGCCGCCAACAGAGCGAGGCTTTACGTAAATGACCCAACCGCTGCTTTCGGTGAATCACCTCTCGCATCTGTATGCGCCGGGAAAAGGTTTTACCGATGTGTCGTTCGATCTCTGGCCTGGTGAGGTACTGGGCATTGTCGGGGAGTCCGGTTCCGGTAAAACCACATTGCTGAACGCGATTTCGGCCCGCTTGCCGCCGCAGCAGGGCGACATTCTCTATCAGAACCGCAATCTGTACGCCATGAGCGAGGCCGAGCGCCGCCGACTGCTACGCACCGAATGGGGCGTGGTGCATCAGCATCCGCTGGACGGCCTGCGTCGCCAGGTGTCTGCGGGCGGCAATATTGGCGAACGTTTGATGGCCACCGGCGCACGTCATTATGGGGCGATCCGCGCCACGGCGGAGCAGTGGCTAAGCGATGTGGAGATCCCGCCATCACGCATTGATGATCTCCCCACGACGTTTTCGGGCGGTATGCAGCAGCGTCTGCAAATCGCCCGCAACCTCGTCACACAGCCAAAGCTGGTGTTTATGGATGAACCCACCGGAGGGCTGGATGTATCAGTCCAGGCTCGATTGCTGGATCTGCTGCGCGGCCTGGTGGTGGAAATGAACCTGGCCGTGGTGATGGTCACCCATGATTTAGGCGTTGCACGCCTGCTGGCGAACCGCCTGCTGGTGATGAAACAGGGTCAGGTGGTGGAAAGTGGGTTAACTGACCGTGTTCTCGACGATCCGCATCATCCGTACACCCAATTACTGGTCTCCTCGGTATTACAAAATTAAGGAGTGTCCAATGCCTGTCTTACGTGTGGAAAATGTCAGTAAAACCTTTGTTCTGCACCACCAAAACGGGGTGCGTCTGCCCGTACTGCGCGAAACCTCGCTGAGTGTGGATGCCGGAGAATGCGTGGTGCTGCACGGGCACTCCGGCAGTGGGAAATCCACGTTGCTGCGTTCCCTGTATGCCAACTACTTGCCGGACGCCGGTCATATCCATGTGAAGCACGGCGATGAATGGGTGGATTTGGTGCATGCCCCGGCGCGTAAAGTGCTGGAAGTCCGCCGTCACACCATAGGTTGGGTGAGCCAGTTTTTACGGGTGATCCCGCGCGTCAGTGCGCTGGATGTGGTGATGCAACCCCTGCTGGAACAGGGCGTACCACGCGATGTCTGCGCCCAGAAAGCAGGTCAGTTGCTGGCGCGGCTCAATGTGCCGGAACGCTTATGGCACCTCGCTCCTGCCACCTTTTCCGGCGGTGAACAGCAGCGCGTCAATATCGCCCGCGGTTTTATTGTCGACTACCCGATTTTGCTGCTCGATGAACCTACCGCTTCGCTGGATGAGAAAAACAGCGCCGCCGTCGTTGAACTGATCGCGCAGGCAAAAGCGCGCGGTGCGGCGATTGTCGGCATCTTTCACGATGGCGCAGTACGTGAACACGTTGCCGACCGTCTGTATCCGATGGGAATTCACGCATGATCATCAACAATGTCAAACTGATCCTTGAAAATGAAGTGGTTAACGGATCGCTGGAGATCCGCGACGGCATGATCCGCACGTTCGCCGAAACCCAGAGCCGCCAGCCCGGCGCGCACGACGGCGACGGCGGCTGGCTGCTGCCGGGCCTTATCGAACTGCATACCGATAACCTGGATAAATTCTTCACGCCGCGTCCGAAAGTGGACTGGCCTGCACACTCGGCAATGAGCAGCCACGACGCGCTGATGGTCGCCAGCGGCATCACCACCGTGCTGGATGCGGTCGCGATTGGCGATGTGCGCGACGGCGGCGATCGGCTGGAGAATCTGGAAAAAATGATTAACGCCGTGGAAGAGACGCAAAAACGCGGCCTGAACCGCGCGGAGCATCGTCTGCACCTGCGCTGTGAATTGCCGCATCACACCACGCTGCCGTTATTTGAAAAACTGGTTAGCCGCGAACCCGTCACGCTGGTGTCGCTGATGGATCACTCGCCGGGTCAGCGTCAGTACGCCAGCTACGAGAAGTACCGTGATTACTATCAGGGTAAGTACCATCTCACCAACGAACAGATGGATGCGTTTGAACAAGAGCAACTGGCACTGGCTGCGCGCTGGTCTCAGCCGAACCGGCAGGCGATTGCCGCCCATTGCCGGGAACGCAACCTGCCGCTGGCCAGCCATGATGACGCCACGCGTGAGCATGTGGTGGAGTCCCATCAGTTGGGCAGCGTGATTGCGGAATTCCCCACCACTTTCGCAGCAGCAGAAGCCTCCCGTGAACATGGTATGAGCATTCTGATGGGCGCGCCGAACATTGTGCGCGGCGGCTCGCACTCCGGTAACGTGGCGGCGCACAAGCTGGCGCAGCTCGGTCTGCTGGATGTGCTGTCGTCCGACTACTATCCCGCCAGCCTGCTGGATGCTGCGTTTCGCATTGCGGTCAATGAAGAGAACGATTTCAGCCTGCCGCAGGCGATCCGTCTGGTGACGAAAAACCCGGCGCAGGCGCTGAACCTCAGCGATCGCGGCGTGATTGGCGAAGGGAAACGGGCGGATCTGGTGCTAGTGCATCACAAAGGCGACCATGTGCATATCGATCACGTCTGGCGTCAGGGAACACGGGTGTTCTGATGGGCAGACTGATCTGGTTGATGGGGCCATCCGGCGCCGGGAAAGATACCCTGCTGGCGGCGCTTCGCCAGCGGGAGCACCCGCAACTGTTGGTGGCGCACCGCTATATCACGCGCCCGGCCAGCGCGGGCAGCGAGAACCATATTGCACTGAGCGAAAAGGAGTTTTTCACCCGCGCTGAACAGCATCTTTTCACGCTGAGCTGGCATGCCAACGGCTTTTACTACGGCATTGGTGCAGAGATCGATCTCTGGTTGCAAGCCGGGTTTGATGTGGTAGTGAACGGTTCCCGTGGGCATCTTCCGCAGGCGCTGGCGCAGTATAGCGACGTGCTGGTACCAGTGCATGTACAGGTATCCGCAGATATTTTGCGCCAGCGGCTGGAAAAACGCGGGCGGGAAAATGCGGCGGAAATCGCCGCACGGTTGGAAAGAGCCGCACGCTACACCCCTACAGGTTGCCTGACGCTCAATAATGACGGAAGTTTGCTACAGTCAGTTGAAGGACTGGTCACGCTGATACGCGCGCAACAAGGGAAAAGTGCGTAATGATGGCGGCGCAGCTTGCCTGCGCCGATTACGTGAGCCCAACCGTTGTAAGGGGTCGTATGAGCTTAACAATCACCCTCACTGGCACGGGCGGCGCGCAGTTAGTGCCGGTATTTGGTTGCCACTGCGCCGCCTGCCATCGCGCGCGGCAAAACGCGGCGCATCGCCGCAAGCCCTGTAGCGCCGTCGTCCGGTTTAATGACGCAGTAACACTGCTGGATGCCGGGATCCCTGATTTGATGGAGCAGTTTCCGGCAGGCGCGTTTCAACAATTTTTGTTAACCCACTACCATATGGATCATGTGCAGGGCCTGTTCCCGCTGCGTTGGGGCGTGGGCGATAAAATCCCGGTCTACGGTCCGCCGGATGAGCAAGGCTGCGACGACCTGTTTAAGCATCCCGGTTTGCTGGATTTCAGTCACACCGTCGAGCCGTTTGTGGTCTTCGATCTGCAGGGGTTGCAGGTCACGCCTTTGCCGCTGAATCACTCGAAATTAACGTTCGGCTATTTGCTTGAAACCGCGCACAGCCGGGTGGCCTGGCTGTCCGATACGGCGGGTCTTCCCGATAAGACGCTGAAGTTTTTGCTCAATAATCATCCGCAGGTGGTTATCATAGATTGTAGTTATGAACCCCGCCCGGAAACGCCAAAAAATCACAGTGATTTGACCACGATTATCGCCCTGAATGCGGTGATTCGCTGCCCGCGAGTGATCTTAACCCATATCAGTCATGTCTTTGATCAATGGATGATGAAAAACCCGCTGCCGACGGGGTTCGAAGCAGGGTATGATGGCATGCGGATTGTGCTGGATTAGACCGCACAATATGGCTATATTCGTCCCGGTATTTCCCGATGGAGCCGGGATAAGCAAACGCAGCCTGTAAAGAGGTAGTTTGAGGGATAAAGCGTACAGACTCGCACCGAAAAGTTGTTGCGCGCAACGCAACGGGTCTTAAATACCCGCGTGTGATCAGGTAGTAATTCGCACTACGCGGCATTAATGAGTAATAACCTGCCATGAATGTGCTTTTTATTTGTAGCCGAAACCAATGGCGCAGCCCGACGGCTGAGCAGGTTTTTCGTCGCTATCCCGGGCTCAATGCCCGCTCCGCCGGTACTCAACGCCAGGCAAGAAAAACGGTTTCCCCTGCCATTCTTTCCTGGGCAGATGTTATTTGCGTAATGGAAGAACAGCACAAGAGCCGAATTATGGCCGACTTTGGCCGGTTGATGCAGCATAAACCGGTGCATGTGCTGGATATTCCCGACCATTACCACTTTATGGATCCGCAACTGGTCGCCCTGCTGGAAGATATTGTCCCGGCACGACTCGGGCTTCGCGTACGCGTTCCGGCATAACGCCGTTAGCGGTCATAATCGTCTTCCAGCCTGCGCTGCTCATCATCAAGCTGGCGTCGCTCCTGGTCGAGCTGGCGCTGGCGATCGTCAAGCCGCTGGCGTCGGTCTTCCAGTTGTCTGCGGCGATCTTCATAGCGCCGGCTGCGGTCGTCGCGGCGCACGCTATCGTCCTGATAACGTTGATCATCATCCCGACTGTTATCCGTGTTATACGCATCACCGATCGCGCGCTGAATATTGCCAATGGCATCGTCGATAATATCGGCATGGGCCATCTGACCACTGAGAGAAAGTGCGCCGACTAACAGCGCTGTCGCGTAACGTTTCATAAAGCCAGTCTCAAAAGGTGACTGGCTGTACGTTAATTTACGCCATGGCGGGCGAGTAGCGGAGAAATCTCAAATCCCTGGCGTTACGGGATAAGGCGCACGCGCGGTTGCGGTGGCGGCAGATCGGCATGCTTATTCACGTATTCGCTCAGCAGCGACGCCATCGTCACCTCGTAACGATCGCGGATGGCAATCTCGCGGATACCGTAATCGCTTACCTGCTCGTTACAGGCGACCCGGTAGGTTTGATTGACCTCCAGCGGCGCGCCATTGACGCGAATGTCGGTCATCCTGTCGCCAACCGGCCGACTGAAATCTACCGCAAAGGTTATGCCGCTCACGTGAGCATACGCGCCGGAAATCAGCTGCTTTTCCGTATAGTTATGTTCGATAAAATCCTTAACCTGTTTCCCGCTCATCTCACGGGTGACCAGCGGGAGAGTAAAGGGCAGCGCTTTCAACAACTGCCCGTAAGACACCGGCCCGGCACTGAGGCTGTCGCGCAGAAAAGCGCCCACGGTAAACGCGATGTCCGCACTGGCGTATTCCCGTTCTGCGTCGGCCAGCAATGCGCCCAAATGGGTTTGCGCTGAGCGCACATGTTCGCGTTTTCCGTCCAGCGTAAAAGGCAATGTCATCACGATATTGCTTAACGTTTCTGCGTTTCGAGCCTGTTGCTGGCGGATAAAGGTTTCGACATCCTGATCGGCGGTCATCCCGGCAAGCGCCGTTTTATCCAGCAGGCGTTCATGCCAGTCTACCCGATGGTTATTCCTGAAGGTTAACGTCAGCTCGCCCAGAAAGTCGCCATACTGCCCGGCATTGACCATGACAGTATTACCCAGTTGCACGCCGTTTCTCACCTCAATATGGTCATGACCGTCAACAACCACATCAATATCCGGTACGGCGGCAATCAATTTGTCGATATTCACGTCCGGGTCAACTTTGCCCAAATGCGCCAGCACAATAATCACATCGGTTTTATTTTTGATCGCTGCCACCGTCTCTTTCACTGCCGTAACAGGATCACTGACCGAAAAACCGGACAATTTACTTTCTGTTGTCGCCATCATGGCATTCAATGGGGAAACACCAATAATCCCCACATTCATCCCACCAATATTCTTAATGATGAAGGGGGTAAATGCCGGTTTACCCTGATATAAGATATTCGCCGAGACAAAAGGGAAACGGGCTTTTTTATTCAGCGCCAGCAACGTCTGTCCGCCAAAAATAAAATCGGCATTGCCCGGCGTAAAAGCATCATAGCCCATCCTGTTCATGGCGGTAATATTGGTCTCTCCGAGCGATAAATCGGTAACCGGTACGCCACTGACCGCGTCGCCGACGTCCAGAAACAGGACGTTATCCGTTGTATTACGCTTTTCCTTTACATAAGCACTTATTTTCCCGTAACCAATCCCCTCTTCGCTCATGCCCCGCCCATGCGTATCGCCGGTATGCAGTATGGTTAGCGTGACGTCGCGGGCGCTGAGTGAAAAAGAGGTAATAATAAGCAAACTACAACACAGCCATTTTTTCATTCTATCTTCCCTTTATTATTTTCAACTATATTTTGATATTATTCATGCATATTCATGATAAATAAAAACAAAAAAAACCTGAAATCCAAAAGCCGTCGAAACGGGGAGTAAGCGGATTTCAGGTTTAGCCTTAATAGAGTAACAACCCTGATAAATCCAATTTATCCGGCATCAACAGGAAGGACAAGAGTGTTATTTCAGGGTCTGTGAAGAGCATCACCAGAAATAACACGCTAAAATTTACTCTGCTTTTTTTTCTTCACCAGAAAAATAGCGTTCATTTTCAGATTCTGTTTTATGCCGCAATACGCCGCAGCGCCTGCGCGAGCTGCACACGGGTGAAAGGTTTACGCAACAGTTCAACGTCTGGCAACGCGGGGTTATGTGCCGGGCGCAGATCCTGGCCACTAATCAGCAGCAACGGTAATTGCGGGTAGTGCTGGCGCGCCGCGTTAATCACGTCGGCCCCGCTTAAACGCCCTGGCAGCATCAGGTCGCTTATCAATATGCCGATCTCCTGCGAGGCTTCCAGCAGTTGCAACGCCTGTTCACCGCTTTCCGCCTCCAGCGTCAGATAGCCCAGTTCATGGAGCTGTTCACAGAGCGTCTGGCGCACATCGGCTTCATCTTCCAGTACCAGAATCAGCGTGTCGCTGGTGTCGCGCACCTGCGCCTGATCAGCTTCCGCATGACTGAGCGCCTGCACCGTCGCGCGCTGGAGTTGCAAACGCACCGTGGTGCCCTGCCCCGGCGCACTCTCAATTTCAACCCGACCGCCGGACTGACGCACAAAGCCGTAGACCATCGACAACCCCAGCCCGCTCCCGCCGCCGGTCTGTTTGGTGGTAAAGAAGGGCTCAAACACCTGCGCTTTAACTTCCTGCGACATCCCGCAGCCATGGTCGATCACTTCCAGCGCCACCATATCCTGTTTGCGCCCGTCACGGCGGGTGACGCGCTGGTTCCAGGTCCGGACTTTAATGACACCGCTTTGCCCTTCCATCGCATCGCGGGCATTCATCACCAGATTGATGATCGCATTCTCCAGTTGCCCGACATCTATCCAGGCAGGCCACGCCGGGTGCTGCGCTTCAATGTCCAGCGCCAGCGTGGTGGGGAGCGAGTGGCGCATCAGCTCGCCAAGGTTCTCTAACAGAGGCTGCATCTCTACCGCATGCGGATGCAGCGACTGTTTGCGGGAAAATGCGAGCAGCCGCTGCGTGAGCAACGCCCCTCGCTCGGCAGCTTTCAGGGCGCGGGAAATACGCGGGGCATCCGGTGAAGCGGGATCCACCAGTTCGAGGCTGCCGATAATCACCGCCAGCAAGTTGTTGAAATCATGCGCCAGACCGCCGGTAAGCTGCCCTACCGCTTTCATTTTCTGGCTGTGCAACAGCGCTTCTTCCAGCCCCTTACGTTCCGTGCGATCGAGCACCACGTTGACCATCCCGCGCCCCGGCACCGGGCTGAAGCGCAGTTCGATCGTGCGGTTATCCGCCAGGCGCAACTCCTGCGCTTTCGGCAGCGGGCGGGCGAGATTCTCCTGCACGTGCGCGGGGAAGTCGCTCACCTGCCGCAGCAGCATCTGATAGTGCTGACCGCGCTGTAATGCCTGCGCCGTTAAGCCCAGCAACAGCGGATATTGCGGATTCCACACCACCAGGCAGCCCTGGTTATCAAACAGCGCAAACCCATCGCGCATGGCGTGAAAAGTGGTTTCCAGTTGCGTACTTTTCTCTTTTAACAGCTTTGACGTGTGCTCCAGCGAGGCGGTATTACGGGCAAACACGTTGAAGGCACGCGCCAGTTCACCCAGCTCATCACGACGTTGCAGCGCAGGTACCGACACATCCTGCTCGCCATGGGCCAGCCGCGACATGGCGCGTGAAATCGCCGTCAGATTGGAGCCCAGATTACGGTAGATATACCACCCGGCGAACCCGGTGATCACCAGCGCCAGCAGCGCAAAGCCACTGATAAAGAAGATGATGGAACGCATCTCCTGATGGCGCTGAACAGTACGCAGATCCGAGGCCTGCGCCACAGCGGCAACATAGCGGTTGATATCACTGTTCAACAGCGCCACCAGCGCTTTGATATGAAACATCGACCAGCTGATCGCCAAATCACTCTCTTCAAGCTGGAGCGACAACGGGTCAAGCTTGCGCAGTTCGGCGCTGAAATCCGGCAAAATAAACCCCACCGCGGAATTGTCTATGCGCTGCGGTAACTGCCCCATGATATCGGTGAGCTGCCGGACGGTGGGACGCGGCGAAGGGGTCTGAATTGCGGCAATAATTAACCGATCCATCTCCTCCAGTAACCGTTTATCAGGAACATTGCCGCCATCACGGGCATTCACCTGTTGCAGGTGGCGCAAATAACTCTGGTTCTGGTACAGCGAGCTGAGCAGCGCATTACGTTCCAGATGGCGACGCTGCCCGCGTTGCAGCATCTCGGTGACGCTCTGTTGCAACTCATGGCTACGCCGGGTGATTTGCGCCACCAGTTGCGGCTCCTGCTGCGCCAGCGGCGCATTCGCCAGTTGGTTCAGCGAGTACTGTAGCGCGTGTTGGGTTGCCTCCAGCCGTTCCGCTTCACCTTTGTATTCCAGCGCCCCCACCACCTGCGACAACCGCACCGCTGCCGTGGCAACGCTGGCGGTATCCCGCGCCAGATTCATGCTGCTGGTCATATCATCCAGCGTCTGCTGCTGCACCTGCTCCTGGATCTGGCTGGCATGGCGAAACCCCAGCACCGCCACGCCGCAGACCATTAGCGTTACCGCCACCACCAGTAAGTTGAAGAACAGCAATCGCCCACGTGTGCTGGCGAAAAACGAATTCGCGCGATACGGCATAGCGGCTCCAGGAGAGGATTAAACAGTTTCTTAACGTCACTATGACAAATATGAACAGCTTCTGACATTTTGCATTTACCAACGTGTGATGAAGTGCGGATATCGTTCTTCTCAGGAGCCAGGACATGAGCAACATGCCCGTACTGGAGATGCGCAATATTGCCAAAGCGTTCGGCAAGTTCTTTGCGCTCAAAGGGGTGGATTTAACCGTCTGGCCCGGTGAGATCCATGCGCTGATGGGCGAGAACGGCGCAGGAAAAAGCACGCTGATGAAGATCCTTGCCGGCGCTTACAGTGCCACCAGCGGCGAGATCCTGATCGACGGACAGCCCTACGCCATCAAAGGGCCGAAAGATGCGCTGGCAGCGGGCATTACCCTGATTTACCAAGAGATGCAACTCGCCCCCAATCTGACCGTGGCGGAAAACATCTTTCTGGGCAGCGAACTGGCGCGCGGCGGGCTGGTACAACGCAAAGAGATGGTCGCCCAGGCGCAGGCCGTCATTGACCGTCTCGGTGCCCATTTTAAGGCCACCGATCGGGTGATGAAGCTGACCATCGCCGAACAACAGCAGGTGGAAATCGCCCGCGCGCTGCACCGCAACAGCCGCATTCTGGTGATGGATGAACCCACCGCCGCCCTCTCCTCCCGCGAAACACACCGCCTGTTTGAACTCATTTTGCGTCTGCGCGACGAAGGGATGGCCATTATCTATATCAGCCATCGCATGGCGGAAGTGTATGAACTTTCCGATCGCGTCAGCGTGCTGCGCGACGGGCAGTACGTAGGCAGCCTGACGCGCGACAAACTGAATGCCTCCGAACTGGTGCGCATGATGGTCGGGCGTCCGTTAAGCGACCTGTTTAATAAAGAGCGCGATATTCCGCTCGGTAACCCGCGGCTGAACATTCATCACCTGACCGACGCTGAAAAAATTCAGCCCGTCAGTTTGTGCGTCCGCGCCGGGGAAATCGTCGGTCTCGCCGGGCTGGTGGGCGCCGGGCGTTCAGAGCTGGCGCAACTGATCTTTGGCGTACGTAAAGCCACTGGCGGCATGATCGAAATCGACGGTGAACCGGTAGTGATCCACTCCCCGCGCGCGGCGATTGATTTAGGCATTGGTTTCCTGACGGAGAACCGCAAAGAGCAGGGCCTGTTCCTTGAACTGGCGGCACAGGAGAACATCACCATGGCAACGCTGGAACGCGACGCGGCCTGGGGCATGCTTAACCGCAAAAAAGCGCAGACCATCTCCGATGACGCCATCAAGTTGCTCAATATTCGCGTCCCGCATGCGCAGGTACGGGCGGGCGGATTGTCCGGCGGCAATCAGCAAAAATTACTGATCTCCCGCTGGGTAGCGATAGGCCCGCGCATTCTGATCCTTGACGAGCCCACCCGCGGCGTCGATGTCGGAGCGAAAAGCGAGATCTACCGCATCATGAACCAGATGGCGCGTCAGGGCGTGGCCATTCTGATGATCTCCAGCGAACTGCCGGAAGTGGTCGGCATGAGCGACCGCGTCTACGTGATGCGCGAAGGCAGTATTGCGGGCGAGTTGCACGGCGACAGCATCACCCAGGAAAACATTATGACGCTGGCCACCGGCGTTAACGACTCTCATCACCAGGCGGTGCCTCATGACTGACTCCAAAGACAATGCCGCCGTACACGTGGCGAAATCGGCTTCCGCGAAAAAGATGCTGATGGGCGATCTGATGCAAACGGTCGGTATCTTGCCGATTTTGATCCTGATCGTCGCCGTTTTCGGTTTTATTGCACCGAACTTCTTCACCGAAAGCAACCTGCTGAACATCACCCGTCAGGCGTCAATCAATATTGTGCTGGCGGCCGGGATGACCTTCATCATCCTCACCGGCGGGATCGACCTGTCGGTCGGCTCAATTCTCGGCACCACGGCGGTGGCGGCAATGGTGGTGTCACTGATCCCCCAATTCGCCCTGCTATCGGTCCCGGCGGCATTGATGCTCGGCCTGTTGCTCGGCCTGTTTAACGGTGTGCTGGTCGCGTTTGCCGGGCTGCCGCCATTTATCGTCACGCTCGGCACCTATACGGCGCTGCGTGGGGCGGCGTATTTACTGGCCGATGGCACGACGGTGATCAACTCCGACATCAGTTTTGAGTGGGTGGGCAACAACTACCTTGGCCCGGTGCCGTGGCTGGTCGTGATCGCGCTGGCGGTAGTGGCACTGTGCTGGTTTATTCTGCGCCGCACCACGCTCGGGGTTCATATTTATGCGGTCGGCGGCAATATGCAGGCCGCACGGCTGACCGGCATTAAGGTGTGGCTGGTACTGTTGTTCGTGTATGGCATGAGCGGCCTGTTATCGGGGCTGGGCGGGGTGATGAGCGCCTCGCGCCTGTACAGCGCCAACGGCAATCTCGGCATGGGCTATGAGCTGGACGCGATCGCGGCGGTGATCCTCGGCGGCACCAGCTTTGTCGGCGGCATTGGCACCATCACCGGTACGCTGGTGGGGGCGCTGATTATCGCCACGCTAAATAACGGGATGACGCTGATGGGCGTCTCCTACTTCTGGCAATTGGTGATCAAAGGGGCGGTGATCATCATTGCGGTGCTGATCGACAAATACCGCACCCGGCATCATCAGGCAGCATAACGAAACCCTACAAAACAGAAGCGAGGATTACAGCATGCGTCTTAAACCTCTTGTCACTGCGCTCTGCGCTGGCGCTCTGCTGGCCAGTGCACCTTTTGCGCAGGCCAAAGATTTGAAATCCATCGGCGTCACGGTGGGCGATCTGGCGAACCCGTTCTTCGTGCAGATCACCAAAGGCGCGGAGCTGGAAGCACGCAAACTGGCAGGCGATAAAGTCAAAGTCACACTGGTCTCCAGCGGCTACGATCTGGGCCAGCAGGTAGGACAGATTGATAACTTTATTGCCGCCAAAGTCGACATGATCATTCTCAACGCCGCCGATTCCAAAGGCATTGGCCCGGCGGTAAAACGCGCCAAAGACGCCGGTATTGTGGTGGTGGCGGTAGACGTTGCCGCAGAAGGCGCTGACGCGACCATCACCTCCGATAACACCCAGGCAGGCGAAATCGCCTGTAAATACATTACCGACCGCCTGAAAGGCAAAGGCAATGTGGTGATCATCAACGGACCGCCGGTTTCCGCGGTGCAGAACCGTGTCGAAGGTTGCCAGACCGAGTTTAAACGCCACCCGGATATTAAGGTGCTGTCTGATAACCAAAACGCCAAAGGCAGCCGCGAAGGCGGGCTGGAGGTGATGACCTCGCTGCTGGCCGCGAACCCGAAAATCGATGGCGTCTTCGCGATTAACGATCCGACGGCGATCGGCGCGGATCTGGCAGCGAAACAGGCGCAGCGTAACGAGTTCTTTATTGTCGGCGTCGATGGCAGTCCGGACGGTGAAGAGGCGCTGAAACGTAAAAACTCACTGTTTGTCGCCACTCCGGCGCAGGATCCGCAAGTGATGGCGGCCCGCGCGGTGGAAATTGGTTATGACATCCTGCAGGGCAAACCGGCACCCAAAGCGCCGGTGCTGATCCCGGTGACCCTGATCGATAAACAGAATGTCGGCAGCTACAAAGGCTGGACGGTTAAATAAGGTACATCTCCCTCTCCCGCAAGGGAGAGGGAACGCCAACCCAGGGGATACCATGAAACGCTCTGCGATTAATGAAATTCTCGGTCATACGCGGCAGTTTTTCTCGATGCATGATGTGCACCTGCCGCCGTTCGCCAACTTTCCGCCGACCAAATGGCAACAACTTGATCGGGAAGCCTGGCGCGAAGTCTTCGATCTGAAACTAGGGTGGGACGTCACCGCCTTTGGCGGATCGAACTTCGCCGCTCAGGGTCTGACACTGTTTACCCTGCGCAACGGTTCGCCCAACGGCACGCCGTATGAAAAGTGCTATGCGGAAAAAATCATGCATGTGCGCGACGCACAGGTCACGCCGATGCATTTTCACTGGCGTAAGCGCGAAGACATCATTAATCGCGGCGGCGGTAATTTAATTATTGAACTGTGGAACGCCGACGCGCACGAACAAACAGACATGCGCGACGTTACCGTGGTCACTGATGGCTGCATTCAGACTCACGCAGCAGGCAGCCAGTTGCGCCTCTCACCAGGGGAAAGCATCACGCTGACGCCAGGGCTGTATCACAGCTTCTGGGGCGAACCGGGCTTCGGCGATGTGCTGGTTGGTGAAGTGTCGTCAGTGAATGATGACGAACATGACAACCGCTTTCTGCAACCGTTTGATCGTTTCAATCACGTGCTGGAAGACGAACCGGCACAGCTGGTGCTGTGCAACGAATACCACCTGTTTCTGAGCTAACTATCCGGTGTAGAAGGAGGCCATTATGCCGATGATTTCTCTTGCCGACGGGCTGGCGCACGCCCGCGAGCATCACTACGCCTTAGGTGCGTTTAACGTGCTCGACTCCCACTTTCTGCGCGCCCTCTTCGCCGCTGCAAAGCAGGAGCGCTCGCCGTTTATTATCAATATTGCTGAAGTGCATTTTAAATATATCTCGCTGGATTCACTGGTTGAGGCCGTGAAGTTTGAAGCCGCCCGCCACGCCATTCCGGTGGTGCTGAACCTCGATCACGGTCTGCATTTTGAGTCGGTGGTGCGCGCTTTGCGTCTCGGTTTTAGCTCCGTGATGTTCGACGGCTCCACGCTGGAGTATGAAGAGAATATTCGCCAGACCCGGGAAGTAGTGAAGATGTGCCACGCCGTCGGCGTTTCGGTCGAGGCGGAACTGGGGGCGGTAGGCGGTGATGAAGGCGGCGCGCTCTATGGTCACGCCGATGAAGCGTACTTTACCGATCCTCAACTGGCGCGGGACTTTGTGGATCGCACCGGTATCGACACCCTTGCCGTGGCTATCGGCAATGCCCACGGCAAATACAAAGGCGAGCCGAAACTCGATTTTGAACGGCTGGATGCAATTCGCCAGCAGACCGGACTGCCGCTGGTGCTGCATGGGGGGTCCGGCATCAGCGATGCGGATTTCCGGCGCGCTATTTCGCTCGGCATCCACAAAATCAACTTCTACACCGGCATGTCACAGGCGGCGCTGGGTGCCATTGAGCAGCAAATGGCAAACCGCCAGCCGCTGTACGATGAGTTCGCGCAACTGCTGCTGGGTATCGAAGAAGCGATAACCGATACCGTTGCCGGGCAGATGCGGATCTTTGGCAGCGCGGGGCAAATCTGATGGACCGTAAAGGGGTTATCGCGGCGGGAAATATGCTGGTCGACCATGTCCACCAAATTGTGCAGTGGCCGGAGCGCGGCTGGTTGGCGGAGATCACCCACAGCGAGCGGTCGACCGGCGGCGCGCCGCTTAATGTGCTGCTGACGCTGGCGAAAATGCACACCGGCATGCCGTTGCAGGCAGTGGGGCTGGTGGGTGAAGACAGCGATGGCGACTATATTATGGCGATGCTTGAGCAGTACCATGTCAACCGCCAGCATGTGCAACGCACTCACGCCGCGCCGACCTCCATGTCACAAGTGATGACCGATCCCACCGGGCAGCGCACCTTTTTCCACTCGCCAGGAGCCAATCGCCTGTTGGATCTGCCTGCCTTCGAGCGCCTTGATAGCAGCATGAAAATCTTCCATCTCGGCTATTTACTGCTGCTCGACAGCCTGGATATGCCGGACGAGACATTTGGCACCCGCAGCGCGCGTCTGCTGGCGCAAATGCGTGAGCAGGGTTACGAAACCTCGCTGGATTTGGTGTCGCGCAAGGGCGATCCGCGCTATCAGCCGCTGGTATTGCCGTGTCTGAAGCATCTCGATTATCTGGTGATTAACGAACTGGAAGCCGGAGAATTCAGCGGCCTGGAGATGCGCACCGCGGACGACGGGCCGCATATCGACAATATTTCCCTCGCGGCGGCAAAACTGCTGGCGGCAGGGGTGAAACAACGGGTGGTGATCCACTGCCCGGAAGGTGCGTGGGGCGAAGCCGCCGGGCAAACAGGCGAGTGGATCCCTTCGCGCATGTTAAGTCAGGCGGAAATTATCGGCAGTGTTGGCGCGGGGGATGCGTTCTGCGCCGGATTTTTATATGGCTGTCATGAGGCATGGTCGTTGCAGGCCAGCGTCCGTCTGGCACACGCCTGCGCCCGCGCCAGTCTGCTGTGCGCCAACGCGATTGATGGCGCAAAAACGCTGGAAGCGTTGCAACAGGAGATGGATCTTCCGGCGTAACGTCCGGCGCGCGTTAATAACCTACGCCGCCTGGTGGTTATGGGCAACATCTGCGGCAAATACGTAGCCCAGGCCACGCAGGGTTTTGATAAAACCGGGCTGGTGAGGGTTCGCTTCGATTTTGCGTCGCAGCCGCATAATCAGTACGTCGATGGTGCGGTCAAAGACCTCCACGCTTTCGCTGTGGGTTAACGTCAGCAGCTGTTCGCGGCTCAACACCCGGCGCGCGTTCTGCACCAGCGCCAGCAGCAGACTGTATTCGCCCTGCGTCAAGGCCACCCGTTGCTGCTGCGGGTTAAACAGCTCGCAGCGTTCAGGATCGAGATGCCAGCCATTAAAAAGGAAACCGGCGGATTTCGCCGCAGGCGTTTCGGCGGCCAGTACGCCAGTGCGGCGCAGCACGGCCTTAACCCGCGCCACCAGCACGCGCGCATTAAACGGTTTACCAATGTAATCGTCTGCGCCCATCTCCAGCCCGACCACCACATCCGACTCGCTGCCTAAACCGGTAAGCATCACAACCGGCAGTTCAGGCCGCTGCTTTTGCAACTGCTGCAACACGCGCAACCCGTTGATATCCGGCAGCATCATATCCAGCAGCACCAGCGCGATATCCGGTTTCTCGCCAGCCAGCGCCAGCGCATCCAGCCCGTTATGACAGACGTAGACCGTAAAGACATGCTCCTTAAGCACATCTTCCAGCAGTGCGCACACCGCCGTATCGTCATCCACCACCAAAATCGCAGGTTTCATCAGTCGCGTCCGCAGGCTTCATTGGGCTAAGTGTGATCCATTCTGTTGGTAGCCAGAGATAAATGCAGTGAATAAATGCCGTTTTTTTAATCACGGTCACATCCCCCTCGCCTTTCGACACGTCACTTTTGACGATGACCTGCGTTTCGTCAGTATTTTGACCAAATATCCGCCGTAATATCAGTCAATACCCCCAATAACGCTATGGCATAGAAGATGCATAATGGGGGGCGACAATGTTAACTGGAGCGAAAGTGATGAAAAAAGTCGTCACGGTTTGCCCGTATTGCGCCTCGGGATGCAAGATCCATCTGGTGGTCGATAACGGCAAAATCGTTCGGGCGGAGGCAGCACAGGGGAAGACCAATCAGGGTACCCTCTGTCTGAAGGGCTACTACGGTTGGGATTTCATTAACGATACCCAAATCCTGACGCCTCGTCTGAAAACCCCGATGATCCGCCGCCAGCGTGGCGGCAAACTGGAGTCTGTGTCCTGGGATGAAGCCCTCGATTATGTCGCCGGGCGCTTAAAAGCGATCAAAGAGAAGTACGGTCCGGATGCTATCCAGACCACCGGCTCTTCCCGCGGTACGGGTAATGAAACCAACTACATAATGCAAAAATTCGCGCGCGCCGTTATTGGAACCAATAACGTCGATTGCTGCGCTCGTGTCTGACACGGCCCCTCGGTTGCAGGTCTGCACCAATCGGTCGGTAATGGCGCGATGAGTAATGCCATTAATGAAATTGATAACACGGACTTAGTGTTTATCTTTGGTTACAACCCGGCGGATTCTCACCCTATCGTCGCCAATCATATTATTCTGGCGAAACAGAACGGGGCGAAAATCATCGTCTGCGATCCGCGCAGAATCGAAACCGCGCGCATTGCCGATATGCACGTCGCATTGAAAAACGGGTCGAATATCGCCCTGCTTAACGCAATGGGGCATGTGATTATCGAAGAAAACCTGTACGACCAGGCGTTCGTCACCAACCGTACAGAAGGCTTTGAAGAGTACCGGAAGATTGTCGAAGGCTACACCCCGGAATCCGTTGAGGATGTTACCGGCGTGAGCGCGCAGGAGATCCGCCAGGCCGCCCGCATGTACGCTGGCGCCAAAACGGCGGCGATTCTGTGGGGTATGGGTGTCACACAGTTCTATCAGGGCGTTGAAACCGTGCGTTCGCTGACCAGCCTCGCCATGTTGACGGGGAATCTGGGGAAAGCCCATGTTGGGGTCAACCCGGTGCGTGGTCAGAATAACGTTCAGGGTGCCTGCGACATGGGTGCGCTGCCGGATACGTTCCCGGGCTATCAATATGTGAAAGAGGATGCGCACCGCGAGAAATTCGCCAAGGCCTGGGGTGTGGAGAGTCTGCCTGCGCATACCGGTTATCGCATCAGCGAGTTGCCGCATCGCGTGGCGCATGGCGAAGTGCGCGCCGCTTACATTATGGGCGAAGATCCGCTGCAAACGGATGCTGAACTGTCCGCCGTGCGTAAAGCGTTTGAAGAACTCGATCTGGTGATTGTGCAGGACATTTTCATGACCAAAACCGCCTCGGCGGCGGACGTCATTCTGCCGTCTACCTCGTGGGGTGAACATGAAGGTGTTTACACCGCAGCGGATCGCGGCTTCCAGCGCTTCTTTAAAGCGGTCGAACCGAAGTGGGACCTGAAAACGGACTGGCAAATTATCAGTGAGATCGCCACCCGCATGGGTTACCCGATGCATTACAACAACACGCAGGAAATCTGGGACGAATTGCGTCATCTGTGCCCGGACTTCTACGGCGCTACCTACGAAAAAATGGGTGAGCTGGGTTACATTCAGTGGCCGTGTCGCGATACATCGGATGCCGATCAGGGCACGTCTTATCTGTTTAAAGAGAAGTTCGATACCCCGAACGGGCTGGCGAAGTTCTTCACCTGCGACTGGGTTGCGCCGAAGGATAAACTGACGGAAGAGTATCCGATGGTGCTGTCTACCGTACGTGAAGTGGGCCACTACTCCTGCCGCTCCATGACCGGTAACTGCGCCGCACTGGCCGCGCTGGCGGATGAACCGGGCTATGCGCAAATCAACACGGCCGATGCCGCAAGGTTGGGCATTGAAGATGAAGCGCTGGTGTGGGTGAACTCGCGCAAAGGGCGGATCATCACCCGCGCGCAGGTTAGCGAGCGTCCGAACAAGGGTGCGGTGTACATGACCTACCAATGGTGGATTGGCGCTTGTAACGAGCTGGTGACGGAAAACCTCAGCCCGATTACCAAAACACCGGAGTACAAATACTGCGCCGTGCGTGTGGAACCGATTGCCGATCAGCGCGCCGCCGAGCAGTATGTGATAGATGAGTACAACAAGTTAAAAACCCGCCTGCGTGAAAGCGCACTGGGTTAATAACCGACAGTAGTCATCTTATTAAAGCGGAGTGATTAATTCACTCCGCTTTTTATTTATTTCAGCACATATACGAAGCGAATTAATTATTCGGGATCGCGATTCCATAAAATATGTAATTTATCGAAAGGGGAATTACATCTTTCTTTTCTGACGCGTGAAATTATGATATCGGGCGGGTGCTTAAGGCTTTCTGACTTAAGCATTATTATGTTTAGGAAGGGAAGTAGTAAGCCCCGGGCTATGTTTCCATAAACCCGGGGCTAACCCTCACACCCTCGACAGGTGGAAGGTTAGCCTCTTATTCTTTTTATTGCAAGGAGTAAAAGGCATGACGCCATTGAAATATTTGTTAGGCATTCTATTAATTGTTTGTGTAACAATCCTGCTGTTCGCCTTTATTAATCAGGGGAGACTCTGTGAGTTAAAAATAAAGAGCCAGCATCAGGAAGTGGCGGCAAAATTAGCCTGCATAGCAGGCTAAACCTGGCTGGTGGGGAAACCCGCCAGCTTTTCCTGGTGGGGGGAGAGGTCTTAATGCACCCAATTTATCACTTTCTGCATTCTGTATGCGGGTGACAACGTTATACGACCCGCGTCAGGCGTACTTTACCGGAACGGGAACGATAAATGGGATGAGGATTCCCTCTTCAATGATTGTCGCCGCGAGCAACAGCGCAATCTGCTATGTGAGTGCAGCAACGCCTCCGCTCGTGTAATGTCACGGACAGGATCCCCCCGGAGTATCGCCTTGAAATTATCAGAAACGGAGCTGCCGGTAAGTCAGCAGAATAAGAACATCATACGTCTGGCAACGGCGCAGGCGCTGGCCGGGGCGAATTCGGTGGTCTTCTACGCCACCGGGGCGATTGTCGGCAACACCATTGCCCCGAGCAGCACACTGGCCACGCTGCCGGTCACGGTCTTTGTGCTGGGTATGGCGGCGAGCATTCTGCCATTCGGCGCGCTTGCCCGTCGCCAAGGCAGGCGAGCGGCATTTATGACAGGCACGGCGCTGGGGGTGCTGACCGGGCTGACAGCAGCGCTGGCGGTGGTGCTGGGCACATTTACGCTCTTTTGCCTGGCTGCGTTTATGGGGGGCGCTTACGCCGCCGTGGCCTTATCGTTCCGTTTCGCCGCCACAGATGGCGTGGGGGAAGAGCGGCGCGCCAGAGCGTTGTCACTGGTGATGGGCGGCGGCGTAGCGGCGGGCGTGCTCGGGCCGATGCTGGTCACCGCCACGCTGGATCTCTGGCCTGCCCATACCTTTGCCGTGACCTTTCTTGCCCAGGCGGCGGTAGCGGCCATCTCCGCACTGGTGCTGATGGGCGTGATATCGCCGCCTCCCACGCCGGAAGCCATCCGCGGTGGCCGACCGCTGTCTGACATTGTCCGCCAGCCGGGCTTTGCGCGCACCGTCTTTGGCGGCGCGGTTTCATACATGGTGATGAATTTCCTAATGACCGCAGCCCCTCTGTCGATGCATATACACGGCATTTCGCTACAGGCCTCCAATCTCGGTTTGCAGTGGCATGTGATCGCCATGTACGGGCCAGGGTTCTTTACCGGTAAGCTGATTAACCGCTTCGGCGCACACCAGGTTGGCGCAGCGGGGTTGTTGATCACCGCCCTGTCGGTGGCGGTGGGTCTGTCGGGAACCGGAGTGGCGCACTATTGGGTTTCGCTTATTTTGCTGGGGCTGGGCTGGAACTTCGGCTTTACCGGCGCATCGGCAAAAATCATCGACTTCCACCGTCCTGAAGAGAAAACCCGGGTGCAATCGCTGAATGATTTTATTGTCTTCGGCGTGATGATCGTCGGCTCTTTTTCCTCCGGCGCACTGCTGAATGCGTTTGGCTGGAACGCCGTACTCTGGGGATCGCTGGTGCCCGTGGGTATGGCCTTTCTGGCGATTGTTAGCAGGGGAATGGCCGGGAAACGGTAAAAAAAATCCCTCCGTGAAGGAGGGATTAAGAGGCTTACTGATCGGCTGTCTTGTCGAATTTGCCCAGCACTTCGCGCTCATACGCCAGCGCTTTTTTGCGGTCAAACTTGTGTTCCCACTTCGCAATCACCAGTACCGCCAGCGCGTTGCCCACCACATTCAGCGCGGTACGACCCATATCGAGGATACGGTCAACACCGGCGATAAACGCCAGGCCTTCCAGCGGAATACCGACGCTGCCCAGCGTTGCCAGCAATACCACGAACGAGACGCCCGGAACGCCAGCAATGCCTTTTGAGGTCACCATCAGCGTCAGTACGAGGATAATCTCCTGCCCGAGCGACAGATCAATGCCGTACAACTGGGCAATAAATATTGCGGCAATACTCTGATACAGCGTGGAACCATCGAGGTTAAAGGAGTAACCGGTCGGCACCACAAAGCTGGTGATTGACGCCGGTGCGCCATAGGCTTCCATTTTCTCGATAATGCGCGGCAGCACGCTTTCCGAACTGGCAGTGGAGTACGCCAGAATCAGCTCTTCTTTGAGGATACGAATCAGGATCCAGATGCTCAGCCCGCAGATTCGCGCCACGATGCCCAACACCACCAGAGCAAAGAACAGAATGGCGAAATAGACGAGGATCACCAGCTTCGCCAGCGGCCACAGTGAGGCAAAACCAAAGTTCGCCACCGTCACCGAGATCAACGCAAACACGCCTACCGGCGCATAGCGCATCACCATGTGGGTGACTTTGAACATGGTTTCAGAGATCGAGCGGAACACCGTCACCAGCGGTTCACGGTGCGATGCCGGCAGGGAAGAGAGCCCCAGACCAAACAGCACCGAGAAGAAGATAACCGGCAGCATATCGCCTTTCGCCATCGACGCGATGATATTGGTCGGCACCAACGATAAGATCGTCCCCATCAGGCCGTGGGCGTGACTTTGCACTTCCGCGGTGGTGCTTTGGTATTTCGAAATATCCACCGTCGCCAGTTGCGACATATCGATACCCGCACCCGGCTGGAAAACATTCGCCAGCGTAATGCCAAGAACAATAGCAACCGTAGTGATCACTTCGAAATAGATGATGGTTTTCGCGCCGATACGCCCGAGCTGTTTCGCATCACCGACACCGGCAATCCCGACAACAAGCGTGGAGATAACAATCGGCACCACAATCATTTTGATCAGATGGATAAAGATATCGCCTGCCGGAGACAGGAGATTGGCAATCAGCCATTCACGGCTATCGCTTTGGTAATGCAGATAACTACCCAGAAGAATACCCAGCACCAGGGCCAGCAAAATCTGCCAGGCCAGGCTGACTTTCATGTTTTTCATAACTACAGACATCCTCAATGAAGCACCATTCCATGCTCAGGAACGACACATACTGAAAGGGTATGATTAGCGTCGCACGGTATTGCGGGGTTTTTTAATGCGCATTATCAGTACCATTTGCGGGGTGTAACGCGCAACCCTATACCGGGAGGGGGTTTGACTGAATTTTTATCTAAAAACCGTCTTTTATTTTAGTTACGTTAAATAAGCTTTTGTTATAGAAAACTTTTTAGCCTGTCTAATTCCAATATTTACGTTTGGAAATTATTAGCTCGCATTTGTTCATTTGCGTATTTTTTAGGCAGAAAAAATGCCGTGCTGACAATTTATTGCGGAAATATTGTCTGCAATTGTTCATTAGAACAGTGAATAGTTCACATAAAAAACAATAACCACACTATCAATCAGGCGATAAATTTTCAGAAGCTTATACCCACCTACCGCTTTGTCACCCTATCAGGCGTAATCGAATTGTCACTTTTCATAACCTGCTGTTATGAATCTAATTTATCCCCGCGCGGCTTTTTTTTGCTTCCGATGCACGCTAGTGCATTTATTTTGCTGCTTTTTCATACCATACAATTAATGCGTGATCTGTCGCGCAAATAATAAACAAAACAGGTAAGGGCTCTTCAATTAACTTTTACGTGACATATTATTAACATCCTACAAGGAGAGCAAATGCCATGAGCCAAATACATAAACACGATATTCCCGCAAATATTGCGGAACGTTGCCTGATTAATCCGGAGCAGTATGAGGCCAAATATCAGCAATCCATAACAGACCCTGACGCCTTCTGGGGCGAGCAAGGCAAGATCCTCGACTGGATCACGCCCTATACGAAGGTGAAAAACACCTCCTTCGCCCCCGGCAATGTTTCCATCAAATGGTACGAAGACGGCACGCTAAACCTTGCCGCCAACTGCCTGGACCGCCATCTCGCTGAGCGTGGCGACCAAACCGCGATTATTTGGGAAGGCGATGACGCAAGCCAGAGCAAAACCCTGACCTACCGCGAGTTGCACCGCGACGTATGCCGTTTCGCTAACGTGCTGGTCGATCTCGGCATCAAGAAAGGCGACGTAGTGGCGATTTATATGCCCATGGTGCCGGAAGCCGCCGTCGCCATGCTCGCCTGCGCACGCATTGGCGCTGTGCATTCGGTTATTTTCGGCGGTTTCTCGCCGGAAGCGGTTGCCGGGCGCATTATCGACTCCAGTTCACGCCTGGTGATCACCGCCGATGAGGGCGTCCGCGCCGGGCGGACTATCCCGCTGAAGAAAAACGTCGACGACGCGTTGAAAAACCCGCACGTGAACAGCGTTGAACATGTGGTGGTGCTGAAACGCACCGGCGGTAAAACGGAGTGGCATGAAGGGCGCGACCTGTGGTGGCACGATCTGACCGACCATGCCAGCGACCAGCATCAGGCTGTCGCCATCGGCGCAGAAGATCCGCTGTTTATCCTCTATACCTCAGGTTCGACCGGCAAACCCAAAGGGGTCCTGCATACCACTGGCGGTTATCTGGTGTATGCCGCGTCGACATTTAAATATGTCTTCGACTACCACCAGGGCGATGTTTACTGGTGCACCGCCGACGTCGGTTGGGTCACCGGCCACAGCTACCTGCTGTACGGTCCGCTGGCCTGCGGCGCAATCACGCTGATGTTTGAAGGGGTGCCAAACTGGCCGACCCCGGCGCGCATGAGCCAGGTGGTCGACAAACATAAGGTGAATATCCTTTATACCGCGCCGACAGCGATCCGTGCGCTGATGGCGGAAGGCGATAAAGCGATTGAAGGCACTGACCGTTCGTCGCTGCGCATTTTAGGCTCCGTGGGCGAGCCCATTAACCCGGAAGCCTGGGAGTGGTACTGGTCCAAAATCGGCAATGGCAAATGCCCGGTCATGGATACCTGGTGGCAGACGGAAACCGGCGGTTTTATGATCACCCCGCTGCCGGGCGCAACCCAACTGAAAGCCGGTTCCGCCACCCGTCCGTTCTTCGGCGTTCAGCCTGCGCTGGTTGATAACGAAGGCAACACGCTGGATGGCGCAACAGAAGGCAACCTGGTGATCACCGATTCATGGCCGGGCCAGGCCCGTACCCTGTTTGGCGATCACGAACGCTTTGAACAAACTTATTTCTCAACCTTTAAAAACCGCTACTTCAGCGGCGACGGCGCCCGTCGCGATGAAGATGGCTACTACTGGATCACCGGGCGCGTGGATGACGTGCTCAACGTCTCCGGTCACCGTCTGGGTACGGCGGAAATTGAGTCAGCGCTGGTGTCGCACCCAAAAATCGCCGAAGCCGCCGTGGTGGGCATTCCGCACAACATCAAAGGCCAGGCCATTTACGCCTATGTCACGTTAAACCACGGCGAAGAGCCTTCGCCAGAGCTGTACACCGAAGTGCGCAACTGGGTGCGTAAAGAGATTGGCCCACTGGCAACGCCGGATGTCCTGCACTGGACCGACTCGCTGCCGAAAACCCGCTCCGGCAAAATCATGCGCCGTATTCTGCGCAAAATTGCCGCAGGCGATACCAGTAATCTGGGTGATACCTCGACGCTCGCCGATCCAGGTGTCGTGGAAAAACTGCTCGAAGAGAAGCAGGCGATCACCATGCCATCGTAATTCCCCTACAGCCCTCCCCTTCGGGGGAGGGTACAAAAAAACGCCTCGACCTTACCTCTGGAGAATTCTGTGATGAATAATATTTATCAACAGATTGAAAACAGTGCGCATTTCAGGGAGTTAGTGGAAAAACGGCAACGGTTTGCCTTCATCCTTTCCATCATCATGCTGATTATTTATGTCGGCTTTATCTTGTTGATTGCCTTTGCGCCACAGTGGCTTGGCACGCCACTGCATGAGGGCACCAGCGTAACGCGCGGTATTCCGATTGGCATTGGCGTGATCCTGATTTCGTTTGTGCTGACCGGCGTCTACGTCTGGCGGGCAAACGGCGAGTTTGATCGTCTGACAAAAGCGGTGATGAACGAGGTAAAAGCATCATGAAGAGAGTCCTGACGGCGCTTGCCGCCACACTGCCTTTCACAGCCAACGCCGCCGATGCCATTACCGGCGCAGTCCAACGCCAGCCCACCAACTGGCAGGCGATCATCATGTTTGTGGTGTTTGTGGCGTTAACGCTGTGCATCACCTACTGGGCGTCTAAACGGACCCGCACGCGCAGCGACTACTACACGGCCGGCGGCAATATCACAGGCCTGCAAAACGGGCTGGCCATTGCCGGTGACTATATGTCAGCGGCCTCTTTTCTCGGTATCTCCGCGCTGGTTTACACCTCCGGTTACGACGGCCTGATCTACTCGCTCGGCTTTCTGGTCGGCTGGCCGATTATCCTGTTCCTGATTGCCGAACGCTTGCGTAACCTCGGGCGCTATACCTTTGCCGATGTGGCCTCCTATCGTCTTAGACAAGGCCCGATTCGCTCGCTCTCCGCCTGCGGTTCACTGGTCGTGGTGGCGCTGTATCTTATTGCGCAGATGGTCGGTGCCGGTAAATTGATTGAACTGCTGTTCGGCCTGAACTACCACGTTGCGGTCGTGCTGGTGGGCGTGCTGATGGTGATGTATGTGCTGTTCGGCGGCATGCTGGCCACCACCTGGGTGCAAATCATCAAAGCAGTATTGCTGCTGTTTGGCGCCAGCTTTATGGCCTTTATGGTGATGAAGCATGTCGGCTTTAGCTTTAATAACCTGTTTAGCGAAGCCATGTCCGTACACCCGAAAGGCAGCGCGATCATGAGCCCTGGCGGGCTGGTCAAAGATCCTGTCTCTGCCCTCTCTCTCGGGCTGGGGCTGATGTTCGGCACCGCGGGCTTACCGCATATCCTGATGCGTTTCTTCACCGTCAGCGACGCACGTGAAGCGCGTAAGAGCGTGTTCTACGCCACCGGGTTTATGGGGTACTTCTATATTCTGACCTTTATCATCGGCTTTGGCGCCATCATGCTGGTGGGCGCGAACCCGGCGTTTAAAGATGCCACGGGCGCGCTGATTGGCGGCAACAATATGGCAGCAGTGCATCTGGCCAATGCGGTCGGCGGCAGCCTGTTCCTCGGCTTTATCTCCGCTGTCGCCTTCGCCACCATTCTGGCAGTAGTAGCGGGGCTGACGCTGGCGGGCGCATCGGCGGTCTCTCACGATCTCTACGCCAACGTATTCCGTAAAGGCGCAACGGAGCGTCAGGAGCTGAAAGTCTCGAAAATCACCGTGCTGGTGCTTGGCGTGGTGGCTATCCTGCTGGGGATCCTGTTTGAAAACCAGAACATCGCCTTTATGGTCGGACTGGCCTTCTCGATTGCCGCCAGTTGCAACTTCCCGATCATTCTGCTTTCCATGTACTGGTCGAAACTGACCACCCGTGGCGCAATGATTGGCGGCTGGCTCGGCCTGTTAACCGCCGTGATTCTGATGGTGCTTGGCCCGACTATCTGGGTGAAGATCCTCGGTCATGCGACCGCCGTCTTCCCGTATGAGTACCCGGCGCTGTTCTCCATTGCGATTGCGTTTATCGGCATCTGGATCTTCTCCATCACCGATAACTCCGAAGAGGGTAACCGCGAGCGCGAACTGTTCCGCGCGCAGTTTATCCGTTCGCAGACCGGTATCGGTATCGAACAAGGTCGCGCACATTAATGCCCTACCCCGGCCAGTAATGGCCGGGGATCACATTTTCCCCACCTGCCAGTACCCATCTTCCGCCATCGCGCTACAGTACAAAAATCCAATCTGAAACACCGTTTTTAATACATCAATACGTTAATTCATTTATGACTTACGAGGATGCGATGAAAAAATATGCGCTGGTAGGTACTGGCGGGCGCGCCGGATTATATATCTCGGCCATCGGCGGTCAGTGGAAAGAGAATGCCCGCATGGTGGCGTTTTGCGACAGCAACCAGACGCGGATGGACTACGCCAATCAGTTGTTAAAAAACGAAGGCGCTGCGCCGGTTTCCAACTGGCAAGCCGCGCAGTTTGAAACAATGATTGCGGAAACCCGGCCGGACATCATTATCGTCACCACCATGGACCGCACCCATGATGACTATATCGTGCGGGCGCTGCATGCCGGCTGCGATGTGATCACCGAAAAACCGATGACCATTGACGAACAGCGCGCGCTACGCATTCTGGATGCCATTGAACAGACCGGGCATACCGTGCGCGTGGCGTTTAACTATCGTTATGCGCCGCACCACAGCAAAGTGCGCGAGTTGCTGATGAACAACACCATCGGCGAGGTCTACTCGGTGCATTTTGAGTGGCTGCTGAATACCGAACATGGCGCAGACTATTTTCGTCGCTGGCATCGGGAAAAACGCAACAGCGGCGGCTTGCTGGTGCACAAATCCACCCATCATTTTGATTTGATGAACTTCTGGCTCGACAGCTACCCGCTGCGAGTGTATGCCGAAGGTGGGCTGCGCTTTTACGGGAAAGAGAACGCGGAAAAACGCGGCATCACCCGCTTTTACCCACGCACCCACGGTTATGCCGCCGCAAAAGATGACCCCTTTGCCCTGCATATGGATGAGAATCCACAACTGAAAGCGCTGTACCTGGATGCGGAGCACGAAGATAACTACTGGCGCGATCAGAGCGTTTTCAGCGATGGCATCACCATTGAAGATACGCTGTCGGTACTGGTGAAATACCAGAACCAGTGCCAGTTGAGCTACTCACTGAACACCTACCTGCCGTGGGAAGGGCTAAACGTGGTTTTTAACGGCAGTCAGGGGCGGCTGGAGATGAAAATCGTCGAAAAATCTTACGTGAACGCCGGAGGAGAACGCGCCAGTGAGGGCAGCCTTGAATCCTGCGATATTACCGTCTTCCCGATGTTTGCCGCACCGTGGAAAGCAGACTTTACCCTCGGCGAGGGCGGTCATGGCGGTGGCGATAACGCCATGCTGGCGGACCTGTTTGGCGAACCGGGTCATGATCCCTTAAAACGCGCCGCCGATCACCGCGCTGGCGCAATGTCGATCCTGACCGGCATCGCCGGGAATATCGCCATGCAGCAACAGCGCCCGGTTAATTTTAACGAGTTTGAACTGGTCACCCGCCTGAAAAAACAGTAACCCCTGCGCCCCGTCAGCGCTGGCGGGGCATTAAAACATCACCCATGCCACCAGCGGTGCGCTCAGTACCATCACCACACCAGAGAGCATCATCACCAGGCTGGCGACGACCCCTTCCTGCGGCCCCAGCTCATACGATCGCGCGGTGCCCGCACCATGGGAAGCCGCACCAAAGCCCGCGCCTTTCGCCATCCCTTCGCGGATCGACAAACGCAGAAACAGCATATCGCCCACCGCCATGCCGAACACGCCTGTCACCACCACGAACAGCGCCACCAAATCCGGCTGCCCGCCAAGGGGTTTCGCGGCGGCAAGCGCAAACGGCGTGGTAACCGAACGGACCGCCAGGCTACGCTGGATCTCATCCGGCAATGTGAATAAACGCGCCAGCCAGACCGAACTGGTGACCGCTACCACGGTGGCGGTGATCACCCCGGCGGACAGCGACATCCAGTGGCGGCGAATGATCGCCAGGTTGTCATACACCGGGACGGCAAAAGCGATGGTCGCCGGTCCCAGAAACCATATCAGCCAGTGCGACTCGCCCATATAGCTTTGATACGAGATATGCCCAAAGACCAGCAACAGCACCAGTAGCACAGGGGTGCAAACCAGCGGCATTAAGGGCAAGGTGTGGAAACGCCGGTAAATACGCTTATTGAGAAAATAACACCCCAGCGTCAATAACAGGCACAGTACGCTTAATGAGAACTCACTCATTGTTAAGCCTGCTCACTTCAAAACGATAGACTCTATCCACCACCCAGGCCGTCGCGCCCAGCACCATTAACGTACTCAGGCCAATAACGGCAAAAATGCGCCAACCGTCCACCATCAACAATTGTGCATAATTCACCACCGCAACCACGGCGGGCACAAAAAACAGCAGCATTTCCGCCAACAGCCAGCGCGCCCCCTCCCGTACCCAACTCAGCGGGATCACCCGGCACAGTATCAGGCCCAGCATAAGCAGCATGCCGACCAAATTGGCCGGTAAAGGCAGATGCAACCACTGGACAAGGTATTCAGCAACGATGAACAACCCGGCATACAGTACGACCTGAACCGGGACCTGAAGACGACGCACAAGGGCCGGCGTAACACGTCTTAACGCCACGTCCATATTAATTTCCCATTAACTCGGCAGGCGCTCAGTATAGAGAGGCACCAGGTGTGACAGAAATGAATTAAAATCATCGCGGGCATAGTTGAAAGGAATAGTTATGGACATCCGAACGCTGCGTTATTTTGTGGAGGTGGTTCGCCAGCAAAGCTTCACCCGCGCGGCGGAACGTCTTTTTGTTACCCAACCGACCATCAGCAAAATGCTGAAGAATCTGGAAGATGAGCTGGATTGCACGCTGATCATCCGCGATGGCCGCAAACTTCTGCTTACCGATACCGGGCGGGTGGTCTTTGAGCGCGGCGTGGCGATCCTGGCGGAATTTCGTCAACTCGAAGCCGAACTCGGTGATATTAACCATTTGAATAAAGGCGTGTTACGCCTTGGCATTCCGCCGATGGTCGGTATGTTGATGGCCGGGCCAATCAGCCTGTTTCGCCAGCGCTACCCTGGCGTAGAGCTAAAAATCTCCGAATTTGGCGGTTTAGTGGTGCAACAGGCAGTGATCAGCGGCGATCTGGATCTGGCGATGACGGCGCTACCAATAGAAGAAGAGAGCGGTTTGTCAACGCTGCCGCTGTTCAGCCACCCAATGTGTGTGCTGGTACCGCGCTCCGGAGGCTGGGTCGAACGCGAGGTGGTGACCCCGGAGGAGCTGGGAGAGCACCCGTTACTCATTTATAACGAAGATTTCGCCCTCAGCCGCCAGTTAATGCAGTTGTTCAATCAGCACGGCGTAAAGCCGCGCATTGCGGTGCGCAGCGGTCAGTGGGATTTTCTTGCGGCGATGGTGCAGGCCGGTGTGGGTATTGCGATATTGCCGGAGCCGATTTGCCAGCGGTTAGATAAGCAGACGCTGCGCTGGCTGCCGCTACAGAGCGATTTACGCTGGCAACTGGGGATGATTTGGCGCGAAGGGGTTTACCTTTCACGTAGCGCTCAGGCGTGGCTGGAGTGCTGCAAAGGATTCTGGCTACAACCGCCTGATGGCGTGGCGCTGACCAAACCGACAAAACCTGCGTGAGTTTGTCGGCCGTATAACGTCGCCATCCGGCACGGTTTTTTACTTATGCTCCAGTAGCAATGCCTCCAGCAGGTCGAGATCGTGCAGCAGTTTTTGCAGCGTCTCGTTGCTGATCTGACGGGTCGCGCGCAAATGGTAAAGCTCGGCGCGCTCAGAGCGTAGCGCTGCCAGGCGGAAACGGCGCTCCAGGTTCTCTTCCTGTAACGAGCTTTCCACGTTGTTGCGCCCGTCGGCGCGGCGCCGCAGATTACCAATCACCCGTGAGCTGACTTCGGTCAGCAGTTGATCATCGATATTCTCTTCGGTATCCGCCGCCAGGCGCTCCTCCATTTTCTGAATCGCCACAATCGCCACATCGGCCGTGGCGGCCCGCGCCATCCGCTCCTCTTTATACTGCTGCGCGTGGTCGCGTACCTCAACATGCTGCAACAGCGACGGCAGCACGATCACGCCAACAAACAGCGAAAACAGGATCACCCCGGCGGCCAGGAACACCAGCTCATAACGCGCCGGGAAGACATCACCACTGGGCAGCAACAGCGGAATAGAGAGGACGCCCGCAAGGGTGATCGCCCCGCGCACCCCGGCAAAGGTGGCAATCAATAATTCGCGATCGCTCCAGGAGGCAAACTCCATCGGTTTTTTGGTAAGGAAACGGCGGCTGACCCTTTTCATCGTCCACAACCAGCCAAAACGCACCAGCATTAACGCGGCATAAATCAGCACGATATCGGTGAACAGCATCCAGGTTTCAACATTCGGGTCGGCTTCCGCCGCCACCAGAGAGGACTCCAGAATACCTGGTAATTGCAGCCCCAACAGCAGAAACACCATGCCGTTAAAGACGAACTCCAGCATCGCCCAGGTGCTGTTCGCACGCAGACGCATCGCCAGTGGCGCGGTGCGCATCACGCCGGAACGGGTGATGGTCATCCCGGCCGCTACCGCCGCGAGGATGCCGGAAACGCCGATATGCTCGGCAATCAGATACGAGGCGAACGGCAGCAGAAACAGCAGGACGATTTGCGTCGCCGGTTCATCGCCGCCCCAGCGGCTGAGAAAGCGCAGCGAGCGGCCATACAGCCAGCTCACAACAAAGCCCGCCAGCAAGCCGCCTATCGCCACTTTCATAAACTCAACCGTTGCGCCGCCGACGGTAAAGACCATGGTCCCCATCACCACGGCTACGGCGAATTTCAGCGACACCAGGCCTGAAGCGTCGTTCATTAACGCCTCGCCCTGCAAAATCCCCATAATTTTCTTAGGAATGCGCCCTTCACCGACGATGCCGGAAAGCGCCACCGCATCGGTTGGCGACAGTACCGCCGCCAGCGCAAACGCCGGTACCAGCGGGATCCCCGGCACCACCCAGTAAATTAAGAAGCCGATACCCACTACGGTGACCAGCACCAGCGCCAGCGCCAGACCGAAGATCTCGCGACCATGCTCGAGAAACTCACGCGTGGGAGTTTTCCAGCCATCGGCGAACAGCAGCGGCGGAATAAACAACACCAGGAACAGCTCCGGGTCGAACTCCACATGCAGGCCAAAGGTGGGGAAAGCCAGCAGTGCGCCAATGGCGATTTGCATCAGCGGTAGCGGGATTTGAAACGGTAGGACACGGGTGACGACCCCCGAAAGCGAAACCACAAGGGTCATGATGAGAATGGTAAAGAATATTTCCATGCGTTCCCTGTTTGCGATGTTTTGTTATAAAGGCCTCAGACCTTGATGCCAGAACATCCAGCTTAACGCAAAGAAACCGGGCTGTGGGCAAAAAAATGGGCGACCGGAGTCGCCCATTGTTAATACGTTTAGCGATCAGATAGCCCAGCCGCCTGCATAGAATACAACCAGCGCAACCGCAATCACCACGGTGCCGATGTTCAGCTTACGCCATTCACCGGAGACCACGCGGCCAATAACCAGCGAGGCAAAACCGATCATGATGCCGGTAACGATATTACAGGTCAGCACGATGAAGACGGCGGTGATCAAGCCTGACATCGCGTCGACGAAATCGGCAAAATCGATTTTCGCGACATTGCTCAGCATCAGCAGACCCACATACATCAGCGCCGGTGCGGTGGCATACGCCGGCACCAGGTAAGAGAGCGGAGAGAGGAACAGGATCAGCAGGAACAGCACGCCAACGGTGATCGCGGTCAGACCGGTTTTACCGCCTGCCGCCGTACCGGCCGCAGATTCGATATACACCGCTGCCGGCGCTGCGCCGACCAGACCAGAGAACACACTACTCAGGGAGTCGGTGGTCAGCGCTTTGCCGCCATCGATAATCTGCCCGTCTTTATCCAGCAGGTTTGCCTGCCCGGCGACCGCACGGATAGTCCCGGTGGCGTCAAACACCGCGGTCATCACCAGCGCCAGCACGCTTGGCAGCACAACCGGGTTCAGCGCGCCCATGATATCCAGGCTGCCGATCAAGGAGTTACCCTTGTCGTCGCTCAGCGAAGGCATGGCGAAAATACCGGAGAAGTGTACGTTCGGATCGAAAATCAGCCCCACGATCGACACACCGATAATCGTCAGCAAAATGCCGCCCGGCACTTTCAGTTTTTCGAGGCCAATAATGACCGCCAGGCCAATCAGCGACATGATCACCGGGAAACTGGCGAAATGGCCCAGCGCAACCGGCAGACCATCCAGTGGGTTTTTGATAACCAGACCCACGCCGTTTGCAGCGATAAGCAGCAGGAACAGGCCGATACCGATGCCGGTACCGTGCGCAACGCCCTGCGGCAGGTTGCGCAGGATCCAGCTACGAATACCGGTCGCGGAAATCACGGTAAACAGCACGCCCATCAGGAACACGGCGCCCAGCGCAACCGGCACGCTAATGTGCTGACCCAGCACCAGACTGAACGCGGTAAACGCGGTGAGAGAGATAGCGCAGCCGATAGCCAGCGGCAGGTTCGCCCACAGGCCCATCACGATGGAGCCAACGCCTGCAACCAGACAAGTGGCCACAAATACCGCCGTAGGTGGGAAACCCGCTTTACCCAGCATGCCGGGAACAACGATGACCGAGTAGACCATCGCCAGGAAGGTGGTTAAACCAGCAACGATTTCCTGACGAACAGTACTGCCACGGGCAGAGATTTTAAACAGTGCGTCAAGCGAACCGCCGGTACGCGCAGAAGGCGTAGACATAGGAAACATCCCCTGAGAATTTTATTGTTCGTTCGCATGCGTGGTGGACAGTCCACTGCCGGTTAAACGTCATCTCCCTGTGCTGCGTTGTGGCAAGGGGGCCACAAAAAAGCAAACGTTTAACTCCGCGCATACAACGGTTGGTCGAAAAAAGGCAAACGATTATCCAGCGTTTAGATACCGCTTTTCAACTGAACTTTGCCGCTTTTCGCTAAATTTCGCTTATGGTGATTAAGAAGTCATCGACAGATGCGCAAACGTTATCGTCGATGCGCAACTTTGCAACATTTTCGGATCATTTTAGCCCCCGGGAAGATCGAACGGACCGCCCTGAACGATGGCGCGTTGCCAGGCCGGACGCATTTCAATGCGCTTTTTCCACGCCCGCAAGGCGGGCAGGTTATCCACCCCACCGCGCGACAGCAGCGCAAAGACCGGAAAACTCATCTGCATGTCCGCCATGCTCAATTGCTCCCCGGCAAACCAGCTATGGTGCGCCAGCTCCTCTTCAAGAAAGCGCGCATGCGTGGTGATTTGGCGGTTCAGCCAGGCTTTCTGAACACCATACGAAAGCAGCTTGCCGATACTGCGAACGCCAAATGGCACCGGAGGTTTGCCCAGACTGGCGAAAACCAGCTTCATAAGTAACAGCGGCATCAGCGATCCTTCCGCATAGTGCAACCAGAAGAGGTAATCCAGCTTCTGCTGCATCGCCTGTGGCTTAAAGCGCTGCGCTGTGTCGTAGGTTTCCTGCAAATACTCCAGGATCGCGCCCGATTCCGCGAGGATCAGCCCGTTATCTTCTATGACAGGGGATTTGCCTAACGGGTGTACTTTGCGAAGTGACTCCGGCGCGAGCATTGTTTTTTCACGCTGGTAGCGAACAATTTGATACGGCACGCCCAGTTCTTCTAAAGCCCAAAGAATACGCTGTGAGCGGGACTGATTCAGATGATGCACCGTAAGCATGTTTTTCTCCCGAGGATCCATATGAATTAACTATAGAAAATCGGCGCCGTTGCGGTTGAAAGAGCGAAGAAAAAAAGCCTGAAAAAATTGCTCAAAAAAGTGGCAATTTTGCTGCGGTGACCTAGACTAAAAGTGTCAGCACAACCCGGAACCTCCAACATGACGAGGCGTGCTGATGTCGGGGGAAACCCTCCTGCAACAGAGCGGGATAGAGAGAAAGACAAAGACCGGAAAACGACTAAAGCGCCCCAACGGGCGCTTTAGTTTTTTATGCGTCTCAGTCGTCTTCCAGCAGACGCGCGCCGGTGCCCTGCTGCCCAAGCTGGTCGCCAGGGTTACGTAGCGGGCAGTCGCTGCGCGACAGGCAACCGCAACCAATACACCCATCCAGCTCATCACGTAGCGCAACCAGTGTATGAATGCGGCGATCCAGTTCTTCGCGCCATTGGGACGACAGGTGTTTCCACTCTTTCGCACTGAGCGTGTGCCCTTCCGGCAAGACGCCGAACGCTTCACCGATGGTCGCCAGCGGAATACCAATACGTTGCGCAATCTTGATGATTGCAACATAACGCAGCACATCGCGGGTGTAGCGCCGCTGATTACCGGTATTACGGGTACTTTTAATCAAGCCTTTGCTCTCATAAAAGTGCAGCGCTGAGACGGCCACCCCGCTACGCTTCGCCACTTCACCGGGGCTCAGCAGGGCTTTTATACGCGGCATTCTCTTTTCCATAAAACCTCTTTACCTCAAGTTAACTTGAGGAATTATACTCGCTCCCAGACAAAACGACGAATCGGGAAATGAGGAAGCTTTATGTCCCATCAGCAAATTATTCAGACCCTTATTGAATGGATTGATGAACATATCGACCAACCAATGAACATTGATGTAGTCGCCAGAAAGTCAGGTTATTCAAAGTGGTATCTACAACGGATGTTCCGTACCGTGATGCATCAAACGTTGGGCGACTATATTCGCCAGCGCCGTTTGCTGCTGGCAGCGGAAGCACTGCGTACGACGCAACGCCCTATTTTTGATATTGCGATGGATTTGGGGTATGTCTCGCAGCAGACGTTTTCACGCGTATTCCGCCGGGAGTTTGACCGCACCCCCAGCGATTACCGACATCATGCCTGATGGGCGATCACTTTAACGACGGCGGCTGCTGCACCCAGCGTTTGAATTCCTGTGGCGGCAGCGCCCTGGCAAAGTACCACCCCTGGCAAAACTGAACGCCGCGTTTTAACAGCCAGGTCACCTGCTCCGCCGTTTCCACCCCTTCCGCAATAATCTTCAGACGTAGGCTCTGCGCCATCTCGATAATGTGTTCGGCAATCAGGTGGCTGGTGCTGTTGGTGGTGAGCGTATCAATAAAGGATTTGTCGATTTTCAGGATATCGACATTAAGGGAGTAGAGATTGTGCAGGTTGGAGTAGCCAGTGCCAAAATCATCGATCGCCACTTCGTAGCCGGCCTGGCGAAACGCCTGAATCACCGGCGTGGTTTTCGGCACATCGATAAACCCGCGTTCGGTCACTTCAATCTTGATTTGCCCGGCGCGTACGGCATGCGCCCGGGTTTTATTGGCAATTAACGAGATCAGGCGTGAAGAGTGGAAATCCGCAGCAGATAAGTTGATCGAGATGTAGAGATCGGGAACCTGCGGCAGAAAATCGCCCAAATCATTAAAGACTTCATCAACGACATAATCGGTCACGCGTTCGATCATGCCCTCTTTTTCCGCCAACGGAATAAATTCAGCCGGACTCATGACCTGACCGTTAAAACCCGGCCAGCGCAGCAACGCTTCTGCCCCTACGCACGTGCCACTTTTGATATCAATAATAGGCTGGTAATGAAGGCAGAGCTGACGCTTCGTTAATGCCCGGTGGAGCAGGCGGCGCGGGGAGTTAAATTCCTGCCGCGTTCGTGACCACAATAATAAGATGATCACACTGCATACCATCCCCAACGGCAGGGTAAACGTCACCTGGTGGTAAAAGGCCTGAAGATAGTGATCGCTGGAGGTCGACACGATAATAGCAATCGGCCGTTTGTCAGAGTGGGCGATCGTGTAAAAACGCGTGCCCTGCTGGAATGTCGAGTCATTCCGGTTCACCAGCTTCGACAGCGTACCGATATCCGTCGAGCGACTCACCGAGAAGAATAAATGGGTGACCGTATCGTAAACACCGTATGCCAGTTCATTATCCTCTGACATGACATCGCTATAGGCGAGCGGGTTAACCACCGCAACATAATTTCCACGCTGCATGTAGACCATTTTATAGCCAGCGTAAAAAGGGGTATCCCGGTAGTAATAAATAGCAATATCAGGACGGCGTTTATACTCAGCTGGTGAAATAGCATACGGTTGTTCGGGCGTTATTACGCTCGAACACAAAAATTGCCCACCGCGGGCATAAATTAAATCGGAGACATACAAACTGCCGCGCACGATATTGAGCATTGCAGCGCGATGCTCTGGCGTACAAATTTGACCTTGATATTTCTCTGCTGCTAAACGAACCGTATCCACCTGCTGAACTACCGCTTCCGTTTTATTTAGCGCCAGTTGAGCAAAGGAATGGAGTTGCGTGCCTGTTTCTTTTACCGCACGGATATGCGCAAACCATAGCGAGAGCATCACCGGTAGTAACACTACCAGGATTATCCCAATGACCCAGAGCATCTTGCGACGCACGCTATGATTCATGTCCGCCTATATCCATGCATTTTATGTGCCTTTTAATTGTACGGCAGGATGCTTTGATAAACAGGTGATTACGTTGCATGAATCATACGACATTAGCAACTGACTTTTATCATTAAAAACCTAATATTTGGTTATGACGATAATATTCGACCGTAAGCCAAACTAAAAGTCGGCTCAATGTTTATATTAAGGAAAATATTAATCCGTAGTTCAGGTTAGTTTTAACTTAATGCAACCGGGAATCGCTGATTAAGCCAAACTAACCACAGGATAAAAAAGAACTGACCGTGCGGAAATTTTTTCATGCGGATTTTGAGTTTCCTTCATAATCCCTCCTTTATTTATAAAAAGGCTCCGGCAATCACGGTTTTACTGCGTCCGGCGCGCTTCGCATCGTACAGTGCATTGTCTGCAAGCGTAAGTAAAACTGAAGTATCCGCCTGATCACTGGTGACAAATACTAAACCAGCGCTAAAGGATAAGGTAATCTTTTCACCAATGCTTAATAATGGCGTTTGCGTTAAGGCAGCACGCATTTTTTGGCTAAAACGTAATGCAGATCGGCTGCTGGTGTACGGCATTAAAATCAGAAATTCCTCACCACCCAGTCGTCCAAAAAACCAGGAGGGATCGCTGTGCTCACGGACCTTATCGCAGAAATGGATCAGCGCCGCATCACCCGTGAGGTGTCCCCAGCGATCGTTGATATTCTTGAAGTGATCAAGATCGAGCATTAACAGACTGAAATGACTGCGCGGATCGCTCGGGTTGCAACTTATCAACGACGCTTTTAAATGTTGCAGGATAGCAAATCGATTGTAGCATCCCGTCAGATCGTCAATGGTGGCTTTTCTCTCCAGTTGCTGCTCCGCCTTTTTACGCTCGGTGATATCCAGCCCGATACTGAGGATGGAATGATCGGGCAGCAGGATGTTTGACCACAGCACGGTCAGCACCTGGCCGTCACGACGTACAGGATGCCACTCGTGCATGTCTACAGCCGGGGAAGTATTAACCGAAGCGCGAACTTGCTGGCGCACCAGTGGATCAGGGAAAAACAATGCTAATGGATCGGGCTGCTGGTTGAGTTGTTCCAGGCTCCAGCCGAAGAGACGCTCGCACTCACCATTCCATAAAATACAACGGTTATTTTTATCAAAGGAATTCATTAATACCGGGGCGCGATCAAATAACACTTTATATTGTGCAATAACATGCTGCATCTCTTTCGCAGCGCGATCCCGTGAAATAATCTCCACGAGAAAACCCTTCAGCTTTTCGACTAAAATAATCACGACGCTTTTCATCACGGATAATGATAAAGCTGACTGAGGAAATGCCATAAAGAAATAACCGCTAAGACCAGAATCCTGCATATGCAATTTACACAGAATGCCACTTTTTAATTTATTGCCGATGGTAATATTCGCAGGAAATAATAATGTACCAACATGGCGTCGCCAACAAATAACGCGCCAGGCACGCAGGTTTCGCCGTAACTGTGACTGCTGCAGCAACGTTTTCGCATCCTGCAATGTGCACGCTATCTCACCCACGCTGGTGAGCTGCAGCTCCCCCTCTTGCTCGACCAGCACCCATGAAAGGTTTGCGCCCAGAGCCGCATTGATACCCCGAAGGATCTCTTCCAGCGAACGTTTCCCGGTCAGCCACGGCATCAGTTTCGCCAGCAGCGCCAGCGCCGCGGTCCCATCTCCCAAAGGTGCGGCGGAAATCTCTGTTTTCATGTTTTATCATTCGCAGGTTATTAAGCATCAGGCCGACCTGGAATGATTGAATCAGGAAGAAAAAGTAACACCCACGAATTAGCCCAGGCAGCAGAACAACACTGAACGACGTAACGAAATCGTGCCAGTACAGAATATATCGCTTAAAATCAAATCCCCTGAATAATCACTCACAAGTAAATAATACTGTCCAGAAAAGCATAATAGATGTTTTGTGAACTGTAAATATTGTAGCAATTAGTCTGCTAAATATTCACGGCAGGGTATGAATAAATTTAAGTTAAATCACTTCCCGCCCCGATTAAATATATCCGTAAGACAATAACGGTATAACTCAGGCCAAAAATTCGACGAAAAAAGAGACAAAAAGGCCTGTTTTCACGCTGGCGAATAAACAACCAAGTGTGATATAGTTCACATATTTCTGAAATGGAAAACACTGTTTCACTTTGTTGTGCTATTCCGCGGACGCCTGCGTCATCTCTGCCACTCGCGCATAACGCCAGTCCGCCCGGTATTTGATTCTTCTGAGGATGGTTTCATGGCAACCTTTACCACCAGCGTCGTGTTGTTGCGCTGGCAGATATTGAGCGCAGTTTTGATGTTTATGGCCAGCACGCTGAACATTCGCTTTCGCAGAGCAGACTATATTGGTCTTGCGGTGATCAGCAGCGGTCTGGGTTTAGCCGCAGCATGCTGGTTTGCCACCGGCCTGCTTGGCATTACGGTTGTAGACTTTTCCAACATCTGGCACAACCTGGTTGTGGTGATGGAGGAAATCTCCCGCAAAGCACCGCCAGAGTGGCCGATGGTCATTACCTGATGAAAAAAAGCGCCGACAGGCGCTTTTTTTTCATCCCAAACAGCCTGTTAGCATACCTTCACCACACCAGAAGTGCGCCCATAACCGCCTATTTCCCCAGCTTTGACAACATTTCCGGTCGCATAAATTTTTGAATAATCAGCATAAAGAGCACTGATGGCACCAGCAGGATCAACGCCGTAATGGATGAGACCTGGTAATTGCCGGACATACTGGCGGTATAGAGCAGGATCGGCAGCGTGGTAATGTCCGGCGCGCCAACAAAGAAGGTGGCGGTAAACTCATCCAGCGACTCGAGAAAAACAAAGATGCTGGCGGCAATCAGCCCGGGCGCGGCCTGCGGCAGAACGATATGGAAAAAGGTGTACACCGGCCCCGCACCAAGATTGCGCGATGCGCGCGCCAGCAGCGGATCGACGGATGAAAACGCCGCCACGCTGATCCAGATGGAGTACATCAAACCATGCACACTGTGCACCAGCACCACACCGGCCACGGTGCCATTTAAGCCCCACTGATAAAACAGACGCGCCACATTCATATACACCGTCAGGTTCGGGAATGCCTGCGGGATCAGAAACAGCAGCATAAAGAAGGCGCGCAACGGCATGGAGCGCTGCGCCAGCGCATACCCCGCCGGCACCGAAATGACCAGGCAGACGATCACTGCCAGCACCGCAATCAGTACGCTTATCGACAACGATCCGGAAACATCGCTATAAGGGCTAAAGACCTGGCCCCAGTACTTCAGCCCCCATTGCCCCGGTAACGCATGGGGAAAGAACCAGCTCTCCGCCACCGTCCAGATCAACAGGTTAAGCAGTGGGCCAAACAGCGCCAGTACCAGAAACGTCAGCAGCAGCGTTTGCAGAATAAAGCTGCCGCGAATTTTATGCCGGATAGTGCTCATCACCGGGCTCCTTTGGTTTGCAGGCTGTGGCGTAAATAGAACCAGGACAACAGGGCGCAAATCAGGTATGAAATCACCCCCATCGCGTTGGCAACCGGGTAGTCACCATAGGAGTTAACGCGAAACGCCATATCGACGGTCATCATCGTTGGCGTACCGGTGCCGATCATCAACGGCACCGAGAGCACCGACATCATGGTCACCGTGGAGAGCACCGTCGCCACGCCAATCGTTGGCATCACCTGCGGCAAAATAATGTCGAAGAGAATGCGCAGCCGCGACGCGCCAAGATTTTTCGCCGCCAGAATGTGCGACGGATCCACCGCCGACATCGCTCCGCAAATCAATAACGTTGAGAACGCCATCTGTTTCCAGACAAAGGTAATGATGATCCCGCTCCAGCCCAACAGCGAGGTGGTATCCATGGGTGTGAGTATACCCGCGGCCACCAGCGCATTATTCATCAGGCCGTTTTTCGCCAGAAACGTCCGCATCATTTGCGCGGTAACAATAAAAGGAATAAACAGCGGCAGACGGTATAAAAAGGCCAGCGCTTTCACGATCCGCCGAAAGGGCGAAAGGACAATCACCGCCGAAAGGGTGATGGACAACAGCAGCAGGATCGCCAGCGACGCCAGCACAATCACGACCGTGAACAGGATATCGTTCGAATACAGGGTCAGCACTTTCGCAAAGTGCATCAGCGTCAGGTGATGTGTGTCACGGGTAAAAGCAGAAATCAGTGAAAAACCCAGCGGCCAGAGAAAAAACACCGCAATCATCAGCGTGGCCGGGGCAACCAGCAGTAAATATTTTGTTGCGTGTCGCATGATAAACCTGAGTCGTTACCGCAAAAAAAGATGCCCGCAGCCACAGCGCTGCGGGCACCAAGGTTAATCAGTTCGATACCTGACTTTCGTAGCCTTCTTTGATATCGGTGAAGTACTGATTAATCGGGAAGCTTTTACCGTATTTCGCTAAATCTTCCGGCGAAATTTCAGCAAACAGTTTCTGCCAGGTGGCCTCATCCAGCTTGCCTTTGACGTATTGCGCATCAATACCCGGATACCAGTTAAACTGTTTTACGATCCCCTGCGCCTGAACATCCGGACTGGTGGCCAGCGCGATAAACTCCTGCGCCAGTTTTGGCTGCGCTGCATGTGCAGGCACGACGTAATACATCGGCTGGCCTGGCATGCCGGGGGAGATCAACGCCAGCTTGATGGACGGCGGAAGCTTGCCCTGATCTTTCCAGCTATAGAACATGTCCACCCACACCGGCCCCATGGTGATCTCGCCGCGGCTTAGCATATCCAGCGTTCCGGCGTTGCCCGGTGTAAAAGTCACGTTCTTATTGAATTCTTTCAGTTTGGTCCAGGCCTGGCCCCACTCTTTTTCCACGCCTTTGTCATACGGCAGCGCAGACAAACGCTGTGCATCCGTGCCGTAGGCATACATCCAGCCCACCACAAAACTCACACCGGACATGCCGTTTTTAATGCCGTTATAGCCAAACGCTTTCGGGTTCTGTTGCGACCACTGCACCAGCTCGTCATAGGATTTCGGCGGCGTTTTGATCATATCGCTGTTAAACGCGATCGCCGTCTGGCTTAAAAACATCGGCATCACATAGCCATCAACATTCACGCCAAGGGCATTTTTGGCATTTTCCGCTGTGACCATCGAACCGGTATTGATGGCCTGGCGATATTTCTCCAGCAACCCTTTTTCCACCAGTTGCCCACCCACAGCCTGGTGAACCACCGCCACATCGATATCCCAGTTTTTCGCGCCACTTTCTTGCTGAGCGGTCAGTTTTTCCATGATCTTGTTTGATCCGGCATCCCCCGGCCCGGTTCCGACCACCTGCACTTTCACGCCAGGATGGGCAGCCTCAAACTTCGGCCCCAGCCAGGTTTTCACATAGTCCACCATATTTTGGTCGCCCGCCGTCGCGACATTCAGTACCGTTTCGGCGTTCGCGGCGTGTATTCCATAGCCCAGACAGAGTGTGGCTATTACAGCAAGTTTCGTTTTTACGGACATGATGTATCCCCAGGAAAAGAGTGTGTCGGTTGGCATTACAAAGCGGTTTCAAAAACATGCAGTGCGGGCTGCGGCACATGCAAAATGACGTTCGAGCGGGCGGGCCAGCATTGCGGCGAATCCGCCAGTAATAACTGCCCGTCGCAACGTACACTATGACGGTACTGGTGACCGAGAAATGCGCTCTCTTCCACCACACCGTCCAGCAATAATCCTTGTGCATCAGGCGGTAAAGACGCCCCGTGGATGGTCACATCGGCGCTACGAAAATAGAGCGTTTCCCCACGCGCATCCGGGCGGGTAATGCAGTTATCCGCCCCCATAAAATCGGCGACAAATGGCGTTGCCGGGCGGTGGTAAATCGCTTCTGGCGTGCCGATTTGTTCGATGCGACCACGGTTAAGCACCGCAATACGATCCGCCATGACCAACGCTTCCTGCTGGTCGTGGGTGACAATCAGCGAGGTAAAACCCAGCCGCTTTTGCAGCGCTTTTATTTCGTGGCGCACATTGAGGCGCACTTTGGCATCCAGGTTTGACAGAGGTTCATCCAGCACAAGGACGTCCGGTTCAATGGCCAGCGCGCGCGCCAGCGCCACACGCTGTCGTTGCCCACCAGAAAGCGCGGTAACTTTGATATCCGCATAACCGTCAAGATTGACGATCTTTAATAATTCCTGCACCCGCTGTTGGATCGCCTCTTTTTTCCAGCGCCGAACCTTCAACCCATAGCCAATATTTTGTGCAACGGTAAAATGCGGCCACAGCGCATAACTCTGGAACACCATGGTGATATTTCGCTGTTCCGGCGTACTGTGAGTAATATCCCGACCGGCAATTGCTACCTCGCCCGATCGCACCGGAATGAATCCACATAATGCATTGAGAAGTGTGGTTTTTCCGCAACCTGATGGCCCAAGCAGCGCGATCATTTCGCCTTTTTCTACCGACAAATGAATATCGTGCAGGACGATGTTATCGCCATAGCCAATTTTCAGATTTTCGATTTGCAAATAACTCACGGGCGATCCTTTTATTCACTCTTTTATCGTCGATGAACACGTGTTCATTTATTTGTAAAAAAAATGCAACTTTGCACCGACATTATGTGAGCCTACTTTGTCGTCTATTTGTGACAATTTGATTAAGTCATCAATAAATTTGGTGGGCGAAATGAAAATAGATGTTCTGGGGTGCGGCAGCGCCTTTTCCGTGCAGCAAAATACCTCGGCAATCTGCGTGACTGACCATGACCATCGCCAGTGGTTGATCGACTGTGGCCCCACGATCCCACGCGCGCTCTGGCAACGGCGTGGCGACGTCAATGACATCGATGCGATCTACTTTACCCATGTCCATCCGGATCACTGCACCGGGCTGACAGCGTTGCTCAATCACTGGAAGAGCTTTGGCCGCCGCAAGCCGTTGATAATCTGGTCGCAGCGCGAGCAACGCCCGGTGTTGATGCAACTGGCAAGCCTCGCTAACTGGCCGGAGAGCAGCCTCTGTTTTGCTATCGACTGGCGGGACAGCGAACCCGAATGGCACTGGCACGGCTGGCATATCCGCACCGCGTTTTCCCATCATGAAATCCCCAACCTCGCGTTACGCATCGAGATTGGCGATAACGCACTGTTCTACAGTGGCGATGGTCGCCCGACACCGGAAAGCACCGCGCTGATGCATCACGCCAGTCTGGCATTTCAGGAGTGCGCGTCGCTGACCGCACTCGCCAGTGATGCCTCGCACGGGGATTTTCCTGGCTGTCTGGCGCTGTTTGAACAATTGCGTTTACCGCGCATGGGCTTGTATCACTGTCATGATGCGGCACTACCGGCGCTGGCGCAGGCGTGTGCGGCGCATCCGGGGTTATTTCTCAGCCAGGATGGGATGACCATCGACCTCAACCCGTATGCGGGGGCGACAGAGTGAGTCAGACAATGCGTAAGCAGACCGTCACCGCCGAGGACGTGGCGAAACGGGCGGGCGTCTCCCGCGCCGTGGTCTCTCGCGCCCTGAGCAGCAATGGCAGCATCTCCCCGTCCACCAAAGAAAAAGTACTGCGCGCGGCACAGGAGCTGGGCTACCAGGTCAATTTCCTCGCCCAGGGACTGAACCGCCAGCGCAGCCATTTGATCGGCGTGATCGTCGCGCGCATTGGCGATCCGTTTCGCAGTAGCTTGCTGGAGGGTTTACTGCATGAGATCCAACGGCGCGGTTACCAGGCGCTGGTGACCGAAATCACCGGCGAGCAGGATCTGACGCCAACGCTGCGCCGCTTTACCCAGTTTCGCGTGTCCGGGGTGATCGTCACGTCCGGCAAGCCACCGGCAGCGCTGGTCAATGAGTGCGTCAGTCAACAGATCCCGGTGGTCGGCATTAACCGCCAGCCGGATATCCCACTGGTGGACTTTGTCTGCTCGGATAATGACTCCGGCGCGCGCCAGGCCGCAGAACAGCTGTTTCACTCTGGCTGCCGCCATTTTGGCTGGCTGAATAACACGGGATCCACCTGGGCCGGGATGATGCGCGGCGAAGCCTTTTATCAGGCACTTCATCAGCTCGGTGTGGATACACAACGCCACCTTAGCGGCATCACCGCCAGCGAAGAGGGTTACGAAGGCGGTTTTCAGGCCGCCCGTACATGGGAAGGCGAATTACCGGCCGGTATTTTCTGCGCCAATGCGCAACTGGCGTGCGGCTTTCTCGACGGCATGCGCCAGCGCGGTAAATTCGCCCCACAGGATTTTCACCTGATTGGCTTTGATAACACGCCGCAAAGCCGTCAGTTCAGTTACCAGTTAACCACCTTGCATCAGGATGTGGCCGAGATCGCCCACCGGGCGCTGACGCGCCTGCTGGAGCGGGCGAAAAATCCGTTGCAGCCTTCCCGCATCGAGTGGGTTAAGGTGGAACTGATTCACCGACAAACCTCACCACGCATTGGCTAAGAGTCCAGATATGACAGAACAGTTTACCCACGCGCTATGCGCATTGATTCGTCGTCTCGGTCAGGAGGCGAAACAACTTCGCGATAGCGGGCTGACCATTGAACAGAAGGGCCGCCAGGATTTTGTTTCACAGGCGGATGTGTATGTGGAAACCGCGTTGCGCGCCTGGCTAAAAGCGCAACGCCCACAGGACGGTCTGCTTGGCGAAGAGCGAGGTCTGGAGCCGGGCAGCGAGGGGGTTTGGGTTATTGATCCCATTGATGGCACCACCAACTTCATTCTTGGTATGGATTACTGGTGTATTTCCGTTGCCTATGTCAGCGGCAATCACATTGAGCTGGGGGTGATTTATGCCCCCGATCGCGAGGAATTTTTCTTTGCCGAACGCGGGAAAGGCGCTTTTTTAAATGACCAGAAACTGACGATAACCGACCCGGAACCCGATGCCATCGTACTGGGATTAGGGCGTTCAAGCCGCACTGCGCCGCGCGACTATACCCGCATCATTGAAACGTTGTTTGAACACGGCGTTGAACACCGCCGTTTCGGCGCCGGCGCGTTGATGCTGGCCCACGTTGCCGCAGGCCAGGTGCACGGCTACTTTGAGGCGCACCTGCATAGCTGGGATGCGCTGGCGGGTCTGGCGATCATCAAAGAAGCCGGTGGCAGGCACAATGACTTTCTCGCCAATAATGGGCTGACGCAAGGCAACAATGCCTGGGCCGCCAGCCCGGCGGTATGGCAACGTCTGCAACCCATTTTATTGCCCGACAACTGAGTTAACCCGCCCGCTCATAATGGACCGCCAGCCAGATGGTTGGCGGTTCGGCTTGCGTCCAGTTCACCCGGTGGCGGCAACGCGCCGGGATATTGACGAAATCCCCCACCTGCAACATGCGCTCTTCCGTTTCGCCTTCAAGCTGCAAACCGGCGGCGCCTTGTATTATCAACACCCATTCACCTTGCGGCTGGCAGTACCAAAAATCCGGCGGACTGGCCTGCCCGGTGGAGATGATCCGTTCGATTTTCACATCGGGTCGCACCAGCAGATCGTCGAACGTCTCCTCTTCGCCTGCACGGGCAGCGGCGGGAAAGTGTTGCAGCAGATTGGTCAACATGGTCTTCGCCCTCTCCGGAAAGAGCACCCAGCATGGCAGGTTGCGCCCGCCACGGCGAGCGCTTTCACTGCGGCTTATTTTGTCGGCCACTGGCTCAGGTCAATCCCCCGCTGCGGCGCGCTTTCGGCAAACTCGCTCAGCACCGCTTTAACATCGGGATCGAAATAGTGGGCATTGTCATGCTCGACAATCACCACGCTGCGCTCCGGGATCTTCGCCAGCAGCGTCTGCAAACGCGGGTTGTGCAAAAACGTCAGGTTCTGATGAATACGCAACACATAGTGATCGTCAAAGCGGGCCAGTTGCAACGCATTGCGATGGCTGTGATAGATGCTTAACACCACCTGCATCACCAACCCAAGGGCAATGCCAACCAGCATGCCGAACGCGATGATCCCCACCACCGTGGTGAGAAACGGGACATACTGCTGTGGCCCGGCGCGGAACTGCGCGATAAACAGACGCGGCGTCGCCAGCTTATACCCGGTATAGAGCAGCACCGCAGCCAGGCTCGCCAGCGGGATCACCGACAAAAAGCCGCCGAACCACAAACCGCATACCAACAACAGTACACCGTGCAACAGCACCGAGAATTTTGATTGCGCGCCGTTGCTGACGTTGACCGAACTGCGCACAATCACAGCAGTGATCGGCATTGCTCCGATGAGACCCGAAAACAGGTTGCCCGCCCCCTGAGCCACCAGCTCTTTGTCTGGCGACGGGGGTGGGTTTTGCGGGCGCAGCTTCTTCAGCGCTTCCTGGCTGAGCAACGTCTCAAGGCTGGCGACCAGCGCCAGCGTCATCGCCACGGAATAGACGGCCGGGTTTTGCCATGCCATCCAGTCCGGCCCTTCCAACTCGCCGAGCAGATCGCGAAACGAGCCAAACTCTGGCAACGTTATACGCGGCAACGCAGGTAACAGATGCGGTGCCGTGGCGATAAGCGACAGTGAAACCGCGCACCCGAGAACCACCGCAACCAGCGGGCCGGGGATCCAACCCAGGCTTTTCAGGCGTTTAATTGACCGTGAATCCCAGCACCACAACAGCAATAATCCCCCTGCCGCGACGGCGAACGACGTCAGAGAAAAGGCAAATTCGCCGCTGAACAGCGCGCGTAAGCTGCTCTCTTCCACCGCGCCAAATGCGACCGGGATCTGCTGCATAATCAACAACAAGCCGATAGCCGCCAACATACCTTTGATGACACTGCCGGGAACCAGCGCAATAAAGCGCCCGGCGCGTAGAAGTCCCATCGCCAGTTGCAGGACGCCCGCCAGCACCAGCGCAAACAGAAAGGCAGAAAACGATCCCAGCGCATCAACCGAGGCCACCACAATGGTCACCAGCCCCGCCGCCGGGCCGCTGACGGCAAAGCGCGACGGGCTGAGCGCCGTGACCAACAAACCGCCGATAATGCCGGTCAGCAGACCAACAAACGGCGGTAACCCGCTGGCCTGGGCAATGCCAAGGCACAGCGGCAGCGCCACAAGGAAGACAACCACTCCGGCCAGCGTATCCTGGCGCAATGTATTGCTCTTCATACCGTCTCCTCCGCCGTTTTCTCAATCAACGTTTTCAGGTGGCCTGTCGCCAGCTCATAGACGCAGCCGTAAATGTTCAGCTCGCGTTGACTGCGCCACACCTCCAGCACCGGTTGCGTTTTTACCAACCGGGAAAACTGGGTGATGACGTTGGCTTCCACCAGTTGATTGAGGGTTTCCGGATCGGGCGTTTTGGGCGCAGCACCATCGATTTTTTGCCCGAGCACATCGCGCAGTAACCCGATACGCCGCGACAGAGCCGAAGACTCCTCCGCCAGCGCCATTTGCGGTAATTGCAGTGCAGCCTGCACGCCGCCGCAGCCGTAATGGCCGCACAGCACAATGCGATGCACCTTCAGGTAATGCAGGGCGTACTGCAACACACTCATAAAATTGTCGTCCGCCGGGTCGACCATATTGGCGATATTGCGGTGAACAAATAATTCCCCGGGATGAGAGCCGGTTAGCACCTCAGCCGGAACACGGCTGTCGGAACACCCTATCCATAGTGAATGCGGCTGTTGTTGATGAAGATGTTGCTCAAAATAGTGCGGATCGCTGTTCAGCTTTAATAGCGCCCAGCTACGGTTTCTGGCCAGCAGCGGTTTCAACGTGTTCACAGTGCGACTCCCTTATTGTCAATGGGCATATTGGCAGGTTTTATGCGGGAGCTTTTACTACTAGCACTGACTGGGAAAATACATACGTAAGGAAAATCTTATTGTGGGATTTAAATAGTAAAAAAAGTCAAAGTGTAAAAAAACGAAAATAGCAAAGTATTGCACTATACAGATATAGAGATTTTTTTGAGCTTATTGATATGGCTGCTAATAGTCACAGGGAATAACCATGGTTATATTGAGGGGGTTTCAGAATGATATATTGGAATATACTGAGGGGCTAATTGAAAACAGGGAAACAGCAATAATGAACATACCTTGATATATCACCACGCAGACAGGGTTTACTCCTTCGGTCTGCATCCTTGCTTTTTTTAGTCTGGCACTGAACAGGTTAGCGGCCTGTTTATGTTTTTATAACAAGCTTATTATCAGTAAGTTAGATAAAATTATCGCTACCTTCTTTTACGTTCCAGCAGATAAAAGTCGAGATACTTTTTCTCACGTCCCTGAAATGCCTTCTTCTTCCCATAACCGTAGGCAAGATGAAAATGTTCGTACGCTTCGTCGTACTGCTGAAGCTCATAACACACCATGCCCATGATGATAGCGGGCGCCGTATCCCTGTCGGTTCGCAGATTTAGCAGAAACTGAGCCCAGGGTTTGGCGCTGGCGAAATCGCCTTTATCAAACCAGGCGGAGCAAAAACCGGAGGCGATCCACAATGAAGGCATCAACCAATCGGTTTTCGGCTCCGGCACCCGCGACCAGGCGTTGTCGTACAAAGAGAGTGCGCTCTCCATATCGCCACGCAGCCTTGCGCTATCGCCCTCTTTTACAATCTTATCGATTGTACTGCTTAAAGCCGGGTTTACGTCGTATAAGTCTTGCACAGGAACGCGCTCCTTAATAACAGGGTGGAGTGAAAGAACTCCGAACCATATTGTCGACCGAGCCAGGAGAATGAAATCGGGCGAACTCTTATTTGCCTGGACGTGATGAAAAGGCAAACTCTGCACTTATCCTAAATTCCATCAAAAGTCACATTTATGCCGGATTCTTTGTACCCTGATGCGGGACATCATTGTTCATTTAATACATTACGTGGCCATTCAGGATTATCAACGACAAGCACCGAATCAATATCTGACAATAGCGTAAATAACACTCACCGTTAGCTATGTTCTTAATAATCTGTTTAGCACGGTTTCATAAAATAATCAAAATTTTGACAGCAAAAAAACAGTGTAAATATGACTTAAGAGAAATCAGCAGACGTCTCCTGGCGTCGAATGCCTGTCAATTGTCGTATTGAAACACCGGATAAATGCTCTCTTAACCCTACGAATGGCGTCATTAACTGGTCTTATCTTCATTACGCAGAATATATTTCCCGCCACCGGAAGAAACTCTATTTTCAAAGTCAGCAGTTGCTTTATAATCGTCCATCGTACTATGGTTACACCCACTATATTCAGCTCCAGATGTACCATCATTTTGCCATCCGCACACCGGGCATATTTCATAAAAAGCATCTTCTTTATCTTCAAAAACAATATACCCGCATGCATCACAGTTAACGCCCGTGATGTCTTCATCGTTGTGATCAACGATGCGAATATCGTTACCAGTGATTTCTTTAATCGTTGCTTCCCAAAATGAATTTTTAATTAACAAAGAGAAGACCAAACCATCTTTAATTTCTTGATTGTATTCCTGTTTAGCAGCCTCAAGTGGGTTTTCCTCCTCAATAATACCGGATTCAATCAACGTTTGAAGCCGTTCCTCTAACGACATGCTTAAGAGGGAATGGCATTTAATAAAATCAATGACTTCATCATATTTAAATTCAATTTTCATCATAACTCCTTAGCCATATTTACTGCGGCAGCAAATGCATCGCTATCTCTGCCGTCATCAATATAATACGTCCTCATTTCTCTTTTTCCTGCATGACCAACAAAAATCTCACCTGTGCTTTTATCATGCCGGATAATGATATTACCAACCTTTTCCTCCTGCATTGAGTCGGTAAGCGATTTTTTGGCAAATTCTTTTGCCTTATTCAGGTATTGCACCTGAGTGATATCACCAAATTCCTTTCCATGTTTTAGATAGTGATATTGCAACCCCGACATATTCTTATGGGTTACGCCATCGATTACGTAATCTTTCCTGGCCGGGTTGAATCCTTTCCAATTAATTGCCCCCGCCAGGCCACAATTCTCTAAGCCCAGGGGGTCTATCCATGTAAAAGGCCCACGGACATATGCATAACTGTTATAGCCTCCCGCCAGACCTATCGGGTCCTGGCTGATATAGGCGGCAATGGCCGGGTCGTAATAGCGATAGCGGTTGTAGTGCAGCCCGGTTTCAGCATCATAATACTGCCCCTGGAAGCGCAGCGGGTTATCAATGCGGTTAGCATAAACCGGCCCCTTTTCGCCCCAGACACCGGTGTTCTCCGACCAAACAATTTCCCCGCCGGGCGAGGTCAGACGGACTGGCGCACCGTTCGGATCGCAGTGATAGTGCCAGCTCTGTTTTGCGCCATCCTCCTGCGTCAGCAGCGCCAGCGGCCGGAAGCTGTCGGGATAATAGATATACTCGCGCATGCTGCTGAATAATGTCGCCTGCGCTTTCTGCCGTTTTAACCTGCCGCCAGTATCAAAAATACTCAGCGCCGCCAGCGGCTCTGCCGTGGCGGTAACGGTCTCGCTCGCCAGCGCATCGCGCTGCCAGTAGAACCAGTGCGTTTCCGTGGCGGTCTGTTTGAATACCCGCCGCCCCAGCCCGTCATAACCGTAGCGCACCAGGCAGTCACCTTTGCGCACAGCAATAAGCTGGCGGTGATCATCCCAGGTAAAATCTTCTTTTTCTTCGCTCGCGTTCTGCACATGACGGCGCTGGCGCAATTCCCCGGCGCGGTCAAACACATAGCGCACACCATGATGGAGGCCTTCGCGGAACCAGCCGCCTGCACTGTCGTTCACATCGCGTGTCTGCGTTTGCAAATGGTTCCCTGTTGCATCCTGCACAAACTGCCGCAGCACACCATCCGGTGAGGTATGCGCCGTCAACCGGCCAAGCGGATCGTAAGCGTAACGATCGCTCCCCCACTGACTGTCTTCGCGCAACGTCAGGTTGCCGGTGCGATCATAGGCAAAACCGCGGGCGAACAGCGGTAAATCGTTTTGCAGTACCTGCTGCGAGGTGAGGCGCCCAAGCCGATCGTAACTAAAGCTACGTGTCACCGCGTCGGAAAGCTGCTCGCTGACTCTGCGCCCGGTATTGTCATAGGTGAAAATAATCGGTGCATCGCCGTTGAGCTGCACCTGCGCAAGGCGGTCATGCTCATCCAGCCCATAACGCACCTGATGGCCGCTGTCACTGTCGCGCGAAATCAGCAACCCGCGTTCATTGTAGCCGTAACGCAACTGGAAGCCGTCCTGCTCTTCCTGCCGCAGCCGCCCGGCATCGTCATAGCGCCACGCCAGCCTGCGCCAGGGGTTCTCACATAACACCATCCGGCCGCACCGATCATAGTGATATTTCGCCTGTAATGTGTCACCGCTGCGCCGTTCGCTCAGCCTCCCGGCTTTGTCATAGCCATAGCGCACTTCGCGCCCCAGTGCGTCTTCACGACTGATCAGACGGCTGGCGCTGCTCCAACCGTAACGCGTCATCTGGCCCCAGTAGTCGCTTTCCGTCGTCACCCGACCGAGGGCATCGCGGGTCAATTGCCAGCGCTGACCGTTCTGATTAATCACCGCCAACAGTCGATCTTCCGGGTCATACTGGTAACCAAGCGTCGCCCCATCGGGCGTTTCACAGGCGGTCAGCATTCCGGTGCCGTTATAACGAAAACGGGTCACATTACCTTGTTCATCGGTAAAGTGTACCGGGCTATCTTCCCGATCGTAGGCAATACGGGCTTCGCCCCCCGCCGGATTCACCGTCGCCACCAGCCGGTCTTTGCTATCCCAGTGATAGCGGGTGATCCCCTCGCCAGCGTCAACCCATTCCAGCAGTGTGCCGCGCACGGAATAACGAAAACGGGCAATGCCCGCCCCGCCAGAGCTTACCGACTGTAAAAAACCGAAACGATCATAGTGATAGCAACCCGACGGTGAACCCGGTTTCTGCACCTCAGAAAGCTGCCCGAGAGCGTCATACTGATAACGCGAAGTGACCCCTGTCGGGTCAATCGTGGCAATCAAATTTCCATTCGCATCGTACTCTGAACGCCAGATAGCGCCCTTCTCATCGGTCAGCGCCAACAGCTCGCCAAACGCATCATACGCCGCCTGAATCACGCTTCCGTCTGGCAGATATTCGGCTGTCATGCGCCCCAGTTCGTCATACTCCCAGCGATGGGTACTGCCGTCCGGTTCAATCAGCTCCAGCGTGCGGCCAAAATCGTCATAGCGGAACACCGTGTTGCCGCCCAGCGGATCGATTTCCGAAACCGGCAGGCCGTTTTCGTCAAAGGTAATGCGCGCGACATACCCCAGCGAATCCGTGACTTCCACTTCGTTAAGCAGGTCGTGATACGCAAAGTGATAATCCCAGACGCCGCCGTCGCCCCAGGCATGCGCCACTTGCCAGACATCGTTGTACTGGTAGTGGAACCCCTGCCCGTTACGATCAACGTGACTGACAAGGTGATGCTGCTGATAATAAAAACGGCGCGGATGCGACAACGCATCAATCTCCGCACTCAGTTGCCCCTCGTCGTCATACTCGTAGCGGGTCAGCGGTGTGACGTCACCATCCAGCGCATTACGCAAACGCAGGGCGAGCAGGCGATGGTTCTCCTGCGTGACGAGGATTTCACGCGCGGTCATCCCCTGGTGGGTGAACTCACGAATGTGCAGCAGTTCACTGCCGTTCCACTCAAATCGCCAGCCATTACCGTTACGATCGGCGAGTTGGCGGATCGGCAACACCCCGTGTTCACCGCTAAATTGCAGTTGCGGGCCACTCTCCTGCACCACCTGCCACAGCACTTCGCCGTTAACCGTTTGCCGCCATAAGCAGCTGCCGTCCGGCAAGCCGGGAATGCCCTGCGCACGCCCGTCGGCCTGCGGCAGCCCGGCAAACAGCGTCATCCCTTCCGGTTGCGTCAGCATGGCAATGCCTTCGTCCGCCATCACCTCCAGGCGGATATCCGCTGGCGTCGACCAACCGTGACCGCACAGACCTTCAACATCAAGATCGGCCGAGGAGTAAGTGCGGTTCCAGGCCAGCGGCAAACGACCCGGCAGCAGGAAGTCCTGGTGCTCAAGGCTGACGCTGCCATCGCGAATATCGACCGGTTCGGCACGCAACACCCGGCACTTCAGGAAACCGGGATCCATATTGCGGAACAGCTTTTGTCGAAGCTTGCGAAAACGGCGCATAAACAACCGCCATTGCGGCGTCTTCTTCAGCTTTTTGAAACCCTTGCCCAGGCCGCTCAACCCGGCACGCATCAGCAGCGCCATCAGGCTGATGGTCGGTGGCCCGCCCACAATGACATTGTTCGGGATAGCCAGGTTAAAGGTCAGCGGCAGCGTCAGTGACAGCGGCTTCGGCTTGGTGGCGCGTTTCAGGCGAAACGGCGGGATCAGGCCGAGAATATTACAGCTCAGCACCGGCATACCGATGCGGGAGAAGGGCTCGCCGTCCACGGAGACGGTTTTACTGCCCATAAACAGCTCATCTTCTATTTGCGGGCCGCCCGGCGCGCGCAACGGCGGGATCCACGCCCCGCCCACGGGAATATGCACCGCGATCCCGCCCGTTCCGGCACTGGCGCGCTTAATGCTGTTGACGTGCACCGTGGTGCCAATCAGCGGGAGATAATCAAACACGTCAAACACAATACCGATATGGGGAGTCGGTAGCGGCCATGGGTAGGTGTGAATATCCAGCCCAAGCTGCGGATCGAAGTGAGCGCCGGAGTGCATCAGTCGTGCCTCAGAACATGGCCCGCAATAGCGCGCGCAGGAAGGTACGGACCTCGGTGGCGAGATCGCTATCGGAGAGGCTCAAAAACAGCAGCGCGAGCAGCGTAACAACAACAATGGTAATAATGCGGGTCTTCATAACGGGTTGCTTCCTGCAGGTTCAGATAACAATGCGTCGCTCTCCCCCCATGCGGGCAGGCTTTGCCACTCACCTGGCGGGGCATCAAAGGGGTGGGCGATATCCGGCAAACCATTCCAGTGCGGGTGCAGTTTCTCCCGCGCCAGCCGGATAACGCGGCGAAAACTCTCATCTCCGCGACGAATAAGATTTTCCCGCTCTTCGCGGATCACGGTAAACGTGGCTTCAAGCTGTAATTGCAGACGGCTTTCCGCCTGCTTCACCTGTTCAATACCCGGCTGCGCAGGCAAACGCGCTTCCGTTTGTTGGATCACACTCCGTTTCTCGCGTTGCCAGCGCGCGGCACAGGCTTCAATGGCCTCGGTGCGCCGTTTATCATGCATACGCAGTAAATCCTGAAACACCAGCGGCAGCGTGGTTTGCCCGCGTTCGGGTAAAGGAACGTTTTCCGCCGCCTTCACCGCACGGGCATACTCTTCCATCGCTGTGGGTCGGTGCCCTGCCAGCCAGAGGCAAAAGCCTGACATGCGCCAGCCTTCCATTTCAAAGACCGGGTGAGGGATCGCCTGCGCCTCCCGCGCGGCCTGACGGTAACCTTTCGCCGCCTGGAGATAATCTTTCGTTGCAAACCACGCGCCGGCTTCGCCAAACGTACTTTGCGTGCGCAACTGCCCTTTCAGCGTCGGGTCGGCAATCTCGCCAGCGATATCCTGCGCCTGCCGATAATGTTCGACCGCCTGCGCAGGGTCATTGCCCTTCAGCCAGCCGCCCGCTATCAGGTTATGCATCATCGCCTGCTGATCGGCCCAGCCGCGTTGCCGGGCAATTGCCAGCGCAAGGCCGCCGCGCGCAGCCACTTGTGCGGCAGTGCCTTTTTCCAGCAGCAACATCGCATCCGCCAGGTAGCGGCGAAACAGTAAACGATCGCCATCGGAATCGGTCTGCTGCTGCGCGGTCTGGTGCATCACCTTCATGCCATCAATGTCGTCGACAATCAGTTGAATTCTATCGGGGTGTGCATCAAGCAGCGGTTGCCACACCGGCTGTTCAACGGTATCAATCAACAGCAATCGCGGCGCGGGTTCGCCCTGTTCCAGCCAGCCGTTGAGCCAGCGCGTTAATGCGCTGTCATCGCTGACGGCGGAAGGTTTGAGCACCAGCACCAGGTAACGCAGATCTTCTGCAAACCGGTCGGCGAACCCTTGTAGTAACTGGCGCAACTGCGCAGGGGAGTAGCACGGCAGATAGGGCTCCGCCTGCCAGTCTGCGGCATCCGGCGTGGCCTCATAATGTTCAACAAATTCACGCCCCAGCGCCTCACTGTAGCCGAAGCCGGTTTCGAAAGGCGTTGTCAGCCCAAGAAACAGATCCGGCAGCGTGCGTCCTTCCGGGTGCTGTTGCAGCGCGATAAAACCGTCCAGCAAGGACTCACCCTGGGTCGGAACCCGCCAGATAAACAGCCGGGTCTGCGCTGAGTGCTCGCTGGCATCCAGCCAGCTTAGCTCCAGCTCCGCCATCACTTTTTCGGTGGGGTTTTTCGCGGCGCTCATTCACATTCCCCGTCAGGCATTAAGCTCAATTTTTTTGCCATTCACCATGACCCCGGCGGCATTAATGGTGATGGTCGACCCGCCTGCGGTAATTTCCACGCTGCCGTTGCCAATCAGAATGCCGCTCTCCCCCACATTGATGCGGAAGGTATCCGTGGCGCTGTCCGCCACGCTGCCTTGCGTAAAACGGGTATCGCCGCCGGTAATGCTCAACGTGCGCCCGGCGCCAATGCTGACATCCTGCTTTTGCGTCACCGTGCGCACTTCGCTGCTGTGCACCGTCACATTGCGGTTGCCGGTGACATCCAGCGTCTGGTTGCCGGTGACATTCACGGTGCGGTTCTGCTGAACGCTGACCGTTTCATTGCCCTGAACGGTACGGCTGCGATCCTGCACCACTGTCAGTGTCTGGTTACCTTCGACCGTACCGGTGTTGTTGCTTTTCACCGTGGTGGTGTGATTACCGGTAATGGTTTCATCGCGGTTTTGATCCACGCTGAGGGTCTCATTGCCCTTCACGCTTTCGGTGCGGTTTTGCTGCACCGTGGTGGTCTCATTACCGTTAATGGTTTTACTGCGATCCTGACCAACCGTGACCGTTTCATTGCCGTCGACGGTGCGGGTGCGGTTCTGTTTGATATGGCTGGTCTCGTCTTTACCGACGGTTTTCGTCCGGTTACTGCCCACATCATGGGTTTCGTCGTTCTCGACTTCGGTATCCATGTTGCGCTCGGCATGCAGCCAAAATTGCTCTTCGCCGGGTTTGTCTTCAAAACGCAGGGCGTTGGCATTATCCGGCGAGCCATCTTTCGAGCGGCTCATAAAGCCCATCTGCGTCGCCGCAGCAGGCAGCGCCCACGGCGGCATACTGGCTTCGTTATAGACCCGACCAATGATGATCGGCCTGTCCGGCTCGCCATTAATAAAATCCACCACCACTTCGTCGCCCACACGCGGGATCTGCACCCCACCGTAGCCCTGGCCCGCCCAGGCGCTGGAGACGCGCACCCAGCAGGAGCTGTTTTCATCCCCCTGGCTTTCGCGATCCCAGTGGAATTTCACCTTTACACGCCCGTATTTATCCGTCCAGATGGACTCCCCTTTCGGCCCAACCACGCGGGCAGTCTGCGGCCCGTACGTGCGTGGCCAGTCGGTCGCCACCGGTGGGCGAAACGGCGTCGCTGCGGGGATCACAGTAAAGTCGATGCGGTGTTTTACCTCGCCCGTATCGCCAGACGCATACTGGTTTTCCTCGAACGCATAATGTGCGCCGACCACCAGCCATTTCGCATTGTCGGCATAATGGGGCGCATTGATCAGCGTAAAGGTGTGCCCCGGCGCAATGCCGGTTGCGGTAGCCGTTCCCTGGGTTTGCTGCTGCGCCGCCTGCCATGACTGCTGGCGAATACGGGCATACGATTCGCCATCGCCATGTTCAACGAAACGCCCCGGCCAGTCATAAACGTCGATGCGCCCTGGTGTTGGCGAGACCGGGTTTTGCAGCGTTTGCAGCATCCATGCGTGCGGTTTTCGAAAATCATAATCGTCCGTGCTGTACAGGCCTGGCGTGACCACATGTCGCGCCAGTAGCTGGCTGATACCTTCCTCGTTCACCGCCCCGCCGCTCGCCTGTGCATGCCAGGGAAGGGTCTCATAGCCGGGGAATGCATCCGCCTGTGAGTAATCATCCATCAACACCAGCGTATGGCCGTCTTTATGGTGACGGAAAAAATAGCTGATCCCTTCAAGCTCCAGCAGGCGGCTCAGAAAATGGAAACTGCTCTCTGCGTATTGCACGCAATAATCCCATTGCCGGTAGCTGCGGGTGAGCTTGTCTTCGATGTTGACGTTGTATTCTGTAAACAGCGTTTTGGCGATGTCCGGTACGCGCTGCTGTTGGAAGATGCGAAAGTTGCGGTCGCGCATCATGGGCCAGAAGTCCGGTTCCAGCGTGGTTTGATAAACAGCGTAGCGCGTACCGTCCAACTCTTCGGAACGAACGGCAACGGCGGTTACCTTGCCAGAAAGGTAACGCTCAGCGCCTGATTGCCCCGGAATGACCACCGTCATGTTCTGACCGAGCAGTTTTTGCCGATCAAGGGTGAAATCTTTGCTTAACAGATCCACCTGAAAACGAAATGGCGCAGAGAGTTTCTCCTCTCCTGTTAACATCCAGAATAAGAGCGAATCACTCCCGGCGGACAACAGGACGGTTATCCGGTTAACCATACGAGTTCCTTACTGACAGAGGCGAATATTCCGGAAGCAAACCTGTCTTCAGGCGACTTCAGTACCGGAAATTATAATAGACAACAATGTATATGCGGCTTTTTGCCCACTAACGCTGGCAATTTATTTAATATTATCTGGATATAGTTGAAACTGGCGCGTAATGAAAGATAAGAATAGTCCCATTTTCCATTGCGAGAAATAATATATTTTAAATCAGTGAAATGCTTATTTACCTATTATTTTCGCGGTTTTCTGGTTATTCGATTCAGCCAACAAAACATCAACGCATGATATATTTTCCGCCCTTCACTCCATGTCGAAAAACAGAAATAAATTTATTAGCGGGGGATATTTTTGATGGGGTAAGCGAAAGCGTGTTAAATGCAAAGAATAAACGCGTTACGGTACAGCTGGCCCGTTGCCGGGCCTGCTGTATTCAGACCAGTTGGCTGGCGAACAGGCCCGCTGCGCTGACCGCATCAATAGCGATGCGCCCGGGTTTTACGCGAATAGCGTCCGCCAGGGCAATGGTGGAAAAGCCGGTGCAGGAGAACGCAATCACCTCCACCCCTTGCTGATAGAGCTTGTCGGCACAGGCCAGCGCGCTGGCGCGTCCTTCCGGCGTGAGCAGATCGGTCGTTTTCGTCACCCCTTCAGGCCGCGCATACAGAACCTCTTCACCCAGCAACGTGCGAAATGGCATTGGTGCCGCAGCGCCAATGCCCATCACCGCCACCGGGCGTTTTAGCATCGCGGCGATACTGGCGGAAGCGCTTCCGGCCGCAACCACCGGAATGGTCACTGCCGCGCGCAGCAGAGCCAGACCGGGATCGGCAGCGCAGCTCAAAAACAGCGCTGTACAGCCCTGCGCTTCCAGCGCTTTTCCCAATGCGATAATTTTCGGCACAGCCAGCGCTTCGCTTGCAGCATCGAAAATACCGTTGCGCTGCTCGTCAATGCAGCGGCTGATCGATGCAATGCCATACTCCTGCTGAATCAGGTGTCCATGCTCTTCAACGAAATGCGCATCGTCATGGGTTAATACCCGAATGATCCCCAGCATGATGTTTCCCTCAGAAAAAGCGGTGGCCCGCTTCCAGCGTGATCGCCTCTTCATTGGCCTTAAACAACAGCGCTGGCCTGTCGCCGCCCAACTGCGCATGGCCGTTTTGCACGGTGATCCATCCCCCTTCCGGTAGACCGATCACGTTCAGTTCCGGCGCGACCACCAGCAGTTCGCGGATACGCTGCTCACGCGTTTCGCCCTGATGCCCGGCGGGCAAGGCGTTTGTAAAATGCGGGTTGATCTGCAATGGCACCAGGTTCAGCGCATCCAGTCCGCCCGGGTCGATAATCGGCATATCGTTAGTGGTGCGTATCGTCGGGCAGGCCAGATTCGCCCCGGCGCTCCAGCCAACATACAGCGCCCCGTTCTTCACCGCCTGGCGGATCGGTTCAATCAGCCCACGTTCACGGCAGTTTTTCAGCAGATTAAAGGTGTTACCGCCACCGACCATCACAATATCCGCAGCGGCAATGGCTGCAGAAGCGTTATCAACAGTATGAATACCGGTGATCTCCAGCTCCAGTTCCGCCAGCGCCAGACGCACCTTATCGGTATAGGCATCCCAGCTTTGTGTCACGCCAGCAAAGGGGATAAACACCACTTTACGACGCCCGCCAGACTGCGCTTTCAGCAGCGGGAGGGCATATTCCAGATATCCGGAACCCGGCAGCACCGAGTTACTCAGCAACAGTAAATCCATCACAGTCTCCTTTTACCGCTACAGCAGGTTACGCAGCAGATCGGCCAGCAATTTATTCGACAACACCACCGGCAGCGCCGTATGGCGCGCGCAAATCTCCTGATGCCAGCCGGTATAGCCCATACAGTCAGTCAGGATCACTTCCGCGCCCTGAGCTTCAAGCGAACGGGCGGCCTCTGCCACCTCTTCTTCGCTGGCAGTATAGGGCGAGGCGATAGCAAATACCGGTGTCTGGTGCGCACCGCGCCATTTTTCCAGCTCACTGGTGATTTGTGATTCGAGCGGCACGAGGATCCCGGCCCGGCGATCCCCGACCAGCGCGTTCAACGTTGGCGGCAGGATCCGATCCGGCTCGATCAACCAGGCTTTTTGGCTGTGCAGGCCGTGAAACTCACCGGTGCAGAGAATAGCGATGATCTCACAGCCTTGTGCTTCCAGGTCGTCGATCTTTTGCTGCAACGCAGCACCGACAGCGGGTTTGCCCATCACCACGGCGCGCCCATCCAGCAGGCGTGACGTCAGGAGGGCGTCGCCCGGTTGCGGCGCAAAACGCGCCGCGATAGCAGCGTCATCCAGCCCATCAAGCACACCGGCATGCAGACAACGCACATGGGAAGGCAATGCAGCATCAAGGATCGGTGTGATATCGCTGCGCGGTGCCTGACCAATGGTCAGGGTGCCCATTTTGCGAATAGCCATCTCACACCCCTGGCTGACGTTTTTGCAAATGTGCCAGCGAACCATACAGGTCGAGCAGGCGCTGGTACTCTGTGCTGTCGAAGAACTGGCAAGTGCCGCGGGTAAACTCTTTGGCCACTTCAACTGCAAATTTACAGGCCAGCGCGATATCCGTTTCATGGCTCGCGCCGGTGCCACAGCCCGGTACAGCGCTCACCGCCGTGATCGCCACACCGACCACGGGCGCCGCGGTGGCAATCGACGGTTGCAAAATGCTGTTGAGGTGATACACGCCGTTGCCATACGGGGTGATGTCCTGGGTGGTGATCGGGAAAGTAACAGGCAATTGCCCGGTGGTCATTTCCATCACCCGCAGCAGATCGTCCGACACACGCAGGATATAGCCCTGTTTTACCGTTGGCGAAATGGCGAAACCTTTGTGGTTGATGATGCGGTTGCCTTTGGTGGTGTCGATAGAGAGCACCGCATCCATTTCGTCCGACACTTCCTGCTCGTTCATGTCTTCGGTTTCTACCGGCGAGTCCATAAAATCGACCGGTTCATGCGGGCGCGTCGGCGCATCCGGGCAGATATGAGTCGTAACAATCACATCGCCCGGCAGGCTATCCCCCTGACGCTGCATTTCCGCCAGCTTCAACGCACTGGCGACGGCAGCCACTGCGCCGTCAGCGTCTGACACCAGGCCAATGCGCCCCGGACGTGCGCCAATGCCGCCAAGACGACCAACGATCCCCAGCGTCGGCGCACTGCCGCCGCTGCGTTTCCCTTGCGTCCCCGGAATCACGATTTTGACGAAGTCGGTACTGCCTTTCGGGCCGCTGACCGCTTTCACGCTCACCTCGATATTGCGGTATTCGGCCAGCAGGGCTTTCACCTTGTCGCCGCTGGCATATGCGCTGTCGAGTAACTCAAAGACCTGTAATGTTTGTTGTAAGCTCATAATATTTTCTCTGATGTTGCGTGATTACTTTTTGCCGCCCGGCAGGACGGAATTAAAGAAACTGAACAGGGCATCACCGGCGATCAGCCCCGCCGCCAACACCTCAATTTTGTTACGCATCGCTTCGCCGCCCACGCGCAAAACAATGGCACGGATAGCAATCCCGATCATCACCGCCCAGCCGGCCAGCGGGTTGTTGATTAACAGACCCGTCGCCAGGAGCACGCCCATCTGACGGCCAGGACCGCCAATCAGCTGGATAATGGCCCCGGGGATTGCCCAGATCAGCAGTGATTTCGCGATATCCAGCGACACCCCGGCGTTGATCGCCGCAACGTAGACTTTCGCCACCGGCGGCACCAGTCCCTGCGCGAAATAGTCGCGGAAAATAAACAGCACCACGGGCATTGCCACCACAAAGGCCAGCATCGCGGCAATCAACTGCTGGCGACGCCCTTCCAGTTCAAACCGGGTGTGCTCGCCTTTACCACGCAGGATCCAGCCCGCTTTCAGGTCGTAACCCATATCCGCGAACGCCGGGCCGGTCGCGGCGGAAAAACCGCACAGCATCGCCAGCGCTTCCGGCGGGAAGCCAATCAAAATACCGATAAGCAACGTAATTAACGCGACGGCAAACGCCGGGAACCAGCCGGAGTGCATAGCCGCCAGGCCGACAATCATTTCATGCAGGAAGGCCGCAAACGCGGCATAGACCATAAACGCCAGCAGCCACGGCAGAGAAAGATGGGCATACAAACCGCTGCCTAACGCAATGAGCACGGAAATGGCCATAAAGCCGAGCGCCCCCAGGCGAATGGTGCGACCAATTTGCTCATTCTGCGCCTGCGGTAGCGCGTCATCGTCGCCATGTTGCTCCGCTTTGGCGCGGTTGCTCTGGCGGATCAAGCGGATAATCTGGAACAGCGCCACGACGCCCGCACCCGCCATCACGCCGTGCGGAATATAGAGTTTATTGATATCAATGCCGAACAGCGGTGCGGAGTAACCGCGCAATAAGAAACCGACGCCAAGCATGCCAAGCGCCCAAATATTGCCGATAAACGCCGTACCCAGCGCCGCCATCGGGAACTTGAACCACGAGCCAATCGCGCCAATCACAATACCGGTGCCGAGCAATGCCGCCTGTTTACCGCCCTGATCCCCGGCTTTTATGGATTCCGCCGCCGCAATGCCCGGTGGCCATGCCCCTTCCGCCGGGAAGATACGGGTATTGAACAAACGGTACAGCAGCCAACCGTCCAGCAGCATGGCCAGCGCCACGCCGATAAACATCGGCATTACCATTTCGTTATGGCCAAACAGCCAGGGAATAGAGATAGGCAGAAGCAACGAGTTCGCTGCGCCAAATGTGGCGGCAGAGGTCGCGCTTTGCGCCAGGTTTTGAATATGGATCGAGCGGAAACGGGCAAAGCACTGTAATGGAATACGGGCAATGATCATGGCCGCCATCGCGCCGATGATGGCGGTATTCGGCGTCACGCCAAGGGTCGTCAGTAACTGCACGCCAATAACGGCGCCGAAGATACTCAAGACCAACAACAACAGCAACGTGGCCGGAGCAAAAGCACGCGGATGGCTCTCGCTGTTCTCCGGCAACGTTTCGGATGGGACGGTTTGACTCACGGTTATTCTCCTGGCATTGGCAAAAGGAAAAAAATCAAAGTGGACTGCTCACCTGCGTATCGCCGGTTTTTCCGGCAATGGTGAGGGCAGTCTCTTTCAGTAATGTCGCTATCCGTTGCAACTCTTCAGGGGTGGCAAGCTGTTGGGGAAAAGAGAGACAGAACGCCACGGCTTCGTGGGTGGCCGGGTCGCCAACGGCACAACTGACGGAAGCCGTGTCGGCGACCGATTCGTTCACCGCGGTTGCGTAACCCGCATCGCGTGTGCGGGCGACAGCCGCCACCAGCATGCTGACATCGTGCGGCGTGCCGCTCAGTTGCGAGACCACCAGCGGGCTGGCGAAAAAGTCGTGCAGTTGCGTGTCCGTGAAACGCGCCAGCAGCGCCCGCCCGGTCGATGTTCCCCAGGCAGGGGAACGTGAACCCGGCCAGGTCACCACCGGCAGCGCCTGGCGACCATGAATCACCCGCAATACGAGGATTTCCTGGTTATCCAGCATGGAGATATAGCCGGTATAACCGGTGCGTTCACAGAGGCTGCGCAGCGCGGCGTCAACATGGTCGCTGAGGGTGATGTGGCGACTCACCAGATGTGATGCCGACATCAGCAACGGACCGGGCAGAAAGGTGCCCTGCCCGTCGTCTTTTTCCAGGTAGCCATAGGACTCAAGCTGGCTCATCACACGGGAAGCCGTGCTTTTCGGCATCCCAAGATGGGTAATCACATCGCTGATGCGGATCCCGCGTTGCAGATCCACCATCAATTTAAGAATGCTGGCTGTCGTTTCTAAAATGGACATAACAAGGTCTCATAAAATGGGACTTCAGTTTCACTAAATGGAACTGCAAGAAAAATGCCAGCCTGTAACTGACTGAAAAGACGGAGCACGGGATAAATTGATCAAAAATTACGCACTATTCCTGGGCGTCATTTTGGTGCAGGAAGGGTGAAAAAAGAGGCAAAAGGTGCAATGGAAGAGAGGGTGAAAGCAGCGTAAGAGCGCCTATGTATCAAAAAAGCATTGCTTAGCTCATTTCTGCATAACGTTATTCGGATATATTTGTTTTCGCGTCCGGTGCAAGGCATATAATCCGTTCTAATACGGTGCCAGAATTATTAACTGGGCTAATATATATTCACATTCTGCCAGCAATTTTCTGGCAACACGTTCTGTCCGGAAGGTGCGCAGTGCCAACATGGTTACCCTTAGCAATTGATTCATTCTGGCCCATGCTTTCCGCAGGTCTGAAATTCACCATTCCCCTCACCCTCAGCTCGTTTGTTCTCGGTCTGACCCTTGGGTTTGTGGTTGCGTTGTTGCGCCTGTACGGGCCGGGATTTTTAAAACCGGTGGTCCGGTTTTATGTCTGGTTGATCCGCGGTACGCCTTTGCTGGTGCAGCTGTTTTTGATCTTCTACGCGCTGCCCAGCGCAGGCATTACGATCGATGCCTTCCCGGCCGCGGTGATTGGTTTCACCGTTAACATCGGGGCTTATACCTCCGAAGTGATCCGCGCTACGCTGCTGGCCGTGCCAAAATCGCAGTGGGAAGCCGCCCACGCCATCAGCATGACCTGGGCGCAGTCATTACGCCGTATTATCCTGCCGCAGGCCGCGCGCATTGCGGTGCCGCCGCTCTCCAATACCTTTATTTCGCTGGTGAAAGACACCTCGCTGGCGTCGGTGATCACAGTGCCGGAAATGTTCCTGTCCGCGCAGCAAATTGCGGCTGTGACTTATGAACCTCTGATTCTGTATAGCGAAGCGGCTGTGATTTATTTGTTCTTCAGTTCCGTGTTATCGCATTTGCAGAACAAACTTGAACAGAAATTAGCAGGCACGACACCTAAAGGAGCCGTCAATGATAACGCTCTCCAACCTTGATAAGAGTTTTGATGGTCATCGTGTCCTGAAAAATATCAATTTAACCATTGAAGAAGGCACGGTAACCACGCTGATTGGCCCCTCCGGCAGCGGCAAAAGTACGTTATTACGCTGCATTAACTTACTGGAGATCCCTCAGGCCGGGGCGCTGACCATCGGCAAAGAGAGCATCACCTTTTCGCCAGACGCGCGCATTAAAGGTCAGGATATTCGCCGCATCAGCCGTCAGACGGGGATGGTGTTCCAGAACTTCGCGCTGTTTCCGCATATGACCGTTCTGGAAAATATCACCGAAGGGCTGATCACCGTACACAAATGGGATCGCGACCGTGCGCGCCAGCGTGGCGAAGCGTTACTGACGAAAGTCGATATGCTGCATAAACGTGATGCGCTGCCGAATACGTTATCCGGCGGGCAGCAGCAGCGTGTGGCCATTGCCCGCGCCCTTGCGCCGTCACCGGCGGTGTTGCTCTGTGATGAACCCACGTCTGCGCTCGACCCGGAGCTTTCCGGCGAGGTGGTGGCTGTTCTGCGTCAGCTGGCGCAGGAAGGCACCACAATGATTATGGCGACGCACGATCTGCGTCTGGCGGCCAATATCGCCAGTCAGGTGGTGTTCCTTGAAGCCGGAGAAATTGTGGAATCCGGTACCGCCAACGCCCTTTTTTCACACGCGAAAAAACCGCGTACTGCGGAATTTATCGCCTCTTTAAGCACAGCGCTCCCGGAGATCGGGGCGAACCAATAACAATCAATTGGGGTAGATTTAGATGAAAGCACTCGCAACACTCGTTATTGCCGGGGTTATGCAGCTTGGTTTCGCCCACGCGGCGCTGGCGCAGGACGATCTGGCAAAAATCCAGTCCGCCGGGGTTCTGAAAATTGGTACCGAAGGCACCTATCCTCCGTTCACGTTCCATAACGCATCCGGCACATTGGAAGGTTTTGACGTTGAAATCGGTCAGGAAGTGGCCAAGCGCCTGAAAGTAAAAGCGCAGTTTGTTGAAGGTAAATGGGATGGTCTGATCGCCGGTATCGATGCGAATCGCTACGACGCGGTCATTAACCAGGTCGGTATTACTGAAGCGCGCCAGAAAAAATATGACTTCTCTGAGCCGTACATCGCCTCTAAAGCGGTGCTGATCGTGAATGACAAAAACAGCAGCATTAAGAGCTTTGACGATCTGAAAGGCAAGAAATCTGCCCATTCGCTGACCAGTAACTACGCGCAGATCGCCCGTAAATACGGCGCGGAAATTGTGCCGACCGATGGCTTTAACCAGTCTATCGATCTGGTGGTGCAGGGCCGTGCTGATGCGACCATCAACGACAACCTCTCTTACCTGGACTTCAAAAAACACAAACCGTCTGCGCCGGTGAAAATCATCGCCACCGAAGACAATGCTGAGAAATCTGGCGTGCTGATCCGTAAAAACAACCCGGAACTGAAAGCCGCGATTGATAAAGCGCTGGAAGAGATCAAGGCCGACGGCACCTACGAACGTATTTCTCAGAAATACTTCGGTGCGGATGTGTCGAAGTAATGTTCAGCCTCTGAACCACAAAAAACCCCGCATTGCGGGGTTTTTTGTTTTCTGATGAACAAAATCAGAACGGGATATCGTCGTCGAAGTCCATCGGCGGTTCGTTAGACGGTGCCGGAGCAGACTGCTGTTGCGGACGGGACTGCGCGCCGCCGCTGAACTGGTTGCCGCCCTGTGGTTGCTGAGGCTGGCCCCAACCACCCTGCTGCTGGCCACCGCCTGCCGGTGCGCCGCCGCCCTGGCGTCCACCCAGCATCTGCATGGTGCCACCAACGTTGACCACCACCTCAGTGGTGTATTTTTCCTGACCGGATTGATCGGTCCATTTGCGGGTACGCAGCTGACCTTCGATATAAACCTGTGAGCCTTTACGCAGATATTCGCCAGCCACTTCAGCCAGTTTGCCGAACAGCACAACGCGGTGCCATTCAGTCTGCTCTTTTGTTTCACCGGTCTGCTTATCACGCCAGGATTCGGAAGTAGCCAGCGTAATGTTGGCAACTGCGCCACCACTCGGCATATAGCGTACTTCCGGGTCCTGGCCCAGATTACCGACGAGAATCACCTTGTTTACGCCTCTGCTGGCCATGATCGTGTCTCCTGAAAACGTTTCTTAGTAGTGTAAACGCGCGAGTGTACCATTTCCATATGGCTTATTGATAGCTGCGAAGCAGGTTCCAGAGATCTCTCACGACAGTGCATTTTTACATATTCGCTGCCAGGATGCATGCAAATACTGTATATTCATTCAGGTTAAATTGTGTCATAATTAGCCGTTTCTGACCGCCGGTTGTCCTTCAAACATACCAGGCAAATAGCGTTCCTCCGGGTAAAAGGTGAATGGATTGGATAAGATAGAAGTACGGGGCGCCCGCACCCACAATCTCAAAAACATCAACCTCGTCATCCCTCGCGACAAACTGATCGTTGTCACCGGGCTGTCGGGGTCTGGCAAGTCCTCACTGGCTTTCGACACGCTTTACGCGGAGGGGCAGCGCCGTTATGTTGAATCGCTTTCTGCCTACGCCCGCCAGTTTCTGTCGTTGATGGAAAAACCGGACGTCGACCATATTGAAGGGCTGTCGCCGGCGATTTCCATCGAACAAAAATCAACCTCACACAACCCGCGATCCACCGTCGGGACCATCACTGAAATTCACGATTATCTGCGTCTGCTGTTCGCCCGCGTTGGCGAACCGCGCTGCCCGGATCACGACGTGCCGCTGGCGGCGCAAACCGTCAGCCAGATGGTCGATAACGTGCTGTCGCAGCCGGAAGGCAAACGCCTGATGCTGCTGGCGCCAGTGATCAAAGAGCGTAAAGGCGAACACACCAAAACGCTGGAAAACCTCGCCAGCCAGGGCTATATCCGGGCGCGTATTGATGGCGAGGTCTGCGACCTCTCCGATCCGCCGAAACTGGAGCTGCAAAAGAAACACACCATTGAAGTGGTGATTGACCGCTTTAAAGTCCGCAGCGATCTGGCCCAACGCCTGGCGGAATCGTTTGAAACCGCGCTGGAGCTTTCCGGCGGCACGGCGATGGTTGCCGATATGGACGATCCCAACGCCGAGGAGCTGTTGTTCTCCGCCAACTTCGCATGCCCCATTTGCGGCTACAGCATGCGCGAGCTGGAACCGCGCCTGTTCTCCTTCAACAACCCGGCCGGGGCGTGCCCGACCTGTGACGGCCTGGGCGTACAGCAATATTTCGACCCGGACCGCGTGATTCAGAACCCGGAACTGTCGCTGGCCGGCGGTGCGATCCGCGGCTGGGATCGCCGTAACTTTTACTATTTCCAGATGCTGAAGTCGCTGGCGGAACACTATAAATTCGACGTTGAAGCGCCGTGGGAAAGCCTGAGCGCCAGCGTGCAGAAAGTGATCCTCTCCGGTTCGGGTAAAGAATCGATTGAGTTCAAATACATGAACGATCGCGGCGACACCTCGGTGCGTCGTCATCCGTTTGAAGGCGTGCTGCATAATATGGAGCGCCGTTATAAAGAGACGGAATCCAGCGCGGTGCGCGAGGAGCTGGCGAAGTTTATCAGCAACCGTCCATGCGCCGCCTGTGAAGGAACCCGTCTGCGCCGTGAAGCGCGCCATGTCTTCGTTGAAAACACGCCGCTGCCGACCATCTCGGATATGAGCATCGGTCATGCGATGGACTTCTTCAACAACCTGAAACTCTCTGGTCAGCGGGCGAAAATTGCCGAAAAAGTACTGAAAGAGATCGGCGACCGTCTGAAGTTCCTTGTTAACGTCGGACTGAACTACCTGACGCTGTCCCGCTCTGCTGAAACACTCTCCGGCGGCGAAGCGCAGCGTATCCGTCTGGCAAGCCAGATTGGCGCAGGCCTGGTGGGTGTGATGTACGTGCTGGATGAACCCTCAATCGGTCTGCACCAGCGCGATAACGAGCGCCTGCTCGGTACATTAATCCATCTGCGCAATCTGGGTAACACGGTGATTGTCGTCGAACACGACGAAGATGCCATTCGCGCAGCGGATCATGTGATCGATATTGGTCCGGGCGCGGGTGTCCACGGCGGGCAGGTTGTGGCGGAAGGCACGCTGGACGCGATTATGGCGGTCCCGGAGTCGCTGACCGGGCAGTACATGAGCGGCAAACGCAAAATCGACATCCCGAAACAGCGCGTTCCGGCCGATCCGGGCAAAGTGCTGAAACTCACCGGCGCACGCGGCAACAACCTGAAAGACGTGACGCTGACGCTGCCGGTCGGCCTGTTCACCTGTATTACCGGCGTGTCCGGTTCGGGTAAATCGACGCTGATCAACGATACGCTGTTCCCCATCGCGCAGCGCCAGTTGAACGGCGCGACGATTGCTGAGCCAGCGCCATACCGCGATATCCACGGGCTGGAGCATTTCGATAAAGTGATCGATATCGACCAGAGCCCGATTGGCCGTACGCCGCGTTCCAACCCGGCGACGTATACCGGCGTGTTCACGCCAGTGCGTGAACTGTTTGCCGGCGTGCCGGAATCCCGCTCGCGCGGCTATACGCCAGGGCGCTTCAGTTTTAACGTGCGCGGTGGCCGCTGCGAAGCCTGTCAGGGCGACGGGGTGATCAAAGTGGAGATGCACTTCCTGCCGGATATTTACGTGCCGTGCGACCAGTGCAAAGGCAAACGCTATAACCGCGAAACGCTGGAGATCAAATACAAGGGCAAAACTATCCATGAAGTGTTGGATATGACCATCGAAGAAGCACGTGAGTTCTTTGATGCCGTGCCCGCGCTAGCGCGTAAGCTGCAAACGCTGATGGATGTCGGTCTGACCTATATCCGTCTTGGTCAGTCGGCGACCACGCTCTCCGGCGGCGAAGCCCAGCGCGTGAAACTGGCGCGTGAGCTGTCAAAACGCGGAACCGGGCAGACGCTCTATATTCTCGACGAACCCACCACCGGCCTGCATTTCGCCGATATCCAGCAGTTACTGGACGTACTGCACCAATTGCGCGATCAGGGCAATACCATTGTGGTCATTGAGCATAATCTGGACGTGATTAAGACCGCGGACTGGATTGTCGATCTCGGCCCGGAAGGCGGCAGCGGCGGCGGCGAGATCCTCGTCTCCGGCACGCCGGAAACCGTTGCCGAATGCGAAGCCTCGCACACGGCGCGATTCCTTAAGCCGATGCTGAAATCGTCACACTGACAGTTGGTGCCGGACCTGTTCCGGCACCCGTTCCATCGCCTGTTGATAGGACGCATCCACCAGATAGTAAATCTGCGAGTCCGGTAACGAACCGTCCAGATACACCGTGCTCCAGTGCGCTTTATTCAGGTGGTGGCTGGGGCGCACATCCTGATGCTGTTCACGCAACAGTTCCGCCAGTTCCGGACTGGTTTTTAGCGACGCCGCAGGGCGCCCCTCAACTTCCTTCACCATCGCAAACAACACATCGGCGACCTTGATTTGCGTCGCTTTCCAGTCGCTATGTACGCTCTGTTCAGCGCCCGCCTTCGCCATGCAATATTGCAGTAACTCCGAAATTGTCACGTTGATTCTCCTCGTCGTGTTGCGATGGATCGTCCGATCGGCCCGGTTGCCTCATTTAAGCGTAGTGTATTGATGAAAAAAACGGCGATCGTTACAGATCCTGACGATAAGAGCAGGGTTTACCAGAGTAACCGCATTATTCCCCTTGCAAGGTGGCGATAATGTGCCGTGCGCCGCCGTGAATGCGGTGCTCCCCCAGCCAGATCCCCTGCCATGTGCCCAACTGTACCCGCCCGTTTTGCACGGGCAGTAACAGTGATACGCCAAGCAGAGAAGACTTGATATGCGACGGCATGTCATCCGGCCCTTCATAATCATGCTTCCAGGGCGCTTTATCCGGCACACTGTTCAGAAAGTGCTGTTCCATGTCATAACGCACGGTCGGGTCGCAGTTTTCATTCAGCGTGAGAGAGGCCGAAGTATGTTGAAGCAGCAGGTGCAACAAACCGATCCGCACACGGGAAAGATCGCGGATTTGCCCGAGCACTTCCTCCGTGACCAGGTGAAACCCGCGCGCCTTTGCGCCAAGCGTAATTGTTTGTTGATACCACATTCGCTGCTCCTTAACCGAAAAGATGAGGTTGCTTAAGTGTGCAGCATAGCGCCGAAAGGTAAACCCCGGCTAATATTCGGAATCGACGATCACCTCTTCACCCATTGCTCCCGCCTGCGGTAGCGGGCGATAAGTTGAGTTGGAGGCGCGTAATACGCGGATCGGCCGCGCTTCACTTTCGCGAGCAGCCGTGATGTCGCTATCTGAGTCACCATAGAAGATGCGGATCTGCTTCGCCTTCAGCCACTGCGTTTTGTTATTTTGCCCGGGCTGGTCACCGGCGAAAATCACCGGATTCATATTCGCCGCCGGGATCAGAAAATCGTCCTGCAGGGTTTTGCTGACGGTTTCGGTTTTTGTCTGGCTGCGCCCGGTAATGAACCAGATGCTGTCGCCGCGCTTCACATGCATGGCGATAAGCTGGCGCGCCACCTCTTTGGGAATACTGAATTCATCCCATCCGTTATTCATCTTTTCCCAGAATGCCGGGTTATGCAGATACGCTTCGCTGTCTGGCGACCAGGTTTTCTTGCCGCGCCAGAAACCGGGGCTGGAAAACAGCACCGTATCATCAATATCAAACCCCACCGCCATCGGCGGGCGTTCAACCAGCGAACGTTCAATTTGTGCGACGGAAACCCAGTGAATCGGCGCCTGTTCCGCCAGTTTGGCCACATTGGTGCCATCTGAAGAGGGCGTGGGGGCGGAAGCATAAACCGCTGCGCCTCCCAACGCAAACCACAGGCAGGTTGCGCGCAGGGCGAGTGTGAACTTTCGCATATTTATCCCTAAATTATCAGCTCGTTATGTTTTATAAATGGTGCGAACGGTCAGAAGTCTACCCGACCATAACCCCAGCGGCAGGTGAAACAAAGGATTTTCTGCGGATTAACCATAGAATAGGAGAATACGGGGGGATAACCCCCTGCTGAAAAGCAGGGGATCAGGATGAAAACGTGAGCGAGTACTTACATCACAGCTGCAAAAGCCTGCGCGACGCGATGCACATTGCGACCGTTCAGACCGGCAACACAAATACGCCCGCTGGCCACCAGGTAAATGCCGAACTCTTCACGCAATCTTTCCACCTGCTGTGCGCTCAGACCGGTATAGCTGAACATGCCACGTTGCTTGATCAGATAATCAAAATTACCGCCCGGTACCGCCTCTTTCAGAACCTTTACCAGCTCCTGGCGCATTGCCAGAATGCGGGTGCGCATCGCTTCCACTTCCGCCAGCCATGAGGCTTTCAGCCCCGCATCGCCCAGCACGGTCGCGACCAGCTGCGCACCAAAATTCGGTGGGCTGGAGTAGTTACGGCGAACGGTGGCTTTTAACTGACCCAGTACGCGATCGGCCGCATCTGCGTCTTCACACACGATGGAGAGGCCACCGACGCGTTCGCCATACAGCGAGAAAATCTTGGAGAAGGAGTTGCTGATCAACGCAGGCAGCCCGGCGCGAGCCATTGCGCGAATCGCATAGGCATCGTCTTCCATGCCTGCGCCAAAGCCCTGATAAGCAATATCGAGGAAGGGGATCAGATTGCGCGCTTTCACAACCTCAACCACATCATCCCATTGCGCATGGGTCAAATCCGCGCCGGTCGGGTTATGGCAGCAAGGATGGAGCAGAACAATGCTTTGCGCTGGCAGCGTGTTCAGTTTTTCCAGGAAGGCAGAGAAACGCACGCCATTGGTCTCATTGTCGTACCAGGGGTAAGTACTTACTACAAAACCCGCGCCTTCAAAAATGGCCACGTGGTTTTCCCAGGTCGGATCGCTCACCCATACGCCCGAGTCAGGGAAGTAGCGTTTCAGAAAATCCGCCCCCACTTTCAGCGCGCCGGAGCCGCCCAGCGTCTGTACGGTCGCAACACGTTTTTGTTCCAGCACCGGATGGTCTGCGCCAAACAGCAGCGGCGCAATTGCCACACGGTAACTGTTCAGCCCTTCCATCGGCAGGTACAGAGACGCACCGTGCGGCTGCGCGTTAAGACGCGCTTCTGCTTCGGCGACTGCCTGCAAGCGTGGAATGATGCCGTCTTCGTTGTAATAGAGCCCGATGCTGAGGTTTACTTTGTCGCTACGCGGATCGTCTTTAAACCGCTCCATAAGAGAGAGGATCGGGTCGCCAGCGTAGGCGTCAACTTTCTGAAACACGCGTGTATTCTCCAGGTTTACAGTAGGCAGGAACCCACACAATAAACCGGAAGTCAGGGAAGGTCGAGAGCAGCCGTGGTGGTGGCGAAAAATAAGCGTTTTAGCCGCGAAGGGCGGTAAGGATTTGCGCCACGCGCTGGTTTACGGAACCCCGCACGCGAAGAAAAGGGATGCCGCGCTGTGTCAATTGGTCAACGTACCATGCCTGCTGCCGCTGGCGGAACGTTTCATCCTGCCGCGTGCCGTCCTGCACAAAAGGAAAATCATCTTCACACAGCACCACCCAGTGATAGTGCCGCTGCGCCAGCGCGTAAAGCTCATCCGGCGCGTTGCCGAACATCTCCAGCGTATAGAACAGCGTCGTGAGCGGCGAGGTATCGCACACCAGCCAGCGGGCCGCCAACGCTGCGTCTTCACGCCGCACCTGCGTCTGCGCAATAAGCAGCAAATCATCGTACGCCAGTTCACCGCCCTTTTCTTCCCAGCGTTCCCGGCCATATTCCGCCACGTACGTCGTCTCCAGCGCCTGCGCCAGGGCTGCGCTCAGTGTGCTTTTGCCGGTGGATTCGCCCCCCAGCAGGCAAATGCGTTGAACAAAATCCCGATAGACAATGGGAGAGAGCATCTGCCGCCAACGGTGGATATCGCTACGGATCAGCGTGCCGGAAGGTGCCTGTGCGCCCTGTTCACGCTGTAAGCGCACATGCGCGACAGGCTGAGCAAAACGTTCACTGAGCACGCGGGCAAAGCCATCGCCGTAATCTTCAGCGGTGAAGACCGCCTGCGGGCGACAGTGCAGAACCTGCAAACAGAGGTCGGCTATATAATGTCGATGCCGATCGCCGGGAGCATCGTTATGCGGCAACGCACCGAGCCCCCAGCCCGCAACGCGCTCCGGGGTCAGAACAACGATTTCACATTGCGGAAACCGCTCCCGCAGCCAGCGTTCGCGTTTTTCTGGCTCACAACCCGGCATTTCCGGTTGCGAGTAACTCATCAGCCAGACGCGGTCACACTGGGCCAGCGCGGCATTGATCAGCCGCTCATGACCACAATGCAGCGGGGCGAACTTCCCCACCACCAGCCCACTGGCGAAACGTGTCATCGCGCGACCAGCGCCTTGCGCCACTGGTACAGACCGTGCCATGCGTTACACCAAAAAACGAGATACAACCCGGCAGTCAGCCAAAGATCGCGCGCCGCATAAAGCGGTACGGCAATGGTGTTGACCAGTAGCCAGAAGTACCAGCTCTCGAGCCTGCGCCCCATCAGCATGAACTGCGCAAGCACGCTGAACACCATGATGGCGGAATCCAGCCACGGCGACCACGCGTTGGTAAAGCGGTGCAGCAACCACGCATAGCCGCCCGCCACCACCAGCGCGCCTGCCAGCATCGGCAACAGCCGACCGATCGGCGTTTTGCGCACCGCCAGTTCGCTACCATGATTCCCTTTCAGCCAGTTGACCCACCCGGCAATACTGCTGGCAATAAAGAACACTTGCAGGGTGACGTCCGCATACAACTGCACCGAGTAAAACACCCAGCCATACAGCACACACCCAATAATCCCTGTCCACCAGGTGTGCATGTTATTGCGCGCGGCAAGCCACACAGAGAGGGCATAGGCCAGGCAAGCGGCGATTTCCATTGGAGACAAAGGACAATCCTTTTTAGTCAATGTAGGTCAGGGTCGCCCGGGCGGTCAGGCGCGTAATAAGTTCGTAAGCACTTACCTTCGTTATTTTAGCGATGCGTTCAACGGGTAACCCTTCGCCCCATAACACCACGTTATCACCCGCGCGGTCTTCTGCTTCCGGCCCCAGGTCGACGCAAATCATGTCCATCGCCACCCGCCCCACGATCGGCACTTCACGCCCGTTAACCAGCACTGGCGTACCGGAAGGCGCAGCACGAGGATAACCATCGCCGTAGCCCATCGCGACCACACCCAGACGGGTATCGCGCGCGCTCTGCCAGGTGCCGCCGTACCCTACGGCATCACCCGTTTTATGCTCGCGCACAGCAATAAGCTGCGACGTCAGGGTCATCACTGGCTGAAAACCAAAATCTGCGCCCCAGGGTTTGTTCTCCAGCGGCGATACGCCATAAAGAATAATGCCCGGACGCACCCAGTCGAAGTGCGATTGCGGCCACAGCAGCGTGCCGCCAGAAGCAGCAATCGTGCGCAAGCCAGGCTTACCGTTGGTAAACGTGGTGAAAATATCGAGTTGGCGTTCCGTCTCGCCGCACTCTGGCTCATCGGCACGGGCAAAATGACTGGCGACGTTCACCGGCTGACGGACGTTTTTACACTGCGATAAGCGGGCATAAAACGCCTCAGCTTCATTGGGGTGTACCCCAAGACGGTGCATGCCGGTATCGAGTTTCATCCACACGGTGACCGGCGCGTTCAGAGGGGTCGTTTCCAGCGCCTTAAGCTGTTCCTCGCTGTGGACGACGGTCTGTAGCTGATGTTCAGCGACCAGCGGCAACTCTTCGGCATTGAAAAAACCTTCCAGCAGCAGGATCGGTTGCGTTATGCCGCCAGCGCGCAGGAGCAGGGCTTCTTCAAGACGGGCGACGCCAAAAGCGTCGGCATCGGGGAGCGTTCGCGCGGTCTCAAGAAGACCGTGTCCATAGGCGTTCGCTTTCACGACTGCAACCAGTCGACTGGCGGGGGCCAGTTCGCGCAGGCGTTGCAGATTGTGTCGCAGAGCGCGGCGGTTCACTACTACGGTTGCCGCTTGCATTTCAATTCCTTACTAAAAGAATTTCCTGAATCATTCGTGTTGCAGGAGGGAGACAAACCCGGGGATCTCCGGGAGCTTAGTAAACTAAGTGACCGGGGTGAGCGGGCTCCGTCAACGCACCTGCGGCGCGAAGGATGACGGAAATTTATTCGTCATCATATTGAGGCCCCGCATAGTTATCAAAGCGCGACCACTGCCCGTTAAATGTCAGACGCACCGTCCCGATAGGGCCGTTACGCTGTTTACCAATAATGATTTCCGCAATACCTTTTAAGTCACTGTTTTCGTGATAAACCTCATCACGATAGATAAACATGATCAAGTCCGCATCCTGCTCGATGGAGCCGGATTCACGCAGGTCGGAGTTGACCGGGCGTTTATCGGCGCGCTGTTCCAGAGAGCGGTTAAGCTGCGACAGCGCCACCACCGGCACCTGCAACTCTTTGGCCAGCGCTTTCAGGGAGCGGGAGATTTCGGCGATTTCCAGCGTACGGTTGTCGGACAACGACGGCACGCGCATCAGCTGCAGGTAGTCGATCATGATAAGCCCGATACCGCCATGTTCGCGGGCGATACGTCGGGCGCGGGAACGCACTTCCGTCGGCGTCAGGCCGGAGGAGTCATCAATATAGATATTGCGTTTTTCCAGCAGGATGCCCATGGTGCCGGAGATGCGCGCCCAGTCCTCATCGTCGAGCTGACCGGTACGAATGCGCGTCTGATCAACCCGCGACAATGACGCCAGGGAACGCATCATAATCTGTTCGGAGGGCATCTCCAGACTGAAAATAAGAACCGGTTTATCCTGTAACATCGCCGCATTTTCGACGAGGTTCATGGCAAATGTCGTTTTCCCCATCGACGGACGCGCCGCGACGATAATCAAATCCGACGGCTGCAAACCTGCCGTTTTCTTATTGAGGTCGTCATAGCCGGTATTGACCCCGGTTACGCCATCATGGGGTTGCTGAAAAAGCTGCTCGATACGCGAGACGGTCGCTTCGAGAACATCGGCGATATTCTTCGGGCCTTCGTCTTTATTGGCACGGCTTTCTGCAATTTTGAAGACCCGCGACTCAGCCAGATCGAGTAAATCTTCACTGGTACGCCCCTGCGGATCGAAACCGGCATTGGCGATTTCATTCGCCACCGAGATCATCTCACGGACAACGGCACGTTCACGCACGATATCCGCATAGGCGCTGATGTTCGCCGCACTTGGCGTGTTTTTGGACAGTTCCGCCAGGTAAGCGAAACCGCCAACAATCTCCAGTTGGCCCTGTAGCTCCAGCGATTCCGCCAGCGTAATCAGGTCAATGGGTTTACCCATCTCCTGCAGGCGGTGCATTTCGGTGAAAATATGGCGGTGCGGGCGCGTATAAAAATCGTCCGCGACAACACGCTCGGCGACGTCGTCCCAGCGTTCGTTATCCAGCATTAAACCGCCCAACACTGACTGCTCCGCTTCAATGGAATGCGGAGGCACTTTCATCCCCTCAAGCTGTATGTCGCGGGGTTCAGTCTGTTTGTTGAAGGGTTTATTTCCTGCCATAGTGAATGGAGCTACCAAGGTAATGAATGGTTCGAAAGATTATCACAGAGTTCAGGAGGAAGCATGGCGACACGAATAGAATTTCACAAGCATGGCGGCCCTGACGTGCTGAAAGCCGTGGAGTTTACCCCCGCAGCACCGGCGGAAAACGAAATCCAGGTGGAAAACAAAGCCATTGGCATCAACTACATTGATACCTACATCCGCAGCGGACTGTATCCGCCGCCGTCTTTGCCGAGCGGGCTGGGCACCGAAGCCGCCGGCGTCGTCAGCAAAGTGGGCAGTGGCGTGACGCACATTAAGGTGGGCGATCGCGTGGTCTACGCGCAATCGGGGCTGGGCGCTTACAGCTCGGTACATAATGTCCCTGCTGATAAGGCGGCGATCCTGCCAAACGCCATCTCTTTCGAACAAGCCGCAGCTTCTTACCTGAAAGGATTGACGGTCTTCTACCTGCTGCGCAAAACCTGGGAGATCAAACCCGACGAGGTATTCCTGTTTCACGCGGCAGCGGGCGGCGTTGGGCTTATTGCCTGCCAATGGGCGAAAGCGCTCGGCGCGAAACTGATTGGCACCGTGGGTTCAGCGCACAAGGCGCAGCGGGCATTGCAGGCCGGAGCCTGGCAGGTGATCAACTACAGCGAAGAGAATGTGGTCGAACGCGTGAAAGAACTCACCGGTGGCAAAAAGGTCGGCGTGGTGTACGACTCGGTTGGGAAAGATACCTGGGAGATCTCGCTCGATTGCCTGCGCCGCCGTGGCCTGATGGTCAGCTTTGGGAACTCCTCCGGTCCGGTTACCGGGGTGAACCTCGGTATTCTCAACCAGAAAGGTTCGCTCTACGCCACGCGCCCTTCCCTTAATGGCTACATCACCACGCGGGAAGAGTTGCAGGAAGCCAGCAATGAGTTGTTCTCATTGATTGCCAGTGGCGTCATTAAAGTGGATGTGGCGGAGAGCCAGAAATTTGCCTTAAAGGATGCGCAGCGCGCGCATGAGGTGCTGGAAAGCCGGGCGACACAGGGCTCAAGCCTGTTGATCCCCTGAGTTCATCGCCAGAAAGAATTAGGGCTTCCCGCAGGAAGCCCTTTCTTTTTTTAGTTCGGCTGCATTGTAGGGTACAGCGCGATGAATTCGTTAACGTCGCGATAGTGACAGATTTGATAAGCAAATCCTATGCGGTTCTAAGCAATGCGCCACTAAATGTTTCAGGGTTGTGACGCACCACTCAATACTTTAGTAACGCCAACGGTTATTGCGTTGATAACGTGGAACCTTCGGTTCTTTGATGGCGCGAATGATCCAGACCACGGCAACCGCCAGCAGCAACCAGGGCAACAGTTTGATCATCAAAGCAAAAAGCCCACCTAAAAACATCACTGCGGTTGCCACAACCAGCGCCGCCACAATACCCAGCAGCGACACGCCGGTCACTAACAACATAATAAAGAAGCCGATAATAAACAGTAGTTCCAACATAGCGCTCTCCACAAACCAGGTAACTCATTCCTCTATTACAAGAAACATGCCAACCATAACTTGCTGATTCGGCAATAAAAAAACCTGCGCCGGTGCGCAGGTTTTAGTGAATTTGACCAGGTTTTAGTGAACTTTTAACGCGCCTGAGCAACAAGGCTGAGCGCCTTCTCAACAACCGCAACATCTGCGCCGGCCTTGTGAGCATTCTCACTCAGATAGCGACGCCACTGGCGCGCCCCTGGGATCCCCTGAAACAGACCCAACATATGGCGGGTAATGTGCCCCAGGTAAGCCCCCTGGCTGAGTTCACGTTCAATGTAGGGATACATGGCGCGAACAACCGCCACCGGATCGGCATCGCTGGCCTCAGCACCGAAAATTTCCCGATCAACCGACGCCAGAATCCCCGGGTTCTGGTAGGCTTCGCGGCCCACCATCACGCCATCCATATGTTCCAGATGGGCTTTGGCCTCCGCCAGCGACTTAATCCCGCCATTAATCGACATCGTCAACTGTGGGAAATCGCGCTTCAACTGATAGACGCGCGGGTAATCCAGCGGTGGGATTTCACGGTTTTCTTTCGGGCTTAAACCGGAGAGCCAGGCTTTACGTGCATGAATAATAAAGGACTCGCACTCCCCTTTACCGGCAACCGTACCGATAAAGTCGCAGAGAAATTCGTAGCTGTCCTGATCGTCAATGCCAATACGCGTTTTTACGGTCACCGGAACAGAAACCACATCACGCATCGCTTTGACGCAATCAGCAACCAGTTGCGCTTCGCCCATCAGGCAAGCGCCAAAGCGACCGTTCTGCACGCGATCGGACGGGCAACCGACATTGAGGTTGATTTCATCATAACCACGCGCTTCAGCCAGCTTCGCACAATGGGCAAGCTGCGCCGGATCGCTGCCGCCAAGCTGCAATGCAATCGGGTGCTCTTCTTCGCTGTATGCCAGGTAATCGCCTTTGCCATGAATAATCGCACCGGTGGTCACCATCTCGGTGTACAGCAGCGTCTGGCGCGACAACAGGCGCAGGAAATAACGACAGTGCCTGTCCGTCCAGTCGAGCATCGGCGCAATGCTAAACCTGCCAGGCCAGTGATAAGCAGAATCGGTGGGCATCAGGCGGGTTTGCTGGTTTTTTGTCATGTCAGGATTACCGTGCAATTTTGGCAGTTAAAAAAAGAGATGTATCAGGCCCACCCAGGGCGGGCAAATACCGGCTCCTGAAATAGCGGGGCGTCATTCTAGCATAGTGGAACGCCTTAAACCCGATGGTGTTCGGTGCAACCCGATCGCGCAATAACCGGCATCAACTTGTACAAAATGCGATCGACACCTATCATTTTTGGTAGGCATAGGAAATGTTCGTCAATAGTCTGGCGCTATTCACCACCGTAACGGGTAAAAGGAGTTAAAGAAGATGACTACACCGTATGTTCGCCTCGATAAAAACAACGCCGCTGTTCTCCTCGTCGACCACCAGACGGGTTTACTGTCATTAGTGAGAGATATCGATCCCGACAAATTCAAAAACAATGTTCTGGCATTAGGCGATCTCGCTAAATATTTTAAGCTTCCCACCATTCTCACCACCAGCTTCGAAACCGGCCCTAATGGGCCTCTCGTTCCTGAGCTAAAAGCGCAATTTCCTGATGCGCCGTATATTGCTCGTCCTGGCAATATCAACGCCTGGGATAATGAAGACTTTGTTAAAGCGGTAAAAGCGACCGGGAAAAAGCAGTTGATCATTGCCGGTGTCGTGACAGAAGTGTGTGTGGCCTTTCCTGCGCTATCGGCGCTGGAAGAAGGTTTTGAGGTGTTTGTCGTTACTGACGCATCAGGGACATTCAACGATATTACGCGCCATTCGGCCTGGGATCGGATGTCAAAAGCCGGAGCACAATTGATGACCTGGTTTGGCATCGCCTGCGAGTTACACCGTGACTGGCGTAATGATATTGAAGGCCTGAGTAACCTGTTTTCGAACCATATTCCGGATTACCGCAACCTGATGACCAGTTTTAATACGTTGAGCAACAAATAACGGCGTAAAAAAACCGGAGGCCACGCGCCCCCGGTTTTGTCTTAGTCTGATTGCACCTTAGAACGTCACGCTAAGCTGTGCGCCAGCACCCCAGGTTTTGTCTTCGCCCACCAGGCCCATTAAATCGACGTGGACACGGTTAAACGGCGCAAAACCGACACCGCCGGTAAAGACGTTTTTGTCGTCGCCTTTCACATCAGCGCGATAACCGGCCCGAACCGCCAGCCAGCTCAACGGGCGAATTTCACCGCCGACGCCAACGTATTGGGAGTCCTTCTCGCTCTTAAAGCCTTTGGTCTCGGTTAAATCGCCGTCGGCGCTTAACGTCACCAGATCGTTATGCCATGACACCCCGGCAGTCACCACCGGGCTAATCTGGTAAGTGTCTTTGTAATTGACCGTCTGCCCGGTTCTGCCGTTGCGGATCAGGATATCTTTGGTGTCGATATCGCGGGAGATCAGGTTCGTGCCGGTCAGGCCGACGGTGATGTTTTCACTCAAATCCGCCGCCGCGCCGACATCCACGTTAAAACCGGTGTCATCGGTACGATAGCGGCTATTGCGCCACTCACTGCTGTGATAGTCATAAATAGAGGTGGTGTAGTTCCAGACCCAGGTTTTCTGCAGTTTTGGCGTCACTCCCAGAGATAAAGGAATGCCACCCACCTCGAACTGGCGAGCAACCGCAACGCCGTAATCCGAGACAACAGCCGCACGACCAGATGCCGTGGAGTTGAGATTTTTGGTGATCTCGTTGCTGCCGTTTGGCGACACAACCGCATTCAGCGCTTCGCTTGCCGCAACCGTTGTGCTGTTCTGGATGCTGCGCAGATAGGTAATATCCTGCGAGTCAACCGCAGTGCTGACAATCGCATGCGCGTAGGCTTTGGTGACAAAAGCCACAGAGAGCACATCGTTTGGAATACTGACAGCAATGCCTGCAGCCGCTTTCGCCCGCGCGGTTTTCCCGTCCAGGAAGGTCAGTTCATCCGCCAGATCTTTGGCCGCGCTCTGGAATTGCCCCACGGTGCCCACAGGGTTAGCAAGAAATTGCGCGGCGGTCAGGTTATCAACGACATCGCGATAGTTGTCGATTTTGTCGCTGATATTGTCGATTTCATCGCGCAGATTGTCCTTATCGGTAATTTGCGCCTGCACGCTTGGCAGGATAACGGTGATATCGTCTTCCGGCTTTGCTTTCGCCAGCAGCGCCGGGTTAATGAGGACTCCGCTGCCATAGTTTGCAGAGGCAACACCGGTTCCCCCCATTGCATCATTACGTGCTTCCGCCCAGGTATTGGCTGCTCCCGCCTGATTTGCCACAACGAAGGAGACAGCTATCGCGACCACCGAAAATTTGAGATTTTTTTTCACAGTATGCGTCTCGTAGTCAGAATGAGTTTTTTTAAGCCTGTTTAGTATTTGCTAAACAGGAAGGCTCTATTGCTGCGAATAACATAGGAAAAAGTAGCTAAATCTCCTGAACGAAAAATAATCGAACAGAAGTGATTTTTGTGATTGATGACACTAATTATTTATAGAAGACGCTGATGAGTTCGTGAATATATCGGCGAAAAAGAGATCCCAGGGCGCGATCTCGGCGTTTCTCGCCGGACATGGTAAAGTACAGGTTTATTGCTTCCCCGAAACAGAGAGCGCCAATGGATAAGACCACTTCGCAAGAGATGTTAGTGCAGGCTGAAAAGCTGTGCGCGCAGCGCAATGTGCGCCTGACTCCCCAGCGTCTTGAAGTGCTGCGATTACTCAGTCTGCAGCAAGGGGCGATCAGCGCTTACGATCTGCTCGATTTATTACGCGTCAGCGAGCCGCAGGCTAAGCCGCCAACGGTATATCGCGCGCTGGATTTCCTGCTGGAGCAAGGGTTTGTTCATAAGGTGGAGTCCACCAACAGCTACGTGCTGTGCCATTTATTTGATCAACCGACGCACACCTCAGCCATGTTTATTTGCGATCGCTGCGGGTCAGTGAAAGAAGAACAAGCGGAAGGCGTGGAAGATATCATGCACGCGCTGGCGGCGAAGATGGGTTTTGCCCTGCGTCATAACGTGATTGAAGCACACGGTTTATGCGCCGCGTGTGTGGAAGTGGAATCCTGCCGTCATCACGAGCACTGCCATCACGATCACAGCATTCTGGTAAAGAAAAAACCCCGCTAGTGGTCATATCATCCCCAAAATTTCATGTAGGGTAAGGCAGCAAACGTACGAACGCCGGGAGCATACACCAGTATGTGACCCGGGCGCGAAAGCGCAGCCAACACCGGTAAAACGTGAAAGATAAAGGGAGGGTACATCCGTGTACCGTTCGGGCAGAACCTTTCAGAGGGTCAACACTTGAGGGTGAGTGTCGGCTACCATCGGTAATCGTTACGGCTTTCCCAATCCGTAACTTCCTTTTCCGCCTGATCTTTTGCGTAACCATAACGCTCCTGGATTTTACCCACCAGCTGGTCACGTTTACCTTCGATGACGGTCATATCGTCATCGGTCAACTTGCCCCATTTCTCTTTCACAGTACCTTTAAACTGCTTCCAGTTACCGCCGATTTCGTCTTTGTTCATCGTTGACTCCTTATCGTTCGGTTAAAAGTTACGTTCCTGTTGCGCTGAACGTACTGATTATTGTAGTCAGGAATACTGCCATTTGTTTTAAATTCGGAATCTTTAACCATTTATGATAAAGAAAACCGTATTAACGAGACGAAAGAAAGAGGAGTGAACCAGCAATACTAGGGGAAAAGAGGGGCTGTCAGGAGGGGTCAACACCGGAAAACCAGGTGCCATTGCGCCAGTGATGACGCCATACCCACGCTAAAGTCAGCCCACGCAGCGCCAGGAACACCACCAGCGACAACCACAGACCATGGTTGCCCAGCGTGGGCACCGTCAACAGCGTCAGGGCAAACCCGCACGCAGCAACCGCCATGCTGTTACGCATTTCCGCACCGCGCGTCGCACCCACAAACATGCCATCCAGCAAATAACACCACACGCCCACCACCGGCAGGATCACTTGCCAGATAAGATAGTGCCCGGCCATGTTTTGCAGGGCTGGCAGCGAGGTGAGCAGCGCGATAATTGACTCCCCGGCCAGCGCATATATCGCCGAGAACGCCAGCGCCACCAGACCTGCCTGGCGGCACGCTGCGCGCCAGATGAGCTTAAGCTGAGTGTCGTCACGCGCGCCATAAGCGTGCCCGGAATGGGCTTCCACTGCATAAGCGAACCCGTCCAGCGCGTAGGCAGTAAACGTCAGAAACATCATCAGCACCGCATTCGCCGCCACGGTTTCGCCGCCAAGACGCGCGCCGAACACGGTTATCGAACCAAAGCAGAGCTGTAGCAATAACGAGCGCAGCATGATGTCCCGATTAAGCGCCAGCAAGCGCCCAAGTCCACCGCGCCAGGCCGTCTTCAGCACCGGGAAGGTGATACCGCGCATAACCAGCACGCGGCGCGCCATCAGCAGACCGAGCACAAAGGTCGCGTACTCCGCCACCACCGTTGCCAGTGCTGCCCCCTGGACATTCATGCCCAGCCCCATCACCAGCCAGACATCAAGCACAATATTGAGAACGTTGCCCACCACCAGCAGGATCACCGGCGCGCGGGCATACTGCACGCCCAGCAGCCAACCCAGCAGCACCAGGTTGCCGAGCGATGCGGGAGCGCTTAGCCAGCGAATATCAAGAAAGCGCCGCGCCTGCTCCAGCACCGCAGCGCTGCCGCCGGTAATGTGTAACGCCAGATCGATAAGCGGCGCGCGCAACAGTGTAATCAGCACGCCGGCTCCCAACGCCAGCAGCAGTGGCTGTACCAACGCCCGAGCCAGCGCGGGCGCATTTTTCGCACCGTATGCCTGAGCCGTCAGCCCGGTGGTGCTCATCCGCAGGAACAGCAGCAGCATAAACAGGAAGCTGGTCGCGGTCGCGCCGATGGCCACACCACCCAGATAGACCGCACTATCCAGATGCCCGACCACTGCCGTATCCACCAGTCCCAGCAACGGGACAGTGATATTGGAGAAGATCATTGGCAGGGCAAGTCGCCACAGCGCTTTGTCGGATGCAGTCAGCAGGGGCATAGCAGTGTCAGGATCGATCGGGGAAAGGGATTAACGCTGCGGAGCGTAAAACAGCGCCGCAGCGAATAAGGGAGGCGTTACAGCCACTCGCCATTGCGAATGACACCTACCGCCAGCCCTTCAATGGTGAAGTTTTGATCGCGCAGGTCAACAACAATCGGGGAAAACTCATTGTTTTCCGGTAACAGTTCAACGGTGTTGCCGTGTTTTTTCAGACGTTTAACGGTAACTTCGTCTTCAATACGCGCCACAACCACCTGGCCGTTGCGCACGTCCTGCGTTTTATGCACCGCGAGCAGGTCGCCGTCCATAATGCCGATGTCTTTCATCGACATCCCGCTAACGCGCAGCAGGAAATCCGCATGCGGTTTGAAGAGCGCAGGATCAACCTGGTAATGCCCTTCGATATGCTGCTGCGCCAGCAGCGGCTCACCGGCGGCGACACGACCGATCAGCGGCAGCCCGAGATCGTCTTCTTCTTCGAGCAACAAGCGAAGACCGCGGGATGCGCCGGATACGATTTCGATAACCCCTTTGCGCGCCAGCGCTTTGAGGTGTTCTTCAGCCGCATTTGGGGAACGGAACCCCAATTGTTGCGCGATTTCCGCACGCGTCGGCGGCATACCTGTTTGGGAGATGCGATCGCGGATAAGATCGAACACCTCTTGCTGCCTGGCCGTTAATGCTTTCATTCCGCCCCCTGGGTGTATATACAGTTATGCTGTGAGTATATACAGTTAAAGGTGATTTTGGAACCAAATTTAAGCAAAAAACCAGGGCGTTATCGAATTCTGCAAGCGTTATCGAAAATGCGACCAGAGCAGAGAGATCCAGGTAAACAGCGCCAGCAGGATAGACATCAGCACCGCTGCCGACCCCATATCCTTCGCTCGCCCGGAAAGTTCATGAAATTCAGCGCCAATCCGATCCACCACGGCTTCAATTGCGCTGTTGAGGATTTCAACGATCATGACCAGCGAAACCGAACCAATCAGCAGCACGCGCGTGATGGGATCCACATCGAGCCAGCAGGCAATAATAATGGCCAGCACAACTGCGACAGCCTCCTGGCGAAACGCCGCTTCATTTATCCATGCGGCGCGAACGCCTTTCCAGGAATAGCCCGCTGCTTTAATGATCCGGGTTAATCCAGTGGTATTATTGGCCATGAAAAAGAACCTTTTTATCTAATGAGCATCAATGTCTATGTAAGCATGCAGAGGTACAACAGAAATTATGCGCGCTTTCTGATATTCTTGCGGCGCAATGGCACTATTAACCAGAGGCTTTACATCCTTTATGTCCGGCTGGCCACGAATTTACTACAAATTACTGAATTTACCATTAAGCGTGCTGGTAAAAAGTAAATCGATCCCCGCAGAACCTGCACAGGAACTGGGTCTCGATACCTCACGTCCCATCATGTATGTGCTGCCTTACAACTCCAAGGCAGACTTGATGACGCTGCGCGCTCAGTGTCTGGCGCATGAGCTGCCAGACCCACTGGAACCGTTGGAAATCGACGGCGCACTGCTACCGCGTTACGTGTTTATCCACGGCGGGCCGCGTGTGTTTACCTATTACACGCCAAAAGAAGAATCCATCAAACTGTTCCATGATTACCTGGATCTCCATCGCAGTCATCCGGATTTGGATGTGCAAATGGTGCCGGTATCGGTGATGTTTGGTCGCTCCCCCGGGCGTGAGAAGGGCGAAGTCAACCCGCCTTTGCGCATGCTCAACGGCATCCAGAAATTCTTCGCTGTATCCTGGCTTGGCCGCGACAGCTTCGTGCGTTTTTCGCCGCCGGTTTCATTGCGTCGCATGGCGACAGAACACGGCACAGACAAAATCATCGCGCAGAAACTGGCGCGCGTCGCGCGTATGCACTTCGCCCGTCAGCGCCTTGCCGCAGTAGGCCCGCGCCTGCCCGCGCGTCAGGATCTGTTTAATAAACTGCTCTCATCCAAAGCGATTGCCAGAGCAGTCGAAGATGAGGCGCGCAGCAAAAAAATCTCCCACGATAAGGCGCAGCAAAACGCCATCGCGTTGATGGAGGAGATCGCAGCGAACTTCTCGTACGAGATGATCCGTTTGACCGACCGCATCCTCGGCTTCACCTGGAACCGTCTCTATCAGGGCATTAATGTGCACAACGCCGAGCGCGTGCGCCAGTTGGCCCATGATGGTCATGAGATTGTCTATGTGCCCTGCCACCGCAGCCATATGGACTACCTGCTGCTTTCTTACGTGCTGTATCACCAGGGGCTGGTGCCGCCGCATATCGCCGCAGGCATTAACCTGAATTTCTGGCCCGCCGGGCCGATTTTCCGCCGTCTTGGCGCGTTCTTTATTCGTCGTACTTTTAAAGGCAATAAGCTCTATTCCACTGTGTTTCGTGAATATCTGGGCGAGCTGTTCAGCCGCGGTTATTCCGTCGAATATTTTGTCGAGGGTGGCCGTTCCCGCACCGGGCGTTTGTTGGATCCGAAAACCGGTACGCTGTCGATGACCATTCAGGCGATGCTGCGCGGCGGTACACGTCCGATCACGCTGGTGCCGATTTACATCGGTTATGAGCACGTGATGGAAGTGGGCACTTACGCCAAAGAGCTGCGCGGGGCGACGAAAGAGAAAGAGAGTCTGTTGCAGATGGTGCGCGGCCTGAGCAAGCTGCGCAATCTGGGCCAGGGGTATGTGAATTTCGGCGAGCCCATCCCGCTGATGAACTACCTGAACCACCATGTGCCGGAGTGGCGCGAGTCGATCGATCCGATTGAAGCCATCCGTCCGGCATGGTTAACGCCGACGGTGAACGGCATTGCCGCCGATCTGATGGTGCGAATTAACAACGCGGGTGCGGCTAACGCCATGAACCTGTGCTGTACGGCGCTGTTGGCATCGCGTCAGCGCTCTCTGACGCGTGAGCAGTTAACCGAGCAGTTGAGTTGCTACCTTGAGCTCATGCGCAACGTGCCGTATTCGCCGGATTCAACCACGCCGTCCGCCAGCGCCAGTGAGCTTATCGATCACGCGTTGCAGATGAACAAGTTTGAAGTCGAGAAAGATACCATCGGCGATATCATCATTCTGCCGCGCGAGCAGGCCGTGTTGATGACCTATTACCGCAATAACATTGCGCATATGCTGATGCTGCCGTCATTGCTGGCGGCTATCGTGACCCAGCATCGCGCCATTTCCCAACGTGAAATTCTGCGTCATGTCGAGTTGCTCTACCCGATGCTGAAAGCGGAATTGTTCCTGCGTTGGGAGAAAGCAGAGCTGGCGCAGGTGCTGGAAAACCTGACCCAGGAGCTGCTGCGCCAGGGGCTGCTGACGCTGAAAGACGATCGTGTAAGCATTAACCCGGCGCACTCGCGCACGTTGCAACTGCTCGCCGCAGGTGCGCGCGAAACGTTGCAACGTTATGCCATCACCTTCTGGCTGTTGAGTGCGAATCCGTCAATGAACCGCAGTACGCTGGAAAAAGAGAGCCGTACGCTGGCGCAACGTCTGTCGGTGCTGCACGGTATCAACGCACCGGAGTTCTTCGATAAGGCGGTCTTCAGTACGCTGGTACTGACACTGCGTGACGAAGGCTATATCAGCGACACTGGCGATGCGGAACCCGCGCAGACATTAAGCGTGTACCAGATGCTGGCGGAGTTGATTACCTCGGATGTGCGTTTAACGATTGAGAGCGCAACGCAAGCAGAAGCGTGAAAGTAAGATAACCCTCTCCCGACAGGGAGAGGGGTGAGAAACATCAATGCAGGTAACTGAACGCCAGCCCTAAAAACAGCACCAGACCCACGTAGTTGTTGTTCATAAAAGCTTTAAAACAGGCGTCGCGTTCACGGCCCGCAATCAGCACCTGCTGGTAGACAAACAGCCCACCCGCTATCAGCACCGTCGCGTAATAGACCCAGCTTAACCCGTTCAGCCAACCAATGGACGCCATCAGCGCCATCACCGCAACCTGCAAAATACCAATAATCAACGTGTCGAAACGGCCAAACAGGATTGCTGTCGATTTGATACCAATTTTGACATCATCATCCCGGTCTACCATTGCGTACTGCGTGTCGTACGCCACGGCCCACAAAATATTGGCAAGAAACATAATCCAGCAGCTCAGCGGCACTGACTCGCTGACCGCGGCAAACGCCATCGGAATCGACCAGCCAAACGCCGCGCCCAGCACCACCTGCGGCAGATGCGTGTAGCGCTTCATAAACGGATAGACCCATGCCAGCGCCAGTGCAGCCACCGACAGCAGGATGGTCATCATGTTGAGCGTCAGCACCAGCGCAAACGCTAACAACACCAGCACCACAAACAGGGTCCGCGCTTCATTCTCCGTCACGGCGCCGCTGGGCAACGGACGGTTCGCGGTACGTTTAACATGGCCGTCAAACTTACGATCCGCGTAATCGTTCACCACGCATCCGGCGGCGCGCATCAGCCAGACGCCCGCCACAAAGACCAGTAAAATCCACAGCGGCGGCACACCCGGTGTCGCCACCCATAACGCCCACAGCGTCGGCCACAGCAGCAGCAACGCACCAATCGGTTTGTCCGTACGCATCAGCCGGTGAAAGGCCAACAGCTTATTCTGCGTGAGACTCCACTCCATTTTCGATTCCTCTTAGTACAACGGCGACGCAGGCAAAAACAGTTCGGTCAGCATCAGCGGTTTTCCCCCCAAACGCAGGCGGGAACGGCGTCCCCATAGCTGCTCATGACGACCAATTTCAATAAAGTCACGCGTAAGCGTAGAAGAGGTAAAAAGATAACGCCCAAGCGGCGTTTTTCCCAACTTTTGCAGCGCCAGCTCCGGACCACTCAGGGTGGACTCCGGCACCACGGTGCGCCCGGCAAGCCAGGGTTCGCCATCCGCGCAGAGAATGATTTCCCGCAACCAGTAACGCGGCTCCTCCGGCAACAGGCCGTGCTCCTGCGCTATCTCGTCTGCGGTGACAAAATCTTCCCGAATCAGCGTCACGCTGACCGTTTTGCCCTGCTGCTCAAAACGTTTCGTCATGGAATCTTCCAGCAACAGCCAGTCCAGCAGTTGCGGTTCAAGCGCAGGAATCGCGTCTAAATAGCGCAGCGCACGCAATTGCGTAAGCGCGGGGTGAGACATGCCTTACTCTCCGGTACATAACGTAGGATTATTGTATCGCAGAACAGGCGTTACGGGCGGGGAAAGTTCATTCGGTTTTCATCAGCGCAACAGGTGTGCAACAGCGCGCCGCTGCGCCGGAAAAAGGGTGCGTCAGGCGACGCACCAGTTGCTGCAAATATCAGCATTGTGGGGAGACTGTTACCCCTTGCCTTTTACACTGCCGATAAAAGTGGAACGGGCGGTTTTCGACCCGAGACGCTCTGCTTCATCCAATAATTTCAATGCCTTATCAACATCCCCTTTCGCAACAGCTTGTTTGATGGCCTGGTTAAAATAGCTCTCCGTATCGTTGAGCATCGGTTCGCTTTTCACTGCAGGCGCAGGTGCGGCAACCGGCGCGGCGGCGGGTGCTGGCTGGGCGCTATAGGCTGGCGCCGCCGTATTTCCCACGGTGACCGGGCCAGGGCCGGAGGAGCCAAACAGCGGGCCGACCAGGATGCTGGACGATGACGAGGTGCTGGCTTTCACCACCAGCGAACCGGTTACGCCATGGCGAGCAATCGGATCGGGAATATCAGGCACCGCGTTACCATTGCCTTTTGCATACGCTTTGGCCGGATCAACCATTTGCGTGGTTTGCTGGAGATCTTTTTGGGTCGTAAACACCAGCAGATAAAGCTTTTGCTGGCCCAGTGCAGGAGTGAGCTTCATCGTGCCTTCTAAACGATTATCAGACATCACTCCCGGCTCCTGGTAAGTAAAGAAGTGGGAAGGGAAAAATGCCGCTGGCGTGAAGTTCTGATCAAGCACCAGCACGTTCGGCGCATACACGCTCTCATTGCTGACTTTACTGGTGAGCGTGATGTTCAGTTCACCAATGTTCGCCGGAACGCTATAGGCCATTACCGGCCCGGAAATTCCCGCAACGTTCAGCGTCTGCCCGGCAGCGCTCACATCGCTGGAAAGGGTTTGCGAAGGTGAAACAGGCATCCAGTGCAACTGTTGCAGCGCAGAAGCAGGAATGGACGGTGCGGCAGAGACATCCTGCGGCACAATATTGACGGCAGCCAGGCTCACAGCGGGAGCCGCAACCAGTAGCCCTGCGGACAGGCAGAGCGCGATAAAACTTTTTTTCATTTTCATTATTATCACCTTGATTGCTCGGTGAGCGTTGGCCAGGCAATAGCGCGCGTCACCCAAGATTGAGGGGCTTGCGCCCCTCGTTCGGTCATTACAGCGGGTGTGAATGGATTACCACCAGATTTCCATCTGGGCGCCGAAGGTCCACTCATCGTCGTTACCACGACTGGTGGTGCCAAACGGCGTGATAGTGCTATTGCTTGCCGCGAAGGAAGAGGAATTACCGGAGGAGTCAGTTTTGACGTAGCCCCATTTCTCATTCCACTTGGCATAGGTAGCGAAGACGCGAATTGCCGGGCGAGACCAGATGCTGTCGCCAGCCTGCCACTGTTGGGCAAGGGTGATTTTGTACTGGTCGTTACGATCGCCGGTCTGCTGGGATTTGACGTTGTCATAACCCACTTCCAGCAATGTGCTCATGATCGGCGTCCATTTGTACATTGGGCGCACGCCCACGGTGTACCAGGTGGTGCCTTGTTTGTTGTCGCGATCGGTGTCCTGATACATACCGACATACATCAGATCCCACTTCTCGGCGAGATTGATAGCACCATGATCCAGCACGCGGATCAGATGACCGTCGTTATCCACAGAGCCGCCGCGCGCCTGGCCTTTACCCTGAGAGATCATCGAGTCAGTGGCGTATTGCACGATAAATTTGTTGTAACCCTTCATCATGCTCTGGGTGTGTTCAGCCGTGAACATCCAGCCATCTTTCGATGCACCAGGTTCCAGATAGTAGTCATCCGGAATGTTGGTGTGACCATAGTCAACGCCCAGTTCCAGCGTACCGCCCGGGTTAATGGCCATCTGCGCTAAACGCACGTCGAAGACGTCGTTTGGCACTTTGTTGTTATAGGTCCGCAGACCGGTGTTAGGATCGCGATCGCCGAAGGCAGAAGAACCACCGGACTCAGAAGAACGGGTAGCGGCTAAAGAGAGTTTACCGATACCGACGTCGATATTTTCAAGACCCGCGCCCGGACCGGAGATGTCCCAGTAGTAGAAGTCGATCATGTGCACGTCATGGCGCTGATAGAAACGTTTACCGGCCCAAATGTTGGCGCCTGGCAGTGAATCGATCAGGTTTTTACCCACCACGTTAAATTCGCGAACGGCTGGCGTGTTGCTGTCTTCCCAGTCATTCAGCTGTGCGGTTTTATAGGCGATGTTGGAGTCGAAATAGAAGCTTTTATCAGCATCTTTCCAGACTTCCTGGCCTAATTTAATTTCCGCGTAGGTTTCGCATTCGTTACCGAGACGGTATTTTGAGTCCGCACCTGTCGCCTGGAAGCATTGCTGCTCGCCGCCGCTGCCTGTCCAGCCAATGCCGGAACGGGCATAACCTTTAAAGTCGACGGCGCCCGCCTGTGCAGACAGGACGCCTGCGGCAATGGCGAGAGCCAGTGGAAGTTTGCGCAGAGTAATCATCATTCTATCTCCTGAGATCATTGCTTTTCTTTTTACACATCACCTTTCGCACGCGCGCGTTATTGACTGCTGGCGCGAATGGCTCTGTGTCAGTTTTTTGGAATGCTTAAACGCCGGGTTCTTTATGCAACCGGCGGCAGGCGGTGCCATCTTCACGGAACAGATGGCAACGCTCCGGCGGTAAGCCGATGGCGAATGTGGCACCCTCTTCTACCAGCACCACGTCGGTCTGGCGGTAAACCAGGTTCTGACGTATTGCGGGGATCTGGATATGAATTTGTGTTTCGTGACCAAGCTGTTCTACGACCTGAACTTCGCCTTCCAGCGTGACATCGGCGATGTCGCTTGGAAGCAGATGCTCCGGGCGAATGCCCAGAGACATATTCGCGCCGACCCGCACATTGGCACTGTCTACCGGCAGCCAGACTTGCTGGCGGTTAGGCAGCTCAACCTGCACCTGTTCAATGGCGGTGGCAGTGACTTTTACCGGCAGGAAGTTCATCTTCGGTGAGCCGATAAATCCGGCGACAAAACGGTCAGCCGGGTAGTGATAGAGTTCCAGCGGTTTACCCACCTGCGCCACGCGACCGGCGTCCAGCACCACAATCTTGTCAGCCAGCGTCATCGCTTCGACCTGATCGTGGGTGACGTAAATCATCGTGCGGCCAAGGCGTTTATGCAGACGGGAGATCTCAATACGCATCTGCACACGCAGGGCGGCATCAAGGTTGGAGAGGGGTTCATCAAGCAAGAAGACGCGGGGTTCAGCGACCAGTGTGCGCCCAATCGCGACGCGCTGACGCTGACCGCCGGAAAGGGCTTTCGGTTTACGCTCCAGCAAATGGGCCAGTTGGAGTATTTCGGCCACCTGGGTAACACGCGCTTTGATCGTCTCTTTTTTCGCACCCGCTAACTTCAGGCCAAAAGACATATTCTCCGCCACCGAAAGGTGCGGATAGAGCGCATAGGACTGAAATACCATGCCGACGCCGCGTTCGGCGGGGGGAACATCATTCATACGGGTATCGCCGATCAGCAAATCCCCGCTGGTAATGGTCTCCAGCCCGGCAATCATGCGCAGCAGCGTCGATTTACCACAGCCTGATGGGCCAACAAACACCACGAATTCACCTTCGTGAATATCGAGGTTGATGTCTTTCGACACCACCACATCGCCCCAGGCTTTCGTTACATTACGCAGCTGTACGCTCGCCATGCCCTTCTCCCTTCGTTACAACCTGTCACCAACAAAAACATTCAACGTGGGCTGACTATGGCGCATCGATATCGCGTGTGAATCCTCCACCCCCCTGGTTTTTGATGGGGGAGGAGGCGGGAGGATGAGAGAAGCGGCTCTGCCCCCCTGGCTGAGGGGCTGCGTGCAATTTCGTGATGGACGCTGCAAAAACCGGCACATTTTTATGTGCGCTGACACACATAATAAAAATTTGTGTAACAGGGATCACACAAATCACCCCTGGGGCGTAGGTTTAAGGAGGATGAGAAGCGCTTGTCAAAAAAGGAGACTAATCCCCGTCGAACCACCTGAACGTATCCACGAGCACAACACCTAAAGGACGGGATATATGAAAATCAAAACAGGCGCACGCATCCTCGCATTGTCCGCAGTGGCGACGATGATGTTTTCCGCCTCTGCCCTCGCCAAGATCGAAGAAGGTAAGCTGGTCATCTGGATTAATGGCGATAAAGGCTATAACGGTCTTGCCGAAGTGGGTAAGAAATTTGAGAAAGACACCGGTATCAAAGTCACCGTCGAACACCCGGACAAGCTGGAAGAGAAGTACCCGCAGGTTGCCGCAACCGGTGATGGCCCGGACATTATCTTCTGGGCGCACGACCGTTTTGGCGGTTATGCGCAATCCGGTCTGCTGGCGGAAGTCACGCCGGATAAAGCCTTCCAGGATAAGTTGTATCCCTTCACCTGGGATGCGGTGCGTTACAACGGCAAGCTGATTGCCTACCCGGTCGCCGTAGAATCCCTGTCGCTGATTTATAACAAAGATCTGCTGCCAAACCCGCCAAAAACCTGGGAAGAGATCCCGGCGCTGGACAAAGAACTGAAAGCGAAGGGTAAGAGCGCGCTGATGTTTAACCTGCAAGAACCGTACTTCACCTGGCCGCTGATTGCCGCCGACGGGGGTTACGCGTTCAAATTTGAAAACGGCAAATACGACGTCAAAGACGTAGGCGTCGACAATGCAGGCGCGAAAGCCGGTCTGGGCTTCCTTGTGAAGCTGATTAAAGACAAGCACATGAACGCCGACACGGATTACTCCATCGCCGAAGCCGCCTTTAACAAAGGGGAAACCGCGCTGACCATCAACGGTCCATGGGCGTGGGCCAACATTGATAAGAGCAAAATCAATTACGGCGTCGCTCCGCTGCCGACCTTTAAAGGCAAACCGTCCAAACCGTTTGTTGGCGTGCTGAGCGCCGGTATTAACGCCGCCAGCCCGAACAAAGAACTGGCGAAAGAGTTCCTCGAAAACTACTTGCTGACCGATCAGGGTCTGGAAGAAGTGAACAAAGATAAACCGTTGGGCGCGGTTGCGTTGAAAACCTATCAGGATCAGTTAGCAAAAGATCCGCGCATTGCCGCCACCATGGATAACGCGAAAACCGGCGAAATCATGCCGAATATCCCGCAGATGGCCGCCTTCTGGTACGCCACCCGCACCGCCGTTATCAATGCGGTCAGCGGTCGTCAGACCGTCGATGCCGCCCTGAAAGACGCACAGGGTCGTATTACCAAGTAAGCAATATGCCGGGTGGCGCTACGCACAAATCAGGTAAACGCAGCGCCACCTGACACTCGTGTTCACCGTTGTAAAAGGACTTCCCATGGATGTTGTAAGAAAACGCCACTGGTGGCAAAGCCCGCAGCTCGCCTGGGCGGCCATTGCCCTTATGGGACTACTGGTGGGATACCTTGTTGTTTTGATGTATGCCCAAGGGGAATACCTTTTTGCCATAACGACGCTGATCCTGAGTTCAGCGGGTCTCTATATTTTCGCCAACCGTAAAGCCTATGCCTGGCGTTATGTCTATCCCGGTCTGGCGGGGATGGGGCTGTTTGTCCTGTTTCCTCTGATCTGCACTATCGCCATTGCCTTTACCAACTACAGCAGCACCAACCAGCTTACCCAGGAGCGCGCGCAACAAGTTCTTCTCGATCGCGCTTACCAGGCAGGAAAGGCCTACAATTTTGGCCTGTACCCGGCGGGTGACGAATGGCAACTGGCGTTGACCGATGGCGACAGCGGAAAAAATTACCTCTCCGACGCGTTTAAACCCGGCGGGGAACAGAAAATCACCGTAAGAGAAGTTACTGCCCTGCCCGCTGGCGAGCGCGCCAACCTGCGCGTGATCACCCAGCAGCGCCAGGCGCTGAACCAGCTCACCGCCATATTGCCGGATCAGAGCAAAGTTGCCATGAGCTCGCTGCGCCAGTTTTCCGGCACCCGCCCGCTCTATCAGTTGGCGCAGGATGGCACGTTAACCAATAACCAGAGCGGCACGAAATATCGGGCCAATAACAACATTGGCTTCTTCCAGGCCGTGAATGCCGATGGCAGTTGGGGTGATGAAAAGCTGAGCCCCGGTTATACCGTCACCATTGGCTGGGATAACTTCATGCGTGTGTTCACCGATGAGGGTATCCAGAAGCCGTTTGTCGCCATTTTCATCTGGACGGTAGTGTTCTCTGTCCTCACCGTGGTGCTGACGGTGGCCGTGGGGATGGTGCTGGCCTGCGTGGTGCAATGGGAGTCGCTGAAAGGCAAAGCGATTTATCGCGTGCTGCTGATCCTGCCCTACGCCGTGCCGTCGTTTATCTCGATACTGATTTTCAAGGGGCTGTTTAACCAGAGCTTCGGCGAAATTAACATGATGCTCAGCGCACTGTTTGGCATCAAACCGGCCTGGTTCAGCGATCCGACAACGGCCCGCACGATGATCGTGATCGTCAATACCTGGCTCGGTTATCCCTACATGATGATCCTCTGCATGGGGCTGTTAAAAGCGATCCCGGACGATCTGTACGAAGCCTCGGCAATGGATGGCGCAGGACCGTTGCAGAACTTTTTCCGCATCACGTTTCCCCTGCTGATCAAACCGCTCACGCCGCTGATGATCGCCAGTTTTGCCTTTAACTTTAATAACTTCGTATTGATCCAGTTGCTGACCAACGGCGGGCCGGACCGCATCGGCACCACGACGCCTGCGGGGTATACCGACCTGCTGGTGAGCTACACCTACCGCATCGCCTTTGAAGGCGGCGGCGGTCAGGACTTTGGGCTTGCTGCCGCCATCGCCACGCTGATTTTCCTGCTGGTCGGTCTGCTGGCAATCGTCAACCTGAAAGCCACACGCATGAAATTCGATTAAGGAGGACGAAAAGTATGGCTATGGTGCAAGCGAAATCGCAAAAGCTGAGATTGTTGGTCACTCACCTGTTATTGCTGGTGTTTATTGCCGCCATTATGTTCCCGCTGCTGATGGTGATCACCATTTCGCTGCGTGAAGGCAACTTCGCCACCGGCAGCTTGATCCCGGAGACCATCTCCTGGGAGCACTGGCGCCTGGCGCTGGGCTTTAGCGTTGAACACGCGGATGGTCGCGTCACACCGCCGCCCTTCCCGGTGCTGCTATGGCTGTGGAACTCGGTGAAGATCGCCGGGATCACCGCCGTCGGGATTGTCGCGCTCTCCACGACCTGTGCGTACGCCTTTGCCCGTATGCGTTTTCGTGGCAAAGCGACGTTGTTGAAAGGGATGCTGATTTTCCAGATGTTCCCGGCCGTGCTGTCACTGGTGGCGCTGTATGCCTTGTTTGATCGGTTGGGCCAGTACATTCCGTTTATTGGTCTGAACACGCATGGTGGGGTGATCTTCGCCTATATGGGCGGTATTGCGCTGCATGTATGGACGATTAAAGGGTATTTCGAAACCATCGACAGTTCGCTGGAAGAGGCCGCCGCGCTGGATGGCGCCACCCCGTGGCAGGCGTTCCGTCTGGTGTTGTTGCCGCTGTCGGTGCCGATCCTGGCGGTGGTGTTTATTCTGTCGTTTATTGCCGCTATCACCGAAGTCCCGGTCGCGTCGCTGTTGCTGCGTGATGTGAACAGCTACACGCTGGCGGTGGGCATGCAGCAGTATCTCAACCCGCAAAACTACCTGTGGGGGGATTTTGCCGCAGCGGCGGTGTTGTCCGCCATTCCCATTACGATTGTCTTCCTGCTTGCGCAGCGCTGGCTGGTTAACGGCCTGACCGCAGGCGGTGTGAAAGGTTAAGTTTCATCGTTGTTATTACGCCCTAAAGATTTCGGCTGAGAGCAAGGCGGCGACGGCATGAATCCCCGGGAGCTGACAGAAGTCAGTGACTGGGGTGAGTAAAGGAAGCCAGCACAGCTATCACCCGAAAGATGACGGGCGAGGCCACTGCACCCTCAACTTGTATGATGAGTAACTTGTGACTGTTGTTTGGCGGCTTAATCAGCCGCCTTTTTTTTATTCTCGCTTCAGCCGTTTGGAGTTACACAACCACAGGGTGATAACCAGCAACAGGATCGCCGCCGAGTAGATCAGGACGTCCATCGGCGACTGATGATCGACGATGATCAGGCGCACAATCGCGGTAATGCCAATGTAGATGAAATAGCGTAGCGGGAAGTGGAAACCGGACTGAAAGTATTTCACAATCAGCGCGATAAATTCGAAGTAGAGAAAGTAAACCACCAGTCCTTCCACCAGCTCATATTTGCTGGTCTGCACAGGGGCGAACAGCACATCCGCCAGATGCAGCGTCTCCTTCCCCAGAAAGACAATCAGAATCAGGCCGAGGCTCAGCAGGCCGAGGTTAAGCACGGTCTGCAAAATGGTCGAAATAAACTCAGCGCGCGGACGCGTTAGCGACGTCATATCAGCACCTCATGCTTAGTGGCGAGCCTCCTGTATAACGCAGAAATGTGATCTGGATCTACATTATTTACTTATATTTTGTGACACCGCGTGATGACATGTTGCATCGTCAAATTTCACGCATGGAGGTCCAAAGAGTGCTGACAATACGTAAAGCAGACCCGGATGACGCTGCATTATTGAGCGAGATGGGTTATGCCAGTTATTCCCACCATTTTGCTCATCTGTGGCATCAGCAGCATGAGTTACAGGCTTTTTTGCAGCAAGAGTATTCCCTGAACACATTACAGCAGAGCCTGCAAAGTGATGTCAGTGACTGGTTTATCGCGCAGGATCACGCGCCGGTAGGATTCGCCAAAGTCTCCTGGCACTGTGCCGTAGAGGGCGATAGCCATGCCGGTACGCTGCTGCATAAACTCTATCTGCTTCCCGGAAAAACCGGCAAAGGTTATGGAGAACAGATGATTGCGGAAATAGAACGGATGGCGAAAAGCCGGGGTGAAACCTTTTTCTGGCTGGAAGTGCTGGACGCCAACCCGCAGGCATACCGTTTCTACCTCCGCCAGGGGTTAACGCATATCAAGGATACCGTGTTCAGTACCCCCTCTCAGCAGAGCCTATTGCATATTCTGGGCAAATCGATTTAAGGAGTGAGAATGGAAGTCCGCCAGACCGGGGTACGTAACGTCACCTGCGGTGAGAATGTGGTGATTTACGAACCCGCCAATTTGTATGGCTGTACGCTGGGCGAGGGTGTTTTCGTCGGGCCGTTTGTGGAAATTCAGGGGAATACGCAGATTGGTAACGGCAGCAAAATTCAGTCACACACCTTTATCTGTGAATACGTGACCGTGGGCGAGCGCTGCTTTATCGGCCATGGCGTGATGTTTGCGAACGATATGTTCCGCGAAGGCAAACCCAATCCGGACCGTGAAAGCTGGGGACGCATTGTGATTGGCAATGATGTGTCGATTGGCAGCGGCGCAACGATTCTGGCGGTGACCATTTGCGACGGTGCGGTTATCGGCGCAGGCAGCGTGGTGACCAAATCGATTACCGTGAAAGGGGTTTATGCGGGGAACCCGGCGCGGTTGCTGCGCCAGCTATAACCCCCTCTCCTGAGAGAGGGGTATCCGGTAACGCTCAGCGAAAGAAATGCTTACTGGAAGTTCAGCGTTTTATCGTTGGTCATATTGTACAGCTCAAACTTACGACCCAGTTTCTGCCCACCGTCACGCGTCAGCGGCGTCCAGCCGATGCCAGCACGACTGCGGGTAGCACCGATACTGAAGAGATCCAGCGGCACGGAAATATAGACCCCTTTGGTGAAGTCCCCTTCCCCATACTGTGCTGCCGACACGTTGGTGATCGTGGCGTAGGCACCGACCACAACACCGCTGTCGAAGTGTTTGGAGATGTCCAGCGTGCCGCCTTTATCCCCGGCCAGATACTGCCCGACGCTGGCTTTCACCAATACATCCTGTGCAAACCACGGCGTCCAGTAAGCGGTGAAATGCCCCGTCTTCGCGCTGTAGTCGGTAAATTTCATCATGTCCTGCGGGCTGCGCCAGTCACGCTGTTTCACGTAGTTCGCATCCACGCCGAACGCCCAGTTACTGTCTACCGGACGCCACATCAGTTCTGCGCCGGCCCCGCCGTACATGGTTTCCAGATACCCGGCATACACCTGACCATAAATGTTATTGCCCAGATACTGGAAGTAGTTCGCCTGCATGTTGTTCACGTAGACATCGTTCTGCACATATTCACGTACGCGGGTACGAACGCGCGGCAGCGCCGAATCCGATGGCGGGTTGGTATAGTTAAATTTGTCGTAGTTGTTAGCCAGGTTGGCAAACAGACTGCCGGTGGTCAGCAGGTGATCCGTCCACCACCAGTCTGCCGTCGCCATCACGCCAATCTGGTACATGTAGAACCCTTCCGGGCCGCCCAGTGACTGGTTCAGTACCGGATCAATGTGGAAATCAAACGTCGGCCGATCGATATACCATCCCTGCTCGGTGCTCTCCGGCACGATTGGCGTCACGCGTTTTTGCACCAGTTCCGTGTCTTGCCCCAGCGGTTCGCCTTCAAGATGGCGCTTCAGGCTGGCGACATCCGTTTCGGTGGTCACCTGTGGCAAGTGCAGACGGTTTTCGTTAATGCGAATGGTACGAATCCCCTCCGGCAGGTCATTCATAACAATGCGGTTAGCACGCTCGATCCCTTCCTGGGTGTTACGGTACTTCACCTGCTCGCCGGTCACATACAGCGTATCGCCTTTTACCTGAATTTGCGGGTCTGCAAAACCTGCATTGTATTTCAGCAGGGTAAGCTGATTCGCCACCACGGAGTGCTGCAAAATGGCATCCTGCGGCTCTGGCTGATATCTCGGGCGTGAGTTATCGCTATAGCCAGGGCGCAGGTCGTTGAAGTTATTGCGCAGGGTAAAGCCGAACATCCAGGTATTACCGCGCTCGTAACTCAGGTTAATGTCGGCCCAGTCAGCGACACGGTAGATAGCACCGACGTTAACGCTGCTACGCTGCGGCAGTTTACCGGCATAATCCTGCTGATAGTTGTTGCCTTCGTATTCCAGCTTCAGGCGCAGCGGATGCCAGGGCGTCTGGTACTCCACCCCGCCAAACAGCGCGGCCGGACCGCGAAACATTTGTGACGTATCCGTTGAGCCTGCGGCTTTGTAGCTGGTATCACGGGTACAGAACTTCGTGTCGTAGGTACAGAGCGGGTTTTTGATATTACCGCTGGTACCCAGATAACCCCAGCCGATACCGAGTGAGAAATCGAACGGCCCCCAGGCTTTGTTCGACACCAGATATTCACCGTCGAACAAACCGGTACCGCCCACGTCACGCGCACCCACGGCCACTTGCGGTAGCCAGTAGCCCTCTTCCCACAGCCGCACTTTCAAATCAAACGCTTTATCTTTGTAAGATTGATCGCCGGAGAACGCCTCCACGGAACTGTATTTGCGCGTACGCACGTCGGTATAGCGCAGCGTCGTTTCCAGCCACGGCAACAGCTGCACCGAAGCGGAGTAGAAACGGTATTGCTTGTTGTCGCGGTAATTAAGGCTTAGCTCGCCTTCCGGCGCTACACGCGCCGTTGGGGTTTGCAGCAGACCCACACCGCCAAAATCAGATTGGGACGGGCCTACCGGGTCCGGAAACGTTTCTGCGTGACAGGCCGCGCTTACTCCAAGCGCCAACAGGCTTATTACAAACGATTTTTTCATTATTATTCCGGTATCCGATGCGTCAGGGACTCAAGAATGTCGGCGTTGAGCTCGTCATAGACGTTGCTCCACAGACCCGGCGCAAAACCCACGAAAATCACACTACCGGGCATCGGCTCGACGTGGCGTCTGTTCCAGTACGCCACTGGCACTTTCTGTGTTTGTCCGGTGGGATAAATCACCCATGCATAGCTGCGTTCGGCTCCGCTTAGCAGGTCCATATCATCCAGATAACTCACCACATCCCGACCGGGTGTGAACGGCTTCTTGCCTGGACTGCTGATCAACCCCACCACGCTAATGGTGCCAGGCTGCGGCCCGACCCACAGGGTGTATTCCCCTTGCAGCGGGCGGTTAGAAAGGCGGTGCAGACGGATATAGTCCGGGTCGAGCGGCACAATTTGCCGGCCGGTCACTTTGACCGCCTGCAATTGCCGACGCAGGGCGTTAATGGCCGCGGCGGCATTACCACTTTCGTCAGCAGCCAGGCTGCTCAGGCGTTCCAGCAGTACCTGATGCCGCGCCTGTTGTGCGATGGTGGCCTGTCGTTCGCTGACGACCGCGCCAGGCCACCAGCTGTCCGCCAGTCGGGGTTGCCCAACCAGGTCGACCAAATGCTCAGCATTGGTGAGCTTTTTCGGTGTCGCATCGCCTGCGACATACACATCAACGGTCCCTGTCGCCAGCACCAGCGGGGAAAAGAGTGCGAGTAAAAGCGGGAGCAACGCGTACGTTTTCATTCTTTCGCCGCCTTAATCAGGGTCATTTTCACCGGGAAGAATCCCGCACCGAGATACTGTACTGACTGGCGGATAAGCCCTTCATCATCCACCCAGTAGCGGTTGCGCCAGTTTCTCTCTTCGGTGGTGACCTCTTCATCGAGCACGCGAACAACCGTTTCGTCGTTCGCCAGTGTGATCGTGTCCGTTCCGTTCCAACGGAACACTGACTGTGCAGCGGCGTAGCGCACCTGTTTATGCTGAGACCAGCCCATGACACGCGTCCAACTCGCACCATCGATGATCTGATTCGGTTTGGCCAACGGATCGGCGCCAAGGTTATTCACTTCAATTAAGTTATCGCCGCCGAGCTTGTCGCCGCCAAGCTGGGTTTTCACAATGCGGGCATTCTGCGTGACGATGACCGCCTGATCCTGCGTCACCCATTTCTGCTGCCCGTTTTCCGCGAAAGCGAGCACCACAAACAGTTGCGGGCCATCATTAAGCTGCACGTACTGGCTGGCATAAGGCATATTGAGCAGTTCGTCATCGGTCAGATGAGCACCAGGGGTACCAAACACACTATTCCAAAGCGACGTTCCCAGGCCTTTGATCGGGCCAGAACATGCCTGAAGGAGCAGGCAAAGCAAAATGATTCCAGGTCGCTTCACGACTCTTCTCCGAAAGGGGGCGAAATAACCACACCGAAGTGTGGTTATAGTTAATGCACCCGCTATTACCGGGTACTTGTTGTTGTGGTGGTCGTGGTTCCAGTGTTGGAGCCATCACCGCCACCGACTGCCGCAAGAGCGACACCCGCCGCAGAGCCTACGGTGCTAACGCCCGTCGCTGCAGAACTACCTGCAGAGACAGAGGTCGCTGCCGACCCTGCTGCTTCACCGACTAATACCGGTGCCGCGAAGGCAGAGGTCGCCGCAAGTGCGGATATGGCAAAAATGCCATACAGGACTTTTTTCATATCAATATCCCTTCATTGAATGAATGGAGATTTACCTGAAAAAACTCAGGCGAGATCGAGTATACACAACTAAAGCAGATGAATTACGCCCCGGGAAATAGGCGAGTGAGTTTTAGGAAAACGGGTATTTAGCGGTTGGGTAGAAAATAAATTAAAAATAAATGTGATATTTATCAAGTAATTAAATAATCGCAAAAAGGTGACACAATGAGGCTAGTCCTAAAATTTATAGCAATAACTGATGGCGTCGACGACATTTTCGGATAAACCTGATCGCTCAATATGCCATTACCGAATCAGATTATTCTTCATAATCTTTCCATAATGAAAATATCAATATTGCCATTACTTATATATCGGCAAGATCGGGCCACCAATATATAAAACCCGGGCTTAATATATTCGACGAAAAAAAAGCGCCGCCGAAGCGACGCTTTCAGGATTAACCGCGCCAGGACTTATAGCGGTTAATCAGGCCGTTGGTGGAGCTGTCGTGGCTCGATACCGCGCTGGCATCGCCCAGTTCCGGCAGAATGCGGTTCGCCAGTTGTTTACCCAGCTCTACGCCCCACTGGTCAAAAGTGAAGATGTTGAGAATGACGCCCTGGGTGAAGATTTTGTGCTCATAGAGCGCAATCAACGCACCGAGGCTAAACGGCGTGATTTCACGCAGCAGAATGGAGTTGGTAGGACGGTTGCCTTCGAACACTTTGAACGGCACAACGTTTTCCAGCGTTGCCGGATCTTTACCCAGATCGCGATATTCCTGTTCAACCACGTCACGGGATTTACCGAACGCCAGCGCTTCGGTCTGGGCGAAGAAGTTTGATAACAGCTTCTGATGGTGATCGGAGAGCGCATTGTGGGTTTTCGCCGGGGCAATAAAGTCACACGGCACCATTTTGGTTCCCTGATGGATCAACTGGTAGAACGCGTGCTGACCGTTGGTGCCCGGCTCACCCCAAATGATAGGGCCAGTCTGGTAATCCACGGCGTTGCCATTACGATCAACATACTTGCCGTTGGATTCCATGTTGCCCTGCTGGAAGTAAGCGGCAAAGCGATGCATGTACTGGTCATACGGCAGGATAGCTTCGGTTTCGGCACCGAAGAAGTTGTTGTACCAGATGCCGATCAGCGCCAGCAGCACCGGCAGGTTTTTCGACAGCTCAGTGGTGGAGAAGTGTTTGTCCATCGCATGAGCGCCGGAGAGCAGTTCCACAAAGTTGTCGTAGCCCACAGAGAGAATGATCGACAGACCAATCGCGGACCACAAAGAGTAACGCCCCCCCACCCAATCCCAGAATTCGAACATGTTCGCGGTGTCGATGCCGAACTCGCCAACCGCTTTCGCGTTGGTGGAGAGCGCCGCAAAGTGTTTCGCCACGTGTTTGTTATCACCGGCGGTTTTCAGGAACCAGTCGCGCGCGCTGTGGGCGTTGGTCATGGTTTCCTGAGTGGTGAAGGTTTTGGAGGCCACGAGGAACAGCGTGGTTTCCGGGTTCACTTTTTTCAGCACTTCAGCGATGTGGGTGCCATCGACGTTAGAAACAAAGTGCATGTTGAGGTGATTTTTGTACGGGCGCAGTGCTTCGGTGACCATGAACGGGCCAAGGTCGGAACCGCCGATACCAATGTTCACTACGTCGGTGATAGGTTTGCCGGTGTAACCTTTCCAGGCGCCAGAAATGATCGCTTCCGAGAAAGCTTTCATTTTCTCCAGAACCGCGTTCACTTCCGGCATCACATCTTTGCCATCAACCACAATCGGCGTATTGCTACGGTTACGCAGCGCGACGTGCAGAACCGCGCGATCTTCCGTACGGTTAATTTTTTCGCCAGAGAACATAGAGTTGATGGCGCCAGCCAGTTCAGTCTCTTTCGCCAGCGACAACAGGGTGTTCAGGGTTTCTTCGGTGATGCGGTTTTTAGAAAAATCCACCAGCATCAAATCGTCGAACGTTGCGGAAAACTTGCCAAAACGGTCGCCATCTTTCGCGAACAGCTCCGCGAGAGTAACGTCCTTCATGTCAGCGTAATGTTTCTGTAATGCCTGCCAGGCAGAGGTCTGCGTTGGATTGATGTTTTTCATAGCAATACTCTTCTGATTTGAGAATTGTGACTGCGGTCGATTGTAGCGCCTGGCAGGGAAAATTGTGATGGTTTTTGTGTCACGAGCGGTGAGCAAGGCGCAAATCCCGGCGCAAAATAACCGGACAGGAGAACAACATAAGTCATTTTACTGACGGCGAAAGCCAGATGAAAAATCCGCATAATCCCGTCGTTGACAGCACACCCGCTGACGCTTTATTTATAACAACACTCTCCGCGTACGCGCGGAGTCAATTGTGTTGTATTACCGAGCCGTGAAAGGCGAAGGTATTTATTACCCATGCATTTCGCAAGCAGCCAACACCGCTGCGGCGCGAAAGCGAAGGTATTTATTGCCAAAGCATTTCGTGTTGCAGCAAGGCGGCAACTGAGCGCATCCCCGGGAGCTTACACTGGTAAGTGACCGGGGTAAGTGAAGGCAGCCAACACCGCTGCGGTGTGAAAGCGAAGGTATTTATTACCAAAGCATTTCGTGTTGCAGCAAGGCGGCAACTGAGCGCATCCCCGGGAGCTTACACTGGTAAGTGACCGGGGTAAGTGAAGGCAGCCAACACCGCTGCGGTGTGAAAGCGAAGGTATTTATTACCAAAGCATTTCGCGTTGCAGCAAGGCGGCAACTGAGCGCATCCCCGGGAGCTTACACAGGTAAGTGACCGGGGTAAGTGAAGGCAGCCAACACCGCTGCGGCGCGAAAGGCGAAGGTAATAGCCAGAAGAGGCGCGTTGCCCAGGTACACGGTGTTGGAAGAGCCAAACTGAAGAAAACACCTGAGGGGGAGCAACGCCGAGATAGCAAAACGCCTGGCAGCGTTTGTTATCGGCTACAGAGGCTGAATCCTCTGGGTTGTCACCAGAAACGTTCCCAGTCGGGCGTTTCGCAAGGTGGAGCACTTCTGGGGAAATCGTAGTTGTTTTGCTATCTGCGCCCACCCCGTTTTTCGCTCTTCCCTTGTGCCATGGCTGAAATAGTGGATCCCCTGACACGAGGTTGTTATGTCTAATTTAGTTGTCGCCAAATTCGGCGGCACCAGCGTTGCCGATTATGATGCCATGAACCGCAGTGCGGACGTGGTGCTTTCCGATTCCGATGTTCGCCTGGTGGTGCTTTCCGCCTCTGCGGGCGTGACCAATCTGCTGGTCGCACTGGCAGAAGGACTGGAAGCCAGCGAACGGTTCGTCAAACTCGATGCTATTCGTAAAATTCAGTTCGATATTCTGGAGCGGATGTCCAACCCGGACGTGATCCGCGAAGAGATTGAACGCCTGCTGGAAAACATCAGCACGCTTGCGGAAGCCGCCTCACTCGCCACCTCCACCGCGCTGACCGATGAGCTGGTTAGCCACGGTGAGTTGATGTCGACGCTGCTGTTTGTTGAAGTGCTGCGTGAACGCAGCGTGCAGGCGCTGTGGTTTGATGTGCGTAAAGTCATGCGCACCAGCGATCGTTTTGGCCGCGCCGAGCCGGACGTCCCCGCGCTGGAGGAACTGACCGCGCAGCAACTTGCGCCTCGCCTCACCGAAGGTCTGGTGATCACTCAGGGCTTTATCGGAAGCGAAGCCAAAGGTCGCACCACCACGCTGGGCCGTGGCGGCAGCGACTACACCGCCGCGCTGCTGGGTGAAGCGTTGCACGCAACGCGTGTCGACATCTGGACCGACGTACCCGGTATTTACACCACCGATCCACGCGTGGTGCCAGCAGCAAAACGTATTGATGAAATCGCCTTTGAGGAAGCGGCGGAAATGGCGACTTTTGGTGCGAAAGTACTGCATCCTGCCACACTGTTGCCTGCGGTACGCAGCGATATTCCGGTCTTTGTCGGTTCCAGCAAAGATCCCAAAGCAGGCGGTACGCTGGTGTGCAATAAAACCAGCAACCCGCCGCTGTTCCGTGCGCTGGCGCTGCGCCGCAAACAAACGCTACTGACGTTGCACAGCCTGAATATGCTGCACTCCCGCGGTTTCCTCGCGGAAGTATTCGGCATTCTGGCGCGGCATAACATTTCAGTCGATCTGATCACCACCTCCGAAGTGAGCGTGGCGCTGACGCTGGACACCACTGGTTCAACGTCTACGGGCGATACGCTACTCACGCAGGGGCTGCTGACAGAGCTCTCATCACTGTGCCGTGTGGAAGTGGAAGAGAACCTGGCGCTGGTGGCGCTGATCGGCAACGATTTGTCGAAAGCGTGCGGCGTGGGCAAAGAGGTGTTTGGCGTGTTGGATCCGTTTAACATCCGCATGATTTGTTACGGCGCGTCCAGCCATAACCTCTGCTTCCTGGTGCCAGGCGCGGAAGCCGAGCAAGTGGTGCAGAAACTGCACCACAATCTGTTTGAGTGACAGGCGATGCTGCCAGATGGCGGCTTCGCGTAATCCGGCCTGCGGGAATATGCAGGCCGGATAAGTGCAGTGCTATCCGGCAACGTTTACGAGGCAGACATCACGGTCTGGTACAACAACTGGTCGAGATCGCTGACCTTACCGCTGCGGCTCTCCGGCAGCGCGTCCGGCACTTCACCACGTGCCAGTTCCGTTTTGATAAAGTCATGCAGTAAAGGGCGTCGCGGACCGTATTGCGCTTCTCCCGCCCGCTGTTTTAACACCAGCAGTTCGTCGATTTCCGCACGCAGGGGAGCGCCCAGGTTGCTGCCCTCCAGCAGCGTAGCAAAACGCATCGGCGGCATTCCTTTGCCCGCTTCTATCCAGCGCACTGCCAGCAACGGGCGCAGCACGTAGAAATATTTCTTCAGCCGCACCGCTTCCCCCTGCAAATAACTACGAAAGTTTTTTTTCGCCATCGAATAGTAATGCCAGCGTGCTCTGACCGGTGAAAACCAGTGCGGCACCTGCGTACGCAGCGCCGCCAGCGTGGCATCCTCCTGCTGATAAACCACCGGCGAATCCAGCCATTCGATTAAGGTCGGGTTAGCGCTTTTCAGCAACCCCAGCGCTTTGCGCCACTCCCAACCACACACATCCAGCTCATCGTCTATTGGCAGCTCGATGACATCGCGCTGCGGTTCAACCCGCAGATACCACTGCGGTTCGTGCACATACAAAAACCGCACATCGTAGTCGCTGTCTGGCGACGCAAACCCCCAGCCGCGACTCCCGGACTCGCAGGCATACAACACTTTTATGCCGTATTTCCGCTCCACCTCGCATAATGTTTGCCGCACGCGTTCACGCATGGCGGCGTCAACGCCCTGATATTCCATCTTATTTATCCTTCTTTTTATCCTTTTACACACACCACCTGACGCAGGGTATGCACCACTTCCACCAGCGAGGCCTGCGCCGCCATCACAGCATCAATATCTTTGTAAGCCATCGGGATCTCATCAATCACATCACTGTCTTTACGGCACTCCACATGCGAAGTGGCGCGGATCTGATCGTCCACCGTAAAGCGTTTTTTCGCCGCCGTACGGCTCATGGTCCGCCCGGCGCCGTGGCTACAGGAGCAGAAACTCTCTTCATTACCCAGCCCGCGGACAATAAAGCTTTTCGCCCCCATCGAGCCAGGAATGATCCCCATCTGCCCTTTTTGCGCCGAAACCGCACCTTTACGCGTGACCAGTACCGCTTCACCAAAGTGCGTCTCTTTTTGCACATAGTTGTGGTGACAATTTACGGCTTCCTGCTGCGTCATAAAGGGTTTGGTGACGGTCTTCGACAGCACGGCCAGTACCCGCGACATCATCACTTCACGGTTATGACGGGCAAAATCCTGCGCCCACTCCACCGCTTCCAGATAGTCATCATAGTGTTTGCTACCTTCCTGAAAGTAAGCCAGATTTCTGTCCGGCAGGTTCGCAATATGCTGCTGCATATCTTGCTGCGCCAGGGTAATAAACGCATTACCAATGGCGTTCCCGACACCACGCGACCCACTGTGCAACATCACCCATACCCGCTGCTGTTCATCCAGGCATATTTCAATAAAGTGGTTACCGGTTCCCAACGTACCCAGATGCTGATGATTATTGGTTTTCAACAATGGGGGGTATTTCTCCGTTAAACGCTGAAAACGCGGCGCCAGCAAAGCCCAGTGGTTATCTACTTCCAGCGGCGGATTCTCCCAGGCGCCTTTATCACGCTTCGCACGGTTCACCGAACGGCCATGCGGTACGGCCTGCTCGATGGCGCTACGCAATCCGCTCAGGTTATCCGGCAGATCCCCCGCCAGCAGCGAGGTGCGCACCGCAATCATGCCGCAGCCAATATCCACGCCAACCGCCGCCGGGATAATCGCCCCTTTGGTAGGGATCACGCTGCCAATGGTCGAGCCTTTTCCCAGGTGCACATCCGGCATCACTGCCAGATGTTTGAATATAAACGGCATTTTTGCCGTATTCAGCAGTTGCTCACGCGCTTCCGGTTCTACCGGTACGCCGTGGGTCCACATTTTCACCGGCGCGGTGTTCTCCTGCGCCAGCAACTGATAATCGTTATTTTGCATCATGACTTCCTTTGATGTTCACAAGGCCATGTAATACCTGATCCAGTCCACCGAAGACCGAAATCTTATCGATGCGTTCCGCAACACGTTCCAGGGTTTCCAGCTCTTTCAGGCGCAATGCCACCGGGTTGCTTTCCATCACTTTTGCCGTGTTCAGCAACGAACGGGTCGCGGCGGTTTCTTCCCGGCGTCGGATCACATTGGCCTGCGCCGATTTTTCTGCTTCCACTAAACGCGACAGAATGGTTTTCATCTCACCGGGTAAAATGATGTCCTTCACACCCAGCGACGCCACCTCAATACCAAACGCCGCCATACGGCTCGCCACCTGCGCGCTGACCACGTCATCGATGATTTGCTTATCTTCCAGCAGCTCATCGAGGGTGCGCGTTCCCACCGCTTCACGCAGGGCAAACTGCAACTCGCGATAGAGGTGATCCAGCGGTTTGCTTAACTGCGCAAATGCGCTCAGCACATCGGTATAACGCCAGTTCGCCGCCAGGTTCAGGCGCAGCGTGACTTTGTCTTTGGTCAGGATCTCCTGGCCACTCACCTCAAGCACCTGCAAGCGCAGATCCACCACGTCCGCTTCTACCAGGTGGTTCACTTTCCAGTAACCGCTTAAACCTGCCGGTAGCAGCCCCTGCGTTGCGCCATCCACTTTTAAAACGCCCGCATGCCATGCCGGTACCTGTACCGCCAGAATGTTATCGCGACCTTTTACCGTAGCACCGCGCTTCGGCTGTAACACCGCGTTGAGGATCTCTGTCGGCACGCTCACGTCACGCGTGTCCATGCGCACCAGTTTCAGCGTTTCATCCGCTTTCCAGTACAGGCGGCGCGTAGAGGGCGGCAGGATCTCCTGCAATACGCCATCCCGGTAAAGCGCACCCGCTTCATGCGTATCCATATCGGCCACCAGGCAGTAACGCTCAACCCATTGCGGCTGAAAACGACGCAGGTACTCCGCCAGGCCTTCCGCCACGTCGCTGCCGTCAATATTCACCACCAGCAGCTCGGGCTTGTTGAACCATGGCTGGCGGTGCTCACCGGCTTCCAGCACCTGATAATAGTCGCCCTCTCTTGCCAGCAGACCTAACTGACCTTTACGTATTGTGATTTTATTGGTCATGACTCTCTCCTTAATCGTGTTTTGCCTTAACGACCGCGGATGCAGGGGCGAAACCACAGGGGAAACGGTGTTTTGCCTGCCGCCCGGCGCCGTTACCGGCGGTCGTTGGGGGTAGCCGTGTACGGCTGGCTACCGGGTACTGCATCATGGTTATCTCAAGGGATAATGAGTTGCGAATTCGGGAGTCGAACCCGATAGAAAACCGACTTTTCGCACATGTCTTTCTGCTGACGGAACGCCCCCTGGATAACGACTTGCGCCGTTCCCGGTGCGCCGGCGGGGTCTCTTACCCCCTGCGAACCCAGCATGCTGACAAAGTAGTTATTGCCAGATGCGTGCCAAAATAAAAAAACAGCAAATTAAATTTTTAATTAATTGATAAATAAACACTTTATTTTTAAAAACGCAAAGAGCGGTTGCGAGTCAGGAGGGTATTTTTTATCCTTAGATATCGATTTTTATCTTTCAGGATAAACATGAAACGTCGCGTGGTGATTGGTGTACTGGGCACGGTGCTGGATAAACGGGGAAAACGACAAAACCGCTTTCGTAAATGGCGGCCAACGGTAGGGCTATGCCAGCAGCCAGATTTCCCTGTTGATCGTCTCGAGCTGCTGCATCAACCGCGGGATAAAGGACTGGCACAGCAGGCGGCGGACGATATTGCGCAGCTCTCCCCCGATACCCGCGTTCGCACACATGCGGTGACGATTAAAGATCCGTGGGATTTTGAAGAGGTGTATGCCGCCTTTCTCGATTTCGCCACGCACTATCCGTTCGATACGGACAACGAAGAGTATCTGGTGCATATCACCACCGGGACGCACGTCGCACAAATCTGTTGGTTTTTGCTGACGGAAGCGCGTTATCTGCCCGCTAGCTTGTTGCAAACCGGCCCGGCGGCAAAAGGTTCTTCTGATGAGGCGATTGCCGCTGGCGTCTGTTCGGTGATCGATCTCGATTTAAGCCGTTATGCCACGTTAACCAGCCGTTTCCAGCGTGAACAACAGCAGTCGGTGTCGTTTCTCAAATCCGGCATTGATACCCGCAACACTACCTTTAACCGGCTCATCGATCAGATTGAACGCGTCGCGCTGCGTTCAACGGCACCGATCCTGCTCACAGGCCCCACCGGTGCAGGCAAATCGTTTCTGGCAAAACGCATCTTCCAGTTACGTCAGTCACGCCACCTGGTGCCGGGGCGACTGGTGGCGGTGAACTGCGCGACGCTGCGCGGCGATAACGCCATGTCGACGCTGTTCGGCCATGTGAAAGGTGCCTTTACGGGTGCACAACAGGCACGTACTGGCCTGCTGCGTGAAGCAGATGGCGGCGTACTGTTCCTCGATGAAATCGCCGAACTGGGGCTGGATGAGCAGGCCATGCTGCTGAAAGCGATTGAAGAGAAAAACTTTTTCCCCTTCGGTTCCGATAAAGAAGTACACAGCGACTTCCAGTTGATCGCCGGGACACACCGGAATATGCAGCAGTGGGTGGATGAGGGTCGCTTTCGCGAAGATCTCTACGCGCGTATCAATATGTGGACCTTCGCGCTGCCGGGGCTGGCAGATCGCCGGGAGGATATCGCCCCCAATATTGAGTATGAGTTGCAACGTTTTGCGCTGGAGCAACAGACACAAATCCGTTTCGATAAAGATGCCCGTGAGCGCTACCTGGCTTTCGCCTGTTCGCCACACGCGGCATGGCGGGGAAACTTCCGCGAACTCAGTACATCGATTGCGCGCATGGCCACGCTGGCCGAGCAAGGGCGCATTACGCTCGCGCTGGTCGATGAAGAGCTACAGCGCCTGGAGCACCACTGGCGCGGCGCACCGGCCTCTTCCGCGCTGCCGATAGATCTCAGCGCGCTTGATCTCTTTGATCAACGCCAACTGGAAACCGTGATCGCCATTTGCCGCCGCAGTCAGACGCTGTCGGAAGCCGGGCGCGAACTGTTTGCGGTTTCCCGGCAAAAAAAGGCGAACCCGAATGATGCGGATCGCCTGCGCAAATACCTTGCCCGCTTCGGGTTAAGCTGGGAAAGCGTACGCAGCGCAACATAAAACATCTTCATCATAATTCGTTTGAATAATATTCCTTAGCACGATAAACAATAACTATGGTCGGGCCCGATCCCGACCCTTATTACAAAAAAGACAACACGACACGACATAACAATCGCAAGGAATAGATACATGCTCGCAACTCTCACGCGGCTGTTCCCGTTATGGGCACTGCTGCTCTCTGTCCTCGCCTATTACTTCCCACCGACGTTTATTGCCATCGGCCCGTGGGTCACCACGCTGCTGATGCTGATTATGCTGGGTATGGGCGTGCACCTGAAAATCGACGACTTCAAACGCGTTCTGGCGCGCCCGGCGCCGGTCGCGGCAGGGATTTTCCTGCACTATCTGGTGATGCCGCTGGCGGCATGGCTATTGGCGTTGATATTTAAAATGCCGCCAGACCTCTCCGCCGGAATGGTGCTGGTCGGTAGCGTCGCCAGCGGTACGGCGTCAAACGTGATGATTTATCTGGCAAAAGGCGACGTGGCGCTGTCCGTGACTATCTCATCGGTTTCCACCCTGGTTGGCGTGATTGCAACGCCGCTGCTGACGCGGTTGTATGTGGATGCGCATATTCAGGTGGATGTGATGGGAATGCTGCTAAGCATCCTGCAAATTGTGGTGATCCCGATTGGCCTGGGGCTGGTGATCCACCACCTGTTCCCGCGCCTGGTCAAGGCCGTGGAACCCTGGTTGCCTGCGTTCTCGATGGTCTGCATTCTGGCAATTATCAGCGCCGTGGTTGCCGGTTCCGCCGCGTATATTGCCTCGGTCGGTCTGGTGGTTATCGCCGCCGTGATCCTGCATAACAGCATCGGTCTGCTCGGTGGTTACTGGGGCGGGCGTCTGTTCGGGTTTGACGAGTCCACCTGCCGCACGCTGGCCATTGAAGTGGGGATGCAGAACTCCGGCCTTGCGGCCGCACTGGGGAAAATTTACTTCTCGCCACTCGCGGCACTGCCGGGTGCACTGTTCTCCGTCTGGCATAACCTGTCCGGCTCGCTGCTGGCAGGCTACTGGTCCGGTAAACCGGTGGATGGGCGGAAAACAGAAGCGGTGACAGAGCGCGAATAACCGGTCTGCCAGGCTTGTCCAATACGGTGCTCTGCGCATCAAGCGTAACATGACCGTTTATCGGCAACGCGGGGGCGCTTTCCAGAGTTGTGCGCCCCACACATGTACAATACCTGGACATCGCGTACACTCGAAACACATCCCAGGGAGAGAGTCCTATGGCACTGACCAGATTGACGCAAAAAGAGATGACGGAGAGTGAGCAGCGGGAGCTGAAAACGCTGCTCGACCGCGCCCGCATCGCACACGGACGCCCGCTCAGCAACTCTGAAGCGAATCACGTAAAGAAAGAGTACATCGATAAACTGATGGCGCAGCGTGAAGTGGCCGCGAAGAAAGCCCGCCAGGTGAAAAAACAGCAGGCTTATAAACCGGACGAAAACACGACGTTTTCCTGGTCCGCGAACACCTCAACGCGCGGCAGGCGCTGATTAGCGCCCTTTCTTTTTCCGCCCCGGTTGGGTAAAGCGTTTGCCCGCCGGTTTGGCCCTGCTTTTCTCTTCGGGCTTTGCCACTTTCACCGCAGGTTTTTTCGCCGCCTGCGGTTTCGCTTTTGCTTTCGGCTTCGCTTCTGAGGTTGAGTTTTCAATCAGCTTAAACAGCGCAATCAGCTCATCATCCGTAAGATCGCGCCACTCACCCGGAGGTAACCCGGTCAGGCTGACGTTCATAATGCGCGTGCGTTCCAGCTTAGTGACTTCATAGCCAAAGTGTTCACACATCCGGCGGATTTGGCGGTTCAGCCCCTGCACCAGCGTGATGCGGAAGGTAAACGGCGCTTCTTTCTTGACCTTGCACTTTTTGGTTACCGTGCCGAGGATCGGCACACCCGCGCTCATACCACGCACGAACTCATCGGTAACCGGCTTATTCACCGTGACCAGATACTCTTTCTCATGATCATTGCCGGCACGCAGGATTTTATTCACCAGATCGCCGTGGTTGGTGAGAAAAATCAGCCCCTGGGAATCTTTGTCTAACCGACCGATGGGGAAGATACGGCTGCTGTGATTAACAAAATCAACAATATTGTCTTTTTCGCCATCTTCCGTCGTGCTTACAATGCCAACGGGCTTATTCAACGCGATAAACACCAGATCTTCTTCGTTCCGCGGTTCGATAAGTTGACCATTCACTTTCACAACGTCTCCGGCGACAACCTGATCGCCAATACCGGCGCGCTTGCCGTTAATAAAGACATTGCCCTGTTCGATGTAACGGTCAGCCTCGCGGCGTGAGCAAATCCCGCTTTCGCTGATGTATTTGTTTAAACGTGTTGATTGGGTTGGCAGCATACATTCTCCTGTAAAAGCGGAATATAACTGGCTTACGGGAGAGATAAAAATGGATTTTTACGCCGCATAATCGAATTTGTGCACTACCGCAGTAAAAGTCGGGTTTTCAGCGCAGCGAAAGGCGCGATAAAAAAACAGACAGGCCGTGCCCGTGGGCACGGCACAGCACGGGTTAATTCTCGTCGCGTTCGTCGTCTTCATCCGGTTGTTCCAGCACACTGTAAGCCACGGAACAGAACAGAGAGTTCAGGCGCTTCATGTCGCCCAGCAAGCCAAGGTGCAGCGAACTGGTTTCAATGCTCTGCACGTTTTGCTGATGCAGGCGATCAACGTGCGCATGCGAGAAACGGCGATTCATAATGCGGAAACGGTGCTTGCTGCGGCGCAGACGGCGAGCGCTGGAGATATCGCTGGAGAAAAATACCGACATCGCCAGTTTCAGATTCCCCACCAGCCGTTCGTGCAGCGCATCCAGCTCTTTCAGGCCATCAAGGGAGAAAGCACGCCGCGCCGCCAGTGATTTATCCGCGATGTCACTGCCCATTCGCTCGACAATGTCAGCGGCCTGCTCAAGGTTGAGCGACATTTCGATAATTTCCGCCCAGCGCTTTGACTCCTCCTCCGCCAGTTCTCCCTGAGGAATGCGCGCCAGGTAGAGCTTGATCGCGGTATACAGCACATTGACGTCATCGGCCTGTTTGCGCAGCTCTTTTCCCTGCCGCGGTTCGCCGTGCATCACTTTATGCAGCCCTTCCAGCATCAGCTCCATCGCATCGCCCATACGCAGCGTTTCCCGGGCGGCATTGGCCAACGCAAGGGTTGGGGTGTCCAGCGCAGAACTGTCGAGATGCTTCGGTTTAAGACGCGCATCCAGTTCCGGCTCCTCGCTGATGATCCGTTTACAGAACTGCGCCATCGGTCCGGCAAACGGCACCATCGCCAGGCAGCGGATCAGGTTGTAAAAGACATGGAAATAGATCACCAGTTCCGCTTCCGGCAGTGGCAGTTTTTGCATCGAGGTCGCCAGCATATGCACAAACGGCAGAATAATCAGGCTACCCACCAGCTTAAACAGCAGGCTGCCGAGCGCGACACGGCGAGCCGCGGCATTGGCGGCGCTGTTATTCAGCATCGCCAGCAGACCGGAGCCAAGATTCGCGCCGATCACCAGGCACAGCGCCACCGGGAAAGAGATAATACCTGCGGTGGTCAGCGTCGCCGTGAGCAACACCGCCGCCAGACTGGAGTAACTGATAATGGCGAATACCGCGCCAATCAGCGCGTCGAGCATGATGTCGCCCGTCAACGACGCAAAAATCACCTGTACGCCATTCGCCTGAGTGATTGGCGTGACCGCCTGCACAATCAGTTCCAGCGCCAGCAGGATCAACCCCAGACCGATACTGACGCGACCCAGTTGCCCTTCGCGGGTTTGCTTACGTCCGAGAAAGAAAATCACACCGAGAAAAATCAGCAGCGGCGACAGCCACGAGAGATCGAACGTTAAAATGCGCGCCATCAAGGCGGTCCCGACGTCCGCGCCGAGCACAATCACCAATGCCGGGGTAAGCGCCACCAGATCCTGCGCCACAAACGAGGTCACCAGCATCGTGGTGGCGTTACTGCTCTGCACCAGAGCGGTAACGCCAATGCCCGCACAGAACGCGAGCGGTTTTTTTTCAACACTACGGCTGAGAACAGTGCGTAAACGCGCGCCGAACACGCGCATCACACCAGTACGGACAATATGCGTCCCCCATACCAGCAGCGCCACAGCGGAAAGCAGATGGAGCAAAGTCAACACAGGATCCGGTCCTCCTTATCATTATGCGTTGCGTGTTACCCACGAAGATAACGTCAACATTATGAATGTAAGTATAAGGCGTTAAAGCCGGGAAAAACGCAGGACGCCGCGCTGACGCCCTGTGAGTTGTAAGGGAAAATGACAATTTTGTGACAGAAACGGAGATTTAGCCGGTAATCGCGGAATCAGCATGCGGGTGGTGGTTGCGTTTGGCCCATACCACCGAACCGATTTTCAACGCCTCTGACACAAAAAACAGCAGGAACGCTCCCCACGCGGCGCTAACGCCAGTGAAGTGCATAAACAGCGGAATCAACGCCAACGAACATTTTAATGATAATAAACGGGCTATTTCCTGCACAATAAAGAAGATATTATGAATATCTTTTTTCACGATCAGCGACCAGCAGGAAAAAAACAACGAGACGATCAGCGCGATATTTATAAAAAACATCACCTGAATAATCCCGCCCATCAAACCACTGACCCCCAACTGCGAATAATTGGTATAAAAACCGCTTACATCGGAATAAAAAGGAACATTGCCACTTTGCAGCGAAAAGAAGAAATAACTGACTAATGCCAGCCCATCCATAATTCCCCAAAATACCAATACTTTATTTTTTAAACTCATAATCCTCATCCCTTACGCCTGGAATCCATTGCCATGATTTACCCGACTGCGCCCAGGCATCATCCCCTTCAAGATATTTCTGGTACACCGCGCGCTTCTCGCCATAACGCCGGATCACCGAACGAGTATAGAGGATTTCGCGAGTGTCCGATGCCACGCTGTCCGGGATGGGTGTCCATAACTGAACCTTGTCACGCGAGGTATTCATATAATCCTTACCCTCGGAGCCAAATACCCGCCCTTCATCGCCCATGCTGGTTGCCCGGTTGATCAGCATCATCGCTGCGTTTTTCACGCCATGGTAATCATTTTCGCTGGTTTTCCAGTAACCTGGCCCGTACTCCGGCGTCACTGGCGCAAAGCCGCTACGCGTAGGCGCCGGGCGGCCATGCATCGCCACGCTGTCTTTAAAACCGTTCAGAATCGTTCTGATAAACACGGCGTTAAACGACAGAGGTTGCACACAAAACAGATCGCCATTCTCGGCAATAAAGAAAGGATAATAGAAGCGGCTGCGCGTACTGACATTCGGCCGCGCGACCACCACCACGCCTTTATCCACCAGGTTATCAATATGTTTTTCTTTTTGATGACCTAACGGATCGTGCGGCAATCCATACTTAAAACCGTGATGTCGTTTTATGGTGTAACCGTCAATACTGCCCAAAATATTATTCGGGCTGCTCTCAATAAAATATTCCTTTTTGATTATATTTTTCGCGATATCCGGGGCCAGGATGTTTTCAAAATCCTTCGGCAATAGATTTCTTTTTCTTATATCATAAATATCCATTTTATAATACCTAAGTTAAATTTATGACAATTAAATGAAACGTAAAAGAGTAAGCAATCTTGCCTTTTAGCCGAACGACTATCATACGCATGAAGAGGAACAAGGGTCTAAGAAAAGATCTAACTTTAAGAATGTTCTTAGTTTCAATTTGTATTATGTTTGCTTCACAATTGTTTCGCACAAATGAAATAACAAAGAAAAAGGGCATTTAAAAAAATGCCCTTCGGTAATCAGTCCGCGTCGTAGCCTAAATTGGGCGCCAGCCAGCGTTCAACCTCCGCCACCGGCATGCCTTTACGCCGCGCATAATCTTCAACCTGATCACGCTGCAGTTGCGCCACGGCGAAATACTTGCTGTCCGGATGACTGAAATACCACCCGGAAACAGATGCGCCAGGCCACATCGCAAAAGACTCCGTCAGCTTCATGCCGGTATGCGTTTCCACATCCAGCAGTTGCCAGATAGTCCCTTTTTCAGTGTGTTCCGGGCAGGCCGGGTAACCAGGAGCCGGGCGGATCCCTTGATAATTTTCGCGGATCAGCTCGTCATTACTGAGGTTTTCATTGGGTGCATAGCCCCAGTAAACTTTACGCACCCGCTCATGCAGGTATTCGGCAAACGCTTCAGCCAGACGATCGGCGACGGCTTTCACCATGATTTTGTTGTAATCATCATGCGCTGCATCGTAGGCCTCCGCCAGCGCATCTTCCTCAAGCCCGCCAGTCACTGCGAACGCACCGATATAGTCCGCTTTGCCGCTCAGTTTTGGCGCAACGAAATCCGCCAGACAGTAGTTAGCAAAGCCCACTTTTTCTGTTTGCTGACGCAGATGGCAACCCACTGTCAGAACCTGCGTGCGAGTTTCGTCCTGGTAGATTTCAATGTCATCGCCCACGCGGTTCGCCGGGAACAGCCCCACCACACCGCGCGGATTGAGCAGCTTTTCCGCACTCAGTTTATCGAGCATCTCATTCGCGTCGGCAAACAAGCGTTTTGCCTCTTCGCCCACCACCTCATCTTCCAGAATGCGCGGGTATTTCCCCGCCAGCGACCAGGTCATAAAGAACGGCGTCCAGTCGATGTAGTTGCGCAGCGTCTCAATACTGGCAGTCACTTCCTGCACGCCCAGTCGGTGCGCCACGGGCGGCGTATAGCTCGCCCAGTCGAAAGCCAGATCGTTCTCCCGCGCCGCCTGCAATGTCACCGGCGGTGTACGCGGTTTTTTACGCGCGTGCTGGATGCGCACGGTTTCATACTCTTTACGGATGCGAGCCACAAAATCATCATGCTGGGTGTCGGACAGCAGGGAAGCCACCACGCCCACGGTGCGCGAAGCGTTCTGCACATACACCGTCGGCCCGCTATAGTTTTGCTCGATTTTCACCGCCGTGTGCGCTTTCGAGGTGGTTGCACCGCCAATCAGCAACGGAATGGTAAAGCCCTGGCGCTCCATCTCTTTCGCCACGTTGACCATTTCGTCCAGCGACGGTGTGATAAGACCGGAGAGACCAATCAGGTCAGCGTTTTCTTCACGCGCGGTCTTCAGGATCTTGTCGGCAGGCACCATCACGCCGAGATCGATAATCTCGTAGTTGTTACATTGCAGCACCACGCCAACAATGTTTTTCCCGATATCGTGCACATCGCCTTTTACGGTGGCGATCACCATCTTGCCGTTGCTCCTACCCTGCTCCTTGCTGGCTTCGATATACGGCTCCAGATACGCGACCGCCTGTTTCATCACGCGGGCGGATTTCACCACCTGCGGCAGGAACATTTTCCCTTCGCCGAACAGATCGCCGACCACGTTCATGCCATCCATCAGCGGCCCCTCGATAACCTCAATCGGGCGCGCCGCCTGCTGGCGGGCTTCTTCGGTATCCAGCTCAATGAATTCCGTAATGCCTTTAACCAGCGAATATTCGAGGCGTTTTTTCACGTCCCAACTGCGCCATTCCGCTTGTTGTGCGTTAGCGCCGTCGTCGGCGGCTTTACTGCCGCGGTATTTTTCCGCCAGTTCGAGCATACGTTCCGTCGCATCGTCGCGGCGGTTGAGGATCACATCTTCTACGCCATCGCGCAGTTCCGCAGGGAGATCGTCATAGATAGCCAGCTGCCCGGCGTTAACGATGCCCATGTCCATACCGTTGCGAATAGCGTAATAAAGGAACACGGCGTGGATCGCCTCACGCACCGGATCGTTGCCACGGAAGGAGAACGACACGTTAGAGACGCCACCCGAGATCAGTGCATGCGGCAACTCGCGCTTGATATCTTCACACGCGCCAATAAAGTCCTGTGCGTAGTTGTTATGCTCTTCGATGCCGGTTGCGACAGCGAAAATGTTCGGGTCGAAGATAATGTCTTCCGGCGGGAAGCCCACCTCTTCGGTGAGGATGTGATAAGCGCGACGGCAGATTTCGATTTTGCGCTCGCGGGTATCCGCCTGGCCCACTTCATCAAACGCCATCACCACAACCGCCGCGCCATAGCGGCGAACCAGCTTCGCATGGTGAATAAAGGGCTCAATCCCTTCTTTCATTGAGATGGAGTTGACGATGCCTTTGCCCTGAATGCATTTCAGCCCTTTTTCGATCACCTCCCATTTGGAGGAGTCGATCATGATCGGTACCCGGGCAATGTCCGGCTCACCGGCAATCAGATTGAGGAAACGCACCATCGCCGCTTCTGCATCGAGCATCCCTTCATCCATGTTGATGTCGATGATTTGCGCGCCGCTTTCCACCTGCTGACGTGCGACGTCCAGCGCCTCGCTGTATTTTTCTTCTTTAATCAGGCGCTTGAATTTAGCAGAACCGGTGACGTTGGTACGTTCGCCCACGTTCACAAACAGGCTGTCGTCGCCAATATTCAGCGGTTCGAGTCCCGCCAGACGACAGGCGACAGGCACGTCCGGCAGCTTACGCGGCGGCAAACCCGCCACCACGCGGCTCATGGCGGCGATATGCTCTGGCGTGGTGCCGCAGCAGCCACCGACAATATTCAGGAAGCCCGCTTCCGCCCATTCGCGGATCTGCATGGCCATGGTGTCGGCATCCAGATCGTACTCGCCGAAGGCATTCGGCAGACCGGCGTTCGGGTGCGCGGTAACGTAGCATTCTGCAATGCGCGACAGCTCCTGCACGTACTGGCGCAATTCATCCGGCCCCAGCGCGCAGTTCAGGCCGAAAGTGAGCGCATCGGCGTGGCGCAGCGAGTTATAAAACGCTTCGGTCGTCTGACCGGAGAGCGTACGCCCGGACGCATCGGTAATGGTGCCGGAAATCATGATCGGCAGATCGACGCCCAGCGCATCGAACTCCTCTTTAACGGCGAAGATCGCCGCTTTGGCATTCAGCGTATCGAACACCGTTTCGATAAGGATCAGGTCCGATCCGCCTTCCACCAGCGCTTTGGTCGACTCACGGTAAGCGGCGACCAGTTGATCAAACGAGATGTTACGAAACGCCGGATCGTTCACATCCGGTGAGATAGACGCAGTGCGGTTGGTCGGGCCAAGTACCCCCGCCACGTAACGCGGCTTGTCCGGGGTTTGCGCAGTCCACTTGTCCGCACTGGCGCGGGCCAGTTTGGCCGCGGCAAAGTTGATCTCCGCCGACAGGGATTCCATCTGGTAATCCGCCATGGCGATGGTCGTTGAGTTGAAGGTATTGGTTTCGATGATGTCGGCGCCCGCCGCAAAGTAGGCGTCATGGATGGCGGCAATCACCTCCGGCTTGCTGAGCACCAGCAAGTCGTTGTTACCTTTCAGATCGCAGGGCCAGTCGGCGAAGCGCTCGCCGCGAAAATCCTGCTCACTCAAACGGTAGCTCTGGATCATGGTGCCCATGCCCCCATCCAGAACCAGAATTCTTTCGTTTAATTGCTGTTTCAGTTGCTCAACTTTGCTGCTCACACGTGCTCCCGACAACGCTCAATCAGGCCAAAAGGCCAGCAGGACATACTGGCACAAAGTAACAGACCGGAAAAGCGGAGCCGGGTTAACATGAGAGATGTTCAGCATCACTCATCCGATCAGTCTGCAACGGAGTTGCGTTATACTCACTTAAAACGAAAATGATTTCCACGATACAGAAAAAGGAGCCAGCCATGGTTGCTTCCGTTCCCGCTAAACGGGGTAGAAAAGCCACGACTCCCGCTGCACCAGCCGGTGGGCAAGTCCAGTCACTGACCCGCGGCCTGAAACTGCTGGAATGGATAGCCGAGTCCCACGGCAGCGTCGCACTGACCGAGCTGGCGCAGCAGGCAGGTTTGCCGAACTCCACCACCCACCGTTTACTGACCACCATGCAGCAACTGGGCTTTGTTCGCCAGGTTGGCGATTTGGGCCACTGGTCGGTGGGTGCGCATGCGTTTATCGTTGGCAGCAGCTTTTTGCAGAGCCGCAACCTGATGGCCATTGTGCACCCGATCCTGCGTAAATTAATGGAAGCGTCCGGGGAAACGGTCAATCTTGCCGTGCTGGATCAAAGCGATCATCAGGCAATTATTATCGATCAAGTGCAATGTACCCAACTGATGCGCATGTCAGCGCCCATTGGCGGTAAATTGCCGATGCATGCTTCCGGCGCGGGTAAAGCGTTTTTAGCGAATCTGAATGATGAACAGGTCAGCAGCTTACTGCATCGTAAAGGGCTACATGCCTATACCCATGCGACGCTGGTTTCGCCAGTGCACCTGAAAGAGGATCTCGCCCAGACGCGCAAAAGGGGCTATTCGTTTGACGATGAAGAGCACGCGCTCGGCCTGCGCTGCGTGGCGTCCTGTATTTATGACGAGCATGGTCAGCCGTTTGCGGCTATCTCTATTTCCGGGCCACTGTCGCGCATTACCGACGATCGCGTGACGGAACTGGGGGCGATGGTGATCCGCGGGGCAAAAGAGGTTACCCTGGAATTTGGGGGAATGCGTTAACTTCAAAAGGTTATATACTGCCCGTCCATTTTTTACTCATCTTACGGGATGCTTCCGATGACCAGGGAAGTTCACGATCGCCGTCCGGTCCGGACGCGCAATACACGCTGGGCGGCGGCCGCTGCCCGGTATTTACGCCAAAAGGGCTGCACGCCAAACGCCATTTCGCTGTTCAGCATTGTGTTTGCGCTGCTCTCTTGTCTCTGCTTCCTCGCGGTCTGGCAGGTTGAAAATATCACCCTGCAACGCGGTCTGTTGCTGTTAGCTATCGTCGGTATCCAGGGGCGGCTTATTTGCAACCTGTTGGATGGCATGGTTGCTGTAGAAGGCGGCCTGCGTAGCCCGGCGGGCGCCGTTTTTAATGAGTTGCCTGACCGCGTGTCTGACAGTGTGCTGTTTCTTGGCGCGGGTTACGGTCTGATAGCCGTTCCCGCTGGCGTGGAGTTCGGCTGGGCGGCTTCGCTGTTCGCCTTATTTACCGCGTATGTCCGCCTGCTTGGCGGCACCTGTGGGCTGGCGCAGCAGTTCAGTGGACCGATGGCGAAGCAGCACCGTATGGCGCTGCTGACTGCGGCAACCGCCATCGCTATCGTGCTGCCGCAGTGGGGGCAACCCACCCTGCTTGGCGCGCTGGTGCTGATTGCCGTTGGCGCGGCATGGACCACCGTACGCCGAACCCGGCACATTATTCAGTCTCTTCATCAGGGGCATACGCAATGAGTCTGCATTTCTCTGTGGATAAGACGGTGGTGCGGGCGTTTTTTGTGAGCCTTTGCCGCTTGTTAACAGGCGTAAAAGCCTTCTGGCGTGCGCTGCCGGAAACGGAACAGCCCACCATTTACTACGCGAATCACAGTAGCCACCTGGATGGGTTGGTGATTTGGGCCAGCTTTCCCCGTGCGCTGCGCCATCACGTTCATCCTGTCGCAGCGGCGGATTACTGGAACAAGACCGCGCTGCGCCGCTATCTTGCTACGCGCATTTTTAACGCAGTATTGGTCGAGCGACGCAGTCAGGCGGCAGCGTCTGAAGAGACAACGACGCCGCGCGATCCCTTACAACCGCTGACAGAAAAGCTGGAGCAAGGCCATTCGCTGATCTTCTTCCCGGAAGGGACACGCGGAACCGGCGATGAAGTCGCCGCCTTTAAAAGCGGGCTGTTCCATCTGGCGCAGCGTATGCCGCAGGTGCAACTGGTTCCGGTATGGCTGGAGAATATGAACCGTGTATTGCCGAAAGGGTCGCGTCTGGTGGTGCCTATCATCTGCACGGCAACCTTTGGCGAACCGATTTCCGGCCCGATGGAGCAGGAGACAAAGCGGGAATTTTTAACGCGCGCAAAAGAGGCTCTGGAGGCACTGACTCATGATTAATGTTGATGCTGAGCTGCGCCTGCTGCTGAGCGGGCTGTTTATCCTGCTTGCCGTCGCCAGCGCGATTGGTTTTGTCCTGTCGCGCTGTTACCAAAACGCCACGATTGCCAATCTTAACGCCCGTATCCGCGCCTGGTGGCTGATGTGCACCGTGTCGGTGGTCGCCATGCTGATTGGCCCAATCGGCTCGGTAGTGCTGTTTGCGCTGATGTCTTTTTTCGCGCTGCGCGAATGCATTACGCTGATGCCGACCCGTCGTGGCGATCACGAAGCGTTGTTCTGGTGCTTCTTTATTATTTTGCCCGTGCAGTATCTGTTGGTGGGTATTCAGTGGTACGCCGTGTTCGTCATTTTTATCCCGGTGTATGCGTTTTTGTTTATTCCGGCTCGCTTGGCCATCGCTGGCGATACGCATCACTTCCTCGAGCGCAGCGCGAAAATCCAGTGGAGTCTGATGATGGCGGTCTACTGCGTCAGTCATGCGCCCGCGTTGTTGATGTTGTCTATTCCCGGTTACAGCGGCCAGAACATCAAACTGGTGCTGTTTATGATGATTGTCGTGCAAATCTCGGACGTGCTGCAGTATGTGTTCGGTAAGCTGTGGGGCAAACGTCCGATCGTGCCAAAACTGAGTCCCAATAAAACGGTTGAGGGCTTTGTTGGCGGCATTCTCAGCGCCAGTCTGGTGGGGGCCGGGTTATGGTGGATCACGCCGTTCAACCCCTGGCAGGCGTTTGTGATTTCGCTGCTGATCACCTTGCTCGGCTTCCTTGGCGGGTTGTGCATGTCGGCCATTAAGCGCGATCGCGGGGTAAAAGATTTTGGGGCAATGCTCGAAGGGCACGGCGGCATGATGGACAGAATCGATTCACTCTGTTTCGCCGCCCCCATTTTCTTCCATGTGGTGCGTTACTACTTTACCTAATCTATCCCGCCTGCCGCAGCGCGGTCGCGCCAAAGCGTACGCTAAAGCGCTGACGCCTGCGGTAGGCGTAAACATCTTCCACATGCCCGTTGCGGATGCGCATTTGCAGCCCGCGCCAGTAGTCAGCACGCAGTAAATCAGCGTGCATCTCCTCAAACAGCGGGCCAATTTTCGGGTCGGCGCACAGCCAGTGGCGAAACTCCTCCGGGAAAACATCCCCTGGGGTCACGCTGTACCACGGCTCGGCGCTGAGCTCATCTTCCGGGTAGCGCGGTGCAGGGATATCGCGAAAATTCACTTCGGTCATATAGCAAATTTCGTCATAGTCATAGAACACTACCCGCCCGTGTCGGGTGACGCCGAAATTTTTAAATAACATATCGCCGGGGAAGATATTGGCGGCGGCCAGTTGGCGAATGGCATTGCCGTACTCTTCCACCGCATCGCGCAATTGCTGGCCTTTGACCTGCTCAAACCACAGGTTGAGCGGCACCATCCGCCGCTCAATATAGAGATGGCTTATCGCAATGCGATCGCCGAGATCGGTGATCTTGCCCGGTGCCTGCTCCTGTAATAACGCCATTAACGCCGGTGAAATTTGCCGCTTTTCCAGCACGAAGTTTTCAAACTCTTGCGTATCGGCCATGCGCCCGACACGATCGTGTTCTTTAACCAACTGATAGCAGGCGCGGACATGAGCCGCACTCATCTCCTTTTGCGGCGGGAACACATCCTTGATCACCTTGAATACCCGATCGAAGCCCGGCAGTGTAAACACCAGCATCACCATACCGCGGATCCCCGGCGCTTCAATAAACTGCTCATCGCTGGCGTTGATGTAGTTCAGATACTCGCGGTAGCTTTCCGTTTTGCCATGCTTCTGGCAGCCAATCGCCATGTACAGCTCTGCGGTGGTCTTTCCGGGGAGGATTTCACGCAGCCACTCCACGGTAGCCGCAGGCAGCGGGGCATAGACCATAAAATAGGAGCGGGCGAAACCAAACACGATGCTGGCTTCGGCGTGGGTGGTCAGACAAGTATCAACAAACAGTTCCCCGTCATCGCTGCGGTGAACCGGCAACAAAAAGGGCAGCGTCGCCACCGGCGTGATCAGCTTACCGACCAGCCAGGCCGCTTTGTTACGGTAGAACAGCTCGTTTGCGACCTGCAAATGCGACTGGCTCAGGGTTTCCGGGCCAAATGCATCCGTCAGATGTGCCGCGATATAACCGACATCGCGCGCTTTATCCTGCCAGGGCAGACGCAGCGGTAAATCAGACAGGACTTTGGTCAGCAGCGCTTCCCAACCGCGCTCCGGCCAGAATGCTTTCGCCAGCGGTCGTGGAATCGTGCGAAAACGCCGCTCGGGCTGCGAACTGAAGATAAACAAGCGTTCCGGCGTCAGCGAACGGTGATCAAACAGACGGCAATAGACGGAGTTAAAGAAACTTTCGGCAATTTCAAAGCGTGGATAGTCCGGCAGCAACTGGGTGTAGTGCTCTTTTACCCGCAGCAGGAAAGCGGCATCCGGGCTTTGGCTGTCTGTGATGCAGCGTAACTGCTCCACCACCAGTCCCACATGATGATCGTAGAGGTGAATACGCTGTTTCATCGCTTGCTGGACGGCCTGCCAGTCAGCCTGCTCAAAGCGCTGCTGCGCGCCGGAGGTCACTTCCAGAAACCGACCATATTGAGCATCGAAGCCCTGTAAGATCGTTTGTGCAATCAGCAGTTCCAGGCCACGCGACATAGCTTTCCCTCATTTGTCCCTCTCCCCGGCAGGGAGAGGGAGAACAGATCAGAACTGTGCTTCTTCCGTCGACCCGGTCAGCGCGGTGACCGAAGAGGTTCCGCCCTGAATAATGGTGGTCACCTTATCGAAGTAGCCCGTACCGACCTCCTGCTGATGCGAAACAAAGGTATAGCCCTCTTTACCTGCAGCGAACTCCGGCTGTTGCACCTTCTCAACGTAGTGTTTCATCCCCTCACCTTGTGCATAGGCGTGGGCCAAATCGAACATGTTGAACCACATACTGTGGATGCCCGCGAGGGTAATAAACTGGAATTTATACCCCATGTCCGACAGCGCCTGCTGGAAACGCGCGATGGTGTTGTCGTCGAGATTTTTCTTCCAGTTAAACGATGGCGAACAGTTGTAGGCCAGCAGTTTGCCGGGGAATTTCGCGTGGATGGCTTCGGCGAAACGGCGGGCCAGCTCAAGATCCGGCGTTGACGTTTCGCACCACACCAGATCGGCATACGGTGCATACGCCAGGCCGCGGCTGATGGCTTGCTCGATACCGGCGTGGGTACGATAAAAACCTTCACTGGTGCGCTCACCGGTAATAAACGCGCTGTCATACGGGTCGCAGTCGGAGGTCACCAGATCGGCGGCATCGGCGTCGGTACGGGCGACCAGCAATGTTGGTACGCCCAGCACATCCGCAGCCAGGCGCGCGGCAACCAGTTTCTGTACGGCTTCCTGGGTTGGTACCAGCACTTTACCGCCCATGTGGCCGCATTTTTTCACCGAGGCGAGCTGATCTTCGAAGTGAACCGCCGCTGCACCGGCTTCGATCATCGATTTCATCAGTTCAAATGCGTTCAGCACCCCGCCAAAACCGGCTTCGGCATCGGCAACGATCGGCAGGAAGTAATCCACAAAGCGCGGATCGCCAGGTTCAATGCCTGCCGCCCACTGGATCTGATCCGCACGGCGGAAGGTGTTATTGATGCGCTCCACCACCGATGGCACCGAGTTTGCCGGGTACAGCGACTGGTCCGGATACATGCTGGAGGCCAGGTTTGCATCTGCCGCCACCTGCCAGCCGGAGAGATACACGGCTTCAATACCCGCTTTCGCCTGTTGCAATGCCTGGCCGCCTGTCAACGCACCAAGGCTGTTGATATACCCTTTTTTCGACTCGCCATGCAGCAAGCGCCACATTTTGGCGGCGCCGAGTTGCGCCAGCGTACATTCCGGGTTTACCGAGCCACGTAATTTCACCACCTCTTCCGCCGTATAGGGGCGGCGAATGCCTTCCCAGCGCGGTTGTGTCCACTCTTTTTGTAATGCTTCGATTTGTTGGGTACGGGTTTTCATATGCAGATGCTCCATAGTGTGACAGGTGGGTGAATTACGCTAACAGGCGGTAGCCAGGCAACGTCAGGAAATCGATCAGCTCATCAGAGGTGGTGATCTGCTCCATCAGGCGCGCGGCATCATCAAACCGCCCGCTGCTAAAGCGGTGTTCACCCAACTCTTCCTGAATGACCAGCATCTCTTCAGCCAGCATCTGGCGGAACAGCGCTTTGGTCACCGCTTTGCCGTTGCTCAGCGTTTTTTCGTGGTGGATCCATTGCCAGATGGACGTGCGGGAAATTTCCGCTGTGGCGGCATCTTCCATCAGGCCGTAAATCGGCACGCAACCATTACCGGAGATCCACGCTTCGATGTACTGCACCGCCACACGAATGTTGGCACGCATGCCTTCTTCTGTACGTTCGCCTTCGCAAGGCGCCAGCAGTTGATCAGCGGTGATCGGCGCATCCTCTTCACGGCTCACCGACAACTGATTTTTGTGGTCGCCCAGTGCAGCGTTAAACACCTCCATCACCGTATCGCCAAGACCCGGGTGGGCAATCCACGTACCGTCATGACCGTTTTTGGCTTCGAGCTCTTTATCCGCTTTTACCTTGTTCAGTACCCAGTTATTACGTTCTGCATCTTTGCTGGGGATAAACGCCGCCATGCCGCCCATCGCAAACGCGCCGCGACGATGGCAGGTTTTGATCAGCAGGCGGGAATAAGCGCTGAGGAACGGTTTGTCCATCGTCACGACCTGGCGATCGGGCAGTACGCGATCCGGGTAGTTTTTTAATGTTTTGATATAGCTGAAGATATAATCCCAGCGCCCGCAGTTAAGCCCGACGATATGGTCACGCAGGGCATGCAGGATCTCATCCATCTGGAATACCGCCGGCAGGGTTTCAATCAGCAAGGTTGCTTTGATTGTGCCGCGCGGCAGGTTAAAGCGGTCTTCCGTAAAACTAAAGACCTCACTCCACCATGCTGCTTCTTGCCAGGACTGGGTTTTTGGCAGATAGAAATAGGGACCGCTGCCTTTAGCGAGCAGGTTTTTATGGTTGTGGAAAAAGTAGAGCGCAAAATCAAACAGGCTGCCGGGAATGGCTTCTTCACGCCAGGTGACGTGCTTCTCTGGCAAGTGCAAACCGCGTACGCGGCAAACCAGTACCGCCGGGTTGGGTTTGAGTTGATAGATTTTGCCTGCTTCGTTGGTATAGCTGATGGTGCCGTTAACCGCATCGCGCAGGTTGATCTGCCCGTCGATCACTTTTTCCCAGTTCGGTGCCAGCGAATCTTCAAAATCCGCCATAAACACTTTCACATTCGCGTTGAGCGCATTGATGACCATTTTGCGCTCAACCGGCCCGGTGATCTCCACCCGACGATCGAGTAAATCGCCAGGGATACCGCGGATAGTCCAGTTACTTTCGCGAATGGAATCTGTTTCCGAAATAAAACCAGGCAACGTACCGGCATCGATCTGCTGTTGCTGGCGCAGACGCGCAGCCAATAACTGATTGCGTTTTGGCGTAAAGCGGGTAACCAGCTCACTCAGAAATTCCACCGCTGAAGGCGTGAGGATCTGTTTTTCCTGCTCGCCATAGGGCTGCGTAAAGGCCAGTTCATCGGTTGTTGTCGCCTGTTGTGTCATGGTACGGCTCCTCATTTGTGCATCGAAGACATTTCCCAATGCGAACGAAGATCGGGTGTGCAGTTTTCGTTCAGCAGGATCAATCCTGGCTAATTATTTTTCCAAAATCAAAAACAATTTCCATTTTTAATTTAAAATGAAATTAACTTACTGATAACATAGAAGTTATAGTTTTATTTGGTTGTGAAGTGATTTTCGGAAATAAAAAAGCGCCCGAAGGCGCCTGTAGTGCAGGGCTGAAACGCTTAATCCAGCGTCGGATTCATATGACGCAGATCGAATGGCGTGATCTGGTAGACGTAGTAGTTAAGCCAGTTGATGAACAGCAAATTACCGTGGCTGCGCCAGGAAGCGTGCGGCGTGTTCTGCGGATCGTCTTTCGGGAAATAGTTGTACGGCAACTCCGGACTCAGACCAGCATCTACGTCGCGGAAGAACTCACTCGCCAGCGTGTTGGCATCGTATTCCGGGTGCCCCGTGACAAAGGCAATACGTTTGTCCTTGCTGGCAAACAGATAGGCGTCTCCGCCTTCGGTTTCCGCGAGAATATCCAGATCGGTGTAATCACGGATCAATGCGGCCGGGAAGTCGGCATAACGGGAGTGTGGAGCAAGGAATACATCGTCAAAACCACGGGTCAGTAGGGCATGAGGATGAAGAATGCGATGTTCGTATACGCCTGAGAGTTTTTCGCTGCGGGTCTGTTTAGGAATGCCATAGAGGATGTTTAATGCGGCTTGTACCGCCCAACAGACAAACAACGTTGAGGTGACGTGATCTTTTGCCCACTCCAGCACCTGCTCGATTTGAGGCCAGTAGGCAACATCGTTGAATTCCACCAACCCTAACGGCGCGCCGGTGACGATCAAGCCATCGTAGTTTTCGTGACAGATCTCGTCGAAGTTACAATAGAAGGTGTTCAGGTGTTCAGCGGGCGTATTGCGCGACTCGCGTGAGTCGATACGCAGCAGACGCACATCCACCTGCAGCGGCGAGTTCGACAGCAGGCGCAGGAACTGGTTTTCCGTCTCAATTTTCTTCGGCATCAGGTTGAGGATAAGCACCTTCAGCGGACGAATTTCCTGAACTGTTGCGCGCGAGGTTGTCATTACAAAGACATTCTCATCACGTAAGAAGTTGACGGCTGGCAGCTCGTCCTGCACCCGAATCGGCATAACTTATATCCTCACTGCATACGTTTAAACGTTTAGACATCCAGATAGCCGAAGATACCCAGGAATTGTCAAAATGTCGAGTCCGCAAGTGGAAGGTGAGAAAGTTTCACGTCATTGCCCGCCTGCAACAGGCCAGGCCACATGATAAAACAATAGCAAAAAGGCCCAGTCTTTCGACTGGGCCTTCTGCTTTATTTGATGCCTGGCAGTTCCCTACTCTCGCATGGGGAGACCCCACACTACCATCGGCGCTACGGCGTTTCACTTCTGAGTTCGGCATGGGGTCAGGTGGGACCACCGCGCTAGTGCCGCCAGGCAAATTCTGTCTATCAGACCGCTTCCGCGCCCTGACATAATCTGTATCAAGCTGATTATCGCGTCTCTCACGCCAAAACATCTTCGGCGTTGTAAGGTTAAGCCTCACGGTTCATTAGTACCGGTTAGCTCAACGCATCGCTGCGCTTACACACCCGGCCTATCAACGTCGTCGTCTTCAACGTTCCTTCAGGACTCTCAAGGAGTCAGGGAGAACTCATCTCGGGGCAAGTTTCGTGCTTAGATGCTTTCAGCACTTATCTCTTCCGCATTTAGCTACCGGGCAGTGCCATTGGCATGACAACCCGAACACCAGTGATGCGTCCACTCCGGTCCTCTCGTACTAGGAGCAGCCCCCCTCAATTCTCCAGCGCCCACGGCAGATAGGGACCGAACTGTCTCACGACGTTCTAAACCCAGCTCGCGTACCACTTTAAATGGCGAACAGCCATACCCTTGGGACCTACTTCAGCCCCAGGATGTGATGAGCCGACATCGAGGTGCCAAACACCGCCGTCGATATGAACTCTTGGGCGGTATCAGCCTGTTATCCCCGGAGTACCTTTTATCCGTTGAGCGATGGCCCTTCCATTCAGAACCACCGGATCACTATGACCTGCTTTCGCACCTGCTCGCGCCGTCACGCTCGCAGTCAAGCCAGCTTATGCCATTGCACTAACCTCCTGATGTCCGACCAGGATTAGCTGACCTTCGTGCTCCTCCGTTACGCTTTAGGAGGAGACCGCCCCAGTCAAACTACCCACCAGACACTGTCCGCAACCCGGATTACGGGTCCACGTTAGAACATCAAACATTAAAGGGTGGTATTTCAAGGTTGGCTCCACGCAGACTGGCGTCCACGCTTCAAAGCCTCCCACCTATCCTACACATCAAGGCTCAATGTTCAGTGTCAAGCTATAGTAAAGGTTCACGGGGTCTTTCCGTCTTGCCGCGGGTACACTGCATCTTCACAGCGAGTTCAATTTCACTGAGTCTCGGGTGGAGACAGCCTGGCCATCATTACGCCATTCGTGCAGGTCGGAACTTACCCGACAAGGAATTTCGCTACCTTAGGACCGTTATAGTTACGGCCGCCGTTTACCGGGGCTTCGATCAAGAGCTTCTCCTTACGGATAACCCCATCAATTAACCTTCCGGCACCGGGCAGGCGTCACACCGTATACGTCCACTTTCGTGTTTGCACAGTGCTGTGTTTTTAATAAACAGTTGCAGCCAGCTGGTATCTTCGACTGATTTCAGCTCCACGGGTAAACCGCTTCACCTACATATCAGCGTGCCTTCTCCCGAAGTTACGGCACCATTTTGCCTAGTTCCTTCACCCGAGTTCTCTCAAGCGCCTTGGTATTCTCTACCTGACCACCTGTGTCGGTTTGGGGTACGATTTCGTGTTACCTGATGCTTAGAGGCTTTTCCTGGAAGCAGGGCATTTGTCACTTCAGCACCGTAGTGCCTCGTCATCACGCCTCAGTGTTAAAGCGCTCCGGATTTGCCTGGAGCACACACCTGCACGCTTAAACCGGGACAACCGTCGCCCGGATGACATAGCCTTCTCCGTCCCCCCTTCGCAGTAACACCAAGTACAGGAATATTAACCTGTTTCCCATCGACTACGCCTTTCGGCCTCGCCTTAGGGGTCGACTCACCCTGCCCCGATTAACGTTGGACAGGAACCCTTGGTCTTCCGGCGAGCGGGCTTTTCACCCGCTTTATCGTTACTTATGTCAGCATTCGCACTTCTGATACCTCCAGCATGCCTCACAGCACACCTTCACAGGCTTACAGAACGCTCCCCTACCCAACAACACATAGTGTCGCTGCCGCAGCTTCGGTGCATGGTTTAGCCCCGTTACATCTTCCGCGCAGGCCGACTCGACCAGTGAGCTATTACGCTTTCTTTAAATGATGGCTGCTTCTAAGCCAACATCCTGGCTGTCTGGGCCTTCCCACATCGTTTCCCACTTAACCATGACTTTGGGACCTTAGCTGGCGGTCTGGGTTGTTTCCCTCTTCACGACGGACGTTAGCACCCGCCGTGTGTCTCCCGTGATAACATTCTCCGGTATTCGCAGTTTGCATCGGGTTGGTAAGCCGGGATGGCCCCCTAGCCGAAACAGTGCTCTACCCCCGGAGATGAATTCACGAGGCGCTACCTAAATAGCTTTCGGGGAGAACCAGCTATCTCCCGGTTTGATTGGCCTTTCACCCCCAGCCACAAGTCATCCGCTAATTTTTCAACATTAGTCGGTTCGGTCCTCCAGTTAGTGTTACCCAACCTTCAACCTGCCCATGGCTAGATCACCGGGTTTCGGGTCTATACCCTGCAACTTAACGCCCAGTTAAGACTCGGTTTCCCTTCGGCTCCCCTATTCGGTTAACCTTGCTACAGAATATAAGTCGCTGACCCATTATACAAAAGGTACGCAGTCACACCCCAAAGGGTGCTCCCACTGCTTGTACGTACACGGTTTCAGGTTCTTTTTCACTCCCCTCGCCGGGGTTCTTTTCGCCTTTCCCTCACGGTACTGGTTCACTATCGGTCAGTCAGGAGTATTTAGCCTTGGAGGATGGTCCCCCCATATTCAGACAGGATACCACGTGTCCCGCCCTACTCATCGAGCTCACAACCTGTGCATTTTTGTGTACGGGGCTGTCACCCTGTATCGCGCGACTTTCCAGACGCTTCCACTAACACACAAGCTGATTCTGGCTCTGGGCTCCTCCCCGTTCGCTCGCCGCTACTGGGGGAATCTCGGTTGATTTCTTTTCCTCGGGGTACTTAGATGTTTCAGTTCCCCCGGTTCGCCTCATTAACCTATGGATTCAGTTAATGATAGTGTGACGAGTCACACTGGGTTTCCCCATTCGGACATCGCCGGTTATAACGGTTCATATCACCTTACCGGCGCTTTTCGCAGATTAGCACGTCCTTCATCGCCTCTGACTGCCAGGGCATCCACCGTGTACGCTTGGTCGCTTAACCTCACAACCCGAAGATGTTTCTTGCGATTCATCGTCAGTTTGTGAAAATTTGAGAGACTCGCAGAACAGTTCGCACTGTTCTGTGTTTCAATTTTCAGCTTGATCCAGATTTTTAAAGAGCAAATATCTCAAACATGACTCGTGAGTCAGTTTTGAGATACATCGGCAGGTGACTTTCACTCACAAACCAGCAAGTGGCGTCCCCTAGGGGATTCGAACCCCTGTTACCGCCGTGAAAGGGCGGTGTCCTGGGCCTCTAGACGAAGGGGACACTGAAGTCTCAATCGCAAGACGCCTTGCTTCTTTCTTTTCATCAGACAATCTGTGTGAGCACTGCAAAGGCAGGTTCTTTAAGGTAAGGAGGTGATCCAACCGCAGGTTCCCCTACGGTTACCTTGTTACGACTTCACCCCAGTCATGAATCACAAAGTGGTAAGCGCCCTCCCGAAGGTTAAGCTACCTACTTCTTTTGCAACCCACTCCCATGGTGTGACGGGCGGTGTGTACAAGGCCCGGGAACGTATTCACCGTGGCATTCTGATCCACGATTACTAGCGATTCCGACTTCATGGAGTCGAGTTGCAGACTCCAATCCGGACTACGACGCACTTTATGAGGTCCGCTTGCTCTCGCGAGGTCGCTTCTCTTTGTATGCGCCATTGTAGCACGTGTGTAGCCCTGGTCGTAAGGGCCATGATGACTTGACGTCATCCCCACCTTCCTCCAGTTTATCACTGGCAGTCTCCTTTGAGTTCCCGGCCGGACCGCTGGCAACAAAGGATAAGGGTTGCGCTCGTTGCGGGACTTAACCCAACATTTCACAACACGAGCTGACGACAGCCATGCAGCACCTGTCTCACAGTTCCCGAAGGCACGTCCCCATCTCTGGAAACTTCTGTGGATGTCAAGACCAGGTAAGGTTCTTCGCGTTGCATCGAATTAAACCACATGCTCCACCGCTTGTGCGGGCCCCCGTCAATTCATTTGAGTTTTAACCTTGCGGCCGTACTCCCCAGGCGGTCGATTTAACGCGTTAGCTCCGGAAGCCACGCCTCAAGGGCACAACCTCCAAATCGACATCGTTTACAGCGTGGACTACCAGGGTATCTAATCCTGTTTGCTCCCCACGCTTTCGCACCTGAGCGTCAGTCTTCGTCCAGGAGGCCGCCTTCGCCACCGGTATTCCTCCAGATCTCTACGCATTTCACCGCTACACCTGGAATTCTACCTCCCTCTACGAGACTCCAGCCTGCCAGTTTCGAATGCAGTTCCCAGGTTGAGCCCGGGGATTTCACATCCGACTTGACAGACCGCCTGCGTGCGCTTTACGCCCAGTAATTCCGATTAACGCTTGCACCCTCCGTATTACCGCGGCTGCTGGCACGGAGTTAGCCGGTGCTTCTTCTGCGGGTAACGTCAATTGCTGTGGTTATTAACCACAACACCTTCCTCCCCGCTGAAAGTACTTTACAACCCGAAGGCCTTCTTCATACACGCGGCATGGCTGCATCAGGCTTGCGCCCATTGTGCAATATTCCCCACTGCTGCCTCCCGTAGGAGTCTGGACCGTGTCTCAGTTCCAGTGTGGCTGGTCATCCTCTCAGACCAGCTAGGGATCGTCGCCTAGGTGAGCCGTTACCCCACCTACTAGCTAATCCCATCTGGGCACATCTGATGGCAAGAGGCCCGAAGGTCCCCCTCTTTGGTCTTGCGACGTTATGCGGTATTAGCTACCGTTTCCAGTAGTTATCCCCCTCCATCAGGCAGTTTCCCAGACATTACTCACCCGTCCGCCACTCGTCACCCGAGGAGCAAGCTCCTCTGTGCTACCGTCCGACTTGCATGTGTTAGGCCTGCCGCCAGCGTTCAATCTGAGCCATGATCAAACTCTTCAATTTAAAAGTTTGATGCTCACCGAATTAAACTTCGTAATGAATTACGTGTTCACTCGTGAGACTTGGTATTCATTTAGCGTCCTGAGACGTTAAGAATCCATGTCACTTTGAGTGCCCACACAGATTGTCTGATAAATTGTTAAAGAGCAGTTGCGACGCGCCTTGGCGCTCTGTCGCGAGGTGGCGTATATTACGCTTTCCTCTTTCAGAGTCAACCCTGAATTTCAGGATTTTTCTCTTCAACCGAACCGGCTGTTTGTGTGAAGTGATTCACATCCGCCGTGTCGATGGAGGCGCATTATAGGGAGTTCTCAGCCCCCCGCAATAGAAAAATGACATAAAAATGACTGACTGCTGCATTCCACAGCAAAACCCGCCTTTATACCCATTTACACACAGACTTATCCACAATCCGGTAAAAGGACAAAAATTCGCGAGCGTTGCGCAAACGTTTTCGTTACAATGCCCGCGCAAAAATAACACACCCCTTCTGGGGTGTTAGCTGAGTTTTTGGATCAATAAGGATCCTAAAATTCACCTAACACTCTCTGTTAAAGTCAAATCCAGGGGATTTACCATGCAACAACGTCGTCCAGTCCGCCGCGCTTTGCTCAGTGTTTCTGACAAGGCCGGTATTGTCGAATTCGCACAGGCGCTCTCTCAGCGTGGCGTAGAACTGCTCTCTACGGGCGGCACCGCTCGTCTGCTGGCAGATAAAGGTCTGCCGGTGACCGAAGTCTCCGACTACACCGGTTTTCCGGAAATGATGGATGGACGTGTAAAAACCCTGCACCCGAAAGTGCACGGCGGCATTCTTGGTCGTCGCGGCCAGGATGATGCCATCATGGCGCAGCACGCGATCGCGCCGATCGATATGGTCGTTGTTAACCTTTATCCGTTCGCCCAGACCGTAGCCCGTGAAGGTTGCTCGCTGGAAGACGCCGTAGAGAATATTGATATCGGCGGCCCGACCATGGTGCGCTCCGCAGCGAAGAACCATAAAGATGTCGCCATTGTTGTAAAGAGCAGCGATTACAGCGCCATCATTAATGAGATGGATGCCAACGAAAGATCTCTGACGCTGGATACCCGTTTTGATCTGGCGATCAAAGCCTTTGAACATACTGCCGCTTACGACAGCATGATCGCCAACTACTTCGGCAGTCTGGTGCCCGCCTATCACGGTGAGAGCAAAGAGCCAGCCGGTCGCTTCCCGCGTACGCTGAACCTGAACTTCATTAAGAAGCAGGATATGCGTTACGGCGAGAACAGCCATCAGCAAGCAGCCTTCTATATAGAAGAAGAGGTGAAGGAAGCGTCCGTCGCCACCGCGCAACAACTGCAAGGCAAAGCACTTTCCTATAACAATATTGCCGACACCGACGCAGCGCTGGAGTGTGTAAAAGAGTTCAGCGAAGCAGCCTGTGTGATTGTGAAACACGCCAACCCATGCGGTGTCGCCGTTGGCAGCTCGATTCTGGATGCCTACGAGCGCGCGTATAAAACCGATCCGACGTCTGCTTTCGGCGGCATTATCGCTTTTAACCGCGAGCTGGATGCCCAAACTGCACAGGCGATCATCTCCCGCCAGTTTGTCGAAGTGATCATTGCGCCGTCTGCCACCGAAGACGCGTTGAAAGTCACCGCAGCCAAGCAGAACGTGCGCGTTCTGGTGTGCGGCCAATGGGCGCAACGTGTCGCGGGGCTGGATTTCAAACGCGTTAACGGTGGTCTGCTGGTTCAGGATCGCGATCTGGGTATGGTGACCGAAAATGCGCTGCGTGTGGTCAGCAAACGCCAACCAACCGAACAAGAACTGCGTGATGCATTATTCTGCTGGAAAGTGGCGAAGTTCGTTAAATCCAACGCCATTGTTTACGCAAAAGAGAACATGACTATCGGCATTGGCGCAGGCCAGATGAGCCGCGTCTACTCCGCGAAGATCGCCGGGATCAAAGCCGGTGACGAAGGACTGGAAGTGAAAGGCTCGGCCATGGCCTCTGATGCCTTCTTCCCGTTCCGTGATGGTATTGATGCTGCCGCAGCCGTCGGTGTGACCTGCGTTATCCAGCCGGGGGGTTCCATTCGTGATGACGAAGTGATTGCCGCCGCTGATGAGCATGGCATTGCAATGATCTTTACCGACATGCGCCACTTCCGCCATTAATCTACGGAGCAAACAATGAAAGTATTAGTGATTGGTAACGGCGGGCGCGAGCACGCGCTGGCCTGGAAAGCAGCACAGTCACCGCTGGTTGAAACCGTTTTTGTTGCTCCGGGTAATGCCGGCACCGCGCTTGAGCCTGCGCTGCAAAACGTCGCAATCGGCGCCACCGATATTCCTGCACTGTTGAGTTTCGCGCAGAACGAAAAAATCGATCTGACCATCGTTGGCCCGGAAGCTCCGCTGGTGATTGGCGTGGTGGATGCATTCCGCGCTGCGGGTCTGACGATTTTTGGCCCAACGCAGGGCGCAGCGCAGCTGGAAGGCTCCAAAGCGTTCACCAAAGACTTCCTGGCCCGCCACAACATCCCAACGGCGGAGTACCAGAATTTCACCGAGGTTGAACCCGCGCTGGCTTACCTGCGTGAAAAAGGCGCACCCATCGTGATCAAAGCCGACGGTCTGGCTGCAGGCAAAGGCGTGATCGTCGCAATGACGCTTGAAGAAGCCGAAGCCGCCGTTAACGACATGCTGGCGGGCAATGCCTTTGGCGATGCGGGTCATCGTATCGTTATTGAAGAGTTCCTCGACGGCGAAGAGGCCAGCTTTATCGTGATGGTTGACGGCGAGCATGTCCTGCCGATGGCCACCAGCCAGGATCACAAACGCGTGGGCGATGGCGACACCGGCCCGAACACCGGCGGTATGGGGGCTTACTCGCCTGCCCCGGTGGTCACCGATGAAGTGCATCAGCGCACCATGGAACGTGTCATATGGCCAACCGTGCGCGGGATGGCGGCGGAAGGCAATACCTATACCGGTTTCCTGTATGCCGGTCTGATGATCGACAAGCAGGGCAACCCGAAAGTGATCGAGTTCAACTGCCGCTTTGGCGACCCGGAAACGCAACCGATCATGCTGCGTATGCAGTCCGATCTGGTGGAGCTTTGCCTGGCGGCCTGCGAAGGTAAGCTGGATGAGAAAACCTCACAGTGGGATCCGCGCGCCTCGCTGGGTGTGGTCATCGCGGCCGGCGGATATCCGGGCAATTATCGCAATGGCGATGTGATCCACGGCCTGCCGCTGGAAGAAGCAGCGGACGGCAAAGTGTTCCATGCGGGTACCAAACTCGCCGCTGACGACCAGGTGCTGACCAACGGCGGGCGTGTATTGTGCGTGACAGCGCTGGGCAATACCGTTGCTGAAGCGCAGCAGCGCGCTTACGCATTGATGAGCGATATTCACTGGGAGGGCAGCTTCAGCCGCCGGGATATTGGTTACCGTGCGATAGCTCGCGAACAGGGCAAGTAATTATTCCCTCCCCCTCTCTCCAAAGGGGAGAGGGAACCGTTCAGTGGGCCCGTAAGGGGCGTAGCCGCCATCTGGCAATTCACCGGGTGGCGCTGCGCTAACCCTGACGACGTATCAGAAACGTTTCTCTGTCGGTTGCCAGCGACAGAAGTCCTCATTCGCCACCAGCAACAGCTGAACGCCTTCCGGCGCTTCCAGCCACGCCACGCTGACCGCGGCTGAGGAGTGGCTCTGACGGCGTTCTACGCGCGCTAATGCGTACGCATCCAGATCCGGCTTCACCGTCTCACCTTCGCAGGTCTGCACCGTATGATTCGCCTGCCAGCGCCCCTGACGCAGCACCACACGCCCCTGGCGCAATGCATCGCTGGTCTGGCGGATTTGCTCTGCACGATAGCGGTAGAGTGCAATCTGGTCACTGGAGAGCTGCTGTTTCTGACCATCGACTTCCCGCTGCATAAAGCTCAACTCTCCACGGTCGTCAAACCGGGCGCGAATATGTTCAGGGGGAGTACTGTAGATATTGAGTTCGACGAGGGTCAACGCGTCGCCTTGCCAGCGATACTCGCCCAACGTGGTGTTCCCGTGATGCCACGGGCTAAAAGCGGAAAGCAGATGTGTCTCTCCACCGGAATCTTTACGCCAGATACGCACTGCGCCCTGATCGCCGGCAAAACCGCTGGCGGTAAACGGAGGCAGAGTGGAATCATGGCTACAGGCAGCCAGCAACAGCGCGCCCACCAGCGTCAGCGGGCGACGCCAGAATGACAAAAGGGGCGAAACCGCCCCTTCGACAAAACTGTTCACTGCCACGCTGTCTTACTTAACAGAGTCTTTCAGTGCTTTACCAGAAACAAATGCCGGCACGTTAGCTGCGGCGATTTTGATTTCTTTACCGGTCTGCGGGTTGCGGCCAGTACGCTCAGCGCGGTGGTTCACTTTGAAGGTACCGAAACCAACCAGTTGTACAGCATCACCTTCTTTCAGAGACTCAGTAATAGCAGCCAGGGTGGATTCCAGTGCAGCTTTCGCTTGCGCTTTAGACAGATCAGCCTTGTCTGCAATTACATCAATCAGTTGAGTCTTGTTCATAAGTTATCCTTTCAATGTGTTTATCGCTTGCTAAGCATCGAGTGCGACGGAAATGCCTCAAAAGCACTCTCCTGCATACACGCACCGATAGCCACTTATTTTCGCCCCCCAAATGTAGACCAGACGGGGGTGCGAAGGGAAGCCTTCTGGCACGACAAAACAGGCGTTAAATCACGTTTTATTGTCTCATTGCTGCAAATTTATACCGATATTGCTGTCGCCGGCCTCACGCAAGTCTGCACGTAGCCCTTTGATCAACTCAATGTCGCGTTCTTCGCAGTCAGCCAGAAGGCGGAAAATCTCCCACTGAATGTCCCATTCCTGCTCTACAGCGGGGTTCAGTCGCAGCTCTTCATCGGTCATTTCACGACCCGCCTGGGTCATTTCCAGCATCGCGACGGTGGTGATAGAAGTCTTGCTGACCTCAATGGCATGCTCAAGCGTTTCGCCGCTCAGACGTGAGTGAATCAACTCACTTAACGCCACGCAGGCATCGATCGCCGGGTAGACGCCATACAGATCGTAATCATCAGCCGCAGGGATCGCCTCTTCCAGCTTCTCAAGCTGGCTGTCGAAATTCACCTTCGCGTCTTTTACCACCTGCGTTTCCCACACGAGGTCAAGAATACGGCGGTAGAGCTGCGCATCGCCAAACTCCGTTTGCTGACAAAACATGGCGTAGTTGGGGTACATGCGTTCGCACAGACAGGCCATAAAGACAACGTGCTGCCAGCTTTCCAGCTTTTCCAGACGCAGGTGAATCGGGTTTTGTAACATGATCGCTTCTCAAAGTCGGTATTAGGCGCAGTTTACCTGATATCACGCTGAATTGCCTGCCAACGCGTAAACGCCGGACGACCGGACGCCACGGCATCTGCCCAGCGCGTCGGCTCAGGCAGGCGGTAGCCTTTCATACAGCGCTGCACCCACGCCAGAGCACTATCCTGGCTCACCCGGTGCCCGGTCGTGATAAACAACGGATTGCAGCGTGCTTTACTGCGCCACACCCATGCCAGCTTCTCACCTTTATCCATCAGCGGCGACAACGCGCCGGGTTGGTCGGCAAGCGGCTCAAACTTACCGCACAAGCGCTTTTTCGCCACGCCAATGGTGGGCACATCCACCAGCAGGCCAAAGTGACTGGCAACGCCAAGACGACGCGGGTGGGAGATGCCGTGACCGTCCACAAAGAGCAGATCCGGCTTTTGCGACAGCTGTTCCCACGCCGCCAGCAACGCCGGATACTCACGAAACGACAGGAAACCCGGAATATAAGGCATGGTGGTGGGAATACGCGCCACCTGATACTCGATAAGCGCCAACGACGGGTACGAAAGCAGCACCATGGCCGCTCGCGTCACTTCACCACCCTGCTCGAAACCTACATCCGCACCGCCGATCACCGTCGGCGGATCGTTATCAAGGCGATCCTCATGGATCACCGATGAAGCCAGTTCACGTTGTTGGTCGCGTAGTGACGCGAGATCCATATTCTCTCCTTACTGGTGCCAGGAGGCCGACAGACGGTGTACCGCCTCCACAAATGCGCCGGCATGTTCCGGCGGAACATCCTGATGAATACCGTGCCCAAGGTTAAACACATGGCCCTCGCCTTTGCCGAAGCCCGCAAGAATGGAAGCGACTTCTTCTTCAATACGCGCAGGCGGTGCATACAGCATGGACGGATCCATATTCCCTTGCAGGGCGACTTTGTGTCCTACACGACGGCGTGCATCGGCGATGTCCGTGGTCCAGTCCAGGCCCAACGCATCACAACCGGTCTCCGCCATCGCTTCCAGCCACTGTCCGCCACCTTTGGTAAACAGCGTGACCGGCACACGACGGCCTTCATTTTCACGCAACAGGCCATCAACGATTTTATGCATGTAATAGAGCGAGAACTGTTGATAATCACGCCCCGTGAGAACGCCGCCCCAGGTGTCAAAAATCATCACCGACTGCGCCCCGGCGCGGATCTGCGCGTTAAGGTACAACGTGACGCTTTGCGCCAGCTTATCCAGCAGCAGATGCAGCGTATTCGGATCGGCGTACATCATTTTTTTGATCACGGTAAAGGCTTTGCTGCTGCCGCCTTCCACCATGTAGGTCGCCAGCGTCCACGGACTCCCGGAGAAGCCAATCAGCGGCACCTCGCCTTTCAGCTCGCGACGAATGGTGCGCACTGCGTTCATTACATAACCCAGCTCGCTTTCCGGGTCCGGCACCGGGAGTTTCTCAACATCCGCTTTTGAGGTGATGGGGGAAGTGAACCGCGGCCCTTCGCCCGCTTCAAAATAGAGCCCAAGGCCCATCGCGTCCGGTACGGTGAGAATGTCCGAGAAGAGGATCGCCGCATCAAGCGGATAACGGCGCAGCGGTTGTAGCGTCACTTCGCAGGCAAGATCCGCGTTTTTACACAGCGACATAAAGTCGCCCGCTTGTGCGCGCGTCGCTTTGTATTCCGGTAAATAGCGGCCCGCCTGGCGCATCATCCATACCGGCGTCATGTCTACTGGCTGGCGCTGAAGCGCGCGCAGGTAACGATCGTTTTTCAGTTCGGTCATTGTCAGTTCCTTAAGCGTCAGGCCGCCAGTATATACGCCTTACTCGTACTCTGCGCGGCACATCGCCACCGTGTCTTCGATCAGACGGCGCGCAACGGTGCCCGGCGGCGGCAACAGGGGTAACTCGTCATAACGATACCAGCCCGCATCCAGCAGCTCTTTCGGGTCGATATGAATATCACCGCTGTCATAGTCCGCCATAAACGCGGTCATCAGTGATTGAGGGAAGGGCCATGGCTGAGAGGTAACATAACGCAAATTTTTAACCTTAATGCCACTCTCTTCCATCACTTCACGGGCCACCGCCTGCTCCAGGGTTTCGCCTACTTCAACAAACCCGGCAAGCACAGTGTAAATCCCGTTACGATGGCGCGTATGCTGCGCCAGAAGAATCGCGTCATCGCGGCGGATGGCGACGATAATGCAGGGGGCTATTTGCGGATAGTAGCGCTCACGGCAGTGATCACACAGCATTGCCCACTCGGTTTTGCTCGGGTGCATGGTGTGCCCGCAGTAACCGCAAAACTGATGTGAACGGTAAAATTCCGCCAGTTGCACGCCGCGCCCGGCCAACTGGAACAGCCCGGCGTCCTGATCGATCACCTGGCGTACGGATCCCATGTCCTGGCGGCGATTCTGGCGGATCATCCATACCGGTTCGCCCTGCCATTCACCGATATGAAGCGCGCTCTGCCCCACAAGATCGAAATTTCCTGCCTGCCCATGTGGTAATTCTCCACCGGGCAACCATAATTTTTGTTCATGGCTTACTATCCACCAGCCATGATCCCGGGCGTCAATAATACGTACCATTTGGTGCACTACCTTAGCTTCACTGGCGTTTTGTTAACATTATTATTACATTTGGGTGAGCATTTTTTCACTTACATATTGCGGAGCCAATTATGCTAAACCAGTTAGAAAGCCTGACAGAGCGCGTTGGAGGAAGTAACACACTTGTCGACCATTGGCTGCTAGTACGTAAGCAACTTCTCGTTTCTTACTACAATCTGGTTGGCATTAAGCCTGGCAAAGGATCGTACATGCAGCTTAATGAAAAAGCGCTGGACGATTTCTGTCACAACCTGGTGGAGTACCTCTCCGCAGGTCACTTCAGTATTTATGAACGCGTCATTCGCGAAATGGAAGGGAGCAATCCACTTTTAATCGCTAACCAGCTCTATCCGCTGCTGGAAGCCAACACCCTCGAAATCATGAATTACTACGATACCAGCCTGGAAAACGCCATTGATGATGATAACTGTCTGGAATTCCAGCAGGCGCTTTCCGACATCGGCGAGGCGCTGGAGGCCCGCTTTATGCTGGAGGACAAACTGATCGTGCTGGCTTTTGATAACAATCTCAAAGAGAGCGCCAATGACGAAAGCGGCATGGCGCGCCCTGCTTGAATTCTTAAAAAGTAACGCGTAGTTTAAAAAGCAGTTCCCCGTCTGAGGACGGGGGTTTTTCTTGTCGGAGTGCCTATCTCTCCACTACATGATTCGCAATGCCGCGAAGCGGCGCGAAAGATGAAGTGGAAAAGGCTGAGACCGTTAATTCGGGATCCGCGGAACCTGATCGGGTTAAGACCTGCGAAGGGAACAAGAGTAATCCATTCACATCAACCACCCTTACGGGCGGTTTGTTGCCATTACTCCATCCGTCGTCTGACAAGCCATCTCCTTTTAATTCTGGAATGAGCTATGTCTGCAAAACTTACACGTCGTGAACAACGCGCCCAGGCGCAACACTTTATCGACACGCTGGAAGGCACCGCTTTCCCCAACTCACACCGTATTTACGTCACCGGTTCGCAGCCCGATATCCGCATCCCAATGCGTGAAATCCAGCTCAGCCCAACGCTGATTGGCGGCACAAAAGAGCATCCTCAGTTTGAAGAGAACGAAGCGGTACCGGTTTACGACACCTCCGGCCCGTATGGCGATCCGGCAGTCACCATCGATGTGCAACAAGGTCTGGCCAAGCTTCGCGCCCCCTGGATCGCCTCGCGTGATGACAGTGAAACGCTTGATGAACGCAGTTCGGCTTACACCAACGCACGTCTGGCGGATGAAGGCCTTGATGAGCTGCGCTTCAACGGGCTGCTGACCCCGCGCCGCGCCAAAGCCGGTCAACGTGTCACCCAATTGCACTACGCCCGCAAAGGGATCGTCACGCCGGAAATGGAATTTATCGCCATTCGCGAAAATATGGGCCGCGAACGCATTCGCAGCGAAGTGCTGCGCAGGCAGCATCCGGGCGAAGGTTTTGGCGCCCGCCTGCCGAACAATATCACGCCGGAGTTTGTGCGCGATGAAGTCGCCGCTGGCCGCGCGATCATTCCGGCCAACATCAACCACCCGGAATCAGAGCCGATGATCATCGGACGTAACTTCCTGGTGAAAGTGAACGCCAACATCGGCAACTCGGCAGTGACTTCGTCCATCGAAGAGGAAGTGGAAAAACTGGTGTGGTCAACCCGCTGGGGCGCAGACACGGTGATGGATCTGTCCACCGGGCGCTATATCCACGAAACCCGCGAATGGATCCTGCGTAACAGTCCGGTGCCGATCGGTACGGTACCGATCTACCAGGCGCTGGAGAAGGTCAACGGGATCGCCGAAGATCTCAACTGGCAGGCATTCCGCGATACGCTGCTCGAACAGGCGGAACAAGGGGTGGATTATTTCACTATCCACGCAGGCGTCTTGTTGCGTTACGTTCCGATGACCGCACAGCGCCTGACCGGCATTGTTTCCCGTGGCGGGTCGATTATGGCGAAGTGGTGTCTCTCCCACCATCAGGAGAACTTCCTTTACACCCACTTCCGCGAAATTTGTGAGATCTGCGCCGCTTACGATGTCTCGCTGTCGCTCGGCGATGGCCTGCGTCCGGGTTCAATTCAGGATGCCAACGACGAAGCGCAATTTGCCGAACTGCACACACTGGGCGAACTGACCAAAATCGCCTGGGAGTACGACGTGCAGGTGATGATTGAAGGCCCGGGGCATGTGCCGATGCAGATGATCCGCCGCAATATGACCGAAGAACTGGAGCACTGCCACGAAGCGCCGTTCTACACGCTTGGGCCGCTGACCACCGATATCGCACCGGGTTACGACCACTTCACCTCCGGCATTGGCGCAGCAATGATTGGCTGGTTTGGCTGCGCCATGCTCTGTTATGTCACCCCCAAAGAGCACCTGGGCCTGCCAAACAAAGAGGATGTTAAACAGGGCTTAATCACCTACAAAATCGCCGCTCATGCTGCTGACCTGGCAAAAGGCCACCCCGGCGCACAGATCCGCGATAACGCCATGTCGAAAGCACGCTTTGAGTTCCGCTGGGAAGATCAGTTTAATCTCGCGCTGGATCCCTTTACCGCCCGTGCTTATCACGATGAAACCCTGCCGCAGGAGTCCGGCAAAATCGCTCACTTCTGCTCAATGTGCGGGCCGAAATTCTGCTCGATGAAAATCTCGCAGGAAGTACGCGATTACGCAGCGGCACAGGCCATCGAAGTCGGGATGAATAATAAGTCGAACGACTTCCGCGCCCGCGGCGGCGAAATCTACCTGAAAAAGGAGGAAGCCTGATGTACCAACCCGACTTTCCTCCGGTACCGTTTCGCCTCGGTCTCTACCCGGTTGTCGATAGCGTTGAGTGGATCGCCCGCTTGCTGGAAGCGGGCGTGCGCACCCTGCAACTGCGTATCAAAGACAAACGCGAACATGAGGTCGAAGACGATATCGCTGCCGTCATCGCGCTGGGACGACGTTACAACGCGCGGTTATTTATCAACGACTACTGGCGGCTGGCCATAAAACACCAGGCGTACGGCGTACATCTTGGCCAGGAAGACCTGGAAACCGCCGACCTGAGCGCCATTCGCGCGGCGGGTCTGCGCCTGGGCGTCTCCACGCATGACGATATGGAGATGGATATCGCGCTGGCGGCACGTCCTTCGTACATCGCGCTCGGCCATGTTTTCCCGACGCAAACCAAACAGATGCCCTCCGCGCCACAGGGGCTGGAACAACTGGCGCGCCATATAGCGCGGCTGGGAGATTACCCTACGGTCGCCATTGGCGGCATCAGCCTTTCGCGCGCAGCGGATGTGCTGGCAACGGGCGTAGGCAGCATTGCGGTGGTCAGCGCCATCACCCAGGCCGCAGACTGGCGGCAGGCCACGGAACAGTTGCTGACGCTTGCGGGGGTGGGCGATGAATGATCGCGATTTTATGCGCTACAGCCGCCAGATCCTGCTGGAAGATATTGCCATTGTCGGCCAGCAAAAGCTGCTTGCCAGCCGGGTGCTGGTTGTCGGCCTTGGCGGCCTCGGCGCCCCTGCGGCGGTGTACCTTGCCGGTGCAGGTATCGGCACGCTGGTGCTGGCGGATGACGATGCCGTGCATCTGAGCAACCTTCAGCGGCAGATCCTCTTTACCACCGACGATATCAATCAGCCAAAAACCCTGGTTACCGCACAGCGGTTGCAGCAACTTAACCCCGATATTGCGCTGATTCCCCTGCAACAACGCTTACACGGCGAGGCGCTGCGCCAGCAGGTCGCTCAGGCTGATGTAGTGCTGGATTGCAGTGACAATATGGTCACACGACAGGCCGTTAACGCAGCCTGCGTCGCGCTGGAAACCCCGCTGGTTACCGCCAGCGCAGTCGGTTTTGGCGGCCAGCTCATGGTGCTGACGCCGCCCTGGCAGCAAGGTTGCTATCGCTGCCTGTGGCCGGACGAAAGCGAACCGGAACGCAACTGCCGCACGGCGGGGATTGTGGGTCCGGTGGTGGGTATCATGGGTGCAATGCAGGCACTGGAAGCCATCAAATTGTTGAGCGGCATGCACACCACCAGCGGCGAACTGCGTCTGTTTGATGCCCGCACCAATCTCTGGCGAACCCTGGCGCTACATCGCGCCAGCAATTGCCCGGTTTGCGGAGGGCGAGATGCAAATACGCTTCAATGACGAACCGATACGCTGCACTGCCGGGCTTTCCATTGCCGCGCTGCTTAATCAGCTCGACCAGTTAAAACCGGGCGTCGCACTGGCGTTAAACGAACAGATCCTGCCGCGCGAGCGGTGGGAAGACCATCTTGTGCAGGACGGTGATCGGATCCTGCTGTTTCAGGTTATTGCAGGGGGCTGAGATGTTACGTATTGCAGATAAAACATTTTCTTCACGGCTGTTTACCGGTACAGGTAAGTTCGCCGCGCCATATCTTATGATCGATGCTATCCGCGCATCCGGCAGCGAGCTGGTGACGCTGGCGATGAAACGGGTCGATCTGCGCCAGCACAGCGATGGTATTTTGCAGCCGCTGCGTGAAGCGGGTGTGACGCTGTTGCCCAACACATCGGGGGCAAAAAATGCGGAAGAGGCTATCTTTGCCGCGCAGCTGGCGCGGGAAGCGCTCGGCACCCACTGGTTAAAACTGGAGATTCACCCGGATGCACGCTGGCTGCTGCCCGATCCGATAGAAACCCTGCGCGCCGCAGAGAAACTGGTGCAAATGGGTTTTGTCGTGCTGCCCTATTGTGGCGCCGATCCGGTACTGTGTAAGCGGCTGGAAGAGGCGGGCTGCGCAGCGGTGATGCCGCTTGGCGCGCCGATAGGATCAAACCAGGGACTGGAAACGCGCGCAATGCTGGAGATTATCATCGAGCAGGCCAGTGTGCCGGTAGTGGTGGATGCGGGCATTGGCGCGCCCAGCCATGCCGCCCTGGCGTTGGAGATGGGGGCCGATGCGGTGCTGGTGAATACCGCCATCGCCGTAGCCGACGACCCGGTTACCATGGCGCGCGCTTTCCGCCTGGCGGTAGAAGCCGGTTCGTTGGCGCGCAATGCCGTACCCGGTGCGCGCCAGCGTTACGCTACCGCCACCAGCCCGCTCACCGGTTTCCTGGAGAGTGCCTTATGACCACCTTTACCGAACGTTGGCGGCAACTGAATTGGGACGATATTCGTCTGCGGATCCACAGCAAAACCACAGCGGATGTCGAGCGGGCGCTCCATGCGCCACACATCACGCGCGAAGATTTGATGGCGCTGCTCTCCCCCGCCGCCAGCGACTTTCTTGAGCCGATGGCGCAGCAGGCGCAGAAACTCACCCGCCAGCGTTTTGGCAACACGGTCAGTTTCTATGTGCCGCTGTATCTTTCCAATCTCTGCGCGAATGATTGCACCTATTGCGGCTTCTCGATGAGCAATCATCTGAAACGCAAGACGCTGGATGAGAATGAAATTGCCCGCGAGTGCGCCGCGCTACGCGAGCTGGGGTTTGAGCATCTGCTGTTGGTCACAGGTGAACATCAGGGAAAAGTGGGGATGGAGTATTTTCGCCGCCATTTCCCTTCCATTCGCCGCCAGTTCGCTTCATTACAGATGGAAGTTCAGCCTCTCGCTCAGGAAGAGTATGCCGAGCTGAAAACCCTCGGTCTGGATGGCGTGATGGTCTATCAGGAGACCTACCACCAAAGCATGTACGCGAAACATCATCTGCGGGGTAAAAAGCAGGATTTTTTCTGGCGGCTGGAAACACCGGATCGATTAGGGCGTGCGGGGATCGATAAAATCGGTCTTGGGGCATTAATTGGTCTGAGCGACAGCTGGCGGGTGGACTGCTATATGGTGGCGGAACACTTGTTGTGGTTACAGCAACACTACTGGCAGAGTCGCTACTCCATCTCATTTCCCCGTTTGCGGCCCTGCGCGGGCGGTATTGAGCCGGCATCGATCATGGATGAACGCCAACTGGTGCAAACCATTTGTGCTTTCCGCCTGCTGGCGCCGGATGTTGAGCTGTCGCTCTCGACCCGCGAATCCCCCCACTTTCGCGATCACGTTATCCCACTGGCCATCAATAACGTCAGCGCGTTTTCCAAAACGCAGCCTGGCGGCTATGCAGATGATCATCCGGAACTGGAACAGTTTAGCCCTCATGACGGACGTCGCCCGCAAGAAGTCGCCAGCGCGTTGATGGCGCGTGGGTTGCAACCGGTATGGAAAGATTGGGATAGCTGGTTGGGACGCGCGCCGCAAAAAAACAGCAACGCACTGATAACTGGTTAAAATTTTACGGCGTATCACGTAAAACCCGGATCGGGCAGTCGCGCCAGCGCCCCCGCTCCGGCATTATTCTTGCGTCAGGTAATCAGACTGACCGGAGCGGCTAAATCCCCTCATGGCCGCTCCGCTTTTCATCGTTCTTCTTCATCACCGGTAAAACCGGTACATCGCGAAAGAGCACAATATTTCGTCATGACCGATTTAGCAGGCGTTATAATCACCGCATAATAAATGCCGGTACGGCATGCATGTTCGATGTTGATGGGATCATCATCTTTCCTCTAACCCCTTATACTTTACCTGCCACCTCAATGATGAATGATCAAGGATATGAAAATTCACAGTCGACAACTCTCGTTCACAACCCCGATTCTGTTGAGCTTCGCCGGGATTTTTGTGAGTTTTATCGTCATCGCTTTTTTGGTGACCTTCAGCCAGCAAAAGGAAATGCTGGAGAAATACCACGATATAAATCGTAACTTTACCCATAACCTGGCGTTAAATTACACACAGTCGATCCTTCGCGAGAATGACTACATCCTGAACCGCGCCGCCACCTTCTTCTCCCATGACGATCAATTAGACGCCACGGTGACGGGCGACCGTGAACATGGACTCAAATTATTGATGCAGTTGCTGGCGCTGATGCCGTCAGTCTCTTCGATTTCACTGGCTGATTCGCGGGGCACGTATCTGCGGGCTCCGCAGGTGATCGCCAATGGCGAGAGCGATAGATTTGATGCCCGCACGCGCCCGTGGTTTATGCATCAGGCGGAAGCCAGCATGTTTAACCACTACACCAGCGCCTATGAGGATTACTTTACCCACAATCCGACGGTCAGTATTTATAAGCCGGTGATCACCCCGGATGGCAAACTCAAAGGTACGCTGGCTTTTCACCTCGACGTTGCCTCAATGAGCTTTACGCTGCGCACCACCCAATCGCCGATGCCTGGCGAGTTTTTCATTGTTGACCGTGAAGGCAAAGCGATGCTGCACCCGGACAGCGGCGCGCTGTTCAAAACCTTCGTCAGACCGGAATTACTGTCAGCGATGACCAGCGGTGAAGGGATGGTCTACGACGAAAAAACCGCGACATGGTATTACTACTACTCCTTTACCAACCCGGACTGGTTCGCTATTTACAAGGTTTCCGCCGCCACTCTGGATAGCCTGGCCCGGCACTCCACGCTGATTGTCAGTTGGGGATTTGGCACGGCCGCCGTCCTGATCGTCCTGTTTGGTCTCTATTTACGCCATGCCTCACGTACGGTGCTGATGAATATCATCAGTTCGATAAACACCGGTGATGTGAAACGGGCGCCAAAGCTTGAAGCCATGCTCAGTAAAGCCATCCTCAGCAATAAAGAACGCGAGCAGTCATGGGTACGACAGGCGACCATGGACGCGCTAACCAACTGCAAAAACCGCCGTGCGTTCGATGGTGATATTGCTGCGTTGATGAACGATCACCAGCCATTTGCCCTGGCGCTGGTGGATGTTGATAACTTCAAATCTATTAACGATACCTGGGGCCATCTCAACGGCGATATCGTGCTACGCAACGTCGCGCGGGAAGGGATTCAGGTGATGCAACCGCACACGCTTTCGGTTTATCGCTACGGCGGTGAGGAGTTCGCGGTTCTTTTCCCACACATATCACTCACGGATGCGACAGCGTTGCTGGAGCAGTGGCGCAAAAATGTAGAAGGCCGGAGCTGGCGTGAAGAAGGGCAGTCCGTCACTTTCAGCGCCGGGCTTGGTGAGTGGCATATGGAGCCGCTGGAGCAACTTATCGTCAGCGTCGACGAAGCGCTTTATAAAGCAAAACAGCAAGGTAAGAATCGGATCCTGCACGTAAATAGCGATTAATGCAGTGAGTACCGCATACCTGTAACCGGTTTCACGTAAACCAGGGATTCTTTGTGATGGCATACACACAATCACGGTAAAGCGGTTGTTGAACCCGGCGATGCAGGATCATTATCAACTATCCCATCAACACCGAGGCTGACTATGAAAAACATCGTTTTATGCTGTGCTGCAGGTATGTCCACCAGCATGTTGGTGCAACGCATGAAAGACGCAGCGCAGAAAAAAGGCGTCGACGTTTCTATTAAGGCGGTTCCTGTCGCGGAATTTAAGGACGAAATTGCAACGGCAGATATCGTGTTGCTGGGGCCGCAGGTGAAATACGAGCAGGCAAAGCTGCAGGCACAGGCGGAACCATTGGGTAAGAAAGTCGCGGTTATCGATATGATGGATTACGGCATGATGAAGGGTGATGTCGTACTGGAAAAAGCCCTTAAGTTACTGGAGTAAGCACATGGAAGATTTAGAAACCATCATTATGGAATTGCTGGTTAACGCTGGCGCCGCGCGCAGTCAGGCGCTTACGGCGCTGCAACAGGCGCGTAAAGGTGATTTTGACGGCGCGGAACAAGCGATGGAAGAGTCGCGAGAATTTGTGAAGGCTGCGCATAAAATTCAAACCCAGCTGATCGGGCTGGATGAGGGAACCGGCAAACTACCGGTCAACCTGATCACTGTCCATTCGCAGGATCATCTGATGAACGCGATGGTGATTCAGGATCTGGCTGGCGATATGATCGAACTTTATCGTCGATTACCGCCCCGCGACTGATCCCTGTTCTTTCAAAAATGCCCGCGCTGCGGGCATTTTTGTTGCTGCCAGAAGTGGTAACGTGTTTTACGCGCCAATTTATGGCACAACATAGCATCAACTCCGTTAGCCAGCCCGTACAGGTCTTCTATGCCCGCCGTGCCGTTTCCTTTTTATACCTTCTCTATTTTGGTGATTTTGCTGCTTAAGGTCTGCCTGCAACGCGCGCCAGGATACCGCAGCGCGGCAATATTTATTAGTGGCTGCGCACTGTTGGTGTTCATGTCTGCGCTGCGCTGGCAGTTCGATGCCATGATCCTGCGTCAACTCCAGTCAATTGTCGCCATTGCACTACCGCCGTTGGCGTGGCGCTGCTTTGCACGTCTGACCACACAAAGCAGGTCGCAAAAGTTTCCCCGCTATCTGATTGCTCCCCTGATCGCGCTGCTGCTCAACCTCGTCGCCCCAATGACGACGGACGCCATACTGATGCTGCTGTTCATTGGCTACGGCGGCGCGTTGATCAGAACCGCGCGACAAGGGGCCGATGCCTTTATCTTCACCCGCTTACAGGATGCCGGGCCCGCCTCATTAATGACATTTATTGCTGGCTGCTTTCTCTGTTTTTCCGGCCTGACTGATTTAGCCATCGCCGTAGATTTTGGCGTTTATCAAGGGCAACAAGCACCGCAGTTGGTGGCGCTTTCACAGGCGATCTTGCTGCCCTTTATCTGTCTGGCCATCGTCTACAGTTGGAAAAACGTACCGCCTGTTACCCCCCTCGTCGCAGAACCTGTCGAGGAAGATCGCCCCTGCGATGAGGAGGCCGAACATTTCTGCCAGCGTATCGAAGCGCGCATTGATGAAGAAAAGTGGTTTCTGCAAACCGATCTCACACTCAATGCGCTGGCGCGAAAACTGGGCATCCCTGCACGACAGATCTCACAAGCCGTCAACCAGGCGCGCAGCTGCAACGTATCACAATGGATCAACCGCTTTCGCATCCATTATGCTCAACGCTTACTGCTGGAGAGCTCTGCCCCGGTCACGGATATCATGCAGGATGCCGGGTTTGCGACGAAATCCAATTTCAACCGTGAATTCGTCCGCATTAGCGGGATGACACCAACGGATTACCGGCGCGCGGCGGTTGGTAAGCCAGCGCCTGATTCAGAAAAGTGCTGATCGCTTTGAGCAGGTGCAGATGAATCGCGTTACGGCTGAGCGTGCCGCCATCTTCGCAGACAATCCCCTCGCCAGGTGCTTCTTGCTCAATCAGCGCTGCCGCGCCAGGTTTACACATCTGCATAAAACTAAAGTGCGTCGCACCCTCAACGCGGCGATAGTGCTGGCGGTCAGCAGGAATATACGCAGCCAGATACCCCGACTCCAGTCTGGCGGGCAGTGCGTCACTATCCGCCTGCGCAGCCATAATCATGACGGGAACCGTTATCTGCCGGAGACTATCCGGACGGAAACCACGCGCCAGCCCCAGATCCAGCGAAACCACCGCCTTAATATGGGGTTCGCGTGTATCCACCGCCAGCTTGCTGGCAGCCAGAGGCTGGTCGATCCCCAGTTTTGCTGTCAATTTGCACCCTGACAGGTTCGGATGTTGCTGGCAATCCGTGATAAAGCGCTGTGCATCAAAACGGGCTCCCGCCAGTTCCAGCACCGTCCAGCCCCCGAGCGAATGCCCGATCGCCGCAATACGCTGGATATCCACCCGCCCGGCAAGATCGGGAGTGGCGATGACCTTATTCATTACGTGCCGAAGATCTTGCGGGCGTAGCCACAGTTGCTGTGCATCCTGCGGATGCTGGTTACCTGTGGTCGTGCCGGGATGATCAACGGCTGCCACAATGTACCCTTGCAAAACCATCCGTTGCGCCAGCCAGTTAAGGTTACGCCAGTTGCCGCCATAGCCATGAGAGATCAGTAATAGAGGATGCTCGCCAGATGCGGGTTCGGCATCGCGCAGCGCTCGTGTGCCGCTGAACGCAATATTTCCCCCTATCATTTGCGATGCACCACGTTGCAGAGTGGGATACCAGAGCGCAACGTCCAGGGGACGGGAACTCTCCTCATCAATACGCAACTGACGAAAGGCGGTTTCGCCCCAGGCAGTACTGCTGAGCAGGACCGTAAGAAACAGAACAAAAAGGCGTGACATGTTGAGTACCAGGTTAATTAACACAGGCCTATTCTGGTCACACATGCCTGCGATATGCGTCCTGGAACGCGATCGAGGACTCTTTTGACGGTGTTTTCATGAAATGCGAGCATAAAAAAACCCGCCGAAGCGGGTTTTTTATTACAAGAAACGATTACTCGTTGTCTGAGCCACCCAGACCTGCGTTCAGCAGTTCTGCCAGGCTCGCGGTCGCATCTTCCGCAGTAACCTGCGGTGCTGCCGGCAGTTCGCCAGCGGCGCGACGGCGCATACGATCCTGGTGGTACGCATAACCGGTACCGGCCGGGATCAGACGACCCACGATAACGTTCTCTTTCAGACCGCGCAGTTCGTCGCGTTTGCCCGCAACAGCTGCTTCGGTAAGCACACGAGTGGTCTCCTGGAACGATGCCGCGGAGATGAAGGACTCGGTAGCCAGAGACGCTTTGGTGATACCCAGCAGATCGCGTGCATAAGTTGCACCGATTTTGCCGTTCGCTTCCAGATCGCGGTTAGCGATCTTAACGCGAGAGTATTCAACCTGCTCACCTTCGAGGAACTCGGAGCTGCCCGCGTTCACGATGGTGGCTTTACGCAGCATCTGACGAACGATAACTTCGATGTGCTTATCGTTGATCTTAACGCCCTGCAGACGGTAAACGTCCTGTACTTCGTTGGTGATATAACGCGTTACCGCGTGTACGCCACGAAGACGCAGAATGTCGTGCGGTGCTTCCGGACCGTCGGAAACCACGTCACCACGTTCTACACGTTCACCTTCAAACACGTTGAGCTGACGCCATTTCGGGATCATCTCTTCGTACGGATCGCTACCGTCAACCGGCGTGATCACCAGACGGCGTTTACCTTTGGTCTCTTTACCGAAGGAAATGATACCGCTGATTTCAGCCAGGATTGCCGGCTCTTTCGGACGACGTGCTTCGAACAGGTCCGCAACGCGCGGCAGACCACCGGTAATATCCTTGGTACCGCCGGATTCCTGCGGAATACGCGCCAGGGTGTCACCAGAGCTGATCTGAACGCCATCTTCCAGCTGAACAATCGCTTTACCCGGCAGGAAGTACTGCGCAGGCATATCGGTACCCGGGATCAGAACGTCGTTGCCGTTAGCGTCAACGATTTTCAGTGCCGGACGCAGGTCTTTACCACCTGCAGTACGCTCTGCGGAGTCCAGAACCACCAGTGAAGACAGACCGGTCAGTTCGTCGGTCTGACGCGTAATCGTCTGGCCGTCGATCATATCGGTAAAGCGGATGAAACCCGCCACTTCGGTGATAACCGGCATGGTGTGCGGATCCCAGTTTGCAACGGTTTCACCGCCGGCAACCTGCTCACCATCACCTTTCGCCATTACCGCACCGTAAGGCACTTTATAGCTTTCTTTGGTACGACCGAATTCGTCGATCAGTTTCAGCTCAGTGTTACGTGAGGTAACAACCAGTTTACCGCTGGAGTTAACAACCGACTTCGCATTGCTCAGACGGATGCTACCTTTGTTTTTCACCTGGATGCTGGATTCAGCAGCCGCACGAGATGCCGCACCACCGATGTGGAACGTACGCATCGTCAGCTGTGTACCCGGCTCACCGATGGACTGTGCCGCGATAACGCCGATTGCTTCACCTTTGTTGATGATGTGGCCACGCGCCAGGTCACGACCATAGCAGTGCGCACATACACCAAAGTCGGTGTCACAGGATACAACGGAACGCACTTTAACGGAGTCAACAGAGTTCGCTTCCAGCAGGTCACACCACTGTTCGTGCAGCAGCGTGTTGCGCGGAACCAGAATGTCTGCCGTACCCGGTTTCAGAATGTCTTCAGCAGTCACACGACCCAGAACGCGATCGCGCAGCGGCTCTTTAACGTCGCCACCTTCGATAACCGGCGTCATGGTGATACCTTCGAGGGTGCCACAATCGTCTTCGGTTACAACCAGGTCCTGCGCAACGTCTACCAGACGACGAGTCAGGTAACCGGAGTTCGCAGTTTTCAGTGCGGTATCCGCCAGACCTTTACGCGCACCGTGTGTGGAGATGAAGTACTGGAGTACGTTCAGACCTTCACGGAAGTTCGCGGTGATCGGCGTTTCGATGATGGAGCCATCCGGCTTCGCCATCAGACCACGCATACCAGCAAGCTGACGAATCTGGGCTGCAGAACCACGCGCACCGGAGTCGGCCATCATGTAGATGCTGTTAAAGGAAACCTGCTGCTCTTCAACGCCGTCACGGTTAATCACGGTTTCGGTCTGCAGGTTATCCATCATCGCTTTGGATACGCGGTCGTTCGCCGCAGCCCAAATATCGATGACTTTGTTATAGCGTTCGCCAGCGGTTACCAGACCAGACTGGAACTGCTCCTGGATCTCAGCAACTTCGGCTTCCGCTTCGCTGATAATCTCGTGTTTTTTCGCCGGGATGACCATGTCATCGATACCAACGGATGCACCTGAACGCGCTGCATAAGCAAAGCCGGTGTACATCGTCTGGTCAGCAAAAATAACGGTCGGTTTCAGGCCCAGAATGCGGTAACAGGTGTTCAGCATTTTGGAGATGGCTTTCTTGCCCAGCGCCTGGTTGACGATGGAGAAAGGCAGACCTTTCGGTACGATCATCCACAGAATCGCACGGCCAACGGTCGTGTCTTTCAGGCTGGTTTTCGCAACGAATTCGCCGTTAGCATCTTTTTCGTATTCAGTGATACGCACTTTAACGCGCGCATGCAGAGAGGCCAGGCCAGCGCGATAAATACGCTCAGCTTCTTTCGGGCCAGTCAGCACCATGCCTTCGCCTTTGGCGTTAACACAGTCACGGGTCATGTAGTACAGACCCAGTACAACGTCCTGAGACGGAACGATGATCGGTTCGCCGTTCGCCGGAGACAGAATGTTGTTGGTGGACATCATCAGCGCACGCGCTTCCAGCTGGGCTTCCAGCGTCAGCGGTACGTGAACAGCCATCTGGTCACCATCGAAGTCGGCGTTGTATGCCGCACAAACCAGCGGGTGCAGCTGGATAGCTTTACCTTCGATCAGTACCGGTTCAAATGCCTGGATACCCAAACGGTGCAGGGTTGGTGCACGGTTCAGCAGTACCGGGTGTTCGCGGATCACTTCGTCCAGGATATCCCAAACGACAGCTTCTTCGCGTTCAACCATTTTCTTCGCGGCTTTGATGGTGGTGGCGAGGCCACGCAGTTCCAGCTTGCCGTAGATGAATGGTTTGAACAGCTCCAGCGCCATTTTCTTCGGCAGACCGCACTGATGCAGACGCAGGTATGGACCTACGGTGATTACAGAACGACCGGAGTAGTCAACACGTTTACCGAGCAGGTTCTGACGGAAACGACCCTGTTTACCTTTGATCATATCGGCCAAAGATTTCAGCGGACGTTTGTTGGAACCGGTGATCGCACGACCACGACGACCGTTATCCAGCAGGGCGTCAACCGCTTCCTGCAGCATACGTTTTTCGTTGCGTACGATGATGTCCGGCGCCGCCAGATCCAGCAGGCGTTTCAGACGGTTGTTACGGTTGATCACGCGACGGTACAGATCGTTCAGATCCGACGTTGCGAAACGACCACCGTCCAGCGGAACCAGCGGACGCAGGTCCGGCGGCAGCACTGGCAGAACAGTCAGGATCATCCACTCCGGCTTGTTACCAGACTGTACGAACGCTTCCAGCAGTTTGATACGCTTGGTCAGCTTCTTACGTTTGGTTTCGGAGTTGGTTTCGTTCAGCTCTTCGCGCAGTTGTTCGCATTCCTGCTCCAGATCCATGCTTTTCAGCAGGGCCTGAATAGCTTCGGCGCCCATTTTCGCGTCGAATTCGTCACCGAACTCTTCCAGCGCGTCCAGGTACTGTTCTTCGGTCAGGATCTGGTTACGTTCCAGATTGGTCATGCCGCCTTCGATAACCACATAGGATTCGAAGTACAGAACGCGTTCGATATCGCGCAGCGGCATATCCAGCAGCAGACCGATACGGGACGGCAGAGATTTCAGGAACCAAATGTGGGCGGTCGGGGACGCCAGCTCGATGTGGCCCATGCGCTCACGACGCACTTTAGTTTGGGTCACTTCAACGCCGCACTTCTCACAGATCACACCACGGTGTTTCAGGCGCTTGTACTTACCGCACAGGCACTCGTAGTCTTTTACTGGCCCGAAAATACGCGCACAGAAAAGGCCGTCACGCTCAGGCTTGAACGTACGGTAGTTGATGGTTTCCGGCTTCTTAACTTCACCAAAAGACCATGAACGGATCATGTCTGGCGAGGCCAGAGCAATTTTGATCGCATCAAACTCTTCGGTTTTAGTTTGCGCTTTCAGAAACTTTAATAAGTCTTTCACGGATTTGCTCCCGTCGGAGTTAGCACATTCCGCTGCCGGGTTTTACCCCGGCAGCAGTGACCTGTTTGAGCGAGAATTACTCGTCTTCCAGTTCGATGTTGATACCCAGCGAACGAATCTCTTTCAACAGTACGTTGAAGGACTCTGGCATACCCGGTTCCATCTGATGGTTGCCGTCCACGATGTTTTTATACATCTTGGTACGACCGTTCACGTCATCAGACTTAACGGTAAGCATTTCTTGCAGGGTGTATGCTGCGCCGTAAGCTTCCAGCGCCCACACTTCCATCTCCCCGAAGCGCTGACCACCGAACTGCGCCTTACCACCCAGCGGCTGCTGAGTAACCAGGCTGTAAGAACCGGTGGAACGCGCATGCATCTTGTCATCAACCAGGTGGTTCAGTTTCAGCATGTACATGTAGCCAACGGTAACCTGGCGCTCGAACTGCTCACCGGTACGACCGTCGAACAGTGTGATCTGACCGGAAGTCGGCAGGCCACCCAGCTGTAACAGTTCCTTGATTTCAGACTCTTTCGCACCGTCGAAGACCGGCGTTGCGATCGGCATGCCTTTGCGCAGGTTTTCTGCCAGACGCAGAACCTCATCATCGCTGAAGGTGTTCAGGTCAACTTTCTGGCGAACGTCAGCGCCCAGATCGTACGCACGCTGGATAAACTCGCGCAGTTTGGCGACTTCTTGCTGCTGTTTCAGCATGGCGTTGATCTTATCGCCGATACCTTTAGCAGCCATACCCAGGTGAGTTTCCAGGATCTGACCGATGTTCATACGAGACGGTACGCCCAGCGGGTTCAGTACGATGTCTACCGGCGTGCCGTTTTCATCGTAAGGCATATCTTCGATCGGGTTGATCTTGGAGATAACACCCTTGTTACCGTGACGACCTGCCATTTTATCACCAGGCTGGATCTGACGTTTAACGGCCAGATACACCTTAACAATCTTCAGCACGCCCGGTGCCAGATCGTCGCCCTGAGTGATTTTGCGGCGTTTCGCTTCGAGTTTTTTCTCGAACTCGTGTTTCAGTTCGTCATACTGCTCAGCCAGTTGTTCCAGCTGATTTTGTTTCTCTTCGTCGGTCAGGCCCAGTTCCAGCCAGCGGTCGCGCGGCAGTTTGTCGAGCTTATCAGCTTCAACACCGCCGGAAACCAGCACGCTGTGGATACGGCTAAACAGGCCAGCTTCGAGGATCTGCAGTTCTTCAGACAGGTCTTTTTTAGCCTGCTTAAGCTGCATTTCTTCGATTTCCAGCGCACGTTTGTCTTTTTCCACGCCATCACGGGTAAAGACCTGAACGTCGATAACAGTACCGGAAACACCGTTTGGTACGCGCAGAGAAGAGTCTTTAACGTCAGACGCTTTCTCACCGAAGATCGCGCGCAGCAGTTTCTCTTCTGGCGTCAGCTGGGTTTCACCTTTCGGCGTTACCTTACCAACCAGAATGTCGCCGCCGGTCACTTCCGCACCGATGTAAACGATACCGGATTCATCCAGTTTGGAGAGCGCAGCTTCACCCACGTTCGGGATGTCGGCAGTGATCTCTTCCGGCCCCAGTTTGGTGTCACGGGACACACAAGCCAGTTCCTGGATGTGAATAGTCGTAAAGCGATCTTCCTGAACCACACGCTCGGAGACGAGGATGGAGTCTTCGAAGTTGTAACCGTTCCACGGCATGAACGCTACGCGCATGTTCTGACCGAGCGCCAGTTCACCGAGGTCGGTGGACGGACCGTCAGCCAGCACATCGCCGCGCTCAATTGGCTCACCCAGAGAGACACACGGCATCTGGTTGATGCAGGTGTTCTGGTTAGAACGGGTGTATTTGGTCAGGTTGTAGATGTCGATACCTGCTTCGCCCGGGTACATCTCGTCTTCGTTAACTTTGATAACGATACGGGACGCATCCACGTACTGAACGGTACCGCCACGTTTAGCAACTGCGGTAACACCGGAGTCAACGGCAACAGCACGTTCCATACCGGTACCAACCAGCGGCTTATCAGAGCGCAGAGTCGGAACCGCCTGACGTTGCATGTTCGCACCCATCAATGCACGGTTGGCGTCATCGTGTTCCAGGAACGGGATCAGGGACGCACCGACGGAAACCACCTGCTGGGTGGAAACGTCCATGTAGTCAACCTGGTCTGCGCTGAACAGGCTCGATTCGCCTTTGCTACGACAGGTAACCAGATCTTCTGCGAAACGACCTTCTTCCGTCAGGTTGGTGTTCGCCTGAGCGATAACGTAGTTACCTTCTTCAATTGCAGAAAGGTAATGGATCTCGTCAGTCACCACGCCGTCTGTCACTTTACGATACGGAGTCTCAAGGAAGCCGTATTCGTTAGTCTGTGCGTACACGGACAGGGAGTTGATCAGACCGATGTTCGGACCTTCAGGCGTTTCGATAGGACATACGCGACCGTAGTGAGTCGGGTGTACGTCTCGAACTTCAAAGCCTGCGCGTTCACGGGTCAGACCGCCTGGGCCGAGTGCAGAGATACGACGTTTGTGCGTGATCTCAGACAGCGGGTTGTTCTGGTCCATAAACTGAGACAGCTGGCTGGAACCAAAGAACTCTTTCACTGCCGCGGAGATCGGCTTGGCGTTGATCATATCCTGCGGCATCAGGGTATCCAGATCGCCGAGAGACAGACGCTCTTTCACCGCACGTTCTACACGCACCAGGCCAACGCGGAACTGGTTTTCCGCCATTTCGCCCACGGAACGGATACGACGGTTGCCGAGGTGGTCGATATCATCCACTTCACCGATACCATTACGGATACCGATGAGTTTTTTCATTACTTCGATGATGTCGTCGTTGCTCAGGATACCGGAACCTTCGATGCTGTCGCGCAGCAGAGAACGGTTGAACTTCATGCGACCAACCGCTGACAGATCGTAGCGGTCTTCAGAGAAGAACAGGTTCTCGAACAGGCTTTCAGCCGCTTCGCGAGTCGGCGGTTCACCCGGGCGCATCATGCGGTAGATTTCTACCAGCGCGCTCAGGCGATCGTTGGTCGGGTCGACGCGTACAGTTTCAGAAATGTACGGACCATGGTCCAGATCGTTGGTGAACAGGGTTTCGATACGTTTGTGACCAGACTGGCTCAGTTTTGCCAGCAGATCGAGCGACAGCTCCATGTTCGCCGGGCAAATCAGCTCGCCAGTGGATTCATCAACGTAATCTTTCGCGGCAACTTTGCCTGCGATGTATTCAACCGGTACTTCGATATGCTGAATCTCGTCTTTTTCCAACTGACGGATATGGCGCGCAGTGATGCGACGGCCTTTTTCAACATACATTTTGCCGTTCGCTTCGATATCAAAAGAAGCGGTTTCGCCACGCAGGCGTTCCGGCACCAGTTCCATCTGCAGCTTGTTGTCACGAATCTCAAAGACAACTTTTTCAAAGAACAGATCGAGAATCTGCTCAGTGGTGTAGTTCAGCGCACGCAGAATGATAGTGGCCGGCAGCTTACGGCGGCGGTCGATACGAACGAACAGGTTGTCTTTCGGATCGAACTCAAAGTCCAGCCATGACCCACGGTAAGGAATGATACGTGCGTTATAAAGCACCTTACCAGATGAGTGGGTTTTACCCTTATCGCTGTCAAAGAAGACGCCAGGGCTACGGTGCAGCTGAGAAACAATAACGCGCTCAGTACCGTTGATAACAAAGGTACCGTTGTCGGTCATGAGCGGGATCTCGCCCATGTACACTTCTTGCTCTTTGATGTCTTTAACAGTGCCTTCCGGCGCTTCGCGCTCGTAGATCACCAGACGCAGTTTTACGCGCAGCGGAGCAGAATATGTTACGCCACGGATCTGACATTCTTTAACATCAAAAACAGGTTCGCCAAGACGGTAGCTGACGTATTGCAGTTCCGAATTGCCGCTGTAGCTTTTAATCGGGAACACGGAGCGGAAAGCCGCTTCCAGACCGTACTGCCCTTCAGGATCTTGCTCGATAAACTTCTGGAACGAGTCAAGCTGGATAGAAAGGAGATATGGGACATCCAGAACTTGTGGACGTTTACCAAAATCCTTACGAATACGTTTTTTCTCGGTATAGGAGTAAACCATAGGGTTCCTCAGCTCGCTGACAAGTCGACCCACTCTGTCCATAGGCAGGACAGTTTATGCAACACTATTTTGTTGGACCGGAAAGTGGAGCACTTTCCGCAATGCTTGTTGCTATCACGCTTAAATCATTTCATTGCGGTTTACACAGAAGATCTCTTCTGTCGCAGTATATTAAGTCGTCGATAGAAACAAGCATTGTAAAGGTTACTGGCAGTCAAACAGTGTGAAACGCTGCCGGCACCTTACAGCGCAAAAAGGCTGGTGACCAAAAAGTCACCAGCCATCAGCCTGATTTCTCAGGCTGCAACCGGAAGGGTTGGCTTATTTAACTTCAACTTCAGCGCCAGCTTCTTCCAGAGATTTTTTCAGAGCTTCAGCGTCATCTTTGCTCACGCCTTCTTTCAGAGCGGCCGGAGCAGATTCTACCAGGTCTTTAGCTTCTTTCAGACCCAGGCCAGTTGCGCCACGTACTGCTTTGATAACAGCAACTTTGTTAGCGCCAGCGGCTTTCAGAATTACGTCGAACTCAGTTTTTTCTTCAGCAGCTTCAGCAGCCGGGCCAGCAGCAACAGCTACAGCGGCAGCAGCAGAAACACCGAATTTTTCTTCCATTGCAGAGATCAGTTCTACAACGTCCATTACGGACATAGCGGCAACTGCTTCAATGATTTGATCTTTAGTGATAGACATTTAAATTGTTCCTGAATATCAGAATAAGTTTATACGTAAGCGAATGCGTTAAAAAGAATACTGCGATTAAGCAGCTTCTTTCGCATCGCGTACAGCAGCCAGAGTACGGACCAGTTTGCCTGCAGAGGCTTCTTTCATGGTCGCCATCAGGCGTGCAATTGCTTCTTCGTAGGTCGGCAGAGTTGCCAGGCGATCGATCTGGGACGCCGGGATCAACTCACCTTCAAAGGCAGCGGCTTTGACCTCAAATTTTGCATTCGCTTTCGCGAACTCTTTGAACAGACGAGCAGCAGCGCCCGGGTGTTCCATAGAGTATGCAATCAGGGTCGGACCAACGAACGCGTCTTTCAGGCACTCAAACTGAGTACCTTCAACAACACGGCGCAGCAGGGTGTTGCGAACAACACGCATGTAAACGCCGGCTTCGCGACCTGCTTTACGCAGTTCGGTCATTTTATCTACGGTAACGCCACGGGAATCCGCAACAACCGCAGACAGCGCGCCTTTGGCTACTTCGCTGACTTCAGCAACAATCGCTTGTTTGTCTTGAAGATTTAAAGCCATTAGCTTTGCTCCTGGATGTTTGCCAGGGCTCATGCCCTGGAACTCACTTCACTCTTCTCAAAGAAAAGAGCGTCTTAATACGGTGAGCAGAAACAAGCCAAAGAGTACTTAAAAAATATTCTTCAGGTTCTGTCACCGTCTACGCAGGGAATTAAGTTTCTTACGAAACACCTGCGGTCTTCGACGGAGGCCTGGATAGGCCAGGCTCCAACGAACAAATCTGTTTTTTACTAACTCGCGTTAGTAAAACGTGGGGGAAAGATTGTAGACAAATCCACCACCCACGTAAAGGCGAATATTAGTTCGCTACTGCGCTCAGACCAGCCTGGTCGACCGCAACACCAGCACCCATGGTGGTGGAGATGCTAACTTTCTTGATGTACACGCCTTTCGCCTGAGTTGGTTTTGCTTTTTTCAGCGCAACCAGCAGAGCTTCCAGGTTTTCTTTCAGTTTGTCAGCGTCAAAGTCCACTTTACCAATGGTGGTGTGGATGATGCCGTTTTTGTCGTTACGGTAACGAATCTGACCGGCTTTCGCGTTTTTAACCGCTTCAGCAACGTTCGGCGTTACAGTACCGACTTTCGGGTTTGGCATCAGGCCACGCGGACCCAGAACCTGGCCCAACTGGCCAACAACGCGCATTGCATCCGGGGAAGCAATAACAACGTCAAAGTTCATTTCGCCTTTCTTGATCTGGTCAGCCAGATCTTCCATACCTACCAGCTCTGCGCCAGCTGCTTTAGCAGCTTCAGCGTTCGGGCCCTGGGTAAATACGGCAACGCGAACAGAACGGCCAGTACCGTGCGGCAGTACAGTTGCACCACGTACGTTCTGGTCAGATTTACGCGCATCAATGCCGAGGTTAACGGCAACGTCTACGCTTTCTACGAATTTAGCGGTGGCCAGCTCTTTCAGCAGAGCAATGGCTTCGTTGATGTCGTACTGTTTGGTCGCATCAACTTTGTCACGGATCACGCGCATGCGCTTGGTCAGTTTAGCCATTTCTTAGTCCTCCACTACCAGGCCCATGGAACGTGCAGTACCTTCGATTGAGCGAGTCATCGCTTCAATGTCAGCACCAGTCATGTCCGCGGCTTTAGTCTGAGCAATTTCCTGCACCTGAGCGCGAGTCACTTTGCCCACTTTTTCTTTGTTCGGCTTGCCGGAACCAGACTTGATACCAGCCGCTTTCTTCAGCAGAACTGCTGCCGGAGGCGTTTTGGTAACGAAAGTGAAGGAACGGTCAGCGTAAACGGTAATAACTACCGGAATTGGCAGACCTTTTTCGATGGAATCAGTTTTGGCGTTAAACGCTTTACAGAATTCCATGATGTTAACACCCTGCTGACCCAGAGCCGGACCGACCGGCGGGCTCGGGTTTGCCATGCCAGCTGCAACCTGCAGCTTGACGTAGGCCTGGACTTTCTTAGCCATTGCAATTTCCTCGTTTGGGTATAGCGCCCCGAAAGGCTCCCCATGTTTAAATACGTTTTACGGATACGGGATCCATAAAAACAAAAGGCGCGAAATTGTATGTCAATTTCGCGCCTTGTGCAACGTTTGATCGCCGAATATTTAGGCTTTTTCGACCTGACCGAAATCCAGCTCTACCGGGGTCGCACGACCAAAGATAGAAACAGAGACTTTCAGTCGGGACTTTTCGTAGTCCACTTCTTCAACCACACCATTAAAGTCAGCAAACGGACCGTCGTTAACGCGGACCATCTCGCCAGGCTCAAACAGCGTTTTCGGACGCGGCTTATCACCCACCTGCTGCAGGCGGTTCATGATCGCATCCACTTCTTTATCGCTAATCGGTGCCGGACGATCGGAAGTTCCACCGATGAAGCCCATCACGCGCGGGACGCTGCGCACCAGGTGCCAGCTGGCGTCGTTCATCACCATCTGGACAAGCACGTAGCCGGGGAAGAATTTACGTTCGCTTTTGCGACGCTGGCCGCCACGGATCTCAACCACTTCTTCGGTCGGAACCATAACTTCGCCAAACAACTCTTCCATATTGTGTAATTTGATATGCTCACGCAGCGATGTAGCTACGCGGCCTTCAAAACCGGAAAACGCCTGAACGACGTACCAGCGCTTTTTAGGAGCTTCAGACATCTCAGAACCTCAGGCCAGTGATAAAGGAAACCAGACGAACCAGAATACCATCCAGTCCCCACAGGATCAGTGACATGACTGCGGTTACCGCAGCCACGATCAATGTGGTGTGCAATGTTTCCTGACGAGTAGGCCAAATCACTTTACGTACTTCGGTTCTCGCTTCACGGGCAAACGCAACGGTCGCTTTACCCTTCGTCGTCAACAGCGCGACACCACCTGCTGCAGCAATCAGAATAACAACTGCCAGCGCGCGGAGCGGCAGCATCATGTCACGATAAAGATAGTTGCCAACGATAGCCACGAGCAGCAGTACTGCAACAACAACCCACTTCATCGCTTCCAGGCCGCGCCCGCTCCCTTGAGCTTCGGTATTCGCACTCATAAACCAACCTGTCACAAGAATTCAGACAAACATTTTTGCCCCGCATAGGCGAGGCAACCAAACCGAAATGCTCTGGCGAGATTCGGACTAACGCCCTCTTCAGAGCCTGTCTCAGCAATGATTATGACAAAAAAAATCACTGATGAGCCAGGTTCTGGTTCGAAAGCGTACAAAAAGGGCATCAAATGATGCCCTTTTATTGCGCATTGCGTCAAATGTTATCAGCGATTAGCTGAGAACTTTTGCCACAACGCCCGCGCCAACGGTACGGCCGCCTTCACGGATTGCGAAACGCAGACCATCGTCCATCGCGATCGGGTGAATCAGGGTAACAACCATTTTGATGTTGTCGCCCGGCATTACCATCTCCACGCCTTCCGGCAGTTCGATGGTGCCTGTCACGTCAGTTGTACGGAAGTAGAACTGCGGACGGTAGCCTTTGAAGAACGGAGTATGACGGCCGCCTTCATCTTTGGACAGGATATAAACTTCAGATTCGAATTTGGTGTGCGGCTTGATGGAACCCGGCTTAGCCAGTACCTGACCACGTTCGATTTCTTCACGTTTGATACCACGCAGCAGAACACCTACGTTCTCACCAGCACGGCCTTCGTCCAGCAGTTTGCGGAACATTTCAACGCCAGTACAGGTGGATTTCGCGGTGTCTTTGATACCCACGATTTCAACTTCTTCACCCACTTTGATGATACCGCGCTCTACACGACCGGTAACAACGGTACCACGACCGGAGATGGAGAATACGTCTTCGATCGGCAGCAGGAACGGCTTGTCAATCGCACGCTCTGGTTCCGGGATGTAAGAATCCAGGTGACCAGCCAGTTCGATGATTTTCGCTTCCCACTCTGCTTCGCCTTCCAGCGCTTTCAGTGCAGAACCACGAACGATCGGGGTGTCGTCGCCCGGGAAATCGTACTGAGACAGCAGTTCACGAACTTCCATCTCAACCAGTTCCAGCAGCTCTTCGTCATCAACCATGTCGCATTTGTTCAGGAACACGATGATGTACGGAACGCCTACCTGACGACCCAGCAGGATGTGCTCACGAGTCTGCGGCATCGGGCCGTCAGTCGCAGCTACTACCAGGATCGCGCCGTCCATCTGAGCAGCACCGGTGATCATGTTTTTAACATAGTCGGCGTGGCCCGGGCAGTCTACGTGTGCGTAGTGGCGAGTCGGGGTGTCATATTCAACGTGAGAGGTGTTGATGGTGATACCACGAGCTTTTTCTTCCGGCGCGTTATCGATCTGATCGAATGCGCGAGCGTTACCACCGTAGGTTTTTGCCAGAACGGTAGTGATTGCAGCAGTCAGCGTTGTTTTACCATGGTCAACGTGGCCGATAGTACCGACGTTAACGTGCGGTTTTGTACGTTCAAACTTTTCTTTAGACATCGATTGTCCCTCTAAGACACGGATAAATCGGTGATATCACCACATCAACCAGGCAACATGCCCGACTTGTTGAATGCTAAATAACAGAAGAGAAACCAGGGAGGAGAAGTGAAGTGGTGCTGATACCCAGAGTCGAACTGGGGACCTCACCCTTACCAAGGGTGCGCTCTACCAACTGAGCCATATCAGCACGTCTGGAGCGGGCAGCGGGAATCGAACCCGCATCATCAGCTTGGAAGGCTGAGGTAATAGCCATTATACGATGCCCGCATCCTGAAACTCGGCTACCCAGTGCTTTCTGTATTATCGGGAGAAGAAACTCTCCCTTTGAGTTGATTCGCTTACTGACACCAACTCAGGTTACGTTTTAGCGTAACCGAAAATGGTGGTGGGGGAAGGATTCGAACCTTCGAAGTCTGTGACGGCAGATTTACAGTCTGCTCCCTTTGGCCGCTCGGGAACCCCACCGGACTTGATGGTGCCGACTACCGGAATCGAACTGGTGACCTACTGATTACAAGTCAGTTGCTCTACCTACTGAGCTAAGTCGGCATCAAGTAGCGCGCATTCTAGGGAGACAGAGGGATTGATGCAACAAAAAAATTGCACAAACCGTTCTATCGCTCACATTTTGCACGACCACTCGACAAAATGCTGTAAATTCATGCAACCCAGTAGAAAAACCCACCGTTTTTCGCCCCCTGTTAGTCAGTATTCCCGCTTTTCTTACCCCTTTCATCGTCTTCCTTTCAGGCCTTACTGCAGTGCAATTGCGTTGTTGTGGTGCATATAAGTGGCGCATTTCAGTCGTTCAGACAAAGCCATACGTGAAAATGTGAATTGGATCACTTATTGCATCTCCGGGATATCACCCATAACGGAGGCACAATGATGAAAATTGTCCTGTTAAACGCAGCCACCTTGCCAGTCTATTGCCCGGAACTTGCCGACTTGCTGCTGGATACGCTACAAGGTGGTGCCTCTGTGGGATATCAGCGTGCAACCAGCCACCAGGAAGCAGAGAGTAACTTCTATCGCCTGCGTGATGAGCTTCAAAAAGGCGAGCGCTTAATCTGGATAGCCAGGGATGAGCAAGGCGTGGTGGGGTGTATCAGCCTGGCGCTAAACATGCAGCCTGAAGCGCTTAATCGCGGTACCATTAAATTGCTGCTGGTTCACCGGCGCGCCCGGCGTAAAGGTGTTGGCAAAAAGCTGCTTGCTGAACTTGAGAAAAGCGCTTGCGCTCGTCAACGTGGGGTTTTATCTCTGGAAGTGCGTGCAGGCTCAGGGGCAGAAGCGTTTTACCGCTCGCAGGGATATCGCTGCCTCGGGGAAATACCGGATTATCTCTGTTCCGCCGACGGGTACTACCACCCTGCTGCGATTTATTTTAAACGCTTATTTGCGGTAAATCAGACAGTTCGATCTATTGCCAGCTAACGTGAATAGCGTGATGCTTTCCGTGTAAAGCATCACGCATACGCGATTTTTCATATTATTCCCTGTCATCTGGTGTTAACCTCCTGCCCATTGATCCAACTTATTTCAATAACGTCGGGCCATCGCGTTACCTTAAGAGACGCTCTCTCGCAGCGCGCCGGAAGCATGCGTGCCAGTGGTAATGTGGGCAGATAAAAGCTTATGAGTAAAAAAGAGCAAACGTTAATGACGCCTTACTTACAGTTTAATCGCAGCCAGTGGGCTGCACTTCGTGATTCCGTACCAATGACATTGACTGAGGGCGAAATCGCAAGGTTAAAAGGCATTAATGAAGACCTTTCTCTGGAAGAAGTTGCCGAAATTTATCTTCCACTTTCCCGTTTACTCAATTTCTACATCAGTTCAAACCTGCGTCGACAAGCCGTGCTGGAACAATTTCTGGGCACGAACGGTCAGCGCATTCCCTATATCATCAGCATCGCAGGTAGCGTTGCGGTTGGGAAAAGCACCACCGCCCGTGTATTACAGGCGTTACTCAGCCGTTGGCCCGAGCATCGTCGGGTAGAGTTAATTACCACTGACGGCTTTCTGCACCCCAACCAGGTGTTGAAAGATCGCGGGTTGATGAAGAAAAAAGGCTTCCCGCAATCCTATGATATGCATCGCCTGGTGCAGTTCGTTTCCGATATTAAATCCGGGGTTACCGACGTTACGGCCCCCGTTTATTCGCACCTGATTTATGATGTGATCCCGGATGGTGACAAAACGGTCACGCATCCTGATATTCTTATTCTTGAAGGGTTGAATGTTTTACAAAGTGGTATGGATTATCCTCATGATCCGCACCATGTATTTGTTTCAGACTTCGTAGATTTTTCTATTTATGTTGATGCACCAGAGGATCTATTACAGACCTGGTATATCAATCGTTTCCTGAAGTTCCGTGAAGGCGCTTTTACTAACCCTGATTCTTATTTCCATAACTATGCGAAGTTGTCCGAGGCTGAAGCAATAGAAGTTGCAATGTCGCTGTGGAAAGAGATTAACGGTTTAAATCTTAAAGAAAACATTCTGCCTACACGCGAGCGCGCCAGTCTGATTATGACCAAGAGCGCGAATCATGCTGTTGAACAAGTTCGCCTGCGAAAATAAACAGTAAGGGGGAGCATCAGCGCTCCCCTTTGATTATTATTCCGCACTGCGCAGCGATATTTCGCCTCCCATCCAGGGTTTAATTACGCCATCTTGTTCAAGTAACAGGGCACCCTGGATATCAATTCCGCGCGAAATACCGTAGATCTCTTTCTCACCGATAATCAATTTCACCGGTCGGTGGATAAAATTATCCAGTTTCTCCCAGCGAGGAAGAAAAGGAGCCAGCCCTTCTTGCTCAAACATCTGCAGTGCATCACGCAGCTCTGTAATTAAACGTGCAGCAAGCTTGTTACGATCAATGTGCACACCAGCTTCCTGCAGATTAATCCAGCCCTGACTGATGTCTTCAGCTTGTACTTTACGCATCACCAGGTTGACCCCGGCACCGATGACAATTTGTGCTGCATCGCCGGTTTTCCCTGTCAGTTCGACGAGAATACCCGCAAGTTTGCGATCCTGAAGATAGAGATCGTTAGGCCATTTAACCCGTACCTGATCAGCACCCAGATCGTGTAAAACTTCAGCCATCACAATCCCGATCACCAGGCTTAAACCGATAGCAGCGGCCGGTCCCTGTTCTAAACGCCAGTACATCGAGATATAGAGATTTGCACCGAAGGGAGAGACCCATTTTCGACCACGACGCCCTCGCCCGGCCTGTTGGTACTCCGCCACACAAGCATCACCGGAATCGAGTTCACTGAGGCGATCCAGCAAATACTGATTTGTTGAATCAATTACTGGCAGAACAGCAACCTTACCCTGCTTAATCTGGCTGCTGATCATGGTTTCATCTAATAGCTGGATAGACTCCGGGAGGCTATAGCCTTTACCAGGGACAGTGAAAACATCAACTCCCCAGTCACGCAGCGTCTGAATATGTTTATTAATCGCTGCGCGGCTCATGCCCAGGCGTTCGCCAAGTTGTTCACCTGAATGGAATTCACCATCTGCTAAAATAGAAATCAATGTTAATGGGATCGTATTGTCCTTCACGCAATCGCCTCCACCGCATTCACCTCACCGGCACAACCAATAAAACGGACCTCTGGTTCCAGCCAGACGTTGAATTTGTTTCCCACACGCTGACGCACCAGGTGCGCAAGCTGGATAACATCCTCACTGGTTGCCAGACCCGTATTGATCAGCACCAACGCCTGCAAATGATGGATCGCGGCCCCTTTCACGGCGGTCCCCTTCAACTGGCATTGGTCAATAAGCCAGCCTGCGGCCAGTTTTACGGAACCATCAGCCTGAGGATAATGGGGAGCATTCGGGAACGCCTCTAATAAGCTATTGGCTTGCTCTGCCGTCACCACCGGGTTTTTAAAGAAACTGCCAGCATTACCGTGCACTTTCGGATCGGGCAGTTTACTCATGCGCATATGGCACACCGCATCGAAAACCTGTTGTGCCGTTACAGTCGCCGGATCAAGACGTGTTAAATCGCCGTAAGTCAGCACTGGTTGCCAGTTTTTTGGTAAACGCAGTCCCACTGCAGTGATGGCATAGCCATCCTGATACTCGTGTTTAAAGATACTGTCACGGTAACCAAAACGGCACGCTTGTGCACTCAAACGCTGCGACTCGCCGCTGCTGAGGTTGATGCAATCAACATAGTTGCAGACACGCTGTAGCTCAACGCCATATGCGCCAATATTCTGGATTGGGGATGAGCCTGCACAGCCAGGGATCAGCGCTAAATTCTCCAGGCCAGGCATCCCGTTGCTGAGGGTAAATTGCACGAGGTGATGCCAGTTCTCCCCGGCACCGACATGAAGCAACCACGCATCGTCCTCTTCGTGGACCTCTATGCCCCGAATACGGTTGATAATGACCGTTCCGGCAAAGTCTTGTAGAAATAATACATTGCTACCTTCACCCAGAATCAATACGGGTTGCTGGTTTTGTACGGCGGTTTGCCAGGCTTCCAGCAGTTGCTGCGTATTTTCGACGCAAACAATCCGGTGAGCATTACGATCAATACCGAAGGTATTCCAGGGCTTAAGGGAGTGATTCATTGGCGCTATCCTGATGCAAAAACACAGCTAGTTTACCGTATCCGGAGAGTAAGCGCTTGTGGTGTTTGGAAGGCTAAAAAGCAAAAAACCCTGACCTTACGGTCAGGGTTCTTCGTGTTTGATGCCTGGCAGTTCCCTACTCTCGCATGGGGAGACCCCACACTACCATCGGCGCTACGGCGTTTCACTTCTGAGTTCGGCATGGGGTCAGGTGGGACCACCGCGCTAGTGCCGCCAGGCAAATTCTGTTTATCAGACCGCACACGCGCCCTGATGTTATCTGTATCAAGCTGATTGTCGCGTCTCTCACGCCAAAACATCTTCGGCGTTGTAAGGTTAAGCCTCACGGTTCATTAGTACCGGTTAGCTCAACGCATCGCTGCGCTTACACACCCGGCCTATCAACGTCGTCGTCTTCAACGTTCCTTCAGGAGACTCAAGGTCTCAGGGAGAACTCATCTCGGGGCAAGTTTCGTGCTTAGATGCTTTCAGCACTTATCTCTTCCGCATTTAGCTACCGGGCAGTGCCATTGGCATGACAACCCGAACACCAGTGATGCGTCCACTCCGGTCCTCTCGTACTAGGAGCAGCCCCCCTCAATTCTCCAGCGCCCACGGCAGATAGGGACCGAACTGTCTCACGACGTTCTAAACCCAGCTCGCGTACCACTTTAAATGGCGAACAGCCATACCCTTGGGACCTACTTCAGCCCCAGGATGTGATGAGCCGACATCGAGGTGCCAAACACCGCCGTCGATATGAACTCTTGGGCGGTATCAGCCTGTTATCCCCGGAGTACCTTTTATCCGTTGAGCGATGGCCCTTCCATTCAGAACCACCGGATCACTATGACCTGCTTTCGCACCTGCTCGCGCCGTCACGCTCGCAGTCAAGCCAGCTTATGCCATTGCACTAACCTCCTGATGTCCGACCAGGATTAGCTGACCTTCGTGCTCCTCCGTTACGCTTTAGGAGGAGACCGCCCCAGTCAAACTACCCACCAGACACTGTCCGCAACCCGGATTACGGGTCCACGTTAGAACATCAAACATTAAAGGGTGGTATTTCAAGGTTGGCTCCACGCAGACTGGCGTCCACGCTTCAAAGCCTCCCACCTATCCTACACATCAAGGCTCAATGTTCAGTGTCAAGCTATAGTAAAGGTTCACGGGGTCTTTCCGTCTTGCCGCGGGTACACTGCATCTTCACAGCGAGTTCAATTTCACTGAGTCTCGGGTGGAGACAGCCTGGCCATCATTACGCCATTCGTGCAGGTCGGAACTTACCCGACAAGGAATTTCGCTACCTTAGGACCGTTATAGTTACGGCCGCCGTTTACCGGGGCTTCGATCAAGAGCTTCTCCTTACGGATAACCCCATCAATTAACCTTCCGGCACCGGGCAGGCGTCACACCGTATACGTCCACTTTCGTGTTTGCACAGTGCTGTGTTTTTAATAAACAGTTGCAGCCAGCTGGTATCTTCGACTGATTTCAGCTCCACGGGTAAACCGCTTCACCTACGCATCAGCGTGCCTTCTCCCGAAGTTACGGCACCATTTTGCCTAGTTCCTTCACCCGAGTTCTCTCAAGCGCCTTGGTATTCTCTACCTGACCACCTGTGTCGGTTTGGGGTACGATTTCGTGTTACCTGATGCTTAGAGGCTTTTCCTGGAAGCAGGGCATTTGTCACTTCAGCACCGTAGTGCCTCGTCATCACGCCTCAGTGTTAAAGCGCTCCGGATTTGCCTGGAGCACACACCTGCACGCTTAAACCGGGACAACCGTCGCCCGGATGACATAGCCTTCTCCGTCCCCCCTTCGCAGTAACACCAAGTACAGGAATATTAACCTGTTTCCCATCGACTACGCCTTTCGGCCTCGCCTTAGGGGTCGACTCACCCTGCCCCGATTAACGTTGGACAGGAACCCTTGGTCTTCCGGCGAGCGGGCTTTTCACCCGCTTTATCGTTACTTATGTCAGCATTCGCACTTCTGATACCTCCAGCATGCCTCACAGCACACCTTCACAGGCTTACAGAACGCTCCCCTACCCAACAACACATAGTGTCGCTGCCGCAGCTTCGGTGCATGGTTTAGCCCCGTTACATCTTCCGCGCAGGCCGACTCGACCAGTGAGCTATTACGCTTTCTTTAAATGATGGCTGCTTCTAAGCCAACATCCTGGCTGTCTGGGCCTTCCCACATCGTTTCCCACTTAACCATGACTTTGGGACCTTAGCTGGCGGTCTGGGTTGTTTCCCTCTTCACGACGGACGTTAGCACCCGCCGTGTGTCTCCCGTGATAACATTCTCCGGTATTCGCAGTTTGCATCGGGTTGGTAAGCCGGGATGGCCCCCTAGCCGAAACAGTGCTCTACCCCCGGAGATGAATTCACGAGGCGCTACCTAAATAGCTTTCGGGGAGAACCAGCTATCTCCCGGTTTGATTGGCCTTTCACCCCCAGCCACAAGTCATCCGCTAATTTTTCAACATTAGTCGGTTCGGTCCTCCAGTTAGTGTTACCCAACCTTCAACCTGCCCATGGCTAGATCACCGGGTTTCGGGTCTATACCCTGCAACTTAACGCCCAGTTAAGACTCGGTTTCCCTTCGGCTCCCCTATTCGGTTAACCTTGCTACAGAATATAAGTCGCTGACCCATTATACAAAAGGTACGCAGTCACACCCCAAAGGGTGCTCCCACTGCTTGTACGTACACGGTTTCAGGTTCTTTTTCACTCCCCTCGCCGGGGTTCTTTTCGCCTTTCCCTCACGGTACTGGTTCACTATCGGTCAGTCAGGAGTATTTAGCCTTGGAGGATGGTCCCCCCATATTCAGACAGGATACCACGTGTCCCGCCCTACTCATCGAGCTCACAACCTGTGCATTTTTGTGTACGGGGCTGTCACCCTGTATCGCGCGACTTTCCAGACGCTTCCACTAACACACAAGCTGATTCTGGCTCTGGGCTCCTCCCCGTTCGCTCGCCGCTACTGGGGGAATCTCGGTTGATTTCTTTTCCTCGGGGTACTTAGATGTTTCAGTTCCCCCGGTTCGCCTCATTAACCTATGGATTCAGTTAATGATAGTGTGACGAGTCACACTGGGTTTCCCCATTCGGACATCGCCGGTTATAACGGTTCATATCACCTTACCGGCGCTTTTCGCAGATTAGCACGTCCTTCATCGCCTCTGACTGCCAGGGCATCCACCGTGTACGCTTGGTCGCTTAACCTCACAACCCGAAGATGTTTCTTGCGATTCATCGTCAGTTTGTGAAAATTTGAGAGACTCGCAGAACAGTTCACACTGTTCTGTGTTTCAATTTTCAGCTTGATCCAGATTTTTAAAGAGCAAAACTTCGCAGCACACACAGAATGTGTACTCTGAAGTTTTCTTGGTTCAGACAGTAAAAGATGGTGGAGCTATGCGGGATCGAACCGCAGACCTCCTGCGTGCAAAGCAGGCGCTCTCCCAGCTGAGCTATAGCCCCATCGTAGTTAATCTCGTGTACCCGTAATTTTTCCTGAGACAAGGCGCGAAATGGCGAAACATACTTTCGTATGTGAGTCATTTCGCAACGCAGTATTCAGGGAAAATTTGGTAGGCCTGAGTGGACTTGAACCACCGACCTCACCCTTATCAGGGGTGCGCTCTAACCACCTGAGCTACAAGCCTGCAGAGATTTTTTACTGCCCGTTTTTCATCAGACAATCTGTGTGAGCACTGCAAAGGCAGGTTCTTTAAGGTAAGGAGGTGATCCAACCGCAGGTTCCCCTACGGTTACCTTGTTACGACTTCACCCCAGTCATGAATCACAAAGTGGTAAGCGCCCTCCCGAAGGTTAAGCTACCTACTTCTTTTGCAACCCACTCCCATGGTGTGACGGGCGGTGTGTACAAGGCCCGGGAACGTATTCACCGTGGCATTCTGATCCACGATTACTAGCGATTCCGACTTCATGGAGTCGAGTTGCAGACTCCAATCCGGACTACGACGCACTTTATGAGGTCCGCTTGCTCTCGCGAGGTCGCTTCTCTTTGTATGCGCCATTGTAGCACGTGTGTAGCCCTGGTCGTAAGGGCCATGATGACTTGACGTCATCCCCACCTTCCTCCAGTTTATCACTGGCAGTCTCCTTTGAGTTCCCGGCCGGACCGCTGGCAACAAAGGATAAGGGTTGCGCTCGTTGCGGGACTTAACCCAACATTTCACAACACGAGCTGACGACAGCCATGCAGCACCTGTCTCACAGTTCCCGAAGGCACATTCCCATCTCTGGAAACTTCTGTGGATGTCAAGACCAGGTAAGGTTCTTCGCGTTGCATCGAATTAAACCACATGCTCCACCGCTTGTGCGGGCCCCCGTCAATTCATTTGAGTTTTAACCTTGCGGCCGTACTCCCCAGGCGGTCGATTTAACGCGTTAGCTCCGGAAGCCACGCCTCAAGGGCACAACCTCCAAATCGACATCGTTTACAGCGTGGACTACCAGGGTATCTAATCCTGTTTGCTCCCCACGCTTTCGCACCTGAGCGTCAGTCTTCGTCCAGGAGGCCGCCTTCGCCACCGGTATTCCTCCAGATCTCTACGCATTTCACCGCTACACCTGGAATTCTACCTCCCTCTACGAGACTCCAGCCTGCCAGTTTCGAATGCAGTTCCCAGGTTGAGCCCGGGGATTTCACATCCGACTTGACAGACCGCCTGCGTGCGCTTTACGCCCAGTAATTCCGATTAACGCTTGCACCCTCCGTATTACCGCGGCTGCTGGCACGGAGTTAGCCGGTGCTTCTTCTGCGGGTAACGTCAATTGCTGTGGTTATTAACCACAACACCTTCCTCCCCGCTGAAAGTACTTTACAACCCGAAGGCCTTCTTCATACACGCGGCATGGCTGCATCAGGCTTGCGCCCATTGTGCAATATTCCCCACTGCTGCCTCCCGTAGGAGTCTGGACCGTGTCTCAGTTCCAGTGTGGCTGGTCATCCTCTCAGACCAGCTAGGGATCGTCGCCTAGGTGAGCCGTTACCCCACCTACTAGCTAATCCCATCTGGGCACATCTGATGGCAAGAGGCCCGAAGGTCCCCCTCTTTGGTCTTGCGACGTTATGCGGTATTAGCTACCGTTTCCAGTAGTTATCCCCCTCCATCAGGCAGTTTCCCAGACATTACTCACCCGTCCGCCACTCGTCACCCGAAGAGCAAGCTCCTCTGTGCTACCGTCCGACTTGCATGTGTTAGGCCTGCCGCCAGCGTTCAATCTGAGCCATGATCAAACTCTTCAATTTAAAAGTTTGATGCTCACCGAATTAAACTTCGTAATGAATTACGTGTTCACTCGTGAGACTTGGTATTCATTTAGCGTCCTGAGACGTTAAGAATCCATGTCACTTTGAGTGCCCACACAGATTGTCTGATAAATTGTTAAAGAGCAGTGCCGCTGCGTTTTCACTGCGGCGCGGGGTGTGCATATTACGCTTTCCCGCTGCGAAGTCAACTGAATATTTTCAGATTTCTTCGCCTGACATGCCGGTGTGTTTGCCGTTGTGCCGTGTCAGTGGAGGCGCATTATAGGGAGTTAATTCCGGCTGACAAGCATAAATTTCAAAAAAGTTTTCGTTCGCTTATTTTTCCGTCGCAACGCCGGTTAAACGGACGATTTGCGGTTTAAGTGAGCGATTTCGCGGGCAAAACTCGCGACTTGCTGCCAGTCCGTGTACACCACTTCTTTCGTCGGATTGGTCTCGCCGCCGGTCATCTTCATAATCAGTTGGATCATCAGACGGTCATACCAGCGATAATGCGGATAACGTAACGCGCCGGCAAACACAGCGCACTCATCCGGTTGCCATGGCGACGCGAGTAAAAACTTACGGGTGTAGCTATTGGTCTGCGGCGAGCTCTTCTCGGGTTTGCGGGCGACGAGGTTAACGGAATAGAACGCGCTCGGCAGTGAATTCAGTCTCTGTAGATGTTTTTTCACAAAACGTTCCAGCGCCGGATGATAGTGTCCATAGCGAATCGACGCCCCAATCACTACCCGCTCATACTGATCCCAGTCTATCTCTTCCGCACGGTTCAAATTCACCACATCGGTATCGGTGCCGAGCTCTTTCAACTCGGAAGCAATATAAGAGGCGATTTCCCGGGTTTGCCCATCCCGGGTGGAAAAGAGAATCAATGTTTTCACGTAAGGCTCCTTACTCACGCCAGAAAGTGGGGGTAAACAGCACTAACAGCGTGAAGACCTCCAGACGACCAAATAACATATTCGCAATCAGGATCCACTTCGCCACCGGATTCATACTGGCAAAGTTGTCCGCGACAACACCCAGTCCTGGCCCAAGGTTGTTCAGCGTTGCCACGACCGAAGCAAAAGCAGAGAAATCATCCACCCCGGTGGCAATGATCGCCAGCATGCTGACAATAAACACCAGCGCGTAAGCCGAGAAAAACCCCCACACGGCTTCCAGAATACGTTCCGGCAACGCACGGTTACCGAGCTTGATGCTGTAGACCGCATTCGGGTGCACCAGGCGCTTCAACTCACGGTTCCCCTGTTTAAACAGCAACAGAATACGGATCACCTTCAACCCGCCCCCCGTCGAACCGGCACAGCCGCCAATGAAAGCAGAGCACAGCAATAGCACCGGCAGGAACAATGGCCAACGCGCAATGCTGTCGGTGGTGAATCCGGCGGTGGTCGCCATGGAGACAACCTGAAAAAAGGCCTGATTAAGGGTGGTCACCGCCGAGTTATAAACATCGTGGAACCACAGCACCACCGTGCAAATCACCACCAGCGTCAACTGTACGCCGATAAACATCCTGAATTCGGGATCGCGCCAGTAAACTTTCAGGCTGCGCCCGCTGAGCAAAGAGAAGTGCAGGCCGTAGTTACAGCCGGAGATCAATAAGAAGATGGCGATGATGGTATTAATAGTGGGGCTGTTAAAATAGCCAACGCTGGCATCGTGCGTGGAGAAACCGCCAATGGCAATCGTTGCAAAGCTGTGTCCGATAGCATCGAAGGCTGGCATCCCGGCAAACCACAGCGCCACCGCGCAGGCGATTGTCAGCAAGACATAGATAAGCCACAGGGTCTTAGCCGTTTCGGCGATCCGCGGACGCATTTTATTGTCTTTCAACGGCCCTGGCATTTCGGCACGGTAGAGCTGCATCCCCCCAACGCCGAGGATCGGCAGTATCGCAACGGCCAGCACGATGATCCCCATCCCACCAAACCACTGCAACATCTGGCGATAAAAGAGGATGGCATGCGGCAGCGAATCCAGCCCGACCAGCGTTGTTGCTCCTGTGGTCGTCAGGCCAGAGAAGGATTCAAAAAATGCGTCTGTTACCGTCAGGCTGGGGCTTTCAGAAAAGACAAACGGCAACGCCCCCACGCTTCCCAACACCGTCCAGAACAACACGACGATCAGGAAACCTTCACGGGATTTCAGTTCCCCTTTCTCGCGACGATTAGGCCACCACAGTATGGAGCCAATCATCAACGCCACAAAAAAGGTCTGGGTAAATGCACGCCCCGCACCGTCGCGGTAAATAAGGGCTACCAGTCCAGGTAAGATCATCGTTCCGGAAAAGAGGATGACCAGCAGTCCAACGATTCGGGTTATGGCGCGAAAATGCATCTCTGCCGCTTCCTTAGGTGTTCAGAAAATCAGGAGGGGATTATTCTTCAGTTTTTAATAATTGCAATGCGCCACGGCTAAAATCAGCAAGCCTTGCCGAAAACGCCTCCAGTCTGCTGTGAGGAAGCGCCACCCGCAGATGCACGGAAGCCTGATACTCGCTTGCGACAATTTTCCCCTCAAATTGCCCAAGCAGCGTTTCGACTCCGGCCAGCTGTGCGTAATCACACCACAAAGTATATTCGGTTAACGGCATTTTGCGGATGGTCGTAAGCTGGTTCAGCGCCTGTTGCACACCACCGCCGTAGGCTTTTACCAGACCACCGGTCCCCAGCAAAACACCGCCATAATAACGCACCACCACCGCGGTGATTTCGCCGACGCCGCTGCCCATTAACTGGGCGAGCATCGGTTTACCAGCCGTGCCCGCCGGTTCGCCATCGTCAGAAAACCCCAACTGCTGTGAATCATCCGGCGGCCCCGCAACCCACGCCACACAGTGATGACGCGCGTCCGGGTGCAGCACCCGGACAGCATCGACAAACGCCTTCGCCGCCTCAACGCCATCGGTATGCGCCAACAGCGTAATAAAACGGCTTTTTTTGATCTCCTCGCTAAAGGTGACCGGCGCAGCCGGTATCAGCCAGCTCTCCATTACGCCAGTTTCAGGTCCCGCGTCATGTTTTCGATGTTATTTTCGTGGATAACCACATTATCTTCGATACGAATGCCGCCAAACGGTTTCAACGCATCGATTTTTTGCCAGTTAAAGTGCTTGCTGAGCGGGCCTTCACGCCATGGCGCCAGCAGAGATTCAATAAAATAGAGACCCGGTTCAATGGTCACCACCATACGCGGCTGCATCACGCGGGTGCAGCGCAGGTAGGGATACTTCGACGGCGCAGCCAGATGCGTGCCGGTATCATCCTGCATAAAGCCCGCGACATCGTGCACCTGCAAACCAAGCGGATGACCGATACCATGCGGCATAAACGGCCCGGTGATGTCCTGCTCCACCATCGCTTCTTCACTGATATCAGTGATGATGTGATGACGGCGCAGCAATTTGGCGATGCGCTGATGGAACTGAACATGGTAGTCGGCGTAATTGACACCCGCTTTCATGGTGGCAATCAGCGCCAGTTGCTCTTCGTTAACGTCTTTGACCAGTTGCGCATACTCCGTATCGCTGTTCGCCGCCCAGGTGCGCGTCAAATCCGCGGCATAACCGTTGTACTCTGCGCCGGCATCCAGCAGGAAGCTGCGCATTTCCGCCGGTGCGCGGTGATCGAGCCGGGTGTAATGCAGCACAGCGGCGTGTTCGTTCAGCGCCACAATATTGCTGTACGGCACATCGGTGTCGCGGTGACCGGTAGCGGTCAGATACGCCAGGTTGATATCAAACTCGCTCATCCCGGACTGGAAAGCTTCATGCGCGGCACGGTGACCAATGACAGCGGTCTTCTGCGCTTCACGCATACACGCCAGTTCATAATCGGTTTTGTAGGCGCGGTAATAATGCAGGTAATCAATCACCCCTTTCGGGTTGATATTGCTGGCTGCGATATCCAGACCCAGTGCCCGCTCCGCCACCGGCCCTATGTAAGCAATGTTGCCGCGCGCCGCAGGCAGCAAGCTGCCGATGCCATCGACTTTCGGCAGCGCAATCACATCGACTTCTTCGGTCCAGAAGGAGGTTGGCAAGGGTTCCACGTTATGCCAGTAATCCACCGGCAGATAGAACCACAGCTTCGGCTTATTCACGCCATCGACCAGCAGCCAGCAGTTAGGCACCTGTGTGACCGGAACCCAGGCCTTAAACTGGGGATTCACTTTAAACGGATAAGGATGGTCGTCGAGAAAGACGTTAAACAGCTCGCCGGAGTGAATAAGCAACGCGTCGAGCTTGAAGCGCGCCAGTACATCACGGGTGCGTTCCTGTAGCGTAACAATATGATTTTTATAAAGTGCCGCCAGTGAGTCCATCGTTATTCCTTCTGTTTTTTGTGACCTCAAGTGTTCGCATCTTAGCACACCTGCTTCCGGCTGGGTGATTTCCACCGAGCGTGATCACGCCAGCAATTATTTAATGAGTTATTTGCATTTCGTTAACATAAAAACCACACTCCGTTTCATCTGGTATGACCAGATCCCTTGCTGGATTCAGGAGACTGACATGCTCTACAAAGGCAATAACCTGTACCTCAACTGGCTGGAAGATGGCATCGCCGAACTGGTGTTCGATGCTCCCGGTTCAGTGAATAAGCTTGATACCGCTACCGTCGCCAGCCTCGGCGAAGCGCTGGACGTGCTGGAAAAGCAATCAGATTTAAAAGGGCTGCTGCTGCGTTCCGAAAAAGCGGCCTTTATCGTTGGCGCGGATATCACCGAATTCCTTTCGCTATTCCTGGTGCCGGCAGAGCAATTGAGCCAGTGGCTGCATTTTGCCAATAGCGTCTTTAACCGGCTGGAAGATTTGCCAGTGCCCACGCTTTCCGCCGTTAATGGCTATGCGCTGGGCGGCGGGTGCGAATGCGTGCTGGCGACTGACTATCGCCTCGCGACGCCGGACCTGCGCATCGGTTTGCCGGAAACCAAACTGGGGATCATGCCGGGCTTTGGCGGTTCCGTCCGCATGCCGCGCCTGCTCGGTGCAGATAGCGCATTAGAAATTATTGCTGCCGGTAAAGATGTCGGTGCTGAAGAGGCACTGAAGATTGGCCTGGTAGATGGCATTGTGAAGCCGGAGAAACTGCGTGACGGCGCGGTAGCCGTTCTGCGCCAGGCGATTAATGGCGATCTCGACTGGAGAGCCAAACGTCAGCCAAAACTGGAACCGCTGAAACTCAGCAAAATTGAAGCCGCCATGAGCTTTACCATTGCCAAAGGCATGGTGATGCAAACCGCTGGCAAACACTATCCGGCCCCCATTACGGCAGTAAAAACCATTGAAGCCGCAGCCAAATTTGGCCGGGATGAAGCACTGAAACTGGAAAACCAGAGCTTTGTTCCGCTGGCTCATACCAACGAAGCTCGTGCACTGGTCGGTATTTTCCTTAATGACCAATACGTTAAAGGTCAGGCGAAGAAACTGACCAAAAATGTTGAAACGCCCAAACAAGCTGCGGTACTTGGCGCAGGCATCATGGGCGGCGGCATTGCCTATCAGTCCGCGTGGAAAGGCGTGCCAGTGTTGATGAAAGATATCAATGAGAAATCGCTCGCGCTCGGCATGAGCGAAGCGGGTAAATTGCTGAATAAACAGCTTGAGCGCGGCAAGATCGACGGTCTGAAACTGGCGGGCGTGATTTCAACCATCCAGCCAACCCTGGCGTATGCCGGTTTTGAGCGTGCCGATGTGGTGGTGGAAGCGGTTGTTGAAAACCCGAAAGTGAAAAAAGCGGTATTAGCGGAAACCGAAGACCAGGTGCGCCCGGATACCGTGCTGGCGTCGAACACCTCCACCATTCCCATCAGTGAACTGGCAAGCGTGCTAAAACGCCCGGAAAACTTCTGCGGTATGCACTTCTTTAACCCGGTGCACCGCATGCCGCTGGTCGAGGTGATCCGCGGTGAAAAAACCGCGGATGAGACCATCGCCAAAGTGGTGGCATGGGCCAGCAAAATGGGCAAAACCCCGATTGTGGTCAATGACTGCCCCGGTTTCTTTGTTAACCGCGTGCTGTTCCCCTATTTCGCCGGTTTTAGCCAGTTACTGCGCGATGGCGCGGACTTCCGCAAAGTCGACAAAGTGATGGAAAAACAGTTCGGCTGGCCGATGGGCCCGGCCTATCTGCTGGACGTTGTCGGTATTGATACCGCGCATCACGCCCAGGCGGTGATGGCAGCCGGTTTCCCGCAGCGTATGCAGAAAGATTACCGCGATGCGATCGACGCGCTGTTTGACGCCAGCCGCTATGGGCAGAAAAACGGCATCGGCTTCTGGCGCTATAAAGAAGACAGCAAAGGCAAGCCGAAGAAAGAAGAAGACGCCGGGGTGGATACCCTGCTGGCGGGGATCAGCAAAGGCCGACAGGATTTCAGCGACGACGACATTATCGCCCGCATGATGATCCCGATGGTGAACGAAGTGGTGCGCTGCCTTGAAGAGGGCATTATCGCCAGCCCAGCCGAAGCCGATATGGCGCTGGTATACGGGCTCGGTTTCCCGCCGTTCCATGGCGGCGCGTTCCGCTGGCTGGATACGATCGGCAGCGCGAAATATCTCGACATGGCGCAGCAATATCAGCACCTCGGGCCGCTGTATGAAGTCCCGGCAGGGCTGCGCGAAAAAGCGCGCCACAACGAGCCTTATTACCCCACAGTTGAACCTGCGCGCCCGGTGGGCGAGCTGAAGACGGCTTAAGGAGTCACAATGGAACAGGTTGTCATTGTCGATGCGATTCGTACCCCAATGGGCCGTTCAAAAGGCGGCGCATTCCGCAACGTACGCGCTGAAGATCTCTCCGCCCACTTGATGCGTAGCCTGCTGGCGCGTAACCCGGCGCTGGATGCCACCGCTATCGATGATATTTACTGGGGCTGCGTGCAACAAACGCTGGAGCAGGGTTTCAATATTGCCCGTAATGCCGCACTGCTGGCGGAAATCCCACATTCGGTCCCGGCCGTCACCGTTAACCGGCTCTGCGGATCATCGATGCAGGCGTTACATGATGCCGCACGCATGATCATGACGGGCGATGCCCAGGTGTGCCTGGTCGGCGGTGTTGAACATATGGGTCACGTCCCGATGAGCCACGGTGTGGATTTCCACCCTGGCATGAGCCGTAACGTGGCGAAAGCCGCCGGCATGATGGGGCTGACCGCCGAAATGCTGTCTCGTATGCACGGTATCAGCCGTGAAATGCAGGATGCTTTCGCTGCTCGTTCTCATGCCCGTGCCTGGGCTGCCACGCAATCCGGAGCGTTCAAAACGGAGATCATCCCGACCGGAGGCCATGACGCAGATGGCGTGCTGAAGCAGTTTAACTATGACGAAGTGATCCGCCCGGAAACCACCGTTGAAGCCCTTTCTACCTTACGCCCGGCCTTTGATCCGGTGAGCGGTACGGTAACCGCCGGTACATCTTCTGCGTTGTCGGATGGCGCCTCGGCGATGCTGGTGATGAGCGAAAACCGCGCCCGTGAGCTGGGGCTGACGCCACGCGCCCGCATACGTTCAATGGCGGTGGTCGGCTGCGATCCGTCGATTATGGGTTATGGCCCGGTTCCGGCGTCCAAACTGGCGTTGAAAAAGGCCGGACTGGCGGCCAGCGATATCGACCTGTTTGAGATGAACGAAGCCTTTGCTGCGCAGATCCTGCCATGCATTAAAGACCTGGGACTGATGGAGCATATCGACGAGAAGATTAACCTCAATGGCGGTGCTATCGCACTCGGACACCCGCTGGGCTGCTCGGGTACACGCATCAGCACAACATTGCTGAACCTGATGGAACGCAAAGACGCCCAGTTTGGTCTGGCGACGATGTGTATCGGTCTGGGTCAGGGGATCGCTACCGTGTTTGAACGCGTATAACCGCAGATTGTGTCATCACGACCATGCCGGAAGGCGGCGCAAGCCTCTTATCCGGCATGGTGAATGCGAAGAAAGAAAATTTAGTTGCCGTTCTTCCCGCCTGTCAGGGGCGGGTTTTTTATTACCGTTACCCGCAACACAGCCAACGCCGCTCTGGCGACAATGGCGAAGACAAACTCAGATAAAGGCAAACGCATCGCCAAACAGGCGATCTTCACGCGCACCGCGCTCATTGCAGAACAGATCACGGGCGATTTTCGCCATCTCAAAACGTCCGGCAATATAGATATCGTGCTCTGCGAGCGAGCCAAAATCCTGCAGTACTGCCGCCAGTACCGTTCCGGAACGACCGCGCCACGCTTCAGGAGGTTGCTCAACGACCGGCACCACGCGCAGATTCGGGTGCGTCACGGTTAATGCTTCCAGCTCAGCCAAATCGTACAGGTGTTTTTCTTCGCGACCGCCCCAGTAAATGGTGATGTCGCGGTTCGGATTTTTCGCCAGTGATGTCAGTAAAATAGAACGCACATAAGAGAACCCGGTGCCGCCTGCAATCAGAACCATCGGACGATCTTCGTCATCACGCAACCAGGCATCGCCGTGCGGAATATCGATCACGATTTCGCGATCTTTCAGGATGCGATCCATTACCGCCATGGCATAGAGATTTAACTCGGACGCGCCAATATGCAGTTCGATAAAGTCATGCTGATCCGGCGTGGAGGCCATCGAGAAGGGGCGCTTATCTCGCTCATCCATCACTACCATCAAGTACTGGCCAGCGCGGAAAGAAAACGCCGCTTCCGGCACTAAACGGACGCGATATACGGTATCAGTGATGGCATCTACCGAGGTCACTTTACAGCTTAAGGTTGTCATGCGCTCTCTCTGTCGGGTCTATTTTTCGGCATTTAGTATGGCCAGTTCATCCCAGATGGCGTCGATTCTCGCCGTCACGTCGGGGTCCTTCTTGATAGGATGTCCCCATTCGCGTTGGGTTTCGCCGGGCCATTTATTGGTGGCATCCAATCCCATTTTTGAGCCAAGGCCGGAAACCGGCGAGGCAAAATCCAGGTAGTCGATCGGCGTGTTTTCCACCAGCACAGTATCCCGGGCGGGATCCATACGGGTGGTAATCGCCCAGATAACATCATTCCAGTCGCGGGCGTTAACATCGTCATCGCACACAATCACAAACTTGGTGTACATAAACTGGCGCAAGAATGACCAGACACCCATCATGACGCGTTTCGCATGGCCCGCGTACTGTTTCTTCATCGTGACCACCGCCAGGCGGTATGAACACCCTTCCGGCGGCAGATAAAAATCAACGATTTCCGGGAACTGTTTTTGCAGGATCGGCACGAACACTTCGTTCAGCGCCACGCCCAGTACGGCAGGCTCATCCGGTGGGCGTCCGGTATAAGTGGAGTGATAAATCGCATCTTCGCGCCGGGTAATATGCGTAACCGTAAACACCGGGAAGTTATCCACTTCGTTGTAATAGCCGGTGTGATCGCCATACGGACCTTCCGCCGCCATCTCACCAGGCTCAATATAGCCTTCCAGCACAATTTCCGCACTGGCAGGAACTTCAAGCTCATTCGAGATGCATTTCACGACTTCGGTCTTCGTGCCGCGTAACAGCCCGGCAAAAGCATATTCAGACAACGTATCCGGCACGGGCGTCACCGCGCCGAGAATGGTCGCCGGATCGGCGCCCAGCGCCACAGCAACCGGGAAACGCTCACCCGGGTGCGCCGCCTGCCACTCCTGAAAATCAAGCGCGCCACCGCGGTGGGAAAGCCAGCGCATGATCAGTTTGTTTTTACCGATTAACTGCTGACGATAAATGCCCAGGTTTTGCCGCTCTTTATGCGGACCACGCGTCACCGTCAGCCCCCAGGTAATCAGCGGTGCGGCATCTTCCGGCCAGCACTGCATAATCGGGATTTTTGTCAGGTCGACGTCGTCACCCTGCAATACTTTTTGCTGACAGGGCGCGCCACGCAGGCGCTTAGTGGGCATGTTCAGGACTTGTTTGAACTGGGGAAGCTTATCGAAGAGATCGCGGAAACCTTTTGGCGGTTCAGGCTCTTTCAGGAACGCCAGCAGTTTGCCGACTTCCCGCAGGGCGCTGACATCATCCTGCCCCATACCCAACGCAACACGACGCGGCGTACCAAACAGGTTGCACAACACCGGCATCGTATAACCTTTCGGATTTTCAAACAGCAATGCAGGCCCACCGGCACGCAGCGTGCGATCGGCAATTTCTGTCATTTCAAGGTAAGGATCAACCGGAAGCGTAATGCGCTTCAGTTCGCCCTGCTGTTCGAGCAGTGTCAGAAAGTCGCGTAGGTCGTTGTATTTCATGCGGTGTATTATCGCCTCCGGGTCAGCGCTCCATTATACGGTGTTCGCCAGGTGGTTGCTGTATTTTTGTTAAATCGGCGTGAATTATAACGACGTTTTATGCCACACGTTATAATCAACTTAGCCATCAGGCCGCTGTTTTGGTATTCTTGCGCCCGAACTTAAGGAAAAGAATCATTATGCGATCCTGGTATTTACTGTATTGCAAACGAGGCCAGCTTCAGCGCGCCCAGGAACATCTTGAACGTCAGGCGGTGGGCTGTCTGACGCCAATGATCGCGCTGGAAAAAATCGTTCGCGGCAAGCGGACGATGGTCAATGAACCCCTGTTCCCCAACTATCTGTTTGTGGAATTTGATCCCGAAGTGATCCACACCACAACCATCAACGCCACACGCGGCGTCAGCCACTTTGTCCGCTTCGGTATGAACCCGGCAAAAGTGCCTTCGTCGGTGATCCACCAGCTTGCGGTCTACCAGCCAGAAGGGGTGACCGACCCGGATACACCGTACCCCGGCGATGATGTTGTCATCACCGAAGGCGCGCTCGAAGGTTTACAGGCAATCTTTAAAGAGCCGGACGGCGAGGCCCGCTCGATGCTGTTACTGCATCTGCTCAACAAGCAAGTGCTGCAAAGCGTCAAAAACACGGACTTTCGCAAAGCCTGACACCGGCTTAAAAATCAACGCCAAAGAGCCGCTTCACATTGTTATCCGTTACCACCTCCAGCCAGCGAATATCTTCGCCACGCAGCCCGGCCACGGTGGAAAGAATGTGCCCCAGCAGGGCGGGCTCATTGCGCCGTGACGCCGGTTTGGGCTTGAGATCCCGCGGCAGCAAATACGGCGCATCGGTTTCAATAAACAGCCGCTCGGCGGGGATCAACGGCAACACATCGCGCAGCTCCAGCCCACGGCGCTCATCGCACACCCAGCCGGTAATGCCCAGATACATCCCACGCGCCAGACAATCCTGCGCTTCCTGCGCCGTACCGGTAAAACAGTGCAACACCGCGCCAGGCAGCTTGTCGAGCCACGGCTCCAGCAGCGTCAAGAAGCGTTGATGTGCATCGCGGCAATGCAAAAACACCGGCATCGCCAGCTCGGCGGCAAGTGCAAGCTGCGCGGTAAAAGCGTGTTCCTGCTCCTGCGGCGTGGAAAAATTGCGGTTGAAATCCAGCCCACATTCGCCAATAGCAACCACCTCAGGTAATGCCGCAAGCTGACGAATGGCATCGGCAGTTTCCGCTGTCCAGCCACTGCTGTCATGCGGATGCACCCCGGCGGTGGACCAGCAGTGACGATAACGCTTTGCCAGTTGTTGCGCTTGCTGGCTTTCATGCAAGTTAGTGCCGGTGATCAGCATTCCCGCCAGCCCTGCCGCCTGCGCTCGCCCTACGGTTTCATCCCGGTCTTTGGCAAATTGTGAACTGGTCAGGTTCACTCCAATGTCGAACATGCGTATCCCCATACAACAACCGCCCTGACGGGCGGCTGGTAATTACTCTTCACTGGTTTCTGTTTCGCTTTCTTCATCCGGTATGCGGCGCTTACCAACATAGAAGCGTGCAAAAAAGACCCCGACTTCAAACAGGCAGTACATCGGTATTGCCAGCAACGTTTGCGAGAAGACGTCCGGTGGGGTCAGCAGCATCCCCACGACAAAAGCACCGACCAGCACGTACGGGCGTTTTTGCCGCAGATCGGCCGGGGTCGTTACCCCCATCCAGCACAGCAGCACAATGGCAACCGGTACCTCAAACGACACGCCAAACGCCATAAACAGCGCCATGACGAAATTGAGGTAACTCGCAATGTCAGTCGAAACCAGCACGCCTTCCGGCGCCGTGTGCGTCAGGAAGCCAAATGCCAGTGGAAACACCACGAAATAGGCGAATGCCATGCCAATGTAAAACAGCAGCGAGCTGGAGATCAGCAACGGCACAATCAGCCGGCGTTCATGCTTATACAGTGCAGGCGCAACAAATGCCCAGACCTGATACAGAATCACCGGTGCGGAGAGGATCAAAGAGACCATAAACGTCAGTTTGATCGGCGTAAAAAATGGCGATGCCACATCGGTGGCGATCATGGTCGCGCCCATCGGCATCTGTTTGATCAGCGGTGCGGAAACCAGTTGATAGATATCGTTCGCGAAGTAAACCAGCGCGAGGAAAATCACAATAACGGCAATAATGCAGTTCAACAGGCGCTTACGCAGCTCAATAAGATGGGCGATCAGCGGTTGGGTATCATCTACAGCCATGTTCAGGATTTATCACTTGAAGAAGAAGGAGAGTCAGAAACCGGCACAGCCTCTTTCACCGCCGTTTTCGCCACCGCCGCTTTTTGCGCGTCCTGTTCGTCGGGCGCTTGCTGCGGAGAACTGGCCTGATGTTCAGCGACGGCAGGCGTTACGCCTTCATGCTGCGCGGCATTATCTTTCACGACCGGATGATGAATAGTATGCGCTTCGTCGCTCGCTTTTTCAGGATCGTTAACGCTATAAGAGCGCTTCATCGATTCTGCCGCCTGACGCAGTTCATCCATGGACTCTTTTAACTCCGGCGTCAGGTTTTCCAGGCTCGCTTTCTCCACCTTTTTCAGGCTTTCCTGGAATTCCTGCAGCTTCAGTTCCTGCGTCAGTTCGTTCTGCACGGTGGTCGCCAGCGAGCGTAATGTGCGGATCCAGCTTGCCACCGTACGCACCGCCACAGGCAATCTCTGCGGTCCCAGCACCACCAGACCGACTATAAATACGAGTAACAGTTCGCCAAAACCTATATCGAACACGGGTTACACCTGCTCTTTGTCGTGACGTTTTTCGTCTTTTTTGGCGTCTTCTGGCTTTTCAGAGAGAGACTTCGCCGTGAAATCTGCATCCTGTGCGGATTGATCCTGCTTATCGTCTTTGTCATCGTCGCTCATGGCTTTTTTAAAGCCTTTGATCGACTTACCAAGATCGGAACCGATAGAACCGAGCTTTTTCGTACCAAACAGCAGCACGACGATGACCGCAATAATCAATAACTGCCCAATACTGATACCACCCATACACAGTCCTCTGTAAGAGATGATGTTAAAAACAGGCCCCAGTATACACATTATCCCCTGGGCTGCATGTGTATACCCTGCCTCTCGCGAGCGGCGTCACCGTCAACGCGTTTTGCGCCAGCCCAACAGCCAGGCGGCTACACCGCCCGCCATTAACCATAAAGGATGAAGTCCCCAGTCTGGTCGATTAATCAGCAACAGCGTTCCACTTAACAGCAATGTCGCGCCAATCGCGAACAGATAGCGTGACTGCCCCTGCCTGATATGGTTGGTTTGCAGTTCGCTGGCGATTTTATCAACGCTGCGCTGTAAATGCTTACCGTGCTGCAAGCCGTTGTAGATCAGTTCAGGAAGTTCCGGCATTTTCTCGATCCAAAACGGTCCTTTTTCTTTAAAGGCTTTGATCAACGCAGGAATGCCTACCTGATCTTTGATCCACGATTCGAGGAAAGGTTTCGCGGTCTTCCACAGATCCAACTGAGGGTAGAGCTGGCGGCCTACGCCTTCCACATAAAGCAGCGTCTTCTGCAGTAGCACCAGTTGCGGCTGCACTTCCATATTAAAACGCCGGGCAGTATTAAACAGATTAAGCAATACGTGACCGAACGAGATTTCCGCCAGCGGCTTTTCAAAGATAGGTTCACAAACGGTACGAATCGCGAACTCAAACTCTTCAACGTTGGTATCCGGCGGCACCCAACCAGAATCCACATGCAGTTCAGCGACTTTGCGGTAATCACGATTGAAGAAGGCGATAAAGTTCTCCGCCAGATAGCGCTTATCTTCTTTATTCAGCGAACCCACAATACCGCAGTCAATACCGATATATTGCGGATCTTCCGGATGCGCGTAGCTGACGAAAATATTGCCGGGGTGCATGTCTGCATGAAAGAAGCTGTCACGGAAAACCTGGGTGAAAAACACCTGAACACCACGTTCCGCCAGCAATTTGAGATTGGTGCCGTTCTTTTCCAGCGCCGCAATATCGGACACCGGTATACCGTAGATGCGCTCCATTACCAGCATGTTCTGGCTGCAATAATCGGAGTAAATCTCCGGCACATAGAGCATCGGGCTGTTTTCAAAATTACGTCGCAGCTGGATAGTGTTCGCCGCTTCACGCAGCAGATCCAGCTCATCGATCAACGTCTTTTCGTACTCGCGCACCACTTCTCGCGGGCGCAGACGACGACCATCCGGCAATAAGCGAGGCACCCAGCCCGCCAGGCGATAGATCAGCTTCAGATCGGCTTTGATCACCGGCAGGATATCCGGGCGGATAACTTTGATCACAACCTCTTTACCGCTCTCTTTCAGGCGCGCGGTGTGTACTTGCGCAATCGACGCGGACGCCAGCGGCGTGATCTCAAAGTCGTCAAACCAGGTTTCAATCGGTATCCCGCCCATTGACTGCTCGATCTGGCGTTTTGCGAGATGACCATCAAAAGGCGCAACGCGATCCTGCAACATCGCCAGTTGGTCGGCAATCAGCGGGGGAAATAAATCGCGGCGGGTAGATAACATTTGCCCGAATTTAATCCATACCGGACCCAGCTCCTGCAAGGCCAGACGCAGGCGTTCCCCAAGGGCTTTCTCTTTGTGCCGGTTCGGCATCCAGAACAGCATCCGTCGCCAGAGTCGCAGCGGCAGGGTAATGCGCATTTTGGGGATAAGCTCATCAAGCCCGTAACTTAAAAAGGTCTGGATGATGAAATAGAGGCGCCGTAGTTCTCCTGGCGTCATTTGCCCTCCAGTTTATCCAGGCGTTTCGTCAACGCGTCCACCGCACGCTCGGTGGCCGACGTCTCTTCCGCAAACCAGGCAACTTCCAGCGCGCCTGGCGCGACACGCCACTCTTCCGTAAGAACTTCTGAGACATAGCGCTGCTGGCGCTGAAAACCCTGACGAAGAAAACGCGCGCCGCCGCGCAGAATTTTACCGATACCCTCCGCGGCGATATCACCAGTCCACGGGGCCAGCACTTCAGCAGGATCAAATTCGGCAAGATCCAGCAGCGACACCAGGTTTTGCACGACCTGGATATCGCCCTGCACTTCCAGCTCGCCGCTGCGGATAAGCGCGGTCAGTTGCTGGCGATTACGCAGCTTTGGCAGCACCTGCAGATGCGTGATAACGGAGCAATCAGCTTCGCCTTCCCACACGCCGAGGACATCCACCTGCCGTTCGCTGAACACCAGCACAAACGGCGAGGAAAATTCCTGCACCACAATACGCAATACCTTGCCGTGCAAACGCTGACGCGCCGGTTTCAGCGCGCCTTCACGGTAGAGAAACGTATTCAGCGCGCGCTCAATGCCAGCGTTCACCATGGGCTTAAAGGGCATACGCACTCCTGTCAGAATTTGTAGCCACGGTGCAAGGCAACGATACCGGCGGTCATATTGTAATAATCGACGTTCTCGAAGCCCGCATCCTGCATCATCGCTTTCAGGGTTTCCTGATCGGGATGCATACGGATGGATTCAGCAAGGTAGCGGTAACTTTCAGCGTCGCTGGCGACAAGCTGGCCAATACGCGGCAGCACATGGAAGGAGTAGGCGTCGTAGGCTTTGCTCAGCGGCTCAATAATCGGTTTGGAAAACTCCAGCACCAGCAGACGACCGCCAGGCTTAAGCACGCGAAACATAGAGCGCAGCGCTTTTTCTTTTTCGGTCACATTACGCAGGCCGAAAGAGATGGTGATGCAGTCAAAGGTGTTGTCCGGGAACGGCAGCGCTTCGGCATTCGCCTGCACATAGTCAACGTTGCCGATCACGCCGATGTTGCGCAGTTTTTCGCGCCCCATTTTCAGCATCGAGTCGTTGATATCCGCCAGGATAACCTGCCCCGTTTCGCCCACCAGACGGGAGAATTTAGCGGTCAGGTCGCCCGTACCACCGGCCAGGTCGAGGACTTTTTGCCCGCGGCGAACGCCGCTGCAATCAATCGTAAAACGCTTCCATAAACGGTGGATGCCCATCGACATCAAATCGTTCATTACGTCATATTTTGACGCCACCGAATGGAAAACATGCGCCACCATCTCGGCTTTATTCTCTTTGGCGACGGTCTGAAAACCAAAGTGCGTCGTCTCTTTTGAATCTTCCACCATCTCAGTGCCCGCTATTGAAGAATTTGTTCGTGAAGTGTAACAGATTGGGCGCGATTGCCCTACGATTCAACCACCCGACGATGCGCTGCCCGCTGGTGCATCGCCCGCTATCGCCGCATCTAATATGTTGTCTTCATTATGATCGTTTAACGCGTCCTGGCCCGCTCGTAGCCGGAATTCCTCATCCTGCGCCTGCGCTTCCGCCGCTAATTCCGGATTAATCTCGCGTTTGATCTCCACCCCCAGGCCACGAAATGCTTCAGCCTGTGCCAGCAGATTGCCGCGCCCGCCGCTGAGCTTTTTCATCGCCTGACGGTAGTTATCCTGCGCTTTATCCAGGCTTTGACCAATGGAGGACATGTCGTCAACGAACAGCCGCATTTTGTCATACAGACGGCTCGCCCGCTCGGCAATCTGTTGCGCATTGCGGCTCTGATGCTCATAACGCCACAGATTGGCGACAGTGCGCAGCGCCACCAACAGCGTGGTCGGGCTGACCAGCATAATGTTATTTTTTAACGCCTCGGTAATCAGTTCGGGCTGTCTGTCGAGCGCAATCAGAAATGCGGGCTCAACCGGAATAAACATCAGCACATAGTCGAGGCTGCGCAGGCCGGGTAGCTGCTGATAATCTTTGCGCCCCAGCAGGCGAATATGATTACGCACCGACGCGATATGCTCCTGCAACGCGCCTTCACGGGTAAATTCATCGTCGGCATTGAAATAACGCTCATAGGCCACCAGCGTCATTTTGGCGTCAATCACCACATCTTTACCCTGCGGTAAACGGACAATCACATCCGGTTGCATACGCGCCCGGCTGTCATTTTCAATGCTGACCTGCGTTTGGTATTCATAACCTTCACGCAGACCGGAAGCCTCCAGCACCCGCGTTAACACCACCTCACCCCAGTTTCCCTGCGTTTTGTTATCGCCTTTTAAGGCCCGGGTCAGGTTGATGGCTTCCTGCGCCATCTGCGCATTGAGCTGCTGAAGATTGCGGATTTCGTGGGCCAGCGTGTGGCGCTCCCGCGCTTCCTGGCCAAAGCTCTCCTGCACCTGGCGACGAAAACCGTCAAGCTGCTCACGCAGCGGTGTCAGCAGGCCGTTGAGACTCTGACGGTTCTGTTCATCCACGCGACGGTTGCTCTGTTCAAAAATACGGTTGGCGAGGTTTTCAAACTGTTCGGTCAGGCGCTGCTCACTGCTGTGCATCTGGCGCAGTTTCTCTTCCGCGTGCAGTTGGGTTGACTCCAGTCGGGTGGTGACTTCGCGCAGGTCAGCCTCCAGCGAACTGTTGATGTGCTGCAGGCTGCGTAGCTCGTTATTCAGCAGTTCACACTCGTTGCGCCAGTGCTCGCTTTGAGCGACCTGCTGGCGCGCAGCGCTGAGTTCGCCAAAGAGATCGCGCTGCCCGGCGAGGAGCTCCGCCTGCTGCTGCGCCCCACGCCAGCTCGCCGCCAGCCAGCCGACCACCAGGCCCACCAGCGCTAACGCCGCCATAACGATGATTGAAGTCTCCACCACGCCCCCTGATTGCTCATCAATACAGTCGGGGATTGTGCTGTATAAACGTCCAGTTTGGAAGGGCTTTTCCTGCGAGGAGGTACGCAAAAAGAAAAGGCCGAACGTGTCGGCCTTTAAAAGCAGGAGGGAGAATTACAGAAGACGGCGCGCCGCTTCCACAACGATTTTCACCGCGTGGCTTTCCGTTTGCTTCATGGTTTCAGCGTTCGGGATCTCCTGCTGGGTGCGGTTAACGATCACCCCGGCAACCATCCCGGCGCGCAACCCCTGGCTGGAACACATGGTCAGCAGCGTGGCGGACTCCATTTCATAGTTCATCACGCCCATTGACTGCCACTCTTCCATCGAACCTTTAAAGCGGTTCACTACGCGACCAGAGAACGTGTCGTAACGCTCCTGGCCCGGGTAGAACGTGTCGGAAGAGGCCGTCACGCCAATGTGTTTAGTCGCGCCAATCGCCTCTGCCGCTGCCACCAGTGCGGTGGTGCACGCGAAGTCAGCAACCGCCGGGTACTCCATTGGCGCAAAGTGCAGGCTGGCGCCGTCAAGACGCACGGAAGCGGTGGTGATCAGCACATCGCCGACGTTGATATGCGGCTGAATAGCGCCCGTTGTGCCCACGCGTAAGAAAGTACGGATACCGAGCTGCGCCAGTTCTTCCACCGCAATAGAGGTTGACGGGCCGCCGATACCGGTGGAGCACACGATAACCGGTTTGCCGTCGAGCTCAGCGCGCCAGCTGGTAAATTCGCGATGCGATGCCAGTTTGACCGGCTTTTCCATCAGCGCGGCGATCTTTTCCACACGCTCCGGATCGCCAGGGACGATAGCCAGCGTAGCCCCTTGTAAATCGTTTTTGGTGAGGCCGAGATGAAAAACATCAGACTTGGACATAACAGACTCCTCTGTGGTCGGTTTTATCGGAAGAGGTAAAAAGCTACTTTACAGAAGGCATACGCCTAATTTCGTGACTGGCATCACCGAGAATGAAAATGTTTGCACATGATTTCCATAAAAAAGTGATATTAATCACATTAACATGTTACATCCGACAACTCAGCAGCAAAGATAGTCTATAGCGGGGTGATTTGCGCGCGCGACAGGCCTTCCCGTCTATAGTTATTGAAGCGCTAATAAAGGGTATGGAGAATGCCATGACAACGGATAAACAGCCGGGCTTTGCACCTGCAGCTTCACCTCACGCTTCAACCATCGTACATACGCCGGAAGACGCCTTAATCGCAGGCGAAACGTCAATTCCGACCCAGGGCGAAAACATGCCCGCTTTTTACGCGCGCCCAAAACATGCGGACGCGCCCCTGCCCATCGTGATTGTGGTGCAGGAGATCTTTGGCGTGCATGAGCATATTCGCGATATCTGCCGCCGTCTCGCGCTGGAGGGCTACCTCGCCATTGCGCCGGAACTCTATTTCCGCCAGGGCGACGCCAATGATTTTCCCGATGTGCCAACGCTGCTCAGCGGTCTGGTCAGCAAAGTGCCGGATGCGCAGGTGCTGGCCGATCTCGATCATGTTGCCAGTTGGGCGGCGCGCAACGGCGGTAACGCTCACCAGTTGCTGGTCACCGGCTTTTGCTGGGGCGGGCGCATTGCCTGGCTGTACGCGGCGCATAACCCTCAACTGAAAGCGGCTGTCGCCTGGTATGGCAAACTGGTGGGGGAGAAATCGCTGAACTCGCCGAACCATCCGGTGGATATCGCGACCGAACTCAGCGCGCCCGTACTGGGTCTGTATGGTGCGCAGGATACCGGGATCCCGGTCGACACCGTGGAAACCATGCGCCAGGCCCTGCGTGCTGCCAACGCCAATGCGGAAATCGTGGTTTACCCCGATGCGGGGCATGCCTTTAACGCCGATTACCGCCCGAGTTATCACGAAGAGTCAGCAAAAGATGGCTGGCAGCGGATGCTGGCGTGGTTCGCGCAGTACGGCAAAAAATAACGTTATCGCGCTGGAGGCGACACGTTACGCCGCCTCCAGACGCCAGCCCTGGGTCAGACGAACGTGTACCGTCTGTTGCAAAGACAGCGGCGAATGATGAAACGCACTCAGCGTTTGCCCATCGTGCAGGCGCAAATCCAGCATGTAACGCTCGCCCAGATAGACACAACTCTCCACCTCAACGCGCAACCCGTCATCAGCCACCTGCACATGCTCCGGGCGGATCAGGACTTGCTGCCGCTCGCCCGTGCCAAAGCCCTCGTGTAACAACGCACTATCCAGTTGCCTGACGCCCGCTGGCGTGGCGAGGGAAAGAACACTGCCCTTGCCGATAAAGCGGGCAACCCAGGCATTGTGCGGATGCTGATACAGCGCTTGCGGCGCGCCCCACTGTTTAAGTTCACCCTGATGCATCACCGCGATATGGCTGGCTAACGCCATCGCCTCCGCCTGATCGTGCGTGACATAGACAAAGGTCGCGCCAGTACGCCGATGAAACTCACGGAACGTCTGTTCCATGGTGGCGCGCAGATGGCGATCGAGGTTAGCCAATGGCTCATCCAGCAGCACCACCTGCGGTTCAGAAACCAGGCAACGCGCCAGCGCCACCCTTTGCCGCTGGCCGCCGCTCAGCTCCTGCGGCGAACGCGCGGCATACGCGCCAAGCTCAACCACCTCCAGCGCCGCCATAACCTGTTTCTGCCGCGCAGCCCCTTGCACCTTACGCAGCTTCAACGGATAGCCGACATTCTCCGCCACCGTCATATGTGGCCACAGGGCGTAGGACTGAAACACCATCCCCATATCACGCTGCTCCGGAGGCATATGGGTGGTGGCATCCGCTAACAAGCGATCCCCTAACAGCAAACGCCCTGCGCTGAGCTGCTCCAGCCCGGCGAGAATGCGCAACGTAGTGGTTTTGCCGCAACCGCTCGGTCCCAATAGCGCAGTAAACGCCCCCTGCGGAAGGGTAAGCGTTAATTCCCGCACCACGGTTTGCCCGCCGAAGACTTTGCTTAAGCGCTCCAGTCTCAGTTCTGCCATGGGATCACTCCTTTGGGGAAGTAGCGGCCAAGCGCGCTCAATGCCAGCATCACCAAGGCGATCAACGCCACGACCAGCACAGAAATCGCCGAGGCCAGCACCTTATTGCCGCTTTCATCAAGATTAAAAATCACCACGCCGAGCGTCTCTTTTCCGGCGCTCCATAACAACGCCGACACGGTCAGTTCATTTACGGCGGTCAAGAAGACCAGCAACGCCCCCGCAAACGCCGCAGGCGCCAGCAACGGCAACACAATATGGCGCAGCCGCTGAGAGAAGTCCGCCCCTGCCAGGCTGGCGGCTTCTTCCATGGCCGGATCCAGTTGCAACATGCTGCTGTGCACCGGTTTCAGGCATACCGTCAGAAAGCGGGCAAGATACGCAAACAGGATAATCGTCAGCGTCCCGCTCAGGCTGATATCCAGCAGCGGTAACGGGCGGGTGAACAGTAAAATGCAGGCAATCGCCAGCACCACGCCAGGAAGCGTATAGGGAATGTCGATCAGGCTGTGCAGCCAGCGCAGCGCGCGGTTGGGGTAGCGCACCAGCAGCCATGCCAGCGGCAAACTCAGCAGCATCAACATAACGGCGGCGGAAACAGACAAAAAAAGACTGTTGGTCAGTGCGTGCCAGGTGGCGCTCTGCACATCGAAAATACCGCGCCAGGCCGCAAAGGTCAGCGTATCGCTATTCAGCGGCACGCCCAGCGTGGGCACCAACGACGTGACGATCAATGCCAACAGCGGCGCGAGCAGAATGGCGCATAAGACCACCGCCAGCAGAGCTTCCGTGACCAGCCGCCATTTTCCGAGTGTAAAACCGAGCGCCCGTCCGGCCATGCCGATCAGCGGCAAAGCATAACGCCGTTGCATATGCCCTTGCAGCGTGACAATCCCTATCGCTACGCAGCCCATCAGCACCGACAGCGCGGCGACATCATTGAGCATGGAGGGGCCAAAGCTGGAAAGTGTCTGGTAGATATACACAGGCAGCACAAAATACGAGATGGGGATCCCCAGCATCGCCGGAATGCCAAAATTCCCCAGCGCAGAGACAAATGCAATCGCCGCACCGGCCCACAGCGCAGTGCGGCACAAGGGCAATACCATATCGAAAAAGACCCGCCACAGCGACGCGCCGTGTAGACGCGCAGCTTCAATATGCTCTTTCGGCAACGATTGCAACTGCGTGCGCAGCGCCAGAAATACCAGCGGCGCGTGCTGAATACCAAGCAGGAGCGCGATCCCTTCGGCCGAGTAGAGCGGATTGGCGCTGCCAAACCCAGGCGCCAGCCCGAGGCTATTGAGCAAAATGCTCCCCGGCCCAAACAGTTGCAGCCAGCTCAGGGCCGTGACCTGCGGGGGGATCATCATCGGCAGCATAAACAGAAATACCCACAGCTGTTTCATGCGGATGTCAGTCAACGCCAGGCAAAAGGCGAACAGGCCGCCCAGCAGCAGAGAAAGCAGCGTACCCAGCCCGCTGGTATAGACGCTGTGCCAGAGCGCAACCCAGGTTGCCGGGTTGCTCAGCACGCGCCATAAACTGCTGTCGCTGCCCTGTTGCCAGTCGAGCAGCGCAGAGAGCAGCAAGCGCAGGCTCGGCAATACGCTGAGCAAGGCGACAAGGCATAATAATAGCCACATCAGCCCTTTACCCGGGCCGCTGCCAGCGTTCTGACGCAGCGTCATGCTGGTCATCCGTTAGCGGTTTCCAAACAAGTCGGCAAACCGTTTTTTGTTGGCTTCTGTATCCGCCAGCGCTTTTGCCGCATCGAAAGGCATTAATTTGATGCTGTCTCGTGGCGGGAAACCGGTGGGTACCGGCAGTGCGGCATCAGCAGGCAGATACCCCTGTTGCAGCACCAGTTTTTGCCCCTCGTCAGAGAGCACAAAGTCGATAAACGCTTTTGCTCCCTCCGGGTTTTTCGCGCCTTTCAGCATCGCAACCGGCTCGGTGACTATGCTGACGCCCTCTTTCGGGAACACAAACTCAATTGGTGCGCCTTTGGCTTTTTCGCGGATCGCCATGTAATCCACCAGCACGCCATACGCTTTGCTGCCGGAGGTGATAGCACTCATCACCGCGCCGTTACCGTTCTGCGGCATAGCGCCATTCTCTTTCAGCTTTTCGTAATAGCCCCAACCCAGCGTAGGATCCGTCATCAGCGTCGCCTGATGAATCTGCGCCGCGCCGGAGTAAAGCGGGCTGGGCAAGGTGGTCATGTTTTTCAGTTCAGGTTTGAGCAGATCCTGCCAGGAGGTCGGTTTGACCGGCGCTTTGCTGTGGTAAGCAATGCCGGTGGTGATCAGTTTCGTGCCGTAGTAATAGCCTTCTTTATCATAGAGCTGCGCATCGAATCGCGCAGCCTGCGGCGAAGTGTAAGGGGCCAGCAAGTGTTGCTGTTTCAGGGACTCCATGGTGACGCTGTCGGCAATCAACAGCACATCTGGCGCTGCGCCTCCGGCGGCGAGTTCTGCTTGCAGGCGGGCAATGAGTTTGCTGGTTCCGTCACGGATCCATTTCACTTCCGTATCCGGGTGCGCTTTTTCGAACGCGCTGACGGTAACCTGCGCATCTTCCGTCGGTTGGCTGGTGTAGAGAGTCAGCGTGGATTTCGCAAAAGCCGATGCGCTCATGATTGCCAGCAACAGTGCCGCCAACGCATTTTTTTTACTCATGGTTCGTCCCCTTTGTTTTCGTTGCGATGATTAAAACAAGGGAATTTGACAGAAATGTTGCTGGCGGGATGTTAGCGCATTACAGGGGGATAACGCGCCGCCGGCTTTACCGCTGGCGGCGCGAGAAGGCTTAGGCCTGGCGCAGGTTCTGCGCCGCTTTCACCATGTTAGCCAGCGCGCTGCGTGTTTCCGGCCAGCCACGGGTTTTCAGACCGCAATCCGGGTTTACCCACAGGCGTTCCGCCGGAATGCGCTGCGCCGCTTTCTGCAACAGCGCTTCAATCCACTCCACGCTTGGCACGTTTGGCGAGTGAATGTCATATACGCCCGGTCCGATTTCGTTCGGGTATTCGAACTCTTCGAACGACTCCAGCAACTCCATGTCAGAACGCGAGGTTTCAATGGTGATCACGTCCGCATCCAGCGCCGCAATAGAATCCATGATGTCATTGAACTCGCAGTAACACATGTGGGTGTGGATCTGCGTGTCATCTTTCGCCACCGCGGCGTTGATACGAAACGCTTCTACACCCCAGGCGAGATACGCATCCCAGTCGCTGCGACGCAGCGGCAAACCTTCACGCAATGCCGGTTCGTCGATCTGAATAATGCCGATGCCTGCCGCTTCCAGATCCGCCACTTCGTCACGCAACGCCAGGGCAATCTGTTTGGCAATGGTTTCGCGGCTCACGTCTTCACGCGGGAACGACCAGCAGAGAATGGTAACCGGACCGGTCAGCATGCCTTTTACCGGTTTGTCGGTCAGTGACTGCGCATACTTCGCCCACTCCACCGTGATCGCTTCCGGGCGGCTCACGTCGCCGATCACGACAGGTGGCTTGACGCAGCGGGAGCCGTAGCTCTGTACCCAGCCGTTTTGCGTGAAGACAAAACCGTCCAGGTGCTCGCCAAAGTACTCCACCATGTCGTTACGTTCCGCTTCACCGTGCACCAGCACATCCAGACCAAGACGCTCCTGCTCCACAATGGCCTGCTTGATATGTTCGGCAATGCCGGTGCGGTAGTTGCCCGCGTCCAAACGTCCCTGTTTGAAATCCAGACGCAGACCGCGGATCTCGGTGGTCTGCGGGAATGACCCGATGGTCGTGGTCGGCCATGCCGGCAGGTTAAAGCGCTGGCGCTGCGCCTGCGCACGCTCGGCGTACGGGTTGTCGCGCTGGCTGTCCTGCGCGGTGATCGCCGCCAGACGTTTGGCCACCGCCGTGTTATGTACACGGGTAGAGTGGCGACGCGCCTGGATTGGGGCGCTCCATTCATTCAATTGTTCGGTGTTGCCGCTGTTCAGCGCATCGCGCAGCAGCGCCAGCTCCTCGCATTTTTGCAGGGCAAAGGCAAACCAGCTCTTCACTTCCGCATCAAGCCGCGTTTCAACGCTCAGATCGATCGGGCTATGCAGCAACGAGCAGGAAGAAGCCACCCACAGCGCACGTTGGCCGACAATGCCTTTAATTTGCGCATATTTTTCCGTCAGATCGGCGCGCCAGACGTTACGGCCATTCACCAGGCCAGCGGAGAGCAGCCAGTCGGCTGGCAAACATGTGTGCAGTTCAGCAACATTGTCGTTACCGTGCACCAGATCGACATGCAGACCCTGCACCGGCAGCGCGGTAATGACATCAAGGTTCGGGGTCACGCCTTCAAAGTAGGTGGTCAGCAGCAGTTTCACCTGACCTGCCAGCGCGTCGTAAGCCGGTTTGAACGCGTCCAGCCACGCCTGCGGCAGCTCCAGCACCAGCGCGGGTTCATCGATCTGCACCCACTCAATACCGCGTTTCGCCAGTTCCGCGAGCACCTGTTTGTAAACCGGCAGAATGTCGGCCAGCAGGCTCAGGCGGTCAAACTGTTCACCTTTAACTTTGCCCAGCCACAGATACGTGACCGGCCCCAGCAGTACAGGTTTGACCTTGTGGCCCAGCGCCAGTGCTTCATCGACTTCATCCAGCAACTGGGTCCAGGTCAGTTTGAACTGCTGGCCTTTACTGAATTCCGGCACCATGTAGTGGTAGTTGGTATTAAACCATTTGGTCATTTCTGCGGCAGCTGCTGGCTCGCCGGTGGGTGCGCGACCGCGGCCAATGCGGAACAGGGTGTCGATATCAACAGAGCCGTCGTTGTTCTGATGACGAGCCGGCACGTTGCCTAACAGCAGGCTGGTGGTCAGAACATGGTCGTACCAGGCGAAGTCGCCTACCGGCAGCAGATCGATGCCAGCGGCTTTTTGCTGATCCCAGTGGCGGGCGCGCAGTTCACGACCTACCGCCAGCAGTTCTTCACGGGTGGCGTTACCCGCCCAGTAGCTTTCTTGCGCTTTTTTCAACTCGCGACGCAGGCCAACGCGAGGGAAACCGAGGGTGTGATTAAGAATTGTCATTTTTAGCCTCTTCAATAGGTTAATCCAAAGGATTTCGGATTAAGGGAAGGCGGCAAACTCAGGGAACCCCAGGAGCTTACTCAAGTAAGTGACTGGGGGACGTGAGTGAAGCCAACGCACCATTAATTCGAAAGACGAAGGATTTTGGACGTCCAGATGTTTACACATCTATATTGTGAAGGTACTGTATATTCCTCAAGCGCAAATTGTTCATGCCGGAGTGAAGGACTTTCATGATCGAGATTAAACACCTGAAAACGCTGCAGGCGTTACGGAACAGCGGGTCGCTCGCGGCAGCGGCGGCGACGCTGCACCAGACGCAATCCGCCCTTTCCCACCAGTTCAGCGATCTGGAACAACGCCTTGGCTTCCGGCTCTTTGTGCGTAAAAGCCAGCCATTACGCTTTACGCCACAGGGCGAGATCCTGCTGCAACTGGCCAATCAGGTGCTGCCGCAAATCAGTCGCGCGCTGCAATCCTGCAATGAACCGCAGCAAACCACGCTGCGTATCGCTATTGAATGCCACAGCTGTATTCAGTGGCTGACGCCAGCGCTTGAGAACTTCCGCCAGCACTGGCCGCAGGTTGAGATGGATTTCAAATCTGGCGTGACGTTTGATCCGCAGCCTGCGCTGCAACAGGGCGAGCTGGATCTGGTGATGACGTCCGACATCCTGCCGCGCAGCGGTCTGCACTATTCGCCGATGTTTGATTTTGAGGTGCGACTGGTACTGGCGCCGGAGCATCCGCTGGCGGCGAAAGCACGCATCACGCCGGATGATATCGCTAGCGAAACGCTGCTGATCTACCCGGTACAGCGCAGTCGCCTTGATATCTGGCGTCATTTTCTGCAACCGGCTGGCATCAGTCCATCGCTCAAAAGCGTGGATAACACACTGCTGCTGATTCAGATGGTTGCCGCGCGCATGGGGATCGCTGCGCTGCCGCACTGGGTCGTGGAGAGTTTTGAACGCCAGGGTCTGGTGGTGACCAAGACCCTGGGTGAAGGATTGTGGAGCCGGTTGTACGCTGCCGTACGCGATGGCGAGCAGCGTCAGCCGATCACGGAAGCGTTTATTCGCTCAGCGCGGAACCACGCTTGCGATCATCTGCCGTTTGTGCGGAGCGCGGAGCGACCCAACGCCGATGCACCCACAGCGAGGCCATTATCACCGCACCACCCATAATAAAACTCGGCCAGTGCGGCTGTTCCTGCCAGATAGCCAGGTTCACCAATAACCCGGCGGGAACGTGCACATTGTTCATAATGCCGAGCGTCCCGGCGTCCACCTGGGTGGCGCCGTAGTTCCACATAAAGTAACCCAGCCCGGACGCCACCACGCCCAGCCAGACCAGCACGCTCCACTGCAACGTCGTGGTCGGTAGCTTCTGCGGGTTGCCCATCACAAACCACGCAATAATCGCCACCACAAATGCACCGAGATAGAACCAGGCAAAGGCGTTATGCTGCGGCATCGGGCGCGTCTCCATCAGGCGTTTATAACCCACCATGCCGATGGCGAAGCTGATGTTCGCCAGCTGCACCAGAATCAGCCCCACCCAGAAGTGATCGCTCACTTTGTCGTAGCGGATGATCGCCGCGCCAATCACCGCCAGCCCGGCGCTCAGCGCGTAGCTCCAGCGCAGCCGGCGCTTGCTCAGTAGATCGTAAATCAGGGTGATATACAGCGGTGTAAAGACCGTAAACAGCAGGAATTCAGACACGGTCAGATAGAGATACGCCTGGAAGCTGAACAGATACATAATGCCCAGTTGCAGCGCCCCCACCAACATATACAGCCCGAGGGTTTTCAGGTTATGGCCGCGCGCGCGCAGGAACGGTAAAAATACCAGCGCCGCCAGCCCCACGCGCATCAGCACGGAGAAGTAGCTGTCGACATGACCGGCCAGGTATTCGCCAATCAGGCTAAAGGAAAAAGCCCACAGGATCGTGGTGATGATCAGTAACGCCACAATGAATGTCTCTCAGATTAGTGAACACGCATTGTAGCGAACTCAGTTGTACAAAGTTTGAGTTTTTAGTTGACATGTGGTTAACAAATAACCACATGTCAATGTTAATCACTCGAGGAACAACTTGCGCAGATAATTCGGCACGGCGTTGTCGGCATTGGTGCCGATCACCTCAAGCTCCGGGTGCAACTCTTTCAGGCGCTGATGGGCATTACCCATAATGCAGCCTTTGCCCGCCATCGACAGCATTTCGGCATCGTTCATGCCATCGCCAAATGCGATGCACTCTTTCAGGCTGTAGCCCAGCGCACCGGCCACCACTTCCAGGGCATGCCCTTTCGAAACACCGCCCGCCATCACTTCCAGACAGGTCAGCGTAGAGAAACTGACGTTCACGCGATCGCCCCAGCGAGCGTTAATCGCCTGCTCCAGCGGCAGCAGTTTTTCATGGCTTTCGCAGGTGAAAAAGACTTTGCTGATACCGTCGGTCTCCAGCATTCCGGGTTCATACAGGGAGTACTGGAACACCGCCTCTTTGAAGAAGCGCATCTCATCCGGGCGGTGGCGGTTCATAAACCACTCATCATCACGGTAGACGTTAGTCACAATATCCGGTTCGTTATGCACCACGCCGAACAGATCGGCGGCAATATCGCGATCCAGATTGTGGGTAAAGACCAGATGGCCGTCGGTATCGTGCACGCGCGCGCCGTTAGAGGTAATCATATAGGCTTTGATGCCCAGATTATCGCGGATTTGCCCGACATCCACATGATGGCGGCCGGTGGCAAAAACAAAGTTGACGCCGCGCGCGGTCAGCAGTTTTAACGTTTCTTTGGCGAAAGGCGACAGTGTGTGGTCGGGGGAGAGTAATGTGCCATCTAAATCAGACGCAACAACCTGGTACATAAGAAAATTTAACCTCGATAAGTCATCAGTTATGCCGGTCGAAGAATTCGACGATGGCGTTGAGCGCGACCGAGCGCATAGCGTCCTTTTCGAAAAGGATCTCATGGTACGCGCCTTGAATGACAAGCGGTTTGCCCCCTTCACAGGGGTGGCCCGCCGCAGCGCGAATGTCGCAGAAGCGTTGCAACATGCGGTTATCCACCACATGGTCCTCTTCTGCCTGAACAATCAGTGTTGGGGTGATATCTTTTTCCGCGCCCGCCAGCGCCTGCTCACCCGCCTGAATACCTTCCCGCACCCAGTGCCAGGTCGGCCCGCCAACGCGGAGCTTCGGCTCGTCGGCATAAAAACGCAGGTTGCGCCGGTAGCGTTCACGGCTGTGCGTCAGCACGTTAATGGCGAAGGGCAACGCGCGCCAGCTTCCGGTACCGATGGCATAGCCCTCGCGGATGCTGCGGTAACTCTCCGCCCAGTCGAGCAAGGGGCGCACCATCCACTCCGGCAGGCGAATGATAATGCCGAACATCGGCGCACACAGCGCAATGGCATCGCACGCCTGCGGGTAACGCTGCAAAAAGAGTTCAGATATTGCACCACCCATCGAGTGCGCCAGAATATAGCGTTTACGCCACGGCCCGCTGGCGACTTCCTGATCCCAGAAGGCCGCCAAATCATCGACATAATCGCTAAAATTAACCACATGGCCACGGTGCGTGTCCGGCAGCATTCGCCCGGAACGCCCCTGACCGCGGTGATCGAGAATCAGCACATCAAAACCGAGGTGGAACAGGTCGTACGCCAGTTCCTCATACTTCACATAACTTTCAATGCGGCCAGGGCAGACGACAATCAGGCGATCGTTACCCTGCGCGCGAAACCGGACAAAACGCACCGGCACATCATCCACGCCGGTAAACTCCGCCTCTTCACGCGAGCGCCAGAAGTCCATCAGTGGCCCCATGGTAAAAGCCGCGAACGCTTTTTCTCTGGTTTCCCATGCCGTTTTTTGCCGAAACATTGGGATTTCGCCCCTGTTAGCCATGTAAAATCGTTTTTTTGTGACCAATAGCAAATTCCGCTGACAATAGCGTATTGTGGCATAAAAACAGACATCCAGGGAGTTTCTCATGACCTTCGAATGGTGGTTCGCCTACCTGCTGACATCCTTAATCCTGAGCCTGTCCCCCGGTTCTGGCGCAATCAACACCATGACCACCTCCATCAGCCATGGCTATCGCGGTGCGGCAGCATCCATTGCCGGGCTGCAAACCGGTTTGGGCATTCATATCGTGCTGGTAGGCGTGGGTCTGGGAACGTTGTTTTCCCGTTCAGTGCTGGCGTTCGAAGTGTTGAAATGGGCGGGCGCGGCGTACCTGATTTGGCTTGGGATCCAGCAATGGCGCGCCGCAGGCGCTATCGATCTCAATACGCTGGCGCAAACCCAGTCGCGCGGGCGTCTGTTTAAGCGGGCGGTGTTTGTAAACCTGACCAACCCGAAAAGCATCGTGTTTCTTGCCGCGCTGTTCCCACAGTTTATTGTGCCAAACCAGCCACAGGTGATGCAGTATGTGGTGCTCGGCGTGACGACCATTGTGGTGGATATTATCGTGATGATTGGTTATGCCACGCTGGCGCAGCGCATTGCGGCATGGATCAAAGGCCCGCATCAAATGAAAGCGCTGAACAAAGTGTTTGGTTCGCTGTTTATGCTGGTCGGCGCGCTGCTGGCATCCGCAAGACACGCCTGAAGATGATGCCCGGTGGCGCGACGCTAACCGGGCAAATCGGGCTTAACGAGAGATGATCAGATGGATGCCGAAACCGGCGAACAGTGCACCGGCAAAACCGTCGATCCACTTCGCCAGGCGTTGATAACCACGACGGATTTTCGGTAAGGCGAACAGACTGGCCACCACGGTAAACCAGGCGAATGTTTCCAGCGCGATCAGCACAAAGATGCCCCAGCGTGCGCCCGCGCCCACGCTGTCGCCGACAAACAGCGAAAACACCGAACCAAAATAGATGATCGCTTTCGGGTTCGCGAGGTTGGTGAGTAAGCCTTTCATAAAGCTGCGACCGCTGGCCGCCAGCTCAACCTGCGGCGCATCGCCGCTTTTCTGCTCTTTTTTCAGCGCCCCGCGCAGCATCTGATACCCCATCCAGCACAGGTACAAGCCGCCGCCCACCATAATGATGTTATGCAGCCAGGCCATTTTTTCGAGGATCAGGTTCAGCCCAAGCAGCGCCACGCCAGCCCAGACCATGACACCGGTGGTGATACCGAGTACGCCCATCATCGCTTCTTTGCGCGAGCGGCTTACGGCAGTTTGAGAGACGAAGAAGAAATCCGGACCGGGGCTCATCAGTGCAACAATGTGCACAAGCGCAACGGTGAGAAATAGCATCAACATAGATAACTCGCGGGGAAACAGTTCAGTGAGTCATTATCCTCGCACTTTTCCTGCGGGCTGACTACTCCTCTTCACCATCGACATGCGCGCGGATCAACGCCATAAACTCCTGGCCGAAACGTTCGAGCTTGCGCGTTCCCACGCCGTTCACGCTGAGCATTTCCCCAGGCGACAGCGGCGTCTGCTCGGCCATTTCAATCAGCGTGGCATCGTTGAACACAACATACGGCGGAATATTTTCTTCGTCGGCGATGGCTTTACGCAGCTTGCGTAATTTGGCGAACAGCTTGCGGTCATAATTACCGACGGCCGCTTTTTGCATCACTTTCGACTTCAGCGCCGCCATACGCGGCACGGCCAGCATCAGCGGCACGTCCGCGCGCAATATCGGGCGCGCGGCTTCGGTGAGTTGCAGCGCAGAGTGCTGGGCAATGTTCTGCGTGGCGAAACCTAAATGGATCAACTGGCGGATCACGCTGACCCAATGCTCATGACTATGATCGCGCCCGATCCCGTAGACCGGTAATTTGTCGTGCCCCATTTCGCGGATCCGCTGATTATTGGCGCCGCGCAGCACTTCCACCACGTATCCCATCCCAAAGCGCTGGTTCACGCGATAAATCGCCGACAGCGCTTTTTGCGCATCCTGCAAGCCGTCGTACTGGCGTGGCGGATCGAGGCAAATATCACAGTTGCCGCACGGCTCCTGTCGCCCTTCGCCAAAGTAGTTCAGCAGCACTAAACGGCGGCAGGTTTGCGCTTCAGCAAACGCGCCCATCGCGTTAAGTTTATGCCGTTCAATATCCTGTAGCGGCCCGGCGGGTTTCTCCTCCAGGCAACGACGCAGCCACGCCATATCCGCCGGATCGTAAAACAACATCGCTTCCGCTGGCAGGCCGTCACGCCCGGCGCGGCCAGTTTCCTGATAATAGGATTCGATATTGCGCGGAATGTCGAAATGCACCACAAAACGGACGTTGGGTTTATTGATGCCCATCCCGAACGCCACCGTCGCCACCACGATTTGCAGATCGTCGCGCTGGAACTGCTCCTGCACGCGTGCGCGCACATCGTTCTCCAGACCCGCATGGTAGGCTGCGGCGCTAAAACCGCGGCTTTGCAGACGCGCCGCAGTGTCTTCCACTTTCGCGCGACTGTTGCAGTAAATAATGCCGGATTTGCCGCGTTGCTCCTGGACATAGCGCAGGAGCTGATCAAGCGGCTTGAATTTTTCCATCAGCATGTAGCGGATGTTAGGGCGATCGAAGCTGCTAACCTGAATAAGCGGGTCGTTGAGCCCCAGCAGGTTAACAATATCGCGGCGGGTAGTGTCGTCCGCCGTGGCGGTCAGCGCCATAAACGGCACGGCGGGGAGCATCTGACGCAACTGGCCCAGCGCAGCGTATTCCGGGCGGAAATCGTGCCCCCATTGGGAAATACAGTGCGCTTCATCTACCGCCAGCAATACCGGGTTCCACTGGCGAAGCTGATCGAGGAAGTTGTCGAGCATCAGGCGTTCGGGGGCGATGTACAACAAACGGATGTGCCCATTGCGACACCCCGCGAGCACCTCAAACTGCTGCTCGCGGCTTTGGGTCGAATTCAGACACGCCGCCGCCACACCGTTGGCAAGGAGTTGATCGACCTGGTCTTTCATCAATGAGATCAGCGGTGATACCACCACCGTCAGACCATCCAATACCAGCGCCGGGATCTGGTAGCACAGCGATTTCCCGCCGCCTGTTGGCATCACCACCAGGCAGTCGCGACCGCCAAGCACCGTGTCGATGATGTCCTGCTGGCCCGGGCGGAACTGCTGGTAGCCAAAGGTTTCTTGCAAAACCTGTTTAGCCAGCGATTCCTGATTCAATACTTCCGCCTGCGCCACAATGACCCCATCTGCCTGAAATAAAAACAGGCGCTATTTTCAGCGCCTGCGCCGGAAACTGCAATGCTTTAAAACAGATCGTTAAGCATCACGCCTACGCCAACACGCGTTTGATTAAAGTTATAGTCAATCAGCGATTCGCCGTAGCCGCTATACACCTGGGTATAAAGGCGCACGTGTTTGGTGACGGGGTAGCTTAAACCAATTTCCGCGCCGCCATAGCCGGTGTTCCAGTTATATTGGCCTTTTGCGCTGAGGATCGCATCCCCCAACTGGTAGCCGATTTTCAACTGGTAATAGCCCATATATTTGGTGATGTCCGGGTTATCATCCGTCGACCCCACCACATACCACGGTTTCACTTCGACCAGCCAGTTGCCGTTTTGCGCCATCAGGCGCGTATAAAGACGGTTCCAGCTACGGGACGTCGGGTCGGAGCGGCCATTCGAGTCATGGTTAAAACCGAATTCCACGTCACGCAGGGTCCAGCCAGCCAGTTCATAATCGGTCGCAAAACCCAGGAACAACTGCGGTTCATAGTTCGTCTCGCGAAACGGCGAAGACTCAGAACTGTTCGAAAGTTGCCACCAGGATTTTTGCGTATAGGAGCCGCCGAACACGGAGTTTGGCCCGAGGATCCCACGCCAGAACGGGAACGCGAGGCTCAACTGGAATTTCACCTCATCTTTGCGCGCGTTATCTGACCAGTTATACGATCGGATAGCCTCTTTGTTCAGGTCGCTGGTATCCGTGTAGATAACGTAGTTGGATTCATACGGATAGAGCGTGAAGGGATTGTCATGCTCCTGCAATAAATTGGCGATGATGCTGCCGCGCACGGCGGGTGCATCATGAACTTCTTTTACCGTGGCTTCCTGTGCGTATACCGTAAATGGCAGTGCAAGCACTGCGAAAAGCCAACCCAGAGAGGTCCGCATTGGTGTGGTGCTCCCAAAACATATTGTTGACGTGAATATCTTCCCCGCAAGCATTCTACATATTTATTGAATAACTGCTCATGTATCGGTTCTGAAAGTGGAAATCAACAAACGATAAGCATATTATCAACATTTTGTTAACTCATCGGATCAGATAATTATGTCAGTCGTTCTCACAGCGGAAGAAGTCCTGAAAACGGTAGGTGAGATTTTTGTTTACCACATGCCTTTTAACCGGGCGTTAGGGCTGGAGCTGGAGCGTTATGAAAAAGAGTACGCACAGTTGAGTTTCACCAATCAACCCATGATGGTGGGTAACTGGGCACAGAGCATTTTGCATGGGGGCGTTATCGCTTCGGCGCTGGATGTCGCTGCGGGCCTGGTGTGCGTCGGCAGCACGTTGACGCGTCATGAAACCATCAGCGAAGAGGAGCTGCGCCAGCGCTTATCGCGGATGGGCACCATCGATTTGCGCGTCGATTACCTGCGTCCGGGGCGCGGTAACCGCTTTACCGCCAGCAGCAGTTTACTGCGCGCAGGTAACAAAGTGGCAGTGGCTCGCGTGGAGCTGCATAACGAAGAGCAGCTCTATATCGCCAGTGCCACCGCCACTTATATGGTGGGGTGAGGCGGTAAAATCAGGTAACATTAGAGTTCATTTCAGCCAAGAGTTTTCCTGATGGATGCAAAACAGACGCGGCTGGGCGTGTTACTCGCCCTGGCCGCCTATTTTATTTGGGGTGTCGCCCCGGCCTATTTCAAAGTGATCTGGTATGTCCCGGCCGACGAAATCCTGACGCACCGCGTTATCTGGTCTTTCTTCTTTATGCTGGCGTTAATCAGTGTCAGCCGACAGTGGCACAGCGTTAAAACCCTGCTGCACACCCCGAAAAAGATCCTGTTGTTAGCGCTTTCCGCCGTGCTGATTGGCGGTAACTGGCTGCTGTTTATCTGGTCGGTGAACCACAACCATATGCTGGAAGCCAGCCTGGGTTACTTTATTAACCCGCTGGTGAATATCCTGCTGGGGATGCTGTTTTTGGGCGAGCGTTTTCGCCGGATGCAATGGTTAGCGGTGTTACTGGCCGGTATCGGCGTGCTGGTGCAACTGTGGACCTTTGGTTCATTACCCGTCATCGCACTGGGGCTGGCGTTTAGCTTCGCGTTCTATGGCTTGCTACGCAAAAAAATCGCCGTCGACGCGCAAACCGGCATGCTGGTAGAGACGCTGTGGCTGCTACCTGTGGCGGCGATATGGCTGTTCGGCATTACGGACAGCCCGACCAGTCACATGGGGCAAAACAGCCTGTCGCTTAATCTGTTGCTGATCGCCGCAGGCGTCGTCACCACCGTACCGCTGCTCTGCTTTACCGGCGCGGCAACACGTCTGCGTCTGTCGACGCTCGGCTTTTTCCAGTATATCGGCCCGACGTTAATGTTCCTGCTGGCGGTACTGTTCTATGGCGAGCACCCGGGTGCAGATAAAATGGTGACCTTTGGCTTTATCTGGATTGCGCTGGCTATCTTTGTGATCGATGCCATTTATACTCAACGCGGTTTTCGCAAAAAGGCATAATAAATTAAACGGGCGGAATAGAGCCGCCCGATATCTATAAATACGCAAAATATTCAGAGTTAAGATTTATCTTAATCGAATATAAATGACGAAATGCTATATTTCCGGCCTTCGTCATATACGCCATTCAGGATGAATTGGAAATGATCCGCAGGATTTTTTTGCCTTCTGGCAAAACGTGCCTTATGCGTGGGCCATATATCCTTATTTTTTTGCTTCTGCATATTCTCTTTTTACTTGCCTTCTTTAGCCTGGCCAGCGTGCCGGTTGCGCCACTGCTCTGCATCCTGATTTACACCTGGGTGAAGATCAACATCAATGCGCAACGGTGCCGTGATAGCGGCGGGAAAGCCCGTTATATCGTTATTGCATCCATCCTCGTTTATTTCGCCTCATTGGTTGTCGCCGGTCTCGGGTACGTAGGCGATGATGACTGCATGCTGCTGGGCGTGAGGATTTACTGCGCCTACGACGGCCTGGTGTTCTTTTTCTTGATGCTGGCGCCGACCCAGATAAAAAAACAAACAAATTCTATAGACAGGATATCTATTTAGGAGAGGAAAATGAGTACTATCAGCAATTATGATTATCAAAATGACGCGTCGCTGAATGACAAGTGGAAGTATCGCTTCGCATTCTTTGAAAAGCACGGTTATCCCTCATTCTGGGGTCTTTCACCGGCGTGGAAAGAAGCCTTTAAAGGTATGACTTTCGGCCAGAAAAGAAAGGTGTCCATGAACTACTTCGCCTTTTTCTTTCCGTTTATTTATCTCTTTATTCTTGGCTTATGGAAAAAGGCGCTGCTGGTCATCGTGCTTAACGTTGTGGTGTTTTTGCTCGCGGTTATTTCCGGCGTCGGCTTTCTGGGCTATCTGGTAAACGCCATTGTCGCTATGCGGACAAATATCTGGTATTACGATTTTAAAACAAAGGGCATCCAGGACTGGAGCTTCTGAATAAAAAAGGTTCAGCGCAGGCTGAACCTTTTTTCGATCGTTAAAGCCAGTTACGGCGTTTAAAGTAGAGATACGGCGCAAGCCCGGCGAGGATCATAAAGATAATCGCCCCAGGGTAACCAAAGCTCCAGTGCAGTTCCGGCATAAACTCGAAGTTCATCCCGTAGCTGGAGGCCACCAGCGTCGGCGGCAGGAATACGACGGAAACCACCGAGAAGATCTTGATGATGCGGTTCTGCTCAATATTGATGAAACCCATTGCCGCCTGCATCAGAAAGTTCACTTTCTGGAACAGCGATTCGTTGTGTGGCAGCAGGGATTCGATATCGCGCAGGATCTCGCGGGCCTGTTCCAGCTGACCCGCCGGCAAACGCGCTTTGCGCACCAGGAAGTTCAACGCGCGTTGGGTATCCATCAAACAGAGGCGGACCTTCCAGCCGATGTCTTCCTGCTCTGCCAGCGTTGAAAGCGCTTCGTCATACTCATCGCCCTGCTGGCCTTCCATAATCACCCGGCTCAGCTTTTCCAGATCGCTGTAAATGTTTTCGATTTCATCCGCCAACTGTTCGATTTTCGTTTCGAACAGATCCAGCAGCAGTTCGTAGGCGTTGCCGTCCACCATTTCCTGGCTGCGGGCGCGCATACGATAGAGGCGAAATGCCGGCAGTTCCCGTTCACGCAGTGTGAACAGGCGGCCTTCGCGAATGGTGAATGCTACCGTTGAGTTGCCTGCATGATCTTCCGCGTCTTCAAAAAAGAAGAAGGAGTGGATGTGCAGACCGTCTTCGTCTTCAAAAAAACGCGCCGACGCCTCGATGTCTTCCAGTTCAGGTCGGGTGGCCAGGTTCTGGCCCAATTCCGTTTGCACGCGGGTACGTTCTTCATCGTCCGGCTCGACCAAATCAACCCAAACAGAGCTGGCGAGGTGTTTGATTTCGTCAGCCTCAAGGCGGGTTAAACGATTGTTTTCCAGTTGAAATGCGCTCAGCATGGCCGGGACTCCCAATGCAAAAAATATCGGACAGTTCGGAGGGCACACAGAAACGACAGGGGTTTCAGACCATTAAACAGCCTGACTCAGTGCGACGGGGACAAAGCGAGTCGCTGACAACCTCTAAGGCTATCAGCATGAGGAGATAGCCTTAGGAGTTGTTCCTGAACAACAGGAAATTGAGCCAGTATCTACTGGGTGTGTCCAAGGCGAATGTCCTCTTAGCGTGATCGTGCGCGCATGTTACGCCAGCAAAAATGCAGCGTCAACACGCAACGAAACGCGAAAGAGCAATATTTGCCCTTCAGCGTATAAGGCTAGCAGATTATTGCAAAATAATGATATTTTTCTGAAAGTTACACGGTTTCGAGCTTCGCATAAGCCGCGACCAGCCATTTGATGCCCTGCCCCTGGAAAGCCACCTGCAAACGGCTATGCTCGCCGCTGCCTTCCATGTTCACCACCGTGCCTTCGCCAAACTTGGCATGGCGCACACGCTGACCAAGCTTGTAACCGGTGTCGCTCTGCGCAACCGGCGTCCCCATGCGCTGATGGCTGACCGGGCGACTGATGCTGGCGCGCAGACGTACCTCTTCCACGCACTCTTCCGGCAGTTCACCAATAAAGCGCGACGGACGATGGTACACCTCTTTGCCGTACAGACGACGGGTTTCCGCGTAGGTGAGAGTCAGCTTCTGCATCGCACGGGTGACGCCCACATAAGCCAGTCGACGCTCCTCCTCCAGACGCCCGCCTTCATCCAGCGACATCTGGCTCGGGAACATGCCCTCTTCCATCCCGACGATAAACACTTGCGGGAACTCCAGGCCTTTTGCCGAATGCAGCGTCATCAGTTGCACGGCATCCTGCCAGGTATCCGCCTGCCCTTCGCCCGCTTCCAGCGCAGCGTGGGAGAGAAAAGCCTGCAGCGGCATTAAATCTTCGTCTTCTTCGTTGTAGCTGAACTGGCGTGTAGCCGTGACCAGTTCCTCTAAGTTCTCGATGCGCGTCTGACCTTTCTCGCCCTTTTCCTGCTCATACATCATGCGCAGGCCGGAATCTTTCACCACGCGGTCAGTTTGCACATGCAGCGGCAGATCCGCCGTCTCCTGCGCCAGTGCGTCAATCAATTCAAGGAAACGTTGCAGCGCGCTGGCGGCTCGCCCGGCCAGTGCTTTTTCCTGTAACAGCTCACGGGTTGCCTGCCACAGCGTCAACTGACGGTCGCGAGAGGTCTGGCGCACCACATCCAGCGTGCGATCGCCAATGCCGCGCGTTGGGGTATTCACCACGCGCTCGAAAGCGGCATCGTCATTACGGTTGGCAATAAGACGCAGATACGACAGCGCGTCTTTGATTTCCTGCCGTTCGAAGAAGCGCATACCGCCATAAATGCGGTACGGCATACTCGCCTGCAACAGCGCCTCTTCCAGAACACGCGATTGGGCGTTGCTGCGATAGAGAATGGCGCATTTTTCCAGCGCTCCGCCGTTATCCTGCCAGGTTTTGATACGGTTAACCACAAAACGGGCTTCATCCAGCTCGTTGAACGCGCAGTAGAGCGAGATCGGCTCGCCGTCGATACCATCGGTCCACAGCTTTTTGCCCAGACGCCCGTTGTTGTTTTCAATCAGGGCGTTGGCGGCGCTGAGAATATTGCTGGTGGAACGGTAGTTTTGCTCCAGACGGATGGTTTCCGCGCCGGGGAAATCCTTCAGGAAACGCTGGATGTTTTCCACCTGCGCGCCGCGCCAGCCGTAAATGGACTGGTCGTCGTCGCCGACGATCATCACTTTGCCGGTATCACCCGCCAGCAGGCGGATCCACGCATATTGAATGTTGTTGGTATCCTGGAATTCGTCCACCAGGATATTGGTAAAGCGCTCGCGGTAGTGCTGCAAAATGTGCGGCTTGTTCAGCCACAGCTCATGGGCGCGCAGCAACAGCTCGGCAAAATCCACCAGCCCGGCGCGATCGCAGGCTTCCTGGTAGGCCTGGTACACTTTCTGCCAGGTTTGCTCCACCGGATTGCCGAAACTTTGAATATGATGCGGGCGGATACCTTCATCTTTCTGCCCGTTGATGTACCACATGGCCTGGCGCGGCGGCCACTGCTTCTCATCAAGGTTCATCGCTTTAATCAGACGCTTAAGTAACCTGAGCTGATCTTCGCTATCAAGGATCTGAAAATCCTGCGGCAGATTGGCGTCCATATGGTGCGCGCGCAACAGGCGGTGCGCCAGCCCATGGAATGTGCCAACCCACATCCCCCCCTGAGATGTGCCCATCAGTTGACCAATACGGTGGCGCATTTCTGCTGCCGCTTTGTTGGTAAACGTGACCGCCATAATCGAATAAGGCGAGCAATTTTCTACGGTCATCAACCAGGCGATGCGGTGCACCAGCACACGCGTCTTACCGCTCCCCGCGCCCGCCAGCACCAGCATATTGCTGCGCGTCGCCGCTACGGCGTCGCGTTGTTTGTCATTGAGGCTGTCGAGCAGATAAGAAACGTCCATGGGCACCGTCGCGAAAATTACTGGAAATTTATACAGAGCTGTTGATGATTATATCAGCGTCGTGAGGGATGCCAACCGTGAAATTTCCACGTGTGGTAACAAACGGCTATAGGGAGCCTGCAACAAATCTGCGCCTTCCGGTTTGATCCAGCATGCCTGCATACCACAGCGGATCGCCCCGGCGACATCGGTTATCAGGTCATCGCCCACATGTAAAATGTCGCCAGGCGCCACATTCAAACGTTTGGCAGCCAGGTAATACATATCGCTGAATGGCTTGGAACGCCCGTCCGGCCCGGCACGCAGAACAAACTCAAAGTACTCGCTCAACCCGAACAGCTCCGGCTGCGCATTCCCGTTGGTAATGGCCACCAACGGCCATTTTTTTGCCAGCTTCGCCAGCGTGTCGTGGGTTTCCTGCGGCACATCAATGCGGCTACGCCATTTAGCAAAGTGGCTCATCGCCGCCTCTGCGCCTGCGGCGGCCTCTTCTTGTGTTAATCCGGCATTCAGCATCGTGCGTTCAACCGCACGTCGCCGCCACTCCGTCACATCATGGTAAATGTCGGGTTCGGTTTCCCGTAGCGATCGCCGCAAACGTTGAAACTCGCTGTTTTCCAGGCCGGTCAACGCCGGGTGATACCCCTGCATAAACACCAGCGCTTCCTGCTCTGTACGCTGGATCACCGGGCGGTTGTCATAAAGTGTGTCGTCCAGGTCGAAGGTGATCGCAGCGATCTGACCTAATGGGCGGTAAAAACGCATTATTTCCCCCGTTTGGCGCGCGGATGCGCGGCGTCGTACACCGATGCAAGGTGTTGAAAATCAAGATGGGTATAGATTTGTGTGGTGGATAAATTGGCGTGACCGAGCAACTCCTGCACACCGCGTAAATCACCGCTCGATTCCAGCATATGGGTCGCGAAGGAGTGGCGCAGTTTATGGGGGTGCACATGGCTATTCAGCCCCTGTTTAATCCCCCACTCAGCAAACCGTTTTTGCACATTACGCGTGGAGATACGTTTACCGAGCTTTGAGAGGAACAGCGCATCGTCTTCCGCGCCAAACAACCCGCGTAAATCAAGCCAGTGTTCGATCCAGATAACCGCATTGCGACCAATGGGTAAACGGCGCTCTTTGCTACCTTTACCCAGCACCCACACTTCGCCACTCTCCAGATCCAGATGCTTAATATCCAGATTCACCAGTTCAGAAAGACGCAAGCCCGCGCCATACATCACTTCCAGCATCGCCCGGTCGCGCACCGCCAGCGGATCGTTAAGATCGATATCCAGCAGCCGGTTCATATCATCCACGTCGATATTTTTCGGCAGGTGTCGCGGCGCTTTCGGCGCGGAGATACCTTTCGCCGGATTGGCCGCCAGCTCACCCTGGCTCACCATCCAGTCAAAGAAACTGCGCAGCGCCGAGAGACGCAGCGCCAGGCTGGCGGCACCCAGCCCTTTGCGCCGGCTGCGCACCGCAATGGCGCGCACCATGGCAGCGTCACATTGTTGCCAGCTTTTCAGACCGGTCTCACCGGTCAAAGCGATAATGGCATCAAGCTGACGCTGATAATTAAGCAGGGTGATGGGGCTGAGTTGGCGCTCAACGCCGAGATAGCGCAAAAATTTGGTCACGGCCGGGAACAGCGGAGAATCGGTCATACGCGCTCGATCCAGCGCTCCAGGAGATCCGGCAGCATCTGCGCGATTTCCTGCAACAACTGCGTACCTTGCCCTTGCTGGTAATGGTGGACATCACGGCTGCTGAACAGCACCACGCCGAGATCGCCGTCTGGTCCCATCAGCGATAACGCCACTGAACCAATCGCTTTCGCCTCCGGTAACAGCAACAGTAACTCCGGCCCGTTTAAGGAACCAAGATAGTGGTGTTGATGACCCAAACGCTGGATGCGTAACGGTTCGAAAGCCTGCCGGGAAAGCGCGAGGTGAGTAAAGCCAGAAGGCGCGCCAAGCCGCCAGCGATCGGGAAACAGGCGGATCGTTGCCCCCGCCAGCCCTAAATCACGCGCCCAGCGGTGAAAGCGATTGAGCATCTCTTCCAGGCTGTGGGCGGAGGCCAGCCGCCCCTGCAAACGCAGGAGACGATAGAACAGACCTTCATTGGCGCTGGCCTGCTCCATCAACAATGTCATGTTCTCTTCCAGCACATTGATGTGATTGCGCGAGCGCGCCATGTGCCATTCCACCAGCGAAACGGTATCGCGTACGGCATGCGGTACGCGCATCTGTTCCACCAGTCGTGCATTGCGGATAAAGAAATCAGGATGACGCAGCAAATAATCAACAACGGCCTGATCTTCCAGTTCCGTCAGCGTTTCCTGCAATTCTTCCCCTGGTTGCTTCATAGATGAATAAACCCGTCATAGACATGTGCCGCCGGGCCAGTCATAAACAACGGTTGGCCCGGGCCTTTCCATGCGATATCAAGTCGACCGCCTGGTAACTCCACGCGCACCTCTTCCGCCAGCAAATCCTGTGCAATGCCGACAGCCACGGCCGCACACGCGCCGCTGCCACAGGCCTGCGTTTCACCAGCGCCGCGTTCATAGACGCGCAAACGGATGTGATCGCGTTTTACCACCTGCATAAAACCGATATTGGCGCGTTCCGGAAAGCGCTCATGGCTTTCCATAACCGGCCCTAACGTCTCTACCGGCGCGGTATCCACGTCATCCACCTGAATCACGCAGTGTGGGTTGCCCATCGATACGACGCCGCACAATACTGTTTGTTCCGCCGCCCGCATAATATAGGTCTTTTCCGCTTTGTTCGCGCGAAACGGTACCTGGGAGGGTTCGAAGTTGGGTTCGCCCATATTGACGCGCACCAGATCGTCGTCTGTTACGCTCAATAACATACGTCCGTTTGCCGTACTGACGCGGATGTCACGTTTATTGGTCAATCCTTTCAGGCGAACAAAACGCGCGAAACAGCGAGCGCCATTGCCGCACTGCGACACTTCGCTGCCGTCAGCATTAAAAATACGGTAGTGGAAATCGAGCTCAGGATCGTAGGGCGGTTCAACCACCAGCAGTTGGTCAAAGCCCACGCCAAGATGGCGATCCGCCAGGCGACGGATCAGCTCAGGGGAGAAAAAGACATTCTGCGTCACCGCGTCGACGACCATAAAATCGTTGCCAAGGCCATGCATTTTTGAGAACTGCATCATCTACTCCATTTACGCGGATACAGAACGGTGACGTCAGTAATTCACCTGAGTCGGCGAGCCGTTATCACCGCGATCGTTACGATCCGGCGTGGTCGACTGGATAGTACTGGTCTGATTTTTTGTCGGCGGCGGCGCGGTTTTATCCGCGGGCGGGAAATAGAGCGGCCCTTTCAGACCACAGCCCGTCAGGCTGAACAGCGTCAGCAGTACGGCCAGCGTGCGAAACACATCTTTCATTATAGGTTGCCTGTAAGTTCGTTCTTTCTGCGTTCTATCATCGCAGGAGGAGACACAAAAGCAAGAGTTTGCGCGTTTAGGGCAACGGGAAATGTTTCGCGTTATACTGCTGCCATCATAAAAAACGGGAAAACAGCATGAACGACAGTGAATTTCATCGCCTCGCCGACGGCCTCTGGCTGACCATTGAAGAACGTCTTGACGATTGGGACGGCGACAGCGATATCGACTGTGAAATCAATGGCGGCGTGTTAACCATCAGCTTTGAAAACGGTAGCAAAATTATCATTAACCGCCAGGAGCCGCTGCATCAGGTCTGGCTGGCCACCAAACAGGGCGGCTACCATTTCGACCTGAAAAGCGACGAATGGGTCTGCGATCGCAGTGGCGAAACATTCTGGGATCTGCTTGAGCAGGCTGCAAGCCAACAGGCGGGTGAGACGGTCAGTTTCCGCTAATCATGGTTGCCCGGGCCATCCGGGCACTTTCTTTACGAGAAATACTGCTGCAACAGCGGCGTGTCGTTGTCCTGATTTGCCGGAGTGGCGGCGGTGATCGCCTGGTTGCGGAACGGGATCACTTGCGCGCGCCCTTCAACATTCACAATCTGGTAGAACTGCGGCAGGTTGAAGTTGATAAAGCTGGAGCCGTAGGTAAAGCGATCGTGAGATGACGAATAGAAGCGGCTCACATCACGCACCAGCTCCTCTTTGCTGCCTTCGCAGTGGTGGTAAACTTCCGCGCGATTGCTCTCATCCAGGATATAGATGTTAAAGCCCTCTTCGCCAGTCTCCTCAAAGAAGAACTGAATAATGCCCTCGCTGGCGAACCCGTCCACCACGGCCGGTAACTGAACCTGATTAGTTTCAACCTGCACCGAAAGCCCGTGCAGTTTGTTGTGAGAAATGGCCCCGTAAAACTCAATCGCGTTTTCCAGTTTCTGCACCGACACATTGAGACGTTCAAAGAACAGTCCCCAGGTCTGACCAGCGACGCGCAGCGCTTTGAAACGCCCGGTCTCCTGGCGGGTGCTGGAAAGGCGCAGCTCAATGCATTCGGACACCAGTTGCTGCACGCGCGTACGAATCAGGCCGCGCAGATGCTGGCTGTAACAGAACACTTCGACGCTGTCCGGCGGCGCAGCATCCTGATGCATTTTGCCAAGAATGGTTTTCAGCGCTTCAATCATCGCCTGCTCGCCGTTGAAATGCAGGGTACGCACTTCGTTCCACGAGTTGCGGTACAGCAGATCGACGCTGCCGACCAGGCAGTTTTGCTGCTCGCCAAAGCTGAACACATCAAGCTTACGGAAATCGAAATGCACGACCTGGTTACGAAACGCCGCGGTCGGGTCGTATTCCAGATTGACGATGATCGCCAGATGGCGGATTTCACATGGGCTATAGAGCGCTTTCGGCGTTGGCGCAGGCAGGCGCAGCGGGAAGTGATGCGACACATCGGCCACCATTTCCTGCAGTTTCGCCAAATCCACAATGCCGTTGCCTTTAATAAACAGATGCGTACGCGACGTCAGCAAACCGTTGAACCAGGCCCAGGCCACCAGCTTATTCAGATAGCGGTTATATTCCAGCGGTTGATGGCTGACGATGGAATCCATATTCGGCGCGCGGTTGTACAGATACCAACCCGAACGGTTGGCCCGGCCCGGCGGCACATGGATAAAGGTTAAATTCGGTTCAGAGAGATCCGGCGAAATTTGCGGGTTAACCAGCGTCACTTTGCCTGGCAGCGCTTCAAACGCGGCGTACAGTTTACGGGTTAAAACACCGATGTCCTGCGGGCTGGCGGAAACGCTCAGATTATTGCGGCGGGCAAAACGGATCAGGTTACGGTAGCTCTGCATCATTGCATCAAGCAATTCGTTATGCGCCTCGCGCACCTGATCGATTTTCCAGTTAGCGCGGTTATCCAGCATAGCTACACGCGCATCGTCCCAGCCCCACTCTTTTACCAGTTGCGTGATCACTTCGCGACGCCAGCCAACGCAGGCGCGCTCGCGGCTCAGTTTCTCGCACACTTTTAAGTAAAAACATCGGCGAGCCAGATCGAGGCGCGCGGTGTCGTCAATGGCGACCAGATACTGCGTCACGCGTTCGAGCATCATGCAGTAGTGATCGAGGCCAAACGATACGATTTCACCGTCATGCAGACGCTGTTTGATATCTTTCGCCAGCAAACGTGTGTTGGGGTATTCCCAGGAATAGGCTTCCAGCAACAGCGTTTTCAACACGGCTTTATAAGGAGAGTCGATGCTTTTATAGAGCTGCCACAGGCTGGCGCCGAAATACTCTTCTGCAGAAAGCGTACTTAAGCCGCCGAGATCCAGCCATTCGTTCGGGGTCAACACGCCCTGGGCGTAGAGCGTCATCACGTAATCGTCGTAATGCTCTTCTTCATCGCCCGGCACCATATTCCACAGAATACGCTTACCGGCAAGACGCACAGCGGTACGGTAAAACTCATCCAGCAACAGAATATGCTGCGTGGAGCCGCAATCCTCGCCGCCGAGGCTGCCGCTTTCGTTATGACGGAAGCGGTTCTCATCAATCAGGAAGAAGCTAACTTCCACGCCCAGCGACGCCGCCCAGCTTTCCAGCAGGCTGCATTTACGCTGCAGCAGTTGACGCTCTTCGTTATCGAGCCAGGATTGATGGCAGACCCATATATCCAGGTCAGAGGAGCAGCTTTGCCCGACCGAAGAAGTACTACCCATGGAGTAAACCCCGGTGATCGGCAGCTCGCCTTTCGGCGATTCCTGCGGCGGGAACCCACGATGCAGTTCAAGTTCGTTCAGGTAATGAAGTTGATTTTCATCAGGCGTGTAAAGGCAAATGCCCTGGGGAACGTTACCATCGAGGTAACCCGGCATCAGCGGATGATGATAATGCAGCAATGTCGGCAGCAGACTGTAAACCTGCTGAAAAGCAGGGCCCATGGCAGCAAGCGCGCGATCCACACGCAGTTGATTGATGGCATCCAGTCTCTGTTTCAGAGTCTCAATATAGAGGTACAAGACATATCGCCTGATGTTTACAGAAAATCCAAAATAGCCGTTACCGGTTTTTCGCCCTTACCTTTCAGGGAGGCAGACGAAAAAATGGTCTAAAACGTGATCAATTTAACACCTTGCTCATTGACCGTAAAGAAAGATGCGCTACATACCAGTGTAGCAGTAAACGCTGTCTGTAAATTCCTAATTACGGTCCCGGCAGCGCCTGCATCGCGGCGCGACGCCTTTCTCTCTCCGGCGATCTTCTGCGGACACTGACACCCTAAGGCAACAATGTTAGGATGGTCGACGGACGACAATGACGGTAACAAGCATGTTAGACAATGTTTTAAGAATTGCCACACGGCAGAGCCCTCTTGCGCTTTGGCAGGCACAATACGTTAAGGAACGCCTTGAGGCGAACCATCCCGGACTCACTGTTGAACTGGTGCCTATGGTCACGCGCGGTGACGTGATCCTGGATACGCCACTGGCGAAAGTCGGCGGCAAGGGTCTGTTTGTAAAAGAACTTGAGCTGGCACTGCTTGAAAACCGCGCCGATATCGCCGTGCATTCAATGAAAGATGTCCCGGTCGATTTCCCGGAAGGGCTCGGCCTGTCGACCATTTGCGAGCGTGACGATCCCCGCGATGCGTTTGTGTCAAACAGCTATAACTCGCTCGATGAATTGCCTGCCGGCAGCATCGTTGGTACGTCAAGTTTACGCCGTCAATGCCAGTTGGCAGCGCAACGTCCGGACCTGGTGATTCGCTCTTTACGCGGTAATGTCGGTACGCGCCTGAGTAAACTGGATAACGGAGAATATGACGCCATTATTCTCGCCGTTGCCGGTCTTAAACGTCTTGGCCTTGGTGAGCGCGTGCGTGTGGCATTATCGCCGGAAACCTCGCTGCCTGCCGTGGGCCAGGGTGCAGTCGGTATCGAGTGCCGCCTGGACGACGCACATACCCGCGCGCTGTTGCAACCGCTGAATCATGCGGACACAGCCGTGCGCGTTAAAGCCGAGCGCGCAATGAATACGCGCCTTGAAGGTGGGTGTCAGGTGCCGATTGGCAGCTATGCTGAACTGGTGGACGGTGAAATCTGGCTGCGTGCGCTGGTTGGCGCACCGGATGGCTCCACCATGGTGCGCGGTGAGCGCCGCGGTAACCCGGCGGACGCCGAGCAGTTAGGTATCTCGCTGGCCGAAGAATTACTGAATAATGGTGCCCGCGCCATTCTGGCCGATGTCTACAACGGAGAAGCCCCCGAATGAGTATTCTGGTCACTCGCCCATCCCCTGCAGGGGAAGAATTAGTGAGCCGGTTGCGCACACTGGGGCTAGTGGCCTGGAGCTTCCCGCTTATCGAGTTTACGCCGGGTCGTGAACTCACCTCGTTACCCGGGCGACTCGCCGCATTAACCGCCGACGACCTGGTTTTTGTCCTGTCGCAGCAGGCGGTGACATTTGCCCATGCACATTTACAACAGGCGGGTCTACGTTTTCCCGAACAGCCGCATTATTTCGCGATTGGCCGTAGCACTGCGCTGGCATTACATACGGTGACCGGCATTGATGTGCGTTATCCGTTGGATCGGGAAACCAGTGAAGTGTTGCTACAATTACCTGAATTACAAAATGTTCAGGGTAAGCAGGCGCTAATCTTACGCGGTAACGGTGGGCGTGAAGTGCTGGCGGAAACACTGGCGGCGCGTGGCGCAGAAGTGGAGTTTTGCGAGTGTTATCAACGCAGCGCGAAGTTCTACAATGGCGCCGAAGAGGCCATGCGCTGGCATACGCGCGGGGTGACGACGCTGGTTGTCACCAGCGGCGAAATGATGCAACAGCTGTTTTCGCTTATTCCGCCCTGGTATCGGGAAAATTGGTTACTTCGCTGCCGCATACTGGTGGTTAGCGAACGTCTGGCGCACCTCGCCCGGGAACTGGGCTGGCAGGATATTCAGGTCGCCGACACTGCAGACAACGATGCGCTGCTTCGCGCATTACAATAACTCTCATAATGGGAAGCCATGATGACGGAACAACAACACTCCTCCGCCGGGGTTGAAGAAACCCAAACGGCTGACGGCGCAACGCCGCCGCCGGGCAAAGCAGAGAAGACCCATCGCGCGAACAGGACCAGCCTTGCGCTAAGCGCGGTCGCCATCGCTATTGCGCTGGCCTCGGGCGTCGGGCTTTATGGCTGGGTTAAACAACAGGTTTCCACCCTGCACACCAATAACGGCGAAATCGCCAATCAGGTTATTGCGTTGCAGCAGGCGCAGGATAAGCAACGCGCCGAACTGGAAGGCATTATCAAACAGCAGGCCGGGCAGCTTGACGAGGCCAAACGTCATCAGGATGCGCTGACCAAACAGCTCGATGAAGTACAGCAGAAAGTGGCGACCATCTCCGGTTCCGATGCCAAAACCTGGCAACTGGCGCAGGCGGATTTTCTCGTTAAACTGGCCGGACGCAAGCTCTGGAGCGACCAGGACGTCACCACCGCGGCAGCACTGCTGAAAAGCGCGGACGCCAGCCTGGCGGAGATGAACGATCCGAGTCTGATCACCGCTCGCCGTGCAATTACCGACGATATTGCCAGCCTCTCCACCATCACGCAGGTGGATTATGACGGTGCGATCCTCAAACTGAACCAGCTCTCCAACCAGATTGATAACCTGCGCCTTGCCGATAACAACGATGACGACTCGCCGATGGATACCGACAGTAACGAGCTGTCCGGTTCGATCAGTGAATGGCGTGTGAACCTGCAGAAAAGCTGGCAAAACTTTATGGACAGCTTTATCACTATTCGTCGTCGAGATGAAACAGCCGTGCCGCTGTTAGCGCCAAACCAGGATATCTACCTGCGTGAGAATATTCGCTCGCGTCTGCTGGTTGCGGCTCAGGCCGTTCCCCGTCATCAGGAAGAAACCTACAAACAGGCACTGGATAATGTTTCCACCTGGGTGCGCGCTTACTACGATACCGACGATGCCGCCACCAAAGCCTTCCTTGAAGAAGTCGACAAGCTGAGCCAGCAGACCATTGCAATGGCGCTACCGGCATCGCTGCAAAGCCAGCCGATCCTGGAAAAACTGATGCAGACCCGGGTGCGAAATCTACTGGCGCAACCTGCCGTTGCCTCTGAGCAAGCGCCAGCAGCCAACGCAGTGCAGGGAGAATAAGCATGCTGAAAGTACTGTTACTCTTTGCACTGTTAATCGCCGGGATCGTTCTCGGCCCTATGCTCGCCGGGCATCAGGGCTATGTCCTGATCCAGACGGACAATTACAACATTGAAACGAGTGTCACCGGGTTAGTGATTATTCTGGTGCTGGCGCTGGTGGTAATGTTTGCGGTTGAATGGCTGCTGCGTCGCCTTTTCCGCACCAGCGCACATACGCGCGGCTGGTTTGTGGGACGTAAACGCCGTCGTGCCCGTAAACAGACCGAACAAGCGCTGTTAAAGCTGGCGGAAGGTGATTATCAGCAGGTAGAAAAGCTGATGTCGAAAAATGCCGATCACGCCGAACACCCGATGGTCAACTACCTGCTGGCAGCGGAAGCTGCACAGCAGCGCGGTGATGAAACCCGTGCGAACCAGCATCTGGAGCGCGCGGCGGAGCTGTCTGAGAAAGACCCCATTCCGGTAGAAATCACGCGTGTTCGCCTGCAACTGGCGCGCAATGAGAATCATGCTGCACGCCATGGCGTGGATAAATTGCTGGAAATCACACCGCGCCATCCGGAAGTATTACGTCTGGCGGAGCAGGCATATATTCGCACCGGCGCATGGACATCACTGCTGGATATCATTCCATCGATGGCAAAAGCCAATGTCGGTGACGATGAGCACCGTGATGCACTGCAACAACAAGCCTGGATTGGCATAATGGACCAGGCGCGTGCCGACCTGGGCAGTGAAGGCCTGAAGAGTTGGTGGAAAAACCAGAGCCGCAAAACCCGTCAGCAGGTGGTATTGCAGGTGGCAATGGCCGAGCATCTGATCGAATGTGACGATCACGATACTGCGCAGGACATTATCCTTGAAGGTCTTAAACGTCAGTATGACGATCGTCTGGTGCTGGTTATCCCACGGCTGAAAACCAATAATCCGCAGCAGATCGAGAAAGTGCTGCGCCAGCAGATCAAAACCCAGGGCGATCGCCCGTTGTTATGGAGTACGCTTGGTCAGTCACTGATGAAACACGGTGAATGGCAGGAAGCCACGGTGGCATTCCGCGCGGCGCTGAAGCAGCGCCCGGAAGCGTTCGATTACGCATGGCTTGCTGATTGCCTCGATCGCCTGCATCAGCCGGAAGAAGCCGCGACCATGCGTCGTGACGGCCTGCTGCTGACTCTGCAAAACAACCCGCCAAATTAATACAACGTCATTCAGGATGCAGGAAGGCGGCAACGCGCCTGCAACCTGAAGATGCTATCTCTGCCCATAAAAAAACGCCTGCCGGAATACTCAGGCAGGCGTTAAAACAGGTCTGTTGACAACATAAATGGGTGCTTCACTCAACGTTATGTCCATGGTGTTTGATGAGGCCGAAGCGACATCTGTCTGTGGACGATAAGCACCGTAAACGGCTCTGCATCATTCCTGAGTTTATGAAGCCAGAAGGCGAAACATAAGAGATGGAATGAGCATCTACAAAGATATTATTGCACATAGCGTGCCAGGTTTGCATTAACTTATGTTAACCCGCGCAACCTTTTAAGAAGTCAGTCAATTCAGGCCTTCCCCCCTTTTTGTCCGCTGATGGTAATCCGCTTGCTGCGCATGACTGTCTCCCCACAACGACACTTTCGAAGGCAATATACTTTCATCAAAAATATCAATGAGTTAAATGTCACCATCTGGCGACAGAAAAGCGCGTCATTGTCGCCTGTAAGCAACAACAGTGAAAAAAAGAGGAAATACAAGGAAATGGAAAAACAGAGAAAAACAGAGGAAATCAGAAAACAAAAAACCCCGCTAAAGCGGGGTTCAAAATTGGTCGGCGAGAGAGGATTCGAACCTCCGACCCACTGGTCCCAAACCAGTTGCGCTACCAAGCTGCGCTACTCGCCGATATACTGCTTTTTGAATTTTTTGTTCAATCTAAGTTGTGGTGCGAGGGGGGGGACTTGAACCCCCACGTCCGTAAGGACACTAACACCTGAAGCTAGCGCGTCTACCAATTCCGCCACCTTCGCATTCCACGAAACTTTTACTGCTAAATAATGGGGTGGCTAATGGGACTCGAACCCACGACAACTGGAATCACAATCCAGGGCTCTACCAACTGAGCTATAGCCACCACTGTAAATCTTTTCACGCGGTATCGTCATACTTCACGAACCACCGCAGCTCAAGCGCCGGGTTTAAATGGCGCGCCCGACAGGATTCGAACCTGAGACCTCTGCCTCCGGAGGGCAGCGCTCTATCCAGCTGAGCTACGGGCGCGTAGCGCCGTTGCGGGGGTGGATAGTACGGACTTCGGGCGCGGCTGTCTAGTGCTTTTTTGAAGAAAATGCGCGTTTGGTTATGCTTTGCGCATTTTGCCTCTTATTCACTCACCCGTTGCGTAACAGCGTGCCGGTTAAGGCCAAATACTTTGTACGCCACTGTGACCGCAGCCAGGAAGATAACACCGACAAACAGCGACATACGCGTATCGTCGTTGAATCCCATACCAATCAGCACGCAAATCAAAAACGCCATCGTTAGCCAGTTCGCCCACGGGAACAACATTGAGCGGAAGGGATGGCTGGCAATCGCCTCTTTATGCGCTTTACGGAAACGCAGCTGGCTAATCAGGATCACAAACCACGGCACCATACCTGGCAATACGCTGGCGCTATAGACGTAAACAAACACGCGTTGCGGGTTCGGAATAATGTAATTCAGGCAGGAGCCTATCAGCAGGATAATGATGGAAATTGTCACGCCCGCCGCCGGAACACCGCTTTTAGACACTTTCGCCACCGCAGCAGGCAGTTGACGGTTCTTCGCCAGCGCATACAACATACGACCACAGCTATACATACCACTGTTACAGCCGGACAGCGCCGCCGTCAGCACCACAAAGTTAATAATCCCTGCCGCCGCCGTAATGCCAATCTTCGCAAAGGTCAGCACAAACGGGCTGCCATTCGTACCGATTTCGTTCCACGGGAAAATCGTCACGATAACGAAAATCGCGCCCACATAGAAAATCAGGATACGCCACAGCACCTTGCTGACCGCACTGCGCAGCGTAACCTGCGGATTTTTCGCTTCACCGGCGGTAATACCAATCAGTTCAACACCCTGATAGGACGCCACAACAATACAGAGCGCAGTCAGAAAGCCTTTCCAGCCACCAGCAAAGAAACCGCCGTGCTCGGTCAGATTACCAAAACCAATCGAATGCCCGCCGTTGCCGATGCCAAAGAAGATAACGCCCAGGCCAACCACGATCATCACAATGATGGTGGTCACCTTGATCATTGCGAACCAGAATTCGATTTCACCATACAGGCGCACTGCCGCCAGGTTCGCCAGCGCCACCAGCGCCACCGCAATCAGCGCGGGTATCCACTGAGCAAGATCGGGGAACCAGAACTGGACGTACACCCCAATCGCGGTAATTTCAGAAATCCCCACCGCCATCCACATAAACCAATAAGACCATGCGGTGAGATAGCCGAAGAAAGGGCTCATGTAGCGGTGCGCGTAAACAGCAAAAGACCCCGCTACCGGCTCAAGGAACAGCATCTCGCCCATTGAGCGCATAATAAAGAAGACGAAAAGACCCGCAATAATGTATGCCAGCAGTACCGACGGACCGGCCCATTTCAGGGTGCTGGCGGCGCCCATAAAGAGCCCCACGCCAATAGTACCGCCCAGGGCGATTAATTCGATGTGTCGAGACTCCAGTCCGCGCTGAAGCTCTGGTTTGTTTTCAGCCATAAATCCTCTGTTGTGTTTGCTTCTTTCTTTGCCCGCTCTGCGGGTTATTGTTATGAGTTTTCCCTCATCTCATAACAGGCCATGCGGCGCTAACCCGGAAAAGGTTGGCGCAAAAAACACCATGGCATTGCAATGAGTGAGCGAATGGTTTCTTAAAACAGAGGAAATGGCAAATGATGTATAAAAAAAATCGGTGTAATGCACAATAAAACAGCAGAAGGTGGGAAAAAGGCAGCGCGCTGCGCCGCCAAAGATGTTCAGAGTTTTCCGCTGTAGTGCCAACGCAGGTAACGCAGCAAACGCAACTGACGCTTTAAACGGCTCGGTTGCGACAGCAGCCGATAAAGCCACTCCATCCCGAGATGCTGCCAGAGTTTTGGCGCGCGCTTTACATGGCCGGTAAAGACGTCGTACGTTCCGCCAACCCCCATGTACAGCGCATCAGGATAGACAGCGCGGCAATCACGCATCAGGAGCTCCTGCTTTGGCGACCCCATGGCCACAGTGACGATTTTCGCCCCGCTATCGCGGATGCGCTCAAACAGTGCCTGCTGCTGCCCTGGATTAAAATACCCATCCTGGCTGCCCACAATATTCACCCGCCATTGCGCACGCAATTGCTGCTCCGTTTGCGCCAGCACATCCGGTTTTCCGCCGACCAGAAAGACCGGCGTCGCATTTTCGCCTGCCCGCGCCATCAGTTTTTCCCACAGATCGGCGCCGGCAACGCGTGATACCTGCGCACGCGGAAACTTCTTCCGCAGGGAGCGCACGACACTGATGCCGTCGGCATATTTAAACTCAGCCGCCTCGATCAACGCTCGCACCCGGGCATCATCTTCCAGCGTCAGCATCTTTTCCGCATTAATGGCGATCAACGTGCCCTGTTTTATCTCGCCATTCGCATACAGATAATCCAGCGCGTGTTGCATATCACGCCAGCCAATCAATTTCAGACCACGCAGGTCATACAGCGGCGCTGCAGTCTTGTCCGTCATGTTTATCCTTCACATCTGGGAAAGGGGCTTTGCCGCGCGTTCGCCGCGTTTGTGTATCAGACCCGCGTTATCAAACAGCCAGTACAGCAGCTTCGCCAGCAACAAGCAGAAGCCGAAGATGACGAGGAAAAACACCACACGAGACACGAAAGCGTCCAGCCCTTCTCGGGCCAGCACAATCATGTTGAAAATCGCGCCAAAGCAGAAGCTATGCAGGATTGCAGCTTTATAGCGGTTCGTTTCCCGGTTGCCCAGAGTATACAACCAGTCAAACCATTTAATGATGAGCCCCACCGTCACCGCGCCGAGCGGGATAAAGGCAGCACCGCCCATCACCACCAGAGAGCCGATCAACGTTGGCGAGATCGCAAGGCCAGAGTGGTTGTTCAGTACTTCCCAGGTAAAGTAATTGGCCGTATTCAACACAATATTAGGGCGCGTTGGCCACAGCCAGGACGGAATAAAGACATAGAAGTCGCGCACGATGGGCGCCAGTCCCTGAAACGCAATCTTGTCGTAGTTTTGCAGCAGCAGCGACAAATTTTCCCAGGGCGAAAAGGTGTCTCGCGTCAGATACAGGAACGTATAAAACGCTTCATCGCCGCTCACATTCAGCCCGTAACGCTTAATCGCCAGCCAGAACATGCCGACGATGCCAAACACACCCGCAGCGGCCAGCATCCATAACGAGATCCACCCGCGAATAATGCCGATAAACAAAAAGATCGCGAACGCGATAATGATATTGGCGCGGGTTCCGCCGACAATCATATAGGTCAACAAACCGAAAGCGACCGTGCTGACGAGGAAGAAGAGCCACGCCTGCGCACTCTGTCGCAAAAAGTAGACCACCAGCATTGCGGGAATAAAGAAGTAAAAGAAGCGTTTAAGCGCTACTCCGGACACTTCACTGGAGAAGATCTGGCTATAGGATTGCAGGCGGAACAGCAAAAAGCCGTTATGCATAAAGAAGATGCTGACGCTAACCAGTGCGATGACCATTAACATCACCCATGTCAGATTCGCCTCAACCCGGTTAATGGTGAACAGCGGTCGACGCGATACCGGCGCAGCATGTTTGCGCAGCCGCGTTTTATACGTCACATAGTAAATTCCGTAGAAACAGGTTGCCGCCAGCAACGACTGCATCATCACACCGGGCGGCGCAACACCCACGTTAAAGCGGAACACCAGCACGCTGGTGAGCGGAAAACCGAAAAAGAACGTCAGCAAAAAGAGCAGTGAAAAAAAGACGTTAAAGTTAAAACGCACGCGACGGAATTCAAACCAGGTTAATGTGGCAATAAACAGCGATGCCAACAGCCAGAGGACAAACAGTCCGCAAAACTCAAGTGGGCTCATCCGGCATTCCCCGCAGCAATGCGCAGCGCTTTATGCCACGGCGCAATAAAGTTCGGGCTAAAAAAGGTAATGGCGTTTTTATCCACCGCCACCAATTGACGCCTGGCTTCGCGGACTACCGCCTCATTCAGGTTATCCGTGGTAAATAGCACGGGAATATCTTCCGCCACCATATCGCGCCAGAACGGGTTTTCCCGGTTCAGCACACAAGGGACACCCGCCTGAATCAGCAGGCAGAGCGTACCGATCCCTTGCTGACGGGCAAAAATAAAGTATCCGAGATCGCACGTCCCCAGCAGATCCAGATAGTCATCAAAGGCCATCTTCTCACTGAGGACGCGCAGATTATCAGCGTTAAATAAGGCCAGCCCCGCGCGTCGCACCGCCTCAATATAAGCATCGTTATTGGCCGGATACCCCATTGGCACGATGATCTTCACCGTATCGCCAAACTGGCGATGAATGGCATGCAGCGCCGCAATATGCTCATTGCTTGGATCGCCGGAATTGCCCACCAGAATCGTCAATTGGCCTTCACGCTGCAGTTCATGCGCCATGGTATTGAGCGCCGGATCCATGCGCGTCGGGAAATAGAGCAACTCTCCGCGCACGTCGGGATTACGCTGACCAAACCACGCCAGATCGCCACGGGTCGCAAAAATACACCCGACGCGGCGCTGGGCCAGCCGACGCAACGGATAAAAGAGGCGAAACTTAAGGCTGCGCGAAACTTCGTACAGATCGGCTCCCCAGGCATGCCAGTAGAACTGCTCACGCTTTATTGTGCCGGTTAATAGCGCCAGCCATATGTCAAAATTAAACTGCCCATGAAAAAAGAAACGCTGCTGACGTTGGGCTTTCGCTTTCGCGATCACCGCCTGCGCCAGCGCCTTCTTTCCCGGGAAAAAATGCAGTGTCAGGGCGGGGTATTCCGCACCCTGACCGTCGTCACGCCCGACAATCATAAATTCGCGAGCATAGGCTCCCGACGCCGCAAGTGTGTCATTAAAGAACCGCAGCACAGTCTGATTATGGTGTGGGATATCCGATCCCAGTACGTGAATGAGTGTAGTCATGACTTCTTACGCCAAATCAAAAACACGCCGCAACAGAGGGCGAAATAAATAACATACGTGGCCATATAGGCCTGCGCCGCGCCAACGGCGCCATGCGCGGGAATTAACCCGCGGGAAAACAGCGTCAGCAGGGTGAACTGACTGATTTCCGCCAGAATATAAAAACGTAACGACGCTTTGGCGACCACCAGATAACCAAAAACGTAAGCGCCCACTTTCAATACGTCGCCGATCAGTTGCCAGGCAAAGAGATCGCGCATGGCGGTAAACTTATCGGAAAACAGCAACCAGATAGCCACATCGCGTAGCAACCAGACGGTCAGGCTGACAGCCGCCACCGCAGGTAAAACAAAACGTAGCGACTTTACGATTTCGCGGGAGATCTCCTGCTTTGTCGCCAGGCGCGATAATGTCGGCAGCAAATAAACCGTGAACGACGCGGTAATGAATTGCAGGTAAGCATCGGAAATACTGCTTACCCCTTGCCAGATCCCCACGTCATCCCAGCTATAATGCGCAGCCAGTTGATTTCGCATCATCACGTAAGCCAATGGCATGGTGAACGAGGTGATCAACGCCATCAGCGTAAATTTGCTTAGCTGTCCCGCCAGTGCCTTATCCCACTGAGGTTTGAAAAAACCCAGCGGAACCGCACCGCGCCGTATGAGCATCGCCAACGCCGGGATCACCACCAACGCGGGCACCAATGCCAGCCCCAGCAATGCGCCCTGGTACCCGCCCAATGTGAAGCAGAGATACCATGCCAGCACACCAATGACGCTACCGATAATTAACGACAGCGCATTACTCACCGCATCGCGGAACCCTTTCATTACCGCCAGTAGCAGGTTCGCCCATGCGATGCCCAACTGCACCAACGCCACCAGACGCACCAGCCCCTGATAATGAGTATGACCAAATAAGCCCTGACTGACAGGCGCGGCGGCAAACAAAAAGATCAGCGCCAGCAATGTAGAGAAACCGAGCACCATCGCCGATGATGTCCCGACCACCACGCGCAGACGCGCCGGGTCATCATGGTGCTGAGCCACCCATTTCGTCACCCCATTAAAAATCCCGGCGCCCGCGAGTACGCCGAGCACCGTGATCAGTTGACGAAAATTACCTGCCTGCCCAACACCGGATGGCCCAAAAGCCACCGCAAGGAGTTTGATCACCAGCAAGCCCGCGCCAATTTTGACCAGCGTACTGGCCGCCGTCCATACCGATGCTTTTGCCAGTGACATATCAGCTGAAATAGCTCAGGAGCGTGCTAATGACCGTGCGCTGGTTAACAGGCGACAGGTTGTAGAACAGCGGCAGACGAAGCAAACGCTCACTTTCTTGCGTGGTATAGCGATCTTCGCCGTGGAATTCGCCAAACTGTTCTCCTGCCGGAGAAGCATGGAGCGGGATGTAGTGAAATACGGCGAGGATCTCCGCCTCTTTCAGGAAAGCGATCAGTTTGCTGCGGTCGGCCTCATCGCGCAGTTTGATATAGAACATATGCGCATTGTGGCCACAGTCTGCCGGAACAGAAGGTAATTCAATACGTCCGGCTCGCGCCAACGGTGCCAGCGCATCGTAATAGGTCTGCCACAGCGCCAGACGCTGCTGATTGATGCGGTCAGCCGCTTCAAGCTGCGCCCACAAATACGCAGCCTGCAGGTCCGCCATCAGATAGCTCGAACCAATATCCCGCCAGGTGTATTTATCCACCTGACCACGGAAGAACTGACTGCGGTTGGTGCCTTTTTCGCGAATGATCTCTGCACGTTCAACCAGCGCGCGATCGTTAATCAGCGTTGCGCCGCCTTCACCACCGGCTGTGTAGTTTTTGGTTTCGTGAAAACTAAAACAGCCAATGTGCCCGATCGTACCCAGCGCCCGGCCTTTGTAGGTCGACATCACGCCTTGAGCAGCATCTTCCACCACAAACAGGTTATGGCGTTTCGCCATCGCCATAATGGTGTCCATTTCGCAGGCCACCCCGGCATAGTGCACCGGCACAATCACGCGGGTTTTATCAGTAATCGCCGCTTCAATACAGGTTTCATCAATATTCAGGGTATCCGGGCGGATATCCACAAAGACGATTTTCGCCCCACGCAGCACAAAGGCATTGGCGGTGGAAACGAAGGTATAACTCGGCATGATCACTTCATCGCCATGCTGGATATTCAGCAACAGCGCCGCCATTTCCAGCGAAGCGGTGCAGGAAGGGGTCAAGAGCACTTTCGCGCTGTGAAAACGCTGCTCCATCCACTGCTGACAGCGGCGGGTAAAGCCGCCATCACCGCATAATTTACCGCTGCCCATCGCCGACTGCATGTAGTCGAGTTCCGTCCCCACGACCGGGGGTGCATTGAAGGGGATCATAACGTCACCTGTATAACCACAGAGCGGTGCTTTCCACATTCGCCCCGTTTTGAATATAGCGTTTAAGTGCGGCGGTATTCCCAAGCTGGGTTGCCACCCGCACCTGCGTTAGCTGCCGCTGCCGCGCCCATTGGCTGGCAGCCAGCATTAATTTTCCGCCCATCCCACGACCGGCCAGTAAGCCAATCCGCGCCTCATGCTCGTTTAACTGACGCAAAGAGACAAAGCCCGCAATCTCGCCGCCCTCGCGGCGAAACAGCAGACACTGATGGTCAAACACACCTTTTACGGCGTTTTCAATCCACTGCGCATAGAAACGCCCGCTGGCATCCGCCGGATACCACGGCGCGCGAAAACGACTCTGCACAAAAATTTCGGACGCCATTTGCCGCAGCACGGGAATGTCGTCCACATTCGCCACGTCTGCATGGGGATCGCATCCCTGAGCTGGCACAGCTAACGACAGGTCGATTTCCCCTTCCACCAGGTGAAAACCGAATTGTTGCAGCGCATCCAGAGCGTGCGTATGCGACGCTGGCAATTTAACCTGCAGGCGGGGCCAGTCAGCGAAATCAGCTACGTTCAGCGCAGGAGCGTCAGGATGCAGACGCACGATCGCGCTGCGGATACCAAAAAACGCGCTTTCCCACGCCAGTTCTTCTACCGTGCCGTGAAGAGCCATCCCGTCTCCTTAGCGCATTAGCGCCAGACGCCTTTGGTGTCCACAATGTGATGCTGCGCGATGCGGCTGCCATCCAGCGCTTTAAATTCTTTGTGATCGACCAACATGATCAGCACATCCGCCTGCGCCAGCGCCTCCTGCATGCTCACCAGTTTACTGATGCCAGTCAGTGAGGCAGGAAGCTGATGGATATTCGGTTCAACCACCAGTGTTTCGCCGCCGTGCCACTGCGCCACACTGCGCGTAATTTCCATCGCCGGGCTTTCGCGCAGATCGTCGATATTGGGTTTAAAGGCCAGCCCAAAACAGGCGATTTTCAGTTCGCTCGCGCGCTTATCAGTTGTGGTCAGACAATCAGCAACGGTGGATTTTACCTGATCCAATACCCAATGCGGCTTATGATCGTTCACCTCACGCGCAGTACGAATGAGTCGCGCCTGCTGCGGGTTCTGCGCCACAATAAACCAGGGATCGACAGCGATGCAGTGACCGCCCACGCCAGGACCCGGTTGCAGGATATTCACGCGCGGGTGACGGTTTGCCAGACGGATCAACTCCCAGACGTTAATGTTCTGATCGGCGCAAATCAGCGACAGTTCGTTGGCAAACGCGATGTTGACGTCGCGAAAACTGTTTTCAGTGAGTTTGCACATTTCTGCGGTGCGGGAGTTGGTCACCACACATTCACCTTCGAGGAAAATGTTGTACAACTCGCTGGCGCGTGCCGAGCACACCGGCGTCATGCCGCCAATTACGCGGTCATTTTTAATCAGTTCAACCATGACTTGCCCTGGCAGCACGCGCTCAGGGCAATAGGCGATATTGATATCGGCCTCTTCCCCCGCCTGCTGCGGGAAGGTGAGATCCGGGCGGGCGGCCGCAAGCCAGGCGGCCATTTGCTCCGTCGCCCCTACCGGCGAAGTGGATTCAAGGATCACCAGAGCACCTTTTTTTAACACCGGCGCAATGGATTTTGCCGCCGCTTCGACATAAACCATATCCGGCTCATGCTCGCCTTTAAATGGCGTGGGTACAGCGATCAGGTAGGCATCTGCTGTGACCGGCGTGGTGCTGGCGCGCAGATATCCGCCTTCCACCGCCGCTTTTACGACGTTATCCAGTTCCGGCTCGACAATATGGATCTCTCCGCGATTAATGGTTTCCACGGCGCGCGCGTTGATATCAACCCCGATAACCTGCTTTTGCCGGGAGGCAAACGCCGCTGCAGTAGGAAGGCCAATGTATCCGAGGCCAATGACGGAAATGGTTGTAAAGCTCATAGTGTTACCCGATTGTTTTTAAGTGCGTGCAAAATGCGACGACAAGCCTGCCCGTCTCCATACGGATTATGCGCACGACTCATGGTCTGCCAGGCATCATTATCGTGAAGCAGGCGCGTAACCTCTTCGACAATGCGCTGGCGGTCCGTGCCGACCAGTTTCACCGTTCCGGCTTCGACCGCTTCCGGTCGCTCCGTGGTGTCCCTCATCACCAGCACCGGTTTCCCCAGTGATGGCGCTTCTTCCTGAATCCCACCCGAATCGGTGAGGATCAGCCATGCATGATTCATCAACCACAAGAACGGTAAATAGTCCTGCGGTTCAATCAACGTCACATTCTCAACCTGGCTGAGGATACGATTCACCGGCTCGCTGACATTCGGATTCAGGTGTACCGGATAGACAATCTGCACATCATCATGTTGTGCAGCAATATCCGCCAGCGCGTGGCAAATCTGCTCAAATCCGCGGCCGAAACTCTCACGACGATGGCCCGTCACCAGAATGAGTTTTTTATTGTCGTCGAGAAACGGGTAGCGCGCCGCCAGCTCACCATGTAACGAAAGGTCTTTCAGTACGCTATCGCGCACCCAGAAAAGCGCATCGATAACCGTATTACCGGTGACGAAAATACGGTTATCGGCAATATTTTCTTGCAGCAGGTTGTGGCGAGAATTCTCCGTTGGCGCAAAGTGATACATTGCCAGATGGCCGGTCAATGTACGATTGGCTTCTTCCGGCCAGGGGGATGAAAGATCGCCAGTACGCAGCCCGGCTTCCACGTGTCCAACCGGAATACGCTGGTAAAATGCAGCAAGGCTCGCCGAAATAGTTGTCGTGGTGTCGCCATGCACCAGCACCACATCCGGACGGAAGGACTCAAGAATGGGTTTAAGTCCTTCAAGGATACCGCAGGTGATTTCGGTTAGCCCCTGCCCAGGGCGCATAATATTCAGGTCGTAATCCGGAACAATTGAGAAGAGGTTCAGCACCTGATCAAGCATCTCCCGATGCTGCGCAGTGACGCAAACCCTCGCCTCAAAGTCAGGATCCCTTGCCAGCGCATGTACCAGCGGAGCCATTTTGATGGCTTCTGGTCGCGTGCCAAATACGGTAAGTACTTTCACAACGATTCTCTTCGAGTAGATGATGAAGGTGCAAAGCACCTTCATCGCAGACGGCGTTTAATCCGAACGGCGTCGCGTTAATGCAACCCCGGCTCCTGTTAACGCTCCAACAATTCCCCACATGATCATCATGAAGGCACGACGCGGGCTGTCGCGTTTTACCGGTTCTTCCGGCGTGCGCAAATAACGATAAGTCTGAAAACGAGGATCAAGTGTGGGGCCGACATTCAACGTATTCAGCATGGCCCGGTTTTGATCATAGTCCAGATCGAATTGCGGCCCCACTGCCTGAAGGTTTTCCAGACGTGCCTTCAGCATTGGGCGGCCCAGCATAAACAGTTCCGAATCGGGTAACTCATCCGGCGGAACCTCGGTTTCATTGCGAGAGATATTATTCTGCTCAGCAACTTTCAGCGCCTGTTCAACGTTGCGCAGACGCCGGTTATAAATCGCTTTTGCCACCTCTTCCTGGCGTTTAACCTGCGCTTTCATCTGGATAGTCCGGGCAGCCCATGCGCCTTTCAGCTCATCGTTTAAATGGCTGGCAGCACGCTGGCTGGCGAAAGCAACATACTGACGCAGCAAGTTATTCGCATCCGGCGCGGTTTCAGCAATAAGCTTCACATTGTCCTTCAGGTTACGAGCCGCATCGCCGGGGGTGTACTGGATATTGTTTATCAGCTCATCCAGCATGGCGGCGTCCTCTTTGCTATTGCCCACCCGGCGCTGCTTGTAGTAATCCGTTTGTGACCAAAAATCACGGCGTGTATCCCAGGAAGCGAGCTGCATAATGAACTCTTTATACGCCTCATCCATGACAGACGGTTGATCCGCTGATGCCAGGTTAGCCTTCACATCCAGATTGCGCAAAAACTGCTGCTGAGAGTAATACCCGCCGAGCATATTGACCGTCGGTCTGTCGGTGATTGCAGTGGCGCTCCACTCCTGGGGAGCGAAAAATGTCCAGGCTAACGCGAACAATGCAAACAGCAGCGCCACCCCTCCAATCCACAATTTCCCCGCCCAAAGGGTACGAAACAAGCCCCGGATATCCAGTTCATTTTCCGTAGCTGTTGAAGTTGCTTCCGACGCTGGTTGAATCATCGCTTTCCCGGTTTTACTTGGTTAGTGTTGATTTTTGGTGTCTGTTACGGCGTATCCGACGTTTTACCCGCTTGATAAAACGCGCCACTTTCCATGCACGCTTAATACAGTAGCCATACAATAAGAAAGATAGCAAAAATAATGCCAACATTACCCATTCTGGAATGAAATGGAGATACTCAGTCACCACGCCAATGGTCGCCAACAGCGCGGCCGCAAGAGTGATAAGCATAAAGGCCTGACGGGAGGTGAAACCTGCCCGCATAATTAAATGGTGGATATGTTGGCGATCTGGTGAAAAAGGGCTCATGCCTTTACGCAGTCGACGATAGGTAATCGCCACCATATCCATCAGCGGAATGGCGATGATCCATAACGCGGTAACCGGGCTGATGGGATGCGTCTTACCCTGGGTGGTTTCCAGTAAAATCCAGATGACAGTAAAACCGATCAACGTACTGCCAGCATCACCCATAAAAACTTTGTAGCGGCGGCCAAGGACACCGAGATTCAACAGGATATAGGGCACAATCGCTGCAATCATCGCGAAGCACCAAATCGCCAGGCTGAACTGACCATCAAACCATAAAATGATGCCAATCGCGGCGAAGGAAACACATGACAACCCGCCCAGCAGGCCATCAATGCCGTCCACCATATTAAAGGCGTTGATCGCGGCCCATACCGCAAACAACGTAAGCAGATAGCCGAAAGGCCCCAGCACCATCTCCCAGGAACCAAAGATGAAACCAAGGCTGCTCAGATAGAGTTTGCCCACCACCATCATTACGACTGCGATCCCTGCCTGGATAGCCGCACGGATCTTGACGCTAATATCGAAGCGATCGTCCAACGCGCCGACAAAGACCAGCAACCCGGCACAGCTCAGATAGAGCGCAGCGTGAGGGATATAATCGTTTGTAATAGCGAAGGTAAAGCAGATACCAGCGTAGACTGAAATTCCCCCAACCAGCGGAATCAGTCCCTGATGCCGTTTTCGGTAGTTAGGTTTGTCCACCAGCCCCACATGCTTCGCCATTTTCCTGGCAAAGAACAAGAAGACAGTAGTGAACAAGAAAATACTGAATAACTCAGTAAACGCAGTGAGTAAATTCACAATGCATGCTCTCAGCGAATGTTGATCCCGGCAGTATAACGACGATGCCACGCTCCATAAAAGGAGAAAGCAGGTCATTCACAGACGTTATTGTTTATTTTTCAGCCAAATGAGGAATTCACAAAGGGAAGATTTCCTTTTGACGAGGTCTGTGTCGGACAATGCCTGTCCCAGTGCATATAGCGTATAGCCCATAAATAAAAAACGCCACGTAAAAACGTGGCGCATCCGGGGTTTATTTGTTTTAAGAGCGCTTCATCATGTCGAAGAACTCATCATTCGTCTTCGTCATCGCCAGCTTGTTAATGAGGAACTCCATCGCATCGATCTCACCCATCGGGTGAATGATTTTGCGCAATATCCACATTTTCTGCAGCTCTTCCTGCGTGGTGAGCAGCTCTTCTTTACGCGTACCGGAACGGTTGTAATCAATTGCCGGGAAGACACGTTTTTCAGCAATTTTACGGGAGAGGTGCAGCTCCATGTTACCGGTGCCTTTAAACTCTTCGTAAATCACCTCGTCCATCTTCGAACCGGTATCGATCAGCGCCGTTGCGATGATGGTCAGGCTGCCGCCCTCCTCCACGTTACGCGCAGCACCGAAGAAACGCTTCGGACGATGCAGGGCGTTTGCATCCACACCACCGGTTAACACTTTACCGGATGCCGGTACTACGGTGTTGTAGGCACGCGCCAGACGGGTAATGGAGTCCAGCAGAATGATGACGTCTTTCTTGTGCTCAACCAGGCGCTTGGCTTTTTCGATGACCATCTCAGCAACCTGCACGTGGCGGGAAGCCGGTTCGTCAAAGGTAGAAGCAACCACTTCGCCTTTCACCAGACGCTGCATCTCGGTCACTTCTTCCGGACGTTCGTCAATCAGCAGCACCATCAGCACACAGTCTGGATGGTTGTACGCGATGCTCTGCGCGATGTTCTGCAGCAGCATGGTTTTACCTGCTTTCGGCGGTGCAACAATCAGACCACGCTGACCGCGACCGATTGGCGACGCCAGATCCAGAACGCGTGCGGTTAAGTCTTCGGTTGAGCCATTACCGCGTTCCATACGCAGACGCGAATTCGCATGCAGCGGCGTCAGGTTCTCGAACAGAATCTTGTTGCGCGCATTCTCCGGCTTATCGAAGTTCACCTCGTTAACTTTCAGCAGTGCAAAGTAACGTTCACCTTCTTTAGGTGGGCGAATCTTACCTGAAATGGTGTCACCGGTGCGGAGGTTGAAGCGGCGGATTTGGCTGGGAGAAACGTAGATGTCGTCAGGACCGGCGAGGTAGGAGCTGTCTGCGGAGCGGAGGAAACCAAATCCATCCTGCAGAATCTCCAGCACACCGTCGCCAAAGATATCTTCGCCACTCTTCGCGTGCTGCTTCAGGATGGCAAAAATGATGTCCTGTTTGCGCATACGGGCCAGGTTTTCCAGCCCCATATTTTCGCCGAGAGTGATCAGCTCAGAAACCGGCGTATTCTTTAATTCGGTAAGATTCATAATGGTGTGGGTTCTTAAACTCGGGGTAAATCTCGAACTTAATGTTGTGAATGGTATGGCAGGGTCATCCATGCCTGTTAACGGCCATCAACTCATGTCCGATCGGCGTCTGGTCACAGGAAAGTACGCAGAACTGAAACGATAAGACGGAATGAGTGACAAGCCCGGAATCTGTCTACTTCTCTCGCGGCAGTGCTGCTCTGCGGGAAGTATCGGGGTAATGCAAGATTCAAACTACTAAGGTATGTTCAAAACGAAGTCAAAACAAAGTTAGCACGGCTGAAGCCGGGCGTCCAGCGATCCACATAAAATAGGAGTGCTGGCGCGCCGGCTGAGTCCAGGTTACGCCAGGTTGGCGTCCAGGAACTCTTTCAGTTGGCCTTTAGACAAAGCGCCGACTTTGGTTGCCGCCACTTCACCGTTTTTGAACAGCAGAAGGGTTGGAATCCCACGAATACCGTACTTCGGCGCGGTACCTGGATTCTGGTCAATGTTCAGCTTGGCAACGGTCAGTTTGCCTTCGTACTCAGTAGCGACTTCATCCAGAATCGGGGCGATCATTTTACACGGACCACACCACTCTGCCCAGAAATCGACGAGAACAAGCCCGTTTGCTTTGAGTACATCCGTGTCAAAACTATCGTCAGTCAGGTGAATAATTTTATCGCTCATATATAACTCCACAGGAATAAGCCTGGCGTGTTGGTGTAGCATAAAACAGCAACGTGTTGATGCCACAATAACCAACTAAAGGTTGACTTTATTTCACCGGATACGCTTTCGTAAAGCAATAGTAAGCTGATATTCTACCACACTATGAGCAAAACACATTTAACAGAACAGAAGTTTTCCGACTTCGCCCTGCACCCCAAAGTGATTGAGGCCCTTGAAAATAAAGGGTTTCATAATTGCACGCCTATTCAGGCCCTGGCCCTTCCGCTGACGCTGGCGGGCCGTGATGTTGCAGGTCAGGCGCAAACCGGTACCGGCAAAACGATGGCGTTTTTAACGTCAACGTTTCACTATCTCCTTTCTCACCCGGCGATCGAAGACCGTAAAGTGAACCAGCCGCGCGCAATTATTATGGCGCCGACTCGTGAACTTGCGGTACAAATCCACGCCGATGCGGAGCCCCTGGCGCAGGCGACAGGCCTGAAACTGGGTCTGGCTTACGGCGGCGATGGCTACGACAAACAGCTGAAAGTGCTGGAAAGCGGCGTCGATATTCTGATCGGCACCACAGGCCGCCTTATTGATTACACCAAACAGAACCATATTAACCTGGGCGCGATCCAGGTCGTGGTGCTGGACGAAGCCGATCGTATGTACGATCTGGGCTTTATTAAAGATATCCGTTGGTTGTTCCGCCGTATGCCGGCAACCGACCAGCGTCTCAATATGCTGTTCTCCGCCACCCTCTCTTACCGGGTGCGTGAACTGGCGTTCGAGCAAATGAACAACGCTGAATACGTGGAAGTCGAACCGGAACAGAAAACCGGCCACCGTATCAAAGAAGAGCTGTTCTACCCGTCCAACGATGAAAAAATGCGTTTACTGCAAACGCTGATTGAAGAAGAGTGGCCAGATCGCGCGATTATCTTCGCCAATACCAAACACCGTTGTGAAGATATCTGGGGTCACCTTGCCGCGGATGGTCACCGTGTCGGTTTATTGACGGGCGATGTGGCGCAGAAAAAACGCCTGCGTATTCTCGATGAATTCACGCGTGGCGATCTTGATATTCTGGTGGCGACGGACGTTGCTGCGCGCGGCCTGCATATTCCAGCCGTCACGCATGTTTTTAACTACGATCTGCCTGATGATTGCGAAGATTATGTGCACCGTATCGGTCGTACCGGTCGCGCTGGCGCAAGCGGTAATTCCATCAGCCTGGCCTGTGAAGAATACGCGCTGAATCTGCCTGCAATTGAAACGTATATTGGCCACTCCATTCCGGTCAGTAAATACAATCCGGATGCCCTGCTCAGCGAATTGCCGCCGCCAAAACGCCTGACGCGCACCCGCTCCGGCAATGGCCCGCGTCGTAGCGGTGGCGCGCCACGTAATCGTCGTCGTTCAGGTTAAAAAATATGCTCGGTTCCGCCTCGCTCTATGCAGCTATTGATCTCGGTTCCAACAGTTTTCATATGCTGGTTGTGCGCGAGGTGGCGGGCAGTATCCAGACGCTGTCCCGCATCAAACGCAAGGTTCGCCTGGCTGCCGGCCTGAGTAGCGAAAATCGTCTTTCTCAGGAAGCCATGGAGCGCGGCTGGCAATGTCTGCGGCTGTTCTCTGAACGACTGCAGGATATCCCGCAAGAGCAAATCCGCGTCGTGGCAACCGCCACGCTACGTCTGGCGGTAAACGCCCGGACATTCCTCGACAAAGCACAAGAGATCCTCGGCTGCCCGGTACAAGTCATCAGCGGTGAAGAGGAAGCGCGCCTGATATATCAGGGCGTTGCCCACACAACGGGCGGCGCCGATCAGCGCCTGGTCGTGGATATCGGTGGCGCAAGCACCGAACTGGTAACCGGCACCGGCGCGCAAACCACGTCACTGTTCAGCCTTTCGATGGGCTGTGTGACCTGGCTTGAACGTTTTTTTACCGATCGCAACCTCGGGCAGGAGAATTTCCACGCGGCAGAACTTGCGGCTCGCGAAGTATTGCGTCCGGTCGCCGGTGAGCTTCGTCGCCACGGCTGGAAAGTCTGCGTCGGCGCGTCCGGTACGGTTCAGGCGTTGCAAGAGATCATGATGGCGCAAGGGATGGATGAACGTATTACCCTCGCCAAACTGCAACAGTTGAAGCAGCGCGCGATTCAGTGCGGGCGCCTTGAAGAGCTGGAGATCGAAGGCCTGACGCTGGAGCGTGCGTTGGTATTCCCAAGTGGGCTGGCAATTTTGATCGCCATTTTCACTGAGATGAATATTGAAAGCATGACGCTCGCCGGCGGCGCATTGCGTGAAGGTCTGGTCTACGGCATGTTGCACCTGGCGGTCGATCAGGATATTCGCAGCCGTACGCTGCGCAATATTCAGCGCCGTTTTATCATCGACACCGATCAGTCAAGACGTGTCTCCACGCTGGCGGGACGTTTTGCGCAGGGCGTTGCAAAAGCATGGGATCTTGATGCTTACAGTATCGATATCCTGAAAGTTGCCTGCGAACTTCACGAAATTGGTCTCAGCATTGAGTTCAAACAGGCACCGCTACATGCCGCCTGGCTGGTACGAAATCTCGACCTGCCTGGCTTTACGCCAGCGCAGAAAAAACTGCTTGCCACACTGCTGCTGAACCAGACCAACGCGGTTGATCTGTCGTCTTTGCATCAGCAAAACGCCGTGCCGCCACGCGTTGCGGAACATCTGTGCCGTTTACTGCGTCTGGCGATTATCTTTGCCAACCGTCGTCGTGACGACCTGCTGCCAGACATTGCTGTTAGCGCACAAGGTGAGAAACTGACGCTGACACTTCCTCAGGGCTGGCTGGCAAATCATCCGCTGGGCACAGAGTTGATCGAGCAGGAAAGCCAGTGGCAGAGCTATGTACACTGGGCGCTGGAAATCCGGTAGCCCGTAAGCGTTGATAAGGCCCGGCAATACCGGGCTTTTTTATTTCTCTTTCGCTTTTGCCAGCATCGCCCGGATATTCGCCACATTGGCCTGGCCTTTGTGCATGCGCTCCTCCGGGCTGACAACTTTGCGCTCCTGCTCCCAGATCAGATCATCTTGCGGTAACTCCAGCAGAAAACGGCTTGGCTCCGGGCGCACCAGTTCACCATACTGGCGGCGCTCTTTGCACAACGTAAAAATCAGCTCCTTCTGCGCGCGGGTTATGCCAACGTAAGCCAGACGGCGTTCCTCATCAACGTTGTCTTCATCAATGCTGCTCTGATGCGGCAGTAAGCCTTCTTCCATGCCGACCAGAAAGACATAGGGGAACTCCAGGCCTTTAGAGGCATGCAGCGTCATCAATTGCACCTGGTCGGACTCATCGTCGCTTTCACCTCGCTCCATCATATCGCGCAGGGTGAAACGCGTGACCACCTGATCCAGCGTCATCGGCTCATCCAGTTCATTACCTTCGAGCATCTCGGTCATCCAGCCAAACAGCGTATTGACGTTTTTCATACGCATTTCCGCCGCTTTCGGGCTGGGCGAGGTTTCGAACAACCAGGATTCATAATCAATGCCGTGAATCAGATCACGCACGGCGGCAATGGGCTCACGCTCCGACAGGCGCTGCACATCGCCAAGCCACTGGGTAAAGCGTGTTAATGATTCATAACCGCGCCCGGTGAGCGTCTGGTTTAGCCCAACGTCAAAGCTGGCGGCAAACAGGCTCTTATTGCGCACCATTGCCCATTCCCCCAGCTTTTGCAGTGTGGCGGAACCAATTTCACGCTTTGGCGTGTTCACAATGCGCAAAAATGCACTGTCGTCATCCGTATTGGTTAGCACCCGCAGATAAGCCAACAGATCTTTGATTTCCGGGCGCGAGAAGAAAGAGGTACCGCCAGAAATCTTGTACGGAATGCGGTTCTGCATGAGGAATTTTTCAAACACCCGCGACTGATGGTTGCCGCGATAGAGGATGGCATAGTCCTTATACTGCGTTTTATTCACAAAGTGATGGGCAATCAACTCACCGGTCACGCGCTCGGCTTCATGCTCCTCGTGGTTGGCGCTCAGGACTTTCAGTTCCGTACCGTAGCCGAGCTCCGAAAACAGGCGTTTTTCAAACACATGCGGGTTATTGGCGATCAGGATGTTGGCCGCTTTCAGAATACGCCCCGAAGAACGGTAGTTCTGCTCCAGCTTAATGACCTGCAACGCCGGGAAATCCTGACTCAGTAACACCAGGTTTTGCGGCCTCGCGCCGCGCCAGGAGTAAATTGACTGGTCATCGTCGCCTACCACAGTAAACCGTGCGCGCTGGCCCACCAGCAGTTTTACCAGTTCATACTGACTGGTGTTGGTATCCTGATATTCATCCACCAGCAGGTAGCGGATCTTGTTCTGCCAGCGCTCGCGCACCTCTTCATTGCGCTGCAACAGCAGCGTGGGCAGCAGGATCAAATCGTCGAAATCGAGAACGTTGCACGCCTTCATATGGGCGGTATAAAGACCGTAGCAATGGGCGAACATCCGATCCCGTTCGCCGATCGCGCGGGCGGCAGCCTGCTGCGGGGTAAGCAGATCATTTTTCCAGTTTGAGATCGTCGAGATCAGTTGTTGCAGCACCACTTTGTCATCTTCGATCAGCCCCTCCGTCAGATCTTTCAGAAGGGCGACCTGATCGGTATCGTCGAACAACGAAAAGTTAGACTTCATGCCCAGCGCAACATATTCACGCTTGATGATATCCAGACCCAGCGTATGGAACGTGGAGATCATCAGCCCCCGCGCCTCTTTCCGACCCAACGTTTGCGCGACACGTTCCTTCATTTCGCGTGCAGCTTTGTTGGTAAAGGTGACCGCTGCAATATGTCGTGCCTGATAACCGCAGCCCCGAATAAGATGGGCAATTTTATTGGTGATTACGCGTGTTTTACCGGATCCTGCACCCGCCAGCACCAGGCAGGGGCCGGTGACGAATTCGACGGCTTGTTGTTGTCCGGGGTTTAAACGCATAGGAAAAATCACTCAACGAAAGTCAGGAAGGAGATAAACAGCGTGATAGTATAGCCAGCCCAAACTCCTCCACTCAAGGCACGATCATGGCAAAAACAGCAGCAGCACTGCACATCCTTGTTAAAGAAGAGAAACTGGCGCTGGATCTTCTGGAACAAATCAAAAACGGCGGCGATTTCGAGAAACTGGCGAAGAAACACTCTATTTGCCCATCAGGCAAAAAAGGCGGCCATTTAGGGGAATTCCGTCAGGGTCAGATGGTTCCGGCCTTCGATAAAGTGGTGTTTTCCTGCCCGGTGCTGGAGCCGACCGGCCCGCTGCACACCCAGTTCGGTTATCACATCATCAAAGTGCTGTATCGCAACTAATAAAAAGCCCGGTGGCGCTCACGCTTACCGGGCTTACGCTACTGCAGGTCGGGCAGGCGAAACGCTACCCGACTTCTTTTTTTAGCCTGCGACAGCAATACGTTTCATATCAGTCATGTAGCCACGCAGCTTCTGACCCACTTTTTCGATTGCATGGCTGCGAACCGCTTCGTTCACATCGCGCAGTTGCGCGTTATCAACAGCGCCTTCGGCAATCGCCTGGCCCAGGTCGCCCGTCTGCAGCGTGGTCATAAACTCTTTCAGCAGCGGAACACAGGCATAAGAGAACAGGTAGTTACCATACTCAGCGGTATCAGAGATAACCACGTTCATTTCATACAGGCGTTTACGCGCGATGGTGTTGGCAATCAGCGGCAGCTCGTGCAGTGATTCATAGTAAGCAGACTCTTCGATGATGCCGGAAGCAACCATAGTTTCAAACGCCAACTCAACGCCCGCTTTCACCATCGCGATCATCAGCACGCCTTTATCGAAGTACTCTTGTTCGCTGATTTTGCCTTCAAACTGCGGTGCGGTTTCAAATGCGGTTTTACCGGTCTCTTCACGCCAGGTCAGCAGTTTTTTATCGTCGTTCGCCCAGTCAGCCATCATGCCGGAGGAGAATTCGCCGGAGATGATGTCATCCATATGTTTCTGGAACAGCGGCGCCATAATGCCTTTCAGCTGTTCAGACAGTGCATAAGCGCGCAGTTTCGCCGGGTTAGAAAGACGGTCCATCATCAGGGTGATGCCGCCCTGTTTCAGCGCTTCGGTGATGGTTTCCCAACCGAACTGAATCAGTTTTTCTGCGTAGGCCGCGTCAGTCCCTTCCGCCACCAGCTTGTCGAAGCACAGCAGAGAGCCGGCCTGCAACATACCGCAGAGGATGGTCTGTTCGCCCATCAGGTCAGATTTCACTTCCGCAACGAAAGAGGACTCCAGAACACCCGCGCGATGACCGCCCGTTGCCGCAGCCCAGGCTTTAGCAATCGCCATACCTTCACCTTTCGGATCGTTCTCCGGGTGCACGGCAATCAGGGTCGGTACGCCAAAACCGCGTTTGTACTCTTCACGCACTTCGGTGCCCGGGCATTTTGGCGCAACCATCACCACGGTGATGTCTTTACGGATCTGCTCGCCCACTTCGACGATGTTGAAACCGTGGGAATAACCCAGCGCTGCGCCATCTTTCATCAGCGGCTGTACGGAACGCACAACATCAGAGTGTTGCTTGTCCGGCGTCAGGTTAACCACCAGATCCGCCTGCGGGATCAGCTCTTCATAAGTGCCAACGTTAAAACCGTTTTCGGTCGCCTTGCGCCAGGATGCGCGTTTTTCAGCGATCGCTTCCTTACGCAGCGCGTAGGAGATATCCAGGCCGGAGTCGCGCATATTCAGACCCTGGTTCAGGCCCTGGGCGCCGCAGCCGACAATGACCACTTTTTTACCCTGAAGGTAGCTTGCGCCATCGGCAAATTCTTCACGCGCCATAAAGCGACATTTGCCCAGCTGTGCCAGCTGCTGGCGCAGGTTCAGTGTATTAAAGTAGTTAGCCATGGTGAGACCTCATGATGTTGTGTTGTGGTGCTTATTGTTCGGTTCGCTGTTTCGCGAGATTGAACCCACTATATGACAGGAAATGCGTTGCTTAAATTGATATATTAACAATGTGACATTGCAATTTTTGCAATACAAATTTGTGGAGCCTGTCTCATGGATTTACGCGACCTGAAAACGTTTCTGCATCTGGCGGAAAGCCGCCATTTTGGCCGCAGTGCGCGGGCCATGCACGTCAGCCCTTCCACGCTCTCGCGCCAGATCCAGCGACTGGAAGAGGATCTCGGCCAGCCGCTTTTTGTGCGAGATAACCGCACCGTCACACTGACCGAAGCGGGAGAAGAACTTCGCGTTTTCGCTCAACAAACTTTATTGCAGTATCAGCAACTCCGCCACACGATAGACCAGCAAGGCCCCTCGCTTTCCGGCGAGTTGCATCTGTTTTGTTCCGTTACCGCGGCGTACAGTCATTTGCCGCCTATTCTCGATCGCTTCCGCGCTGAACATCCGTCGGTGGAAATCAAACTCACCACCGGTGATGCCGCCGACGCGATGGAAAAAGTGGTCACCGGCGAAGCAGATCTGGCGATAGCCGGGAAACCGGAAACCTTGCCCGGCGCGGTGGCTTTTTCCATGCTGGAAAATCTTGCCGTTGTGCTAATAGCGCCGGCCTTAGCCTGCCCGGTACGCAACCAGGTTTCGCAGCCAGATCCCGACTGGTCGACGGTGCCGTTTATTATGGCGGATCAGGGACCAGTGCGCCGTCGCATTGAGCTGTGGTTTCGTCGTCATAAAATCAGCAATCCGTCGATTTACGCCACCGTTGGCGGCCACGAAGCAATGGTATCGATGGTCGCATTAGGCTGCGGCGTAGCGCTGATCCCGGAAGTGGTGCTGGAAAACAGCCCGGAGCCGGTGCGCAACCGGGTGATGATCCTTGAGCGCAGCGACGAGAAAACACCGTTCGAGCTTGGCGTATGCGCACAAAAAAAGCGGCTGCATGAGCCGCTTGTGAGTGCTTTCTGGCAAATCCTGCCCAACCATTAACCGGCTAACCGGCGAGGAAAAACCGGAACGCCGGGTTATGCGTCTCATCGTGGCAATCATAACCGAGTTCATTGAGCCGGGTTTCGAAGTCCGGCTCATGATCCGCCAGCTCAAACGCCGCCAGCACGCGACCATAGTCGGTACCATGACTGCGATAATGGAACAGCGAGATATTCCAGTGAGTGCCGAGCGTGTGCAAAAACTTCAGCAGCGCGCCGGGAGATTCCGGGAATTCAAAACTGTATAAGCGCTCCTGCAACGGCTTAGAGGGCCGACCGCCGACCATGTAACGCACGTGCAGTTTCGCCATCTCATCATCGGAGAGATCCACCACGTCATAACCGCCGTTATGCAGCAGTTCGAGGATCTCTTTACGTTCTTCTAACCCGCGGCTTAAGCGCACGCCCACAAAAATGCAGGCATCTTTCGCATCCGCAAAACGATAGTTAAACTCGGTAACAGAGCGCCCGCCGAGCAACTGGCAGAACTTCAGAAAACTGCCTTTCTCTTCCGGGATAGTGACCGCCAGCAGCGCTTCACGCTGTTCACCCAGTTCGCAACGCTCGGAAACATAGCGCAGGCCGTGGAAATTGACGTTCGCACCGGAAAGCACATGCGCCAGTCGCTCGCCATGAATATTATGTTTGGCGATGTACTTTTTCATGCCCGCCAGCGCCAGTGCACCAGAAGGCTCCGCCACAGCGCGTACGTCTTCGAACAGATCTTTCATCGCCGCGCAAATCGCGTCGCTATCCACGGTGACGATATCGTCGAGATAGGCCTGACACAGCCGGAACGTTTCGTTACCGATACGTTTTACCGCCACCCCTTCCGCAAACAGCCCGACGCGGGGTAAATCAACCGGATGACCCGCATCCAACGCGGCTTTCAGACAAGCCGAATCTTCCGCTTCAACGGCAATGACTTTGATTTGCGGCATCAGTTGCTTAATCAGCACCGCCACACCCGCCGCCAGACCGCCGCCGCCTACCGGCACAAAAACGCGATCGATATGCGCATCCTGCTGCAAAAGCTCTAGCGCCAGCGTACCCTGCCCGGCAATCACCATCGGGTGATCGAACGGCGGCACGAAGGTGAAACCTTGCTGTTGCGACAGCTCAATGGCTTTAGCTTTGGCTTCGTCGAAGTTCGCGCCGTGCAGCAGAACCTCGCCGCCAAAGCCACGTACCGCATCAACTTTGATATCCGCAGTCGCGACCGGCATAACGATCAGCGATTTAATGCCAAGCCGCGTGGAAGACATTGCCACACCTTGCGCATGGTTGCCTGCCGAAGCCGTGATCACGCCGTTAGCTTTCTGCTCTTCCGTCAGCCCAGCAATCATCGCGTACGCCCCGCGCAGCTTAAAGCTGTGCACGGGCTGTCTGTCTTCGCGTTTCACCAGAATGACGTTATCCAGACGCGAAGAGAGCTTTTCCATTTTTTGCAGCGGCGTTACCTGCGCCGCTTCATAAACCGGTGCGCGAAGCACCGCCCTCAGATATTCCGCCCCTTCGGGGGCGGCGGAGAGGGGTTGGGATTCGGCCATCATTAACCCCCGAGTTTAGATTTATCGCGTACTGCGCCTTTGTCTGCACTGGTCGCGAGGCTGGCATAGGCGCGCAGCGCAAAGGATACCTGGCGTTCGCGATCGACAGGTGTCCAGGCTTTATCGCCGCGGGCTTCCTGGGCTTCACGACGTGCAGCCAGTTCCTGATCGCTCAGTTGCAGCTGAATGCCACGGCTCGGAATGTCGATAGCGATGATGTCGCCATCTTCAATCAGGCCAATGTTGCCGCCGCTGGCCGCTTCGGGTGAAACGTGACCGATAGAAAGACCGGAGGTACCGCCGGAGAAACGACCGTCGGTGATCAGTGCGCAGGCCTTACCTAACCCCATGGATTTCAGGAAGCTGGTCGGATAAAGCATCTCTTGCATACCCGGCCCACCTTTCGGCCCTTCGTAGCGAATCACCACGACATCACCAGCGACCACTTTGCCACCGAGGATAGCCTCAACCGCCGCATCCTGGCTTTCGTACACTTTCGCCGGGCCGGTAAATTTCAGGTTGCTGTCATCAACGCCCGCCGTTTTCACGATACAACCGTTCTCTGCAAAGTTGCCATACAGCACCGCCAGACCGCCATCTTTACTGTAAGCGTGTTCCAGCGAACGGATACAGCCTTCGGCGCGATCGTCATCCAGCGTGTCCCAGCGGCAATCCTGCGAAAATGCCTGCGTGGTTCGGATGCCTGCCGGACCTGCGCGGAACATGGTTTTCACCGCGTCGTCTTTGGTCAGCATCACATCGTATTGTTCAAGGGTTTGCGGCAGCGTCAGACCCAGCACGTTTTTCACGTCGCGGTTCAGCAGACCTGCACGATCCAGCTCTCCGAGGATGCCCAACACACCACCGGCGCGATGCACATCTTCCATATGGTATTTCTGCGTACTTGGCGCGACCTTACACAACTGCGGCACCTTGCGGGAAAGCTTGTCAATGTCGCTCATGGTGAAATCAATTTCGGCTTCCTGCGCAGCAGCCAGCAGGTGCAGAACGGTATTGGTCGAACCGCCCATGGCAATATCCAGCGTCATGGCATTTTCAAACGCCGCTTTGCTGGCGATCTGACGCGGCAACGCACTGGCATCGTCCTGCTCGTAATACCGTTTAGTCAGTTCAACAATGCGTTTGCCAGCATTGATAAACAGGTCTTTGCGATCGGCATGGGTGGCCAGCAGCGAACCGTTACCCGGCTGAGATAGGCCCAACGCTTCAGTCAGGCAGTTCATCGAGTTGGCGGTAAACATACCGGAACAGGAACCGCAGGTAGGGCAAGCAGAACGCTCAACCTGTTCACTCTGATCGTCAGAGACTTTCGGGTCAGCACCCTGGATCATTGCATCCACCAGATCGAGTTTGATGATCTGGTTAGAGAGTTTGGTTTTCCCGGCTTCCATCGGGCCGCCGGAAACAAAAATGACCGGAATGTTCAGGCGCAGGGAGGCCATCAGCATCCCCGGGGTGATTTTGTCGCAGTTGGAAATACACACCATGGCATCAGCGCAGTGGGCATTCACCATATATTCGACGGAGTCGGCAATCAGCTCGCGGGATGGCAGGGAGTAAAGCATACCGCCGTGCCCCATCGCGATGCCATCATCGACAGCGATAGTATTGAACTCTTTCGCGACGCCGCCTGCGGCCTCAATTTGCTCCGCAACCAGTTTACCAAGATCGCGCAGATGGACGTGGCCCGGCACGAACTGGGTAAACGAGTTCACGACGGCAATAATCGGTTTGCCGAAATCGGCATCGGTCATCCCGGTTGCGCGCCACAGCGCGCGGGCACCCGCCATATTGCGCCCGTGGGTGGTGGTGGCGGAACGGTACTTAGGCATGCTTTTTTACTCCCGTCTATCTTTTCCCGTCATCCTTTGCGCCGCAGCTACGTTGGCTGCCTTGCTGCAACACAAATGATTTAGGGAAACAAATTTATTGTTATTGGTTAACTTGATCCAACCAGCCCCATTTATCCTCGGTTTCACCGGTGAAGAGGCCAAAGAATGCTTGCTGAATGCGTTTGGTGACCGGGCCGCAACGGCCTTCGCCCACCTGAATACCATCGACGCTGCGTACCGGGGTGATTTCTGCGGCGGTACCGGACATGAACACCTCATCCGCCAGGTACAGAGATTCGCGGGACAGTACCTGCTCACGCACTTCGATATTCAGCTCTTTCGCCAGCTTAATGATGGCATCACGCGTGATACCCGGCAGTGCGGAAGAAGTAAACGGCGGGGTGAACAGAATACCGTCTTTCACTTCAAACAGGTTTTCGCCTGCGCCTTCAGAGATATAGCCGTTCACATCCAGAGCGATACCTTCCTGATAGCCATGACGGCGCGCTTCGCTACCAACCAGCAGGGAAGAAAGATAGTTACCACCGGCTTTGGCGGCTGTCGGGATGGTGTTTGGCGCCACGCGGTTCCAGGAAGAAACCATGGCATCGATCCCCTGATCCAGCGCTTCAGCGCCGAGATAAGCTCCCCACGGAAACGCGGCGATGATCACGTCAGTGGAGTAGCCTGCAGGCGGGTTCACGCCCATACCCACGTCACCCACAAACACCAACGGGCGAATATAAGCGCTGGTCAGGTTATTTTTGCGGATCACGGCACGGCATGCTTCCATCAGCTCATCGGTGCTCTGAGATACCGGGAAACGGTAAATTTTTGCAGAGTCTTGCAGGCGCTGCATATGTTCACGATGGCGGAAGACCACTGGACCTTTGTGAGAGTCGTAGCAACGGATGCCTTCAAATACAGACGTACCGTAATGCAGCGCGTGGGACATCACGTGGACTTTTGCATCTTCCCAACGAACCATCTCGCCATTGAACCAAATGTAGTCTGCTTTTTTCGTCGTCATTATTCTTCCTATTGCGCTTATGCGCGGATTTGTTGTGATTGTGATGATGTGGCGCGCTGTCGGATATCAACCCGGGCAACGTCGATAAGTTTGCTCAACTGGCTAAACAGTAATTCGACAGGCCGCGGACTGGCAACGGTCAATTCGATATTTATATTCCGCGCATCGCTGGCGGTTTCCATGTTCATCGCGCATACCTGAAAGCCACGGTGGCGCACCACACGCAATACGCGTTCTAACGTTTCCGGGTTGAAACGAGCCTCAACGGCGACCTGATGTTGCATCATGATAATTTCTCCAGCATTTGTGCGTTACTGGCGCCGGGCGGCACCAACGGCCAGACATTCTCAAGTTCGTCGATTGAGACATGAAGCAAGTATGGCCCCTGACACGAAAGCAGGGTGTCGAGTGCCGCTTCAACCTGGTCTTTACGGGTGATGTGCTGGCCGGGGATGCCGAAGGCGCTGGCCAGCGTAAGGAAATCGGGGTTATCGGTCAGGGTGGTTTCGCTATAACGTTCGTTGAAGAATAACTGCTGCCATTGACGAACCATCCCTAAGCGCTGGTTATCCAATAAAACGATCTTCAGCGGTAATTGTTTGCGTTTTACGGTGCCGAGCTCCTGAACATTCATCATGAAAGAGCCGTCACCGGAGATACAGATAACCGTATCGTCAGGGCGGGCAACCTGAGCCCCCACCGCGGCAGGCAAACCAAATCCCATGGTGCCTAATCCGCTGGAAGTAATGAAGTTTTCCGGACGATTGAAACTCAGATGCTGGGCCGCCCACATTTGGTGCTGTCCCACATCGGTGGTCACTACGCTATTTTCCGGTTTACGCTCAGAGAGCTGCTTTAACAGCAGGGGCGCATAGATAGCCTCACCGGGATGGTCATAACGCCAGGCATGCTCGCGGCGCAGATCGGCGTTGAACTGACGCCATTCGTCAATCATCAGCGGTTGCTGCAACGCAGGCAGCAAGGCATTTAAATCCCCCTGCAGCGCAACGTGCGCCTGGCGCAGTTTGCTCATTTCCGCCGGGTCGATATCCATGTGGATGACGCTGGCGTGCGGCGCGAAAGTGTTCAGCTTGCCGGTGACGCGATCGTCAAAACGCGCGCCAACAGCAACCAACAAATCACACTCCTGTACCGCAAAGTTAGCCGCTTTCGTCCCGTGCATACCCAGCATGCCAAGATAGTAAGCATACTCCGCCTCAACGGCGCCTAACCCCTTCAGCGTGCAGGTAACCGGCATTTTCGTTACCGCCAGGAAGTCACGCAATGCCGGAACAGCCTGGGCCATCCCCACGCCACCACCGACATACAGCATCGGTTTTTTAGCCTGTGAAAGCATCTGATACGCTTGTGCAACCTGCTCTTGCGGAAAGGAAATATCGTCTTCGACGGTGGAGAAGTACGGCTCCAGATTACCGACCGCTAGTTGGATATCTTTTGGGATATCAACCAGTACCGGACCAGGACGCCCCGAGCTGGCGACGTGAAATGCTTCGGCCATCACGCGGGGTAAATCTTCCAGCGACTCAACCAAAAAGCTGTGTTTCGTGCAGGCCAGGGATAAACCCAGCACGTCCACTTCCTGAAATGCATCGGTACCGATAAACGGCGCAGCAACTTGCCCTGTGATAGCGACGACCGGAACGGAATCTAACAGTGCATCGGCAAGACCCGTGATCAGGTTGGTGGCGCCAGGGCCGGAGGTGGCAATACAAACACCGGTCTTACCCGTAGAACGGGCGTAACCGATGGCGGCCATCGCAGCACCCTGCTCATGCCGACACAGTAGGTGTTCCACGCCGCCGTCATACAATGCATCGTAAACCGGCATAATTGCGCCACCCGGATACCCGAATACGGTATCGACTCTCTGTGCCCGCAACGCATGTACTACCCACTGTGCCCCATTCATAGTTAGTTCCCCGCCGGATATCGGGAGAAACAGAATTTTGTGCTACAACTCATTCTCTGCTCCTCGTTAATGTTTTTAGGTCATAAAAAAACCCCCGGACCTTTCGGTGCGGGGGTCTTAGTTCGTTAAGGCTTGTTTTTTAAGCCTTTCCTCGTCCAAGTGCAGCCCCGCACGGTGGGATAATAATCACCACCACGCTAATCACGACCAGGCTAATCACTCGTAGAAGGGCTGTCATTTGTGTTCGTTCTTGCTTCATGTTCGAAGGAATGCCTAAAGAGTTATCACAGATTTGAGACAAGACACAAGAAATATTTATGGATTATTTTGCGAGCAAGTCGACAAGTTGCCAAAAAACCTTTGTTTTATATAACAAAAAAGAAGGGTGAAAATATTTCACTTTTCCGGGCCGCTGTTCAGAGATTGAACGTCCCTATGACTGGTCGTGCGAGCGCGCTTCCAACATGATGAAAAGCGCTCAGGCTTGCGATGAAATAACAGGGAATATCACGCAAATACAGCAAAACAGCAGGGAAATGACAAAACTGAGAGCCAATAATGCCACGAAAAGGAGGTGTTATGACGTTGTCAGTAATTTACACACGGGCAGCTTTGGGGGTCGCCGCACCGCTGGTGACGGTGGAAGTGCATATCAGCAATGGGCTCCCCGGTCTGACCATCGTTGGGCTGCCAGAAACGACCGTCAGAGAAGCACGAGACAGGGTACGTAGCGCGATTATCAACAGCGGCTATGAGTTTCCCGCGAAACGGATCACCATCAATCTGGCGCCGGCCGATTTGCCTAAAGAAGGTGGCAGATACGATTTACCCATTGCCATCGCGCTTCTCGCAGCCTCTGAGCAGCTTTCAACTGGAAAGTTAAGTCATTACGAGTTTGTTGGCGAACTCGCGCTTACAGGGGCATTACGCGGAGTTCCTGGTGCTATCTCCTGCGTAATGGAAGCCATAAAAGTCCACAGAAACATCATCCTTGCGCAGGAGAATGAAGCGGAAGCCAGCCTGGCGCAAACGCAGGCATGTCTTGTTGCAGGACATTTACAAGAGGTCTGCGCTTTTCTGGAAGACAAACATGAATTGTTACCACCGAAGCCTTTTCACCTCCCTCAGGAAGCGCACGGTGAAGATTTAAGTGATGTTATAGGGCAGGAGCAGGGCAAGCGGGCGCTGGAAATCACAGCCGCCGGCGGACACAATCTCTTGCTCATTGGTCCTCCAGGCACCGGAAAAACAATGCTGGCCAGTCGGTTAGGTGGATTACTTCCACCACTGAGCAATCAGGAAGCGCTGGAAAGTGCTGCGGTGATGAGCGTGTTGAACGCCGCCAACCTCACCCGTCATTGGCGACGGCGGCCGTTCCGATCGCCTCACCACAGCGCGTCACTCGCAGCAATGGTCGGGGGTGGCTCAATGCCCGGGCCGGGTGAAATTTCGCTGGCGCATAACGGCGTATTATTTCTCGACGAGTTGCCAGAATTTGAGAGGCGGGTGCTGGACGCATTGCGCGAGCCGATTGAGTCCGGAAAAATTGATATTTCCAGAACACGTGCGAAAGTCACCTACCCGGCACGGTTCCAATTGATCGCCGCCATGAACCCCAGCCCGACAGGACACTATCAGGGGAACCATAACCGTTGCACGCCGGAACAAACGTTACGCTATCTGGGAAGATTGTCAGGCCCATTTCTCGATCGTTTTGATCTCTCACTGGAGATACCGCTTCCGGTCTCCGGGCTAATGAGTCAGACGCAAATCAAAGGTGAATGCAGTGAGACGGTCCGTGCCCGCGTGGTGAGCGCACAAGCACGCCAGTTGGCTCGTCAGAATAAACTCAACGCGCGACTTGAGAGTAGCGAAACCAGGCTGTTCTGCTCACTCTCCGGGGAGGATGGGGAGTGGCTGGAGGAGACATTAATACGTCTGGGTCTGTCTGTGCGGGCCTGGCAGCGTTTGCTGAAGGTGGCAAGGACCATTGCCGACCTTAAACAGCAAGAACAAATCCAGCGTTGCCATCTGCAGGAAGCGCTAAGTTATCGTGCTATCGACAGGTTATTTGTTCATCTGCAAAAAATGCTGAGGTAAAAAAAGGGGCCGTAGCCCCTTTTTCTTAATCGTCGGAATCCGTGTAGTCTTCCGTGCCCTCAGCCTGCGGCTTACCGCCGGACAGAGTATGAAAACGCTTCGGACGCTTAATGCGCGCCATATACTTAATCCAGACACGTTCTGCTTCAGTGCTGGGTTCACGCTCTCCACGGCAAACGGCAATAAACTGCGTCTCTTCTTCGGTCGTCGGTTTGCGCTTACCGAGCTCCAGCTCGTTAAAGGCATAACCATGACGCTCAAGCAGTTGAGCCTCTTTGATGGTGAAATCACCGTGGCGAGAGAACCCGCGTGGATAATTTTTATTGTCGAAAAAACGATTCGTCGTCGTAAAGCTTTCCGCCATCCTGCACGCTCCTAATTCTTTGGCCGAGCTATTTATGGCGCGGAGTATTAGTTACGCTTGACAGAGTGTAAAACAAAACATTTAAATCATTACGACAAATATTTTTGTGGAGAAAACTGTGGATACGGAATTATTAAAAACTTTCCTGGAAGTGAGCAGGACTCGTCACTTTGGCCGGGCGGCTGAAGCACTCTATTTGACGCAGTCTGCGGTGAGTTTTCGTATTCGCCAACTGGAGAACCAGCTTGGGGTCAATCTTTTCACTCGCCACCGCAATAACATCCGCCTGACTGCTGCGGGAGAAAAGCTTCTGCCTTACGCAGAAACGTTAATGAGCACATGGCAGGCAGCAAGAAAGGAAGTCGCGCACACTTCACGACATCACCAGTTTTCTATCGGTGCCAGCGCTTCACTGTGGGAATGCATGCTCAGCGATTGGCTAACCGGGCTTTACGATCTTGGCGGTAATCTGCAGTTTGAAGCACGTATAGCACAACGGCAATCGCTGGTTAAGCAGTTGCACGAGCGTCAGTTAGATCTGCTGATCACCACCGAGACACCCAAAATGGATGAGTTCAGCAGCCAGTTGCTGGGACATTTCACGCTTGCGCTGTATTGCTCAGCACCTGAAAAAACAAAATCAGAGCTTAATTACCTTCGTCTGGAATGGGGGCCAGATTTCCAGCAGCATGAGGTGGAATTGATTGCCAGCGATGATGTGCCCACATTAACGACCAGCTCGGCAGAAGTTGCGCATCGCCAATTACCTCAATTGAATGGCTGTACATGGTTACCTGTCTTATGGGCAGATCAAAAAGAAGGCTTACACCAGGTGACAGATACTGTGATGCTTTCCCGTCCACTTTATGCAATCTGGTTACAGAACAGCGACAAACAAAACCAGATCAAAGATCTCTTAAAGATCAAAGTGATTGATTGAACCGTGAGGCAAGGATGCTGAGCGGTGTTCCAGGAAGTGAGATATAGAAAAAATGCAAAAAAAAATCCTTAGCAAATAAATGCTAAGGATTGTTTCTGGCAGGGGCGGAGAGACTCGAACTCCCAACACCCGGTTTTGGAGACCGGTGCTCTACCAATTGAACTACGCCCCTAAATAGGGTGGCGGAACGGACGGGACTCGAACCCGCGACCCCCTGCGTGACAGGCAGGTATTCTAACCGACTGAACTACCGCTCCACCGAATTTGTCACTTCACCGGTTTTCACACCGGTTTACTGCTTAATTTGATGCCTGGCAGTTCCCTACTCTCGCATGGGGAGACCCCACACTACCATCGGCGCTACGGCGTTTCACTTCTGAGTTCGGCATGGGGTCAGGTGGGACCACCGCGCTAGTGCCGCCAGGCAAATTCTGTTTGTCAGACCGCTTCCGCGCCCTGACATCATCTGTATCAAGCTGATTATCGCGTCTCTCACGCCAAAACATCTTCGGCGTTGTAAGGTTAAGCCTCACGGTTCATTAGTACCGGTTAGCTCAACGCATCGCTGCGCTTACACACCCGGCCTATCAACGTCGTCGTCTTCAACGTTCCTTCAGGAGACTTAAAGTCTCAGGGAGAACTCATCTCGGGGCAAGTTTCGTGCTTAGATGCTTTCAGCACTTATCTCTTCCGCATTTAGCTACCGGGCAGTGCCATTGGCATGACAACCCGAACACCAGTGATGCGTCCACTCCGGTCCTCTCGTACTAGGAGCAGCCCCCCTCAATTCTCCAGCGCCCACGGCAGATAGGGACCGAACTGTCTCACGACGTTCTAAACCCAGCTCGCGTACCACTTTAAATGGCGAACAGCCATACCCTTGGGACCTACTTCAGCCCCAGGATGTGATGAGCCGACATCGAGGTGCCAAACACCGCCGTCGATATGAACTCTTGGGCGGTATCAGCCTGTTATCCCCGGAGTACCTTTTATCCGTTGAGCGATGGCCCTTCCATTCAGAACCACCGGATCACTATGACCTGCTTTCGCACCTGCTCGCGCCGTCACGCTCGCAGTCAAGCCAGCTTATGCCATTGCACTAACCTCCTGATGTCCGACCAGGATTAGCTGACCTTCGTGCTCCTCCGTTACGCTTTAGGAGGAGACCGCCCCAGTCAAACTACCCACCAGACACTGTCCGCAACCCGGATTACGGGTCCACGTTAGAACATCAAACATTAAAGGGTGGTATTTCAAGGTTGGCTCCACGCAGACTGGCGTCCACGCTTCAAAGCCTCCCACCTATCCTACACATCAAGGCTCAATGTTCAGTGTCAAGCTATAGTAAAGGTTCACGGGGTCTTTCCGTCTTGCCGCGGGTACACTGCATCTTCACAGCGAGTTCAATTTCACTGAGTCTCGGGTGGAGACAGCCTGGCCATCATTACGCCATTCGTGCAGGTCGGAACTTACCCGACAAGGAATTTCGCTACCTTAGGACCGTTATAGTTACGGCCGCCGTTTACCGGGGCTTCGATCAAGAGCTTCTCCTTACGGATAACCCCATCAATTAACCTTCCGGCACCGGGCAGGCGTCACACCGTATACGTCCACTTTCGTGTTTGCACAGTGCTGTGTTTTTAATAAACAGTTGCAGCCAGCTGGTATCTTCGACTGATTTCAGCTCCGTGAGCAAGTCACTTCACCTACGTATCAGCGTGCCTTCTCCCGAAGTTACGGCACCATTTTGCCTAGTTCCTTCACCCGAGTTCTCTCAAGCGCCTTGGTATTCTCTACCTGACCACCTGTGTCGGTTTGGGGTACGATTTCGTGTTACCTGATGCTTAGAGGCTTTTCCTGGAAGCAGGGCATTTGTCACTTCAGCACCGTAGTGCCTCGTCATCACGCCTCAGTGTTAAAGCGCTCCGGATTTGCCTGGAGCACACACCTGCACGCTTAAACCGGGACAACCGTCGCCCGGATGACATAGCCTTCTCCGTCCCCCCTTCGCAGTAACACCAAGTACAGGAATATTAACCTGTTTCCCATCGACTACGCCTTTCGGCCTCGCCTTAGGGGTCGACTCACCCTGCCCCGATTAACGTTGGACAGGAACCCTTGGTCTTCCGGCGAGCGGGCTTTTCACCCGCTTTATCGTTACTTATGTCAGCATTCGCACTTCTGATACCTCCAGCATGCCTCACAGCACACCTTCACAGGCTTACAGAACGCTCCCCTACCCAACAACACATAGTGTCGCTGCCGCAGCTTCGGTGCATGGTTTAGCCCCGTTACATCTTCCGCGCAGGCCGACTCGACCAGTGAGCTATTACGCTTTCTTTAAATGATGGCTGCTTCTAAGCCAACATCCTGGCTGTCTGGGCCTTCCCACATCGTTTCCCACTTAACCATGACTTTGGGACCTTAGCTGGCGGTCTGGGTTGTTTCCCTCTTCACGACGGACGTTAGCACCCGCCGTGTGTCTCCCGTGATAACATTCTCCGGTATTCGCAGTTTGCATCGGGTTGGTAAGCCGGGATGGCCCCCTAGCCGAAACAGTGCTCTACCCCCGGAGATGAATTCACGAGGCGCTACCTAAATAGCTTTCGGGGAGAACCAGCTATCTCCCGGTTTGATTGGCCTTTCACCCCCAGCCACAAGTCATCCGCTAATTTTTCAACATTAGTCGGTTCGGTCCTCCAGTTAGTGTTACCCAACCTTCAACCTGCCCATGGCTAGATCACCGGGTTTCGGGTCTATACCCTGCAACTTAACGCCCAGTTAAGACTCGGTTTCCCTTCGGCTCCCCTATTCGGTTAACCTTGCTACAGAATATAAGTCGCTGACCCATTATACAAAAGGTACGCAGTCACACCCCAAAGGGTGCTCCCACTGCTTGTACGTACACGGTTTCAGGTTCTTTTTCACTCCCCTCGCCGGGGTTCTTTTCGCCTTTCCCTCACGGTACTGGTTCACTATCGGTCAGTCAGGAGTATTTAGCCTTGGAGGATGGTCCCCCCATATTCAGACAGGATACCACGTGTCCCGCCCTACTCATCGAGCTCACAACCTGTGCATTTTTGTGTACGGGGCTGTCACCCTGTATCGCGCGACTTTCCAGACGCTTCCACTAACACACAAGCTGATTCTGGCTCTGGGCTCCTCCCCGTTCGCTCGCCGCTACTGGGGGAATCTCGGTTGATTTCTTTTCCTCGGGGTACTTAGATGTTTCAGTTCCCCCGGTTCGCCTCATTAACCTATGGATTCAGTTAATGATAGTGTGACGAGTCACACTGGGTTTCCCCATTCGGACATCGCCGGTTATAACGGTTCATATCACCTTACCGGCGCTTTTCGCAGATTAGCACGTCCTTCATCGCCTCTGACTGCCAGGGCATCCACCGTGTACGCTTGGTCGCTTAACCTCACAACCCGAAGATGTTTCTTGCGATCCATCATCAGTTGTGAAAATTTGAGAGACTCGCAGAACAGTTCGCACTGTTCTGTGTTTCAATTTTCAGCTTGATCCAGATTTTTAAAGAGCAAAACTTCGCAGCACACACAGAATGTGTACTCTGAAGTTTTCTTGGTTCAGACAGTAAAAGATGGTGGAGCTATGCGGGATCGAACCGCAGACCTCCTGCGTGCAAAGCAGGCGCTCTCCCAGCTGAGCTATAGCCCCATCGTAGTTAATCTCGTGTACCCGTAATTTTTCCTGAGACAAGGCGCGAAATGGCGAAACATACTTTCGTATGTGAGTCATTTCGCAACACAGTATTCAGGGAAAATTTGGTAGGCCTGAGTGGACTTGAACCACCGACCTCACCCTTATCAGGGGTGCGCTCTAACCACCTGAGCTACAAGCCTGCAGAGATTTTTTACTGCCCGTTTTTCATCAGACAATCTGTGTGAGCACTGCAAAGGCAGGTTCTTTAAGGTAAGGAGGTGATCCAACCGCAGGTTCCCCTACGGTTACCTTGTTACGACTTCACCCCAGTCATGAATCACAAAGTGGTAAGCGCCCTCCCGAAGGTTAAGCTACCTACTTCTTTTGCAACCCACTCCCATGGTGTGACGGGCGGTGTGTACAAGGCCCGGGAACGTATTCACCGTGGCATTCTGATCCACGATTACTAGCGATTCCGACTTCATGGAGTCGAGTTGCAGACTCCAATCCGGACTACGACGCACTTTATGAGGTCCGCTTGCTCTCGCGAGGTCGCTTCTCTTTGTATGCGCCATTGTAGCACGTGTGTAGCCCTGGTCGTAAGGGCCATGATGACTTGACGTCATCCCCACCTTCCTCCAGTTTATCACTGGCAGTCTCCTTTGAGTTCCCGGCCGGACCGCTGGCAACAAAGGATAAGGGTTGCGCTCGTTGCGGGACTTAACCCAACATTTCACAACACGAGCTGACGACAGCCATGCAGCACCTGTCTCACAGTTCCCGAAGGCACATTCCCATCTCTGGAAACTTCTGTGGATGTCAAGACCAGGTAAGGTTCTTCGCGTTGCATCGAATTAAACCACATGCTCCACCGCTTGTGCGGGCCCCCGTCAATTCATTTGAGTTTTAACCTTGCGGCCGTACTCCCCAGGCGGTCGATTTAACGCGTTAGCTCCGGAAGCCACGCCTCAAGGGCACAACCTCCAAATCGACATCGTTTACAGCGTGGACTACCAGGGTATCTAATCCTGTTTGCTCCCCACGCTTTCGCACCTGAGCGTCAGTCTTCGTCCAGGAGGCCGCCTTCGCCACCGGTATTCCTCCAGATCTCTACGCATTTCACCGCTACACCTGGAATTCTACCTCCCTCTACGAGACTCCAGCCTGCCAGTTTCGAATGCAGTTCCCAGGTTGAGCCCGGGGATTTCACATCCGACTTGACAGACCGCCTGCGTGCGCTTTACGCCCAGTAATTCCGATTAACGCTTGCACCCTCCGTATTACCGCGGCTGCTGGCACGGAGTTAGCCGGTGCTTCTTCTGCGGGTAACGTCAATTGCTGTGGTTATTAACCACAACACCTTCCTCCCCGCTGAAAGTACTTTACAACCCGAAGGCCTTCTTCATACACGCGGCATGGCTGCATCAGGCTTGCGCCCATTGTGCAATATTCCCCACTGCTGCCTCCCGTAGGAGTCTGGACCGTGTCTCAGTTCCAGTGTGGCTGGTCATCCTCTCAGACCAGCTAGGGATCGTCGCCTAGGTGAGCCGTTACCCCACCTACTAGCTAATCCCATCTGGGCACATCTGATGGCAAGAGGCCCGAAGGTCCCCCTCTTTGGTCTTGCGACGTTATGCGGTATTAGCTACCGTTTCCAGTAGTTATCCCCCTCCATCAGGCAGTTTCCCAGACATTACTCACCCGTCCGCCACTCGTCACCCGAAGAGCAAGCTCCTCTGTGCTACCGTCCGACTTGCATGTGTTAGGCCTGCCGCCAGCGTTCAATCTGAGCCATGATCAAACTCTTCAATTTAAAAGTTTGATGCTCACCGAATTAAACTTCGTAATGAATTACGTGTTCACTCGTGAGACTTGGTATTCATTTAGCGTCCGAGGACGTTAAGAATCCATGTCACTTTGAGTGCCCACACAGATTGTCTGATAAATTGTTAAAGAGCAGTGCCGCTGCGTTTTCACTGCGGCGCGGGGTGTGCATATTACGCTTTCCCGCTGCGAAGTCAACTGAATATTTTCAGATTTCTTCGCCTGACAGGCCGGTGTGTTTGCCGTTGTGCCGTGTCAGTGGAGGCGCATTATAGGGAGTTAATTCCGGCTGACAACCCCTAATTTAAAAAAAGTTATCAACCGTCTCTTTTTTGTTCAAACCCGCCCTAAAGCGCCAGTTTTTCGAGCGATTTAAAGCCGTAGCGTTGCAGAACGGGCAATAATTGCGCAGTCTCAGGCGTTAATGCCATGCAATAAGCAATATTGTCATCCGACGATTTTGCATCCGGGGCTTCATGATCGAGCAGCCAGGCCGTACGACGTGCAATAGCCGAGCCGGAATCCACCAGGCGCGTACCCTCCGGCAATACCTGCAACAACTCTTCCTGCAATAACGGGAAATGCGTGCACCCCAGCACAACCGTATCTGGCGGTTCAGCCATCCGCAGCCACGGGCGCAAAATACGGCGCAGCTCTTCCTGTGGAACAGGTTCGCCATGCAATTTTGCTTCCGCCAGTTCGACCAGCTCCGCTGAGCCCAGCATTTCAATTTTGCACTCATTGGCAAAACGCGAGATGAGTTCGTGCGTATAAGGACGCTTCACCGTTCCCCGCGTTGCCAACAGCCCTACCACGCCATTCGCCGTTAAGCGCGCAGCGGGTTTTATGGCCGGAACAACGCCAACAACCGGGAAACTGAATTTTTCGCGCAGCGCAGGCAACGAAACGGTGCTTGCGGTGTTACAGGCGACAACGGCGAGAGCGAGCGGATATTGCGCCTGAACGGCCGTAACAATTTCAACAACACGCTCAACGATGAACGCTTCGCTTTTTTCCCCATACGGAAAAGCGACGTTGTCAAATGCGTAGATGTAATGCAGATCCGGCAGGAGATGCCGGATCTCATCATAAACGGATAGCCCACCGACGCCGGAGTCAAACACCAGGACGGTAGGACGTGCGTCAGAAGGTGTAGCTGCCAGACAAGGTGTATTCCCGTCCTGCAGTGTGGTAGCCATAAACTGTCTCGTAATCTTTATCGAACAGGTTGGCGATTTTACCACGAACTGTGAGGTTTGAGGTCACTGGATATGAAGCAGAAAGATCAACCAGGCTGTAAGACGGCATACGGCGCTGCGTATCGGCAAACTGATTGGTGTTGTTATCGTAGCTCTTACCGAAGTACTGCCACGCAGCATCCATATCCAGGCCGAACATCGTCCAGTCCAGTTGATACTTGAACTGCTGCCGCGAGCGATGGGCAAGCACTTCATTATCACTGTCACGGCGCGGATCAAGATAACCCAGCGTAATACGATGACTGACCACACCGGTGTCAAAGCTACCCGTTAACTCAACCCCTCTGATGGTCGCGGATTGAATATTGTAATAGGTGCCCAAAAAGGTGTCGTAATCGTAGTAGTAATCGATCAGGTTCTTGATTTTGTTCTGATAAGCAGACAGACGCCAGTTAACTGGCCCGGTCAGCCCTTCCAGTCCCACTTCAACCTGGCGAGATTTCTCCGCGCTCAGATCCGGGTTAGAGAGAATAAAGAGACGCTCTTGCCCGTAGAGTTGCCCCAACGTCGGTGCCTGGAAGCCGGTGCCATAAGACGCGGTAAGACGGTAATCCGGCACAAACTCCCAGCCTGCCGCAGTCTGCCAGGTACCATTCCAGCCAAACTGATCGTTATCATCACCACGAACGGAGCCTTCCAGCGTCACAGTGTCGAGTTTCTGCTGCGTCGTCAGGTAATAACCGGTGTTATCCCGTTTATATTTGTTGCTGTAGTCGTTATCCGCTGAGGTTAACTTCTGCTGCTGCCAGTCAATGCCGGCGCTGACCGTCCCCGCACCCAACGCCAGGCTATTGCCCCACTGCAGGTTGCGCTGCGTCATATCATCCAGCGAGGTACCGTCGTTGTATAACCCTAACGGCCCGGCATAGTTATAGTCTTTATAGCGCTGATAACTGCCGGTCAGTTGTGAAGAGAAAACATCGCCGCTATAAGTCAGTCCCGTTTCATAGGTATGGTTATAGACTTGGCGCTCATCACCACCATCGGTATAGCCCGCGTCATAGCCCGTCTTGTTGCTATACCCGTAGCCACGCACAAACCCTGAAATCTCCTGATTGAACTGATGATTCAGACCCGCCCAGAAGGTTTTATTACGGAAACCGTCGCGATCGCTATCCACGGAGTAAGTGGATTGCGGGCGAATGTTATAACCGCGCGTATCAGTAAAGGAACCCGCTACGGTTGCCAGCGTATCCTCACCCAGTTTCTGGCGAACCGTCGCATCGTATTTCTGATAATGATTAGAACCGATGCCAGCCTCCACTTTGCCGCCCGGCGTGTCGTTCTGGGTGATGATGTTGATCACGCCGCCAATCGCATCTGCGCCATAGACCGCAGAGCGCGGCCCGCGGATCATCTCGATACGTTCAATGAGAGATACGGGGATCTGGCTGAAATCGGCGATACCGGTAATACCGGACTTCGCCAACGGGATACCATCAATCAATACCAGCGTATGGCGCGCTTCCGCACCGCGGATATAGATATAACTGGTTTGCCCCATACCACCGTTTTCAGCCACATCGACGCCCGGCAAACGGCGCATCACATCCGTTAAGGTTCTGGCCCCCCAGCGATCAATATCCTCACGGGTCACGACTTCTGTCGGCGCCAGTACGGTATTGACGGGTTGTTGAAAACGATTTGCTGTCACCACCAAATTGTCTGAGCCGCTATCCTGCGCCCAGCCGGAAAAAGCTGTGACGGAGAGCGCCGTCAGCAGCGAAGCTTTTTTAATCATTGTGAGAGCATCCACAAAGTAAAAGGATGCCGCAGGTTCCATCAATAGCACGCGATGATGTCACCAAATGCGACGTATTCCGGCAGGTCTTCGGGCTTGGAGGTATAACGAGACGGCGACTTCCCACCTATGGCAGTGTCTGCTTGCGCGACCATCTCACCTGATCCTTACCGCTGCGCGTCAGCCCCAGATTTACACTGGGTTCCCTTTTAACTCACAGGACCGGAACATGGATGCTACATTCGGTTACATATGGATGTCCAGACTGCTAAGAGAGTATTTAGAAAACATCCGGGGCTGGACATCCCGTACGCAACACCTACAATCCCCGCGTTATTCTTAATCTCTCAGGAAACATCATGACTCCCGAACACCTGCCGACAGAACAGTACGAAGCCCAGCTGGCCGAGAAAGTCGTGCGTCTGCAATCAATGATGACGCCATTTTCAGCGCCGCTCCCGGAGGTGTTCCGCTCACCCGTCAGTCATTACCGTATGCGCGCCGAGTTCCGTATCTGGCATGACGGCGACGATCTTTACCACATCATCTTCGATCAGCAGACAAAGTCCCGGATCCGCGTGGACAGCTTCCCGGCGGCCAGCGAGCTGATCAACCAGCTCATGGCAGTGATGATCGACGCGCTGCGTGGCAACAAAACGCTGCGCCATAAGCTGTTCCAGATTGATTACCTGACCACCCTCAGTAACCAGGCCGTCGTTACGCTGCTGTATCACAAAAAACTGGATGAGGAGTGGCAGGCAGAAGCGACGCATTTACGCGATGTGCTACGGGCACAAAACCTGAACGTCCAGCTGATTGGCCGCGCCACCAAGACCAAAATCGAACTTGATCGGGATTATATCGACGAGCGGTTGCCGGTCGCCGGCAGAGAGATGATCTACCGTCAGGTAGAAAACAGCTTTACCCAGCCAAACGCAGCAATGAACATCCAGATGCTGGAATGGGCGCTGGACGTGACCCGCAATTCAACGGGCGATCTGCTGGAACTGTACTGCGGCAACGGTAACTTTTCGCTGGCGCTGGCGCGTAATTTCGATCGCGTACTGGCCACTGAAATCGCGAAACCCTCAGTAGCAGCAGCGCAATACAACATTGCGGCAAACCATATTGATAACGTGCAGATTATCCGCATGTCAGCAGAAGAGTTCACCCAGGCGATGAATGGCGTCCGGGCCTTTAACCGCCTGCAAGGTATTGATCTGAAAAGTTATCAGTGCGAAACGATTTTCGTTGATCCGCCGCGCAGTGGGCTGGATGCAGAAACCGAGAAGATGGTGCAGGCGTACCCACGTATTCTGTACATTTCCTGCAATCCGGAAACGCTGTGTAAGAACCTGGAAACATTAAGCCAGACGCATGAGATTTCGCGTCTGGCGCTATTCGATCAGTTCCCGTACACCCACCACATGGAGTGCGGTGTACTGCTCACCCGGAAATAACGCTCCACGTTGTCCCCCTCATCGCCAGAGGGGGCTACGTCATTCTGACGCTTCGTCGCGTTTACGGTTACGCAGGCGGTAACCTATCCAGAACACCAGAATCACCGACAGCACCGCTGGCAGGAAATTGGAACCAATGGCGGGATATTCCGCACGCACCACGGTGCTGTACAGCAACACGCCGAGGATAAAACAGGCCGCGGCAAGCCCCGGCAGGCCAACAGGCATCGTGCGGTTTTGATAGCGCTGATGCAGGCAATAGACCGTCAGCACCAGTGAAATAAGTGGAAAGACGGAAAACGGCACAATCGAACTGAAGATCGCCGAAAATGCGCCATTAATTGACAAGCCAGCGATCAGCGCCAGCAGCAACGTACCTTTATCTTGACCTGACTGTTTCATCACTCATCCTTCACTCATCGGTTTGATGCGCTATTTTTTCTTGTTCACGGCGATACCAGTAATACGCGCCTTTGGAAATCATCCGCAGTTGCAGCACCAGTCGCTCTTCCAGTTGCCGACGCTGTTCCGCGCCCACATCCAGCGCTTCTGCGCCGGCACTAAAAACAATGGTCACCATCGCCTCCGCCTGTGCTTCGGTGAACGCGCGCGGCATATGGTTTTCGAGTTCAAGATAATCAGCAAGTTCCGCAATAAAATGCTGGATCTCACGCGCCACCGCGGCGCGGAATGCAGAGGATGTACCGGAGCGCTCCCGAAGCAACAATCGGAATGCGTTGGGGTTATTGCCGATAAACTCCATAAAGGTCGATACGGAGGTACGGATCACGCTGCCGCCTTTGGCAATACGCTGGCGCGCCTGGCGCATCAACTGGCGGAGCATCAGCCCGCTTTCGTCCACCATGGTCAGGCCGAGTTCGTCCACGTCGCGGAAATGGCGATAAAAAGAAGTCGGTGCGATGCCCGCCTCACGGGCAACCTCTCGCAGGCTCAGGCTGGCAAAGCTACGTTCAGCGCTCAATTGGCTGAATGCCGCTTCCACCAGCGAACGTCGGGTTTTTTCTTTTTGCTGCGCTCTTACACCCATCACGATGTTTGAATCCTTCCAATGGCCTGCTGGCACTATACCAGAGAATAAATCTAATCCGATTGTACTGGATTGTGACTGATTGTTTACGGGCTGTTTCTTCTATTACCCCTGAAAAAAGCACAACGATAATTGGGTTATCACCGCTTTGATGTTAGTATTATGTTGTTTTTATGTATAAGAACAGGTAAGCCTTACCATGCCACATTCCTACGATTATGATGCAATAGTAATAGGCTCCGGACCCGGCGGCGAAGGCGCAGCTATGGGCCTGGTTAAACAGGGGGCGCGGGTCGCGGTCATTGAGCGCTACCATAATGTTGGCGGCGGCTGCACGCACTGGGGCACCATCCCATCGAAAGCGCTACGCCACGCGGTCAGCCGTATTATCGAATTTAACCAAAATCCACTCTACAGTGACCATTCCCGCCTTCTCCGCTCCTCTTTCGCCGATATCCTGAACCATGCTGAAAGCGTGATTAACCAGCAAACACGCATGCGTCAGGGTTTTTATGAGCGTAACCGCTGTGAAATCCTGCAAGGTGATGCTCATTTTATTGACGATCACACACTGGCGCTGGAGTGTCACGACGGTACCGTCGAAACGCTCACCGCCGAAAAATTTGTTATTGCCTGCGGCTCGCGTCCCTACCATCCGGCGGACGTCGACTTTGCTCATCCGCGCGTTTATGACAGCGACTCCATTCTGGATATGCACCATGAACCCCGCCATGTCATCATCTATGGCGCCGGGGTGATCGGCTGCGAATATGCATCGATCTTCCGGGGAATGAACGTCAAAGTCGACTTGATCAATACGCGCGATCGCTTGCTGGCGTTCCTCGACCAGGAAATGTCGGATTCGCTCTCCTATCACTTCTGGAACAGCGGTGTGGTGATTCGCCACAACGAAGAGTACGAGCGCATTGAGCCGCTGGACGATGGCGTGATCATGCATCTGAAATCCGGCAAAAAACTGAAAGCGGACTGCCTGCTCTACGCCAACGGGCGCACCGGCAACACCGACAGTTTGCAACTGGGCAATATCGGTCTTGAAGCAGACGGGCGCGGTCAGTTGAAAGTCAACAGCATGTACCAGACTGCCCTGCCGCACGTGTATGCCGTGGGGGATGTGATTGGTTACCCAAGCCTCGCATCAGCGGCCTATGATCAAGGGCGTATTGCCGCACAAGCGATGATCAAAGGTGAAGCAACCGCGCATCTGATTGAGGATATCCCGACCGGGATTTATACCATTCCGGAAATCAGTTCGGTGGGTAAAACCGAACAACAGCTTACCGCAATGAAAGTGCCGTACGAAGTGGGTCGCGCGCAGTTTAAACACCTCGCGCGGGCGCAAATCGTCGGGATGAACGTGGGAACGCTGAAGATTTTGTTCCACCGGGAAACCAAAGAGATCCTCGGTATTCACTGCTTTGGCGAGCGCGCGGCCGAAATTATTCATATCGGCCAGGCGATTATGGAGCAGAAAGGTGGCGGTAACACCATCGAGTACTTTGTTAACACCACCTTTAACTACCCAACCATGGCGGAAGCCTATCGGGTAGCGGCGCTAAATGGCTTAAACCGCCTGTTTTAACGCGTTATCAAAGTGGCCATTCATCGAACTACGAATGGCCTCTGCTAACTGCTCATAGCGGCTGCGCAGCGGCGACCCCGGACGATAGACCAGCCCAACGGTACGTTGCGGTTCCGGTTTGATGCACGGCAGGTAAACCACACCATCACGTTTGCGTTCGCGCGGTACCGACAGGGCTGGCAACAGCGTAATCCCGCTGCCCGCCGCCACCATATTACGCAGTGTTTCCAGGCTGGTTGCGCGGAAGTGCGTATCTTCATCCGCACCGGCCTCAAAGCAGAAGCCCATCGCCTGATCGCGCAGACAGTGCCCATCTTCCAGCATCAGCAATTTTTCACCGGCCAGATCAGACATTGGCACGCACTCGCGGTTCGCCCACGGATGATCTTCATAAATCGCCAGCATCATCGGCTCATCGAACAGCGGTACTTCGATAAAGGCTTCACTCTCCTTCACCTGCGCCAGGATGGCGCAATCAAGCTTGCCGCTGTCTAACTGCGCCAGCAGTTGATGCGTCTGCGCTTCATGCAGATACATTTCCAGCTTCGGGAAGGTCTGGTGCAACATCGGAATAATATGCGGCAACAGGTAAGGTCCAACGGTTGGGATCAGACCAATATGCAGCGGGCCGGACATCGTCTCCCCCTGCTGGCTTGCCATTTCCTTCAGCACTTTGACCTCGCGCAGTACAGTGCGCGCCTGATCCACCAGCAACAACCCGGCCTGGGTAAACAGCACTTTGCGGCTGGTACGCTCCAGCAGCATTACGCCAAGTTCATCTTCCAGTTTACGGATCTGCCCGCTCAGTGTGGGCTGGCTGACGTGGCAGGAGTCGGCTGCACGGCGAAAATGGCGGTGCTCAGCTAACGCCACCAGGTACTCAAGATCACGAATATTCATTATTCATCCTCCGTCGCCACGATAGTTCATGGCGATAGATAGCATAGCAACGAACGATTATCCCTATCAAGCATTCTGTTTAATAATTGACGCCAGAAACGAAGCGGAACCTCAACTGACCCTTGATAAGACTGCTTACCCTCAAGTTTCTCTGAACAACTAAAGCCAACGTGAACTTTTGCGGACCCTGTGTCCGCTTTTTTTTTGCATAAAAAAGCCCGGCGTATCGCCAGGCTCTCAATTCATCCACCCACTTCAGACAAGCCGCGCTTTCGCGTCAGTAATCGCCTGCGCCACCTGCGTGGGAGAAACGCCACCTTTTGCGGCACGTTTATCAAGGCATGACTGCAACGACAGAATCGGATAGACATCGTCACCGATCACCGCGCTGAATTTTTGCAGATCGGCTAACGCCAGCTCTTCCAGCGGTTTGCCCTGACCAATCGCTTCCACCACCGCTTCGCCCACAATATGGTGCGCTTCACGGAACGGTACGCCTTTGGCCACCAGATAGTCAGCAAGCTCAGTGGCGTTCGCATAACCCTGCTGTGCGGCTTCCTGGCAACGCGGGCGTTTCACCTGGATGCCATCCAGCACCAGTGCCGCCATATGCAGGCAGTCAAGCCAGGTATCCAGCGCGTCGAACAGCCCTTCTTTGTCTTCCTGCATATCTTTGTTGTACGCCAACGGCAGGCCTTTCAGCGTCATCATCATACCGGTCAGCGCGCCCTGTACACGGCCACATTTACCGCGGATCAGCTCCAGCGCATCCGGGTTTTTCTTCTGCGGCATTAATGAAGACCCCGAGGTAACACGGTCAGACAGCTCAACAAAACCCGCTTCACCGGAGTTAAAGAAGATCAGATCTTCGGCGAAACGCGACAGGTGCACCATGCCGATAGAAGCGTCAGAGAGCAGTTCCAGCACATGATCGCGGTCAGAAACGCTGTCCAGGCTGTTGCGCGTCGCAGAAGCAAAACCCAGCCAGCCGGCCAGTTGCTCACGATCGATTTCATACGCTGTACCCGCCAGCGCGCCGCAGCCCAGCGGACTCACATCCAGGCGTTTCAGTGTGTCCTGCAAACGGCTTTCATCGCGCGCCAGCATCTCCACGTAAGCTAATGCCCAGTGCGCAAAGGTCACCGGTTGGGCGCGTTGCAGGTGCGTATAGCCCGGCATCACGGCGTCCTGATTATTCTCTGCGGCCACCACCAGCGCGCTCTGTAACTGGCGGTTCGCCACCAGCAGCTCGCTGACTGTGTCTTTGCACCACAGTTTCAAATCGGTTGCGACCTGATCATTACGGCTGCGCCCGGTGTGCAGCTTCTTACCCAGTTGACCCACTTTGTCGATCAGCTTGCCTTCCACCCAGCTGTGGATGTCTTCGGCATCGCTTTCAAGGATCTGCTGCGGATTGGCCTGTACTTCTTCCAGCAACACATGCAGCGCCTCTTCCAGTTGCTGCTGCTCCACCTGGGTCAGAACACCTACGGTCACCAGCGCTTTAGACCAGGCCACAGAGCCAACGATATCCTGCTCCGCCAGGCGATAGTCAAAGCGCAAAGAGTCGTTGAACTGTTTGAACCGTTGATCTGCTGCCTGAGTAAAACGCCCGCCCCAAAGTGCCATAATATGCTTCCTTAATTATTCAAGAGTTCTGCCGGATGGCACGACGCTTACCCGGCCTACAAATGATGTTGCTTTAATTACGCCAGAATACGCGTGCCAATTGGCGTGCCGTTAAACAGCGCCGGTAATTGCTCGGCATGACGCCAGGAGGCGATATCTACCGGGCGACCGAGCGTACGGGCAGCATCCAGCGCCGCGTTGACTTTCACGATCATGCCATCGGTGATGATGCCCTGCGCAATCAGTTGCTCCGCTTTAGCAGCGGTCATTTCGGCAATACGCTGGCCTTTGCCATCCAGAATGCCGCTCACATCGGACAGCAGAATCAGGTCTGCGCCCAGCGTTGCCGCCAGCGCTGTCGCCGCCTGGTCCGCATTGACATTCATCAGTTTGCCTTCGTCGGTTACGCCAATGGAGCTGATAACCGGCAGGAAACCACCATCCAGCAGCGCATTAATCAGTTTCGGCGAACCCGGCTGCGCTAAGCCAACATGGCCCAGTTCTTCGTCCAGTTGGGTCACTTTCACGCTATCGCCATCGCCAAGGAACAAACCGACGGAGGCAATGTGGTGTTTCTTCGCCCATGCCAGCAGCGTTTTGTTGGCGGTACCGGCCAGTGCACCAGTAATAATGTCGATCTGATCGGCTGGCGTGACACGCAGACCGTTTTTCTTTTTCACCGGCAGGTTGAGCTGTTTCATCAGCTCATCCACCACACAACCGCCGCCGTGCACAATAACCAACGGGCGCTGATGAGATTCGCGATAGTGCACCAGTGCGGTAAACAAACGTTCCAGCGCTTCCTCGCTATCCAGCAATACGCCACCGAGCTTAATAATTAATGGATTCATCATCACGCCTGTTCATTTAAATAAGTGACTGGGTTTCAGCATAGCCGAAACGAATATTCGCGCATTGCATTGCCTGCGCCGCCGCGCCTTTCAGCAGGTTATCTTCCGTGGCAACGACAATCAGATGTTCGCCCTGCACGGCAAAGCCGATATCGCAGAACGGCAGCCCCACCACGTTTTTCAGCGCCGGAACCCCTTTGTCATACAGGCGGACCAGCGGTTTGTCGCCGTAAGCCTGTTTAAACAGCTCAGCGACCCGCGCCTGGGTGACCCCCGCCTTCAAACGGCACGTGATGGTTTCCAGGATACCGCGCGGGAAGCTCGCCAGGTGCGGGGTAAAAATCACATCCGTACCGAGATGCGTGGCGATCTCCGGCTGGTGGCGATGGTTGAAGATGCCATACGGTTGCAGGCTCACTTCACAGAAACTGTTGGAGAGCGCCGCTTTGCGCCCGGCGCCGCTCACGCCGCTGGTGGCGTTGATCACCGGCCACTGATTCAGATCCAGCACGCCAGCATCGATCAGTGGTTTCAATGACAACTGCGCCGCCGTCGGGTAACAACCCGGCACAGCAATCAGTTGCGCACTTTTCAATGGCTCGTGATTCCACTCCGCCAGCCCATACACCGCCTGTGCAAGCAGATCGGCGTGCTGATGCGTGAAACCGTAGAATGTTTCGTAGAACGCAGGATCGTTAACGCGGAACGCGCCGGAGAGATCGAACACCACACAACCCGCCGCCAGGCACGTCGGCGCCAGATCGTGACTCACTTCATGCGCCGTCGCCAGGAAGACGACATCCACACCTTCCAGAAACTCACCAATATCGGACATCGGCTGTAACGGGAGATCAACAATGCCTTTCAACTGCGGATGTAAATCGGAGATACATTTTCCTGCATCATTACTTTGCGCAGAAACCGTCAAAGCGGTTATGTTCATATGAGGATGGCGATTTACATAGGTCACTAGCTCTGCGCCGGCGTAACCGCTGGCGCCCACAATTAATGTGTTCAACATTGGGGCGGTTTACCTTCTTACGTCATGTGTGTCAGGGAGAGATTCGGCATCCATCCCGCGTCGCTGAGCAAAGTCGCCGGATGGGTTCCCTTACGCTCAACATTAATGTATTTTTATTCACATTTAGTGCATGAATATTGATACTATCACGAACTCAGGTATGTCAACAATGAAAATGAATTTGCCGCCATTTATCGAGATTTACCGCGCCCTGATAGCCACACCGTCGATCAGCGCAACGGAAGAAGCACTGGATCAGAGCAATGCGTCTTTAATCAATCTGCTGGCAGGATGGTTTGGCGACCTCGGCTTCAACGTTGAAGTGCAACCCGTGCCCGGCACACGCAATAAATTCAATATGCTCGCCAGCGCAGGAACCGGCGCAGGTGGCCTGCTGTTAACCGGCCACACCGATACCGTGCCTTTTGATGATGGACGCTGGACGCGCGATCCCTTCACATTGACCGAACATGACAACAAACTCTACGGTCTGGGCACCGCCGATATGAAAGGCTTTTTTGCGTTCATTCTCGATGCGCTGCGTGACGTCGATGTGACAAAACTGAGCAAGCCTCTGTATGTGCTGGCAACAGCGGATGAAGAAACCAGCATGGCTGGCGCCCGCTATTTCTCAGAAAACACCCAACTGCGCCCGGAGTGCGCCATTATCGGCGAACCGACATCGCTGCAACCGGTGCGCGCGCACAAGGGCCATATCTCTAATGCGATTCGTATCCTGGGGCAGTCCGGTCACTCCAGCGATCCGGCGCGCGGCGTGAATGCGATTGAGCTCATGCACGATGCTATCGGTCATATTCTGCAACTGCGCGACAGCCTGAAAGCGCGTTATCACTATGAGGCGTTCACCGTGCCGTATCCCACCCTGAACCTGGGACATATTCACGGTGGTGATGCGGCAAACCGTATCTGCGCGTGCTGCGAGCTGCATATGGATATTCGTCCGCTGCCAGGCATGACGCTGAATGATTTAAACGGCCTGCTTAACGACGCGTTGGAGCCGGTCAGTTCCCGCTGGCCAGGTCGCCTGACCGTTTCAGAGCTGCACCCGCCTATTCCGGGCTACGAATGTCCGCCGGACCATCAACTGGTGGACGTGGTGGAGAAACTGCTCGGTGTCGAAACTGAGGTCGTTAACTACTGCACCGAAGCCCCGTTTATTCAAACATTGTGCCCGACGCTGGTACTTGGCCCGGGTTCCATTAACCAGGCCCATCAACCGGATGAATATCTTGAAACGCGTTTTATCAAACCGACGCGTGAACTGATCACACAAGTTGTACATCATTTCTGCTGGCACTGAGTCCGTTTTTCTTGCTAACCCCCTCCCGGTGAGGGGGTTTTTTACGTCTGTCGGGGCGTGACAGCTGTCACGTTTTCATAAGCAATACTTATCTGGCGGAAAGCGAATTAAATTTCGTAAATTGTCGGCATTTATTCGTTTGCTGAAGCGATTTCGCAACAATTGACGTGGTGGGTTTTACGTGGCTTTATAAAAGACGGTGTCTTATATCTGCTCAACGGCAGATATAACAAAATAAAATGAGATGGGGTGTCTGGGGTAACATGAACGAACAATATTCCGCTTTGCGTAGTAATGTCAGTATGCTCGGCAAACTGCTGGGAGATACCATCAAGGATGCACTGGGTGAGAACATTCTCGACCGTGTAGAAACAATCCGTAAGCTGTCCAAATCTTCTCGCGCCGGTAACGAAGCCAATCGTCAGGAACTGCTCACCACCTTGCAGAATCTCTCCAATGACGAGCTGCTGCCGGTGGCGCGTGCGTTCAGCCAGTTTCTGAACCTTGCCAACACTGCCGAGCAATACCACAGCATCTCCGCGAAAGGCGAAGCCGCCAATAACCCGGAAGTCATTGCCCGCACTCTCAGAAAACTGAAAGACCAACCGAATCTGAACGAAGCCACGATCATTAAAGCCGTGGAATCCCTGTCGCTGGAGCTGGTGCTGACCGCACACCCGACCGAGATCACCCGCCGTACATTGATTCATAAAATGGTGGAAGTGAATGCCTGCTTAAAACAGCTGGATAACACCGATATCGCCGACTATGAACGTCACCAGTTAATGCGCCGTCTGCGCCAGCTTATTGCGCAGTCCTGGCATACCGATGAGATCCGCAGATATCGTCCAAGCCCGGTAGACGAAGCCAAATGGGGCTTCGCGGTGGTGGAAAATAGCCTGTGGGAAGGCGTGCCAAACTACCTGCGCGAGCTGAACGAGCAACTGGAAGAGAACCTCAATTACAAGCTGCCGGTCGACTTTGTGCCCGTACGCTTTACGTCATGGATGGGCGGCGACCGCGACGGCAACCCGAACGTGACTGCCGATATCACCCGCCATGTGCTGCTGCTCAGCCGCTGGAAAGCCACCGATCTGTTCCTCAAAGATGTACAGCTGCTGATTTCCGAGCTGTCGATGGTGGAGTGTACCGACGAGCTGCGGGAGCTGGCTGGCGCGGAAGGCGCACGCGAACCGTATCGTTATCTGATGAAAAAACTGCGCAGCGACCTGATGGCCACCCAGGCCTGGCTGGAAGCGCGTCTGAAAGGTCAGAAGTTACCGAAACCTGAAGGGCTGCTGACGCAAAACGAGCAGCTGTGGGAACCGCTTTACGCCTGTTATAAATCTCTGCAAGCCTGCGGCATGGGCATTATCGCCAATGGCGAACTGCTCGATACATTACGTCGAGTGAAGTGTTTTGGCGTCCCGCTGGTGCGAATTGATATTCGTCAGGAAAGTACGCGTCATACCGAAGCGCTGGGCGAATTAACCCGCTATCTCGGTATTGGCGACTATGAGAGCTGGTCCGAAGCCGATAAACAAGCGTTCCTGATCCGCGAACTGAACTCCAAACGCCCGCTGCTACCGCGCCAGTGGGAGCCAAGCGATGAAACCCGCGAAGTGCTGGACACCTGCCGGGTGATCGCGGAAGCGCCGCGCGGATCCATCGCCGCCTATGTGATCTCCATGGCGAAGACACCGTCCGACGTACTGGCGGTACACCTGCTGCTGAAAGAAGCCGGTATTGGTTTCGCTCTGCCTGTCGCGCCGCTGTTTGAAACGCTGGACGATCTGAACAACGCCGACGATGTGATGACCCAATTGCTGAATATTGACTGGTATCGCGGCTTTATTCAGGGCAAACAGATGGTGATGATTGGCTATTCCGACTCGGCGAAAGACGCAGGCGTGATGGCGGCAAGCTGGGCGCAATACCAGGCGCAGGATGCGTTGATCAAAACCTGCGAAAAAGCCGGTATTGAACTGACGCTGTTCCACGGTCGCGGTGGCTCTATCGGTCGTGGCGGCGCGCCTGCGCACGCGGCGCTGCTTTCACAACCGCCAGGTAGCCTGAAAGGTGGCCTGCGCGTGACCGAACAGGGCGAGATGATCCGCTTTAAATACGGTCTGCCGGAAATCACCATCAGCAGCCTGTCGCTGTATACCAGCGCGATTATGGAAGCCAACCTGCTGCCGCCGCCGGAGCCGAAAGCCGAATGGCGCCATATTATGGATGAGCTATCCGATATCTCCTGCGATATGTACCGCGGCTATGTACGTGAAAATAAAGACTTCGTTCCGTATTTCCGCTCCGCTACGCCAGAGCAGGAACTCGGTAAACTGCCACTCGGTTCCCGTCCGGCAAAACGTCGCCCGACCGGTGGGGTGGAATCGCTGCGCGCGATCCCGTGGATCTTCGCCTGGACGCAAAACCGCCTGATGCTGCCAGCATGGCTGGGCGCTGGCGCTGCGCTGCAAAAAGTGGTGGAAGACGGCAAGCAAAGTAAACTGGAAGCCATGTGCCGCGACTGGCCGTTCTTCTCAACCCGTCTCGGGATGCTGGAAATGGTCTTCTCCAAAGCCGACCTGTGGCTGGCGGAATATTACGATCAGCGTCTGGTGAAACCAGAGCTGTGGGCGCTGGGCGCAGAGCTGCGTAAACTGCTGGAAGCGGATATCAAAGTCGTGCTGGCAATCGCCAACGACTCCCATTTGATGGCCGACCTGCCGTGGATTGCCGAGTCTATTCAGTTACGTAACATCTATACCGACCCGCTGAACGTACTGCAGGCTGAGCTGCTGCATCGCTCGCGTCTTGCGGAAGAAGAAGGCAAAGAGCCGGATCACCGCGTTGAACAAGCGCTGATGGTCACCATTGCCGGTGTTGCAGCAGGTATGCGTAATACAGGCTAATTCCTCGCTGTTATCGCAAAAGGCCACACCTGTTGTGGCCTTTTTTTATGCCGACAGTTAAGGTTGTCCCTTCGCGGGCAACGCAAGGAACACCATGAACCACGATGTCGCTCATCTTCTCTCCCGCCTGATTAACGGCCCTGCGCCGTTGCGGCAAATTTGCTTCGCCGGTGCAACCGGTACAGCGCCTGCGCAGGCGGTTCAGGTGGATTTCCCGCGTCTGGAAATCGTACTTGAAGGTGTATTGATGGATGCAGGCGTCACGGGAGAAGCCACGCAAATGACGCAGCATGATGTTCTGTATGTACCTGCCGGCGGCTGGAATCTGCCGCAGTGGCAGACCCCGGCCACCACATTAAGCGTGTTGTTCGGCAAGCAACAACTGAGTTTTAGCGTCACGCACTGGAATGGGCTGGCGTTACAGAACCAGACCAAACAGCATGTTGCGCGCCGCGGGCCGCGTATCGGCTCTTTCCTGCTGCAAACGTTGCATGAAATGCAGATGCAACCGCGCGAACAACAAACCGCACGCTTGATCGTCACCAGTCTGCTCAGTCATTGTCATGATCTGCTGGGTAGCCAAATCCAGACAGCGTCCCGCAGTCAGGCGTTGTTCGAAGCCGTTCGTGACTATATCGACGAACATTATGCTATGCCGCTTACCCGCGAATCCGTGGCGCAGGCATTTTACATCTCTCCCAACTACCTTTCTCATCTCTTCCAGAAGACCGGGACAATCGGCTTTAACGAATACCTGAATCACACCCGGCTGGAACATGCGAAAACCCTGCTTAAGGGCTACGACCTGAAAGTGAAAGAGGTCGCGCACGCCTGCGGGTTTGTCGACAGCAACTACTTCTGCCGCCTGTTTCGTAAAAATACCGAGCGCTCCCCCTCTGAATATCGTCGTCATTACCATAGCCAGCTCAGCGACAAAAGCTGAACTGGACAAAGCGGTCATGCACTGGATTTTTGTACGATCATAAATGCCTCTCTGTCCCCGGCACGATTTTTAGCCCTGTGTTAACAAGCAACCTGACAACTTGTGATGCAAATCACACTTCAACAGGTCGATCACATTTGTCCAGTATTTGGCAGTTTTGTGATATGGCGGCGCAGGGCAAGGCGCTCGTATGCTGTTGTCAGAAACGAGCGATGAGGAAGCACAATGGAACTTTATCTGGATACCGCTAACGTGGCGGAAGTTGAACGCCTGGCGCGCATTTATCCCCTGGCGGGCGTCACCACCAACCCCAGTATTATCGCCGCAGGCAAAACGCCCGTATGGGACGTTTTACCGCGCCTGCAACAGGCCGTCGGCCCGGACGGAACGCTGTTTGCGCAGGTCATGAGTCGCGACGCCGCAGGCATGGTGGCAGAAGCAAAACGCCTCAACAACGCCGTGCCGGGCATTGTGGTGAAAATCCCGGTCACTGCCGAAGGCCTTGCCGCCATCAAGCAATTAAAAAAAGAAAACATCGTCACGCTGGGAACAGCAGTGTACAGCGCCGCCCAGGGACTGCTGGCCGCCCTTGCGGGCGCGAAATATGTTGCTCCGTATGTCAACCGCGTGGATGCCCAGGGCGGTGACGGCATTCGAATGGTGCAGGAGTTACAAACGCTGCTCAGGCTCCATGCGCCGCAGAGCAAGATACTGGCCGCCAGTTTCAAAACACCGCGCCAGGCGCTCGACTGTCTGCTGGCAGGATGCGAAGCAATCACCCTTCCTTTAGATGTAGCGCAACAAATGCTCAATACGCCGGCGGTAGAGTCAGCAGTGGAGAAGTTTGAACAAGACTGGAAAACGGCTTTTGGCAACCTTAATTTGTAAGGAGGCAGTATATGGATCGTGTCATCCAGGCGCCAGGTAAGTACATCCAGGGTGCAGACGTCATCACCCGTCTCGGCGACTATCTCAAACCGCTGTCCGACCGCTGGCTGGTCGTCGGCGACAAGTTTGTTCTCGGTTTTGCTCAGGAAGCGCTGCAAAAAAGTCTGGCGGATGCCGGGCTGGCCTGCGAGGTGGTGCCCTTCGGCGGCGAATGTTCACAAAATGAAATCGACAGGCTACGCAGCATAGCGGAGAATGCCCATACCGGCGCGGTACTGGGCATCGGCGGCGGTAAAACGCTGGATACCGCCAAAGCGCTGGCGCATTTTATGCAAATCCCGGTGGCGATTGCGCCCACCATCGCCTCTACCGACGCGCCCTGTAGCGCGCTGTCGGTCATCTACACCGATAACGGTGAATTCGACCGCTATTTGTTACTGCCGAACAATCCCGATCGTGTGATCGTCGATACCAACATTGTCGCGGGCGCACCAGCGCGTCTGCTGGCTGCGGGGATTGGCGACGCCCTGTCCACCTGGTTTGAAGCCCGCGCCTGCTCGCGCAGCGGCGCAAAAACCATGGCGGGAGGCCAGTGTACACAAGCCGCACTGGCGCTGGCGGAACTCTGCTACAACACGCTGATCGAAGAGGGTGAAAAAGCGATGCTGGCCGCCGGGCAACATGTGGTAACGCCCGCACTGGAACGCGTGGTGGAAGCGAACACCTACCTCAGCGGCGTCGGTTTTGAGAGCGGTGGTCTGGCAGCGGCGCACGCTATCCACAACGGTTTAACCGCTATCCCGGACGCTCATCACTTTTATCACGGTGAGAAAGTGGCATTTGGCACGTTAACGCAACTCGTGCTGGAAAACGCGCCGATGGAAGAGATCGAGACCGTTGCGGCGCTGTGTCATACCGTGGGTCTGCCCATCACGCTGGCGCAACTGGATATCAAAACAGATATTCCGGCGAAAATGCGTATTGTGGCGCAGGCGGCCTGTGCTGAAGGGGAAACCATTCACAATATGCCGGGCGGCGCAACGCCGGATCAGGTGTATGCCGCACTGCTGGTCGCCGACCAGTACGGCCAGCGTTTTTTAGGTGAGTGGGAATAAACGTCTAAACGTAACAGGCCCGGTAATCGGGCCTGAAGAACGTTTCACGGGTCGGCGTGGTATAAAGCCGCCGTCCGACCTTTACACCGCCGGGCGAACGCCCAGCGTATGACAGATGGCATAGCTCATTTCAGCGCGGTTCAGTGTGTAGAAGTGGAAGTCTTTCACCCCTTCACGGCTTAAAATTTTCACCATATCCATCGCGATATTGGCCCCCACCAGCTTGCGGGTTTCCGCGTCATCATCCAGCCCATCGAACATTTGCGACATCCACGCCGGAATACGCACGTTGGTCATGTCAGCAAATTTTTTCGCCTGCTTAAAGTTAGAGACGGGGAGAATGCCCGGCACGATCTCAACGTCGATGCCGGTCGCCGCGCAGCGATCGCGAAAGCGCAGGTAGCTTTCCACATCAAAGAAGAACTGGGTAATGGCGCGGCTGGCGCCTGCATCTACTTTACGCTTCAGGTTGAGCAAGTCGGCCTGGGCGCTTTTCGCCTCCGGATGCACTTCCGGATAGGCAGCGACCGAGATATCAAAGTCCGCCACCTCTTTTAACAGCGTCACCAGATCGGCGGCATACATATCAGGCTTACCACCGCCCGCCGGCAAGTCACCGCGCAGCGCCACGATATGACGGATACCGTTATTCCAGTAATCCTGAGCGATAGCACGCAGCTCATCACGGGTGGCGTCAATGCAGGTCAGATGCGGCACGGCTTCCAGCCCTGTGCGCTCTTTAATGCCTTTGATAATGCTGTGCGTGCGGTCACGCTCACCGGAGTTAGCGCCGTAGGTCACTGAAACGAACTTGGGCTTCAGGCTGCTCAGGCGATCGATGGAGTGCCATAAGGTTTGTTCCATTTCACTGGTGCGCGGCGGGAAAAATTCAAAGGAAACATTAATCTGGCCGTGTACTTCCGCCAGGCTTTGATTCAGGGCTTCCCGCTGGTTGGCGTGAAAAAAGCTCATACCTTACCTCATCAATCGCGTGTCATTGTCTGTTGTCTTGTGAACTTCTATACGTTTAGACGTCCAGATGTAAAAATGACGGAAAACGGTCAGGGCGTCAACTGGAAAATCACCATTATTCGTGAGGAATGTTCAGTGAAGATGAAAAAAATTCATGACTGAAGATAAAACCCTCCCCTTTATAAGGAGAGGGTAGATGCAAAGGGAGGATTACAGCAACTGCGCCAGACGGTTAATATCCGACTGGATCGCGCCAGCGGTCACATCGCGACCGGCGCCCGGCCCACGGATCACCAGCGGGTTATCACGATACCAGCGGCTTTCAATGGCAAAAACGTTATCACACGGCAGCAGCGACGCCAGCGGATGCTCAGCACGAACGGCTTCCACGCCAACGCGCGCTTTACCGTTGGCATCAAAGCGCGCCACATAGCGCAGCACCAGGCCCATTTCACGGGCAGCCTCAAGGCGCTGTAGCATCTGGTCATTCAGCTCGTCGCCATTTTCAAAGAAGTGATCCACCGAGCCCTCTTCACACCCTGCCGGGACCAGCGACTCCACACGAACCTGATCCGGCTCGATGTCATAACCCGCTTCACGGGCCAGGATCACCAGTTTGCGCATCACGTCTTTACCGGAAAGGTCTACGCGCGGATCCGGCTCGGTCAGCCCCTGCTGCCAGGCCTGGTCGACCAAATCGGTAAAGGGTACGGAACCGTCAAACTGCAAAAATAGCCAGGAGAGCGTACCGGAGAAAATTCCGCTGATCGCCAGAATCGCATCGCCACTCTCACGCAGATCGCGCACGGTGTGGTTAACCGGCAAACCCGCACCGACGGTGGCGTTATACAGCCAGCGACGACCCGTTTTTTCGAACGCATCGTGAATTTGGCGATACTTATCACTGGTGCTCGCGCCAGCCAGTTTGTTGGCGCTAATCACGTGGAAACCGTGGCTGGCGAAATCCAGATACTGATCGGCAAGCTGCTCGCTGGCGGTGACATCCAGCACCACTAAATCATCATAAGGGTGGGCGCGCATCCACAGGAACAACGCTTCTTCATCCTGCTCGACCGCTTCATCATTGAAAAACGCCAGCGCACGACTGGCGTCCAGCCCGTCGTAACTCAGCAGGCTGCGGCGGCTATCCACCACCCCGGCCAGCACAAACTCAAACCCGGTGCGCGCCGATAACGCGCTCTGCTCGCGGGAGAACAGCTCCAGCCAGCGGGAACCGATATTGCCTTTTCCGAACAGCATCAGGCCAATACGTTTTTCGGCGCGGAAGAGCGACTGGTGCAACCCCTGGATCAGACTCTCGGTTGGCCCTACGCGCAGCACAGCCACCAGGCTAATCCCTTCATCGGACTGCCAGATAAACTCCACCGGCTGACCTTTCAGTTGCTGCCAGAAACGATGGCTGTGCAGCGGGTTACGGCAAACGCCAGCTCCCACCATCGCCACCAGCGCCAGCCCCTGACGCAAGCGCAACTCGCCCGGCAAACCCGCTTCATCCAGCAGTTTGAAGACGCTGTCCACCACTTCGGAGGTGTAGCACAGTTGCAGCAGATTACGGTCAGCATGCGCCCCAACCGCCAGCGGGCGCACCTGAGCACGCTTCAACACCACATCGATATCTTTTTGCGCCAGCTTAAAGTCCTGACCTGCCGGCACGAGAAACTCAATCAGGCAAACATCATCATGACTGGTGACGATACGCGCGCCGGTACCGGATGCCAGTACGCGCTCAATACGCGTTGAACCTTGCTCCGGGCTATAACTACAGCGTAATTGCAGATCGATGTTGCTGCCGGAAACGGGCTGCAACGTGCGGGCATGCAGTACTGGCGCGGCAAGACGCGCCAGCTCGCTGGCCTCATCGAGACGCAGCAGCGGCAACAGGCAGGCATCTTTCACTTTGCGCGGATCGGCGCTGTACACCCCCGCCACATCGCTCCAGATGGTCACGCGCGAGGCATCAGCCAGCGCACCGATCTGTGTTGCGGAATAGTCAGAGCCATTACGCCCCAGCAGCACGGTTTCACCCGCGTCGTTGCGGCTGATAAAACCAGTCACCACAATGCGTTTACCCGGCAACTGTGCCAGTTTCTGTTGCAGTAACGGCCAGGACTCGCCTTCATTTACTTGCGGTTGCGCGGCGCGCTCCGCACGCAGGAAGTCACGGGCATCCAGCCAGGCCGCGTCCAGACCTTGTTGATTCAGTACGGCAGCCATTAAACGCGCAGACCAGATTTCACCGTGGCCAACCACTTCCGCGTATACCGCATCGGTAATGCCACCATCCAGCAACGCGGCCAGATGTTCCAGATCGTGAATAAATTCACTGGTTAACCCGTCGGCAACATCGGCGGGCAGCAAACCGCCGATCAGGTCGCTTTGATAGCGGCGCAGTGATTGTTGAACCTGATGCGCAGAGAGGCGATCGGTCTGGCTTAATTTAAGCCAGTTGATCAACTGGTTGGTGGTGCTGCCTGCGGCCGAGACAACCATCATGTCGCCCGGTTGCGAATATTCCGCCATGATCCCCGCCACGCGCAGGTAACACTTCACATCCGCCAGACTACTCCCACCAAATTTGTGCAGCTGACGAGCTTTCGTCCCTGCCTGCGCAATCACACTCATGTTCACCCCTCAGCGGCGACCCGGAAGCCATTTTCCAGATCGGCAATTAGATCTTCACTATCTTCAATACCGGTTGAGATGCGCAGCAGCGTCTCAGAGATCCCGGCGGCGGCACGCGCTTCCGGCACCATGCCCGCGTGGGTCATCGTGGCGGCATGAGAGATTAAACTTTCCACTCCGCCTAATGATTCCGCCAGCGTAAACAGCGATAACCCACTTAAAAAGCGACGCAGCGTTTGCTCATCGCCATCCAGTTCAAAACTTAGCATCGCGCCAAAGCCTTTTTGTTGACGCGCCGCAATCTCATGCCCTTGATTATCCGGCAAAGAGGGATGGTACAGCTTTTTCACCAGCGGCTGTTTTTTCAGGAAATCAACAATCGCCTGCGCGTTGCGCTGGGCCACTTCCATACGCGGCGACAGCGTGCGCAAACCGCGCAGTAACAGATAGCTATCGAAGGCGCTGCCAGTGACGCCAATGTTATTCGCCCACCATGCCAGTTCAGTGACAGTCTCTTCATCTTTCGCGATCACCACACCCGCCACCACATCGGAATGCCCGTTGAGGTATTTGGTGCAGGAGTGCAGCACCAGATCGGCACCCAGCGCCAGCGGATTTTGCAACGCCGGGCTCAGGAAGGTGTTATCCACAACGCTAACCGCACCGGCCTCACGCGCGAGCTGACAGATTTTCGCAATATCCACGACGCGCAACAATGGGTTGCTTGGGCTTTCTACCAGTACCAGCTTCGGTTTTTCCGCCAGCGCATTTTTTAGCGCCTGCTCATCACCCTGATCGACAAACCGCACACGGTAACAACCGCGCTTCGCCAGGCTATCAAACAAGCGATAGCTCCCACCATAACAGTCATGCGGCGCAACCAGTAGATCGCCCGGTTTGAGAAACACGGTGGTCACAAGGTGAATAGCCGACATCCCGGTATTGGTCAGCACCGCGCCTGCGCCGCCTTCCAGTTCCGCCAACGCACGCTGCACAACATCACGCGTTGGGTTACCACGGCGCGAGTAGTCATGCGCGCGCGGCTCATTAAAACCGGTGAAATTATACGTACTGGAGAGGTGGATCGGCGGGACAACGCAACCGTACTGCTCGTCATCGTTTAATCCGCTACGCACTGCGATGGTGGCCTGTTTACGCGTCATGATGAAGGCTTCCTGGCTTAATGGATGAAAAGTCTGGCAACAGAGTAAACACTGCGCCGATAGACGTCAATACATCTGGACATCTAAACTTCTTTGCGTATAGATTGAGCAAAGGCATAATAGCCGTTAAAATTATATGCTTTAGTACGGCACTGTTACGCGATACACCGTGTCACGCTGATGACTCTACGGTAAACTACGCGGGATTATGACTCAGGTGTAGTCACCTGAGACTGAGACTAATGACTGAGAGGATTAAAGGTATCTCATGGCTGAATGGAGCGGCGAATATATCAGCCCATACGCTGAGCACGGCAAGAAGAGTGAACAAGTAAAGAAAATTACGGTTTCCATTCCTCTTAAGGTGTTAAAAATCCTCACCGATGAACGTACCCGTCGTCAGGTGAACAACCTGCGTCACGCCACCAACAGCGAACTGCTGTGTGAAGCGTTTTTGCATGCGTTTACCGGTCAACCTTTGCCGAACGATGAAGATCTGCGTAAAGAGCGCAGCGATGAAATCCCGGAAGAGGCGAAAGTGATTATGCGTGAACTGGGTATCGACCCGGATACCTGGGAATACTGATAAAGACGAAAAAGGCGGAAGATGATGTTATCCGCCTTTCTTGCTCATAGGGAAACATCAGAGACAAAAAAAGCGCCTTTCGGCGCTTTTTTTTCTGGCAACTTATTTGCTGCCCGGGATGCTGAAGCGTTTGTTGAAACGCTCAACACGACCACCGGTATCAACTACGCGTTGTTTACCAGTAAAGAACGGGTGACATTTGCCGCACACGTCCAGGTTCAGGTCGTGACCCACGGTAGAATGGGTTTTGATCACATTACCGCAAGAACAGGTTGCAGTAATAGCAACGTAATTCGGGTGAATACCTTTTTTCATGGGAAACCTCAGTTTAAGGCCGCGTCGCTCTTCCAGCCCTAACGCCAGACACCACGCGAGTTAATATTTAAGTGTATCTTCGGCGCTGCAAAAGCGCACCAAAGGCGGCGAATCATACAGAAATTAACCACCACATGCAAACTGATCAGCTCGCCAGTCTTAACAATGTGTATACTAACCCGCCAGTTTTCAAGCCAGGAAGATGAGATGCCCGTCGCCCACGTTGCGCTGTCTGTACCTTTGCCCCGCACCTTTGACTACCTGCTGCCGGATGACATGTCCGTTAGCGCAGGATGCCGCGTGCGTGTGCCTTTTGGTACGCAGCACCGCGTTGGCATTGTGGTGGCCATCAGCGACAAAAGCGAATTGCCGCTCGCAGAGTTAAAACGCGTCGAAGAGGTGCTCGACAGCGAACCCGCATTTTCTCCGCCGGTATGGCGACTGCTATTGTGGGCGGCGGATTATTATCATCATCCGATTGGCGATGTGCTGTTTAATGCCCTCCCCGTTCTGCTGCGGCAAACAAAGCCCGCCAGCGCGGAGTTTCAGGGATACTGGTTCGCCACCGAGCAGGGACAGGCGACGGACATCAACCGCGTAAAGTCGCCAAAACAGCAGCAAGCGTTATCGGCGCTGCGTAAAGGAAAAATCTGGCAGCATCAGCTGGCCGCGTTGGATCTTAAAAGCGTCACTTTACAGGCATTGCGCGCGAAAGGTCTGGCGGAGATGAACAGCGAAGCGCCCACCTTTAGCGACTGGCGCAACAGCTTCTCAGTGAGCGGCGACAGGCTGCGGTTAAACACCGAACAGGCCACAGCGGTGGGCGCTATTCATAGCGCGGCGGATCGTTTCTCCGCCTGGCTGCTGGCAGGCGTCACCGGATCCGGCAAAACAGAAGTCTATTTAAGTGTGTTGGAAAACGTACTGTCGCAGGGTAAACAGGCGCTGGTGATGGTGCCGGAAATCGGTCTGACGCCGCAAACCATCGCCCGTTTTCGTGAGCGTTTTAACGCGCCCGTTGACGTTCTGCATTCCGGTCTGAACGACAGCGAAAGGTTGGTGACGTGGCAGAAAGCGAAAAGCGGCGAAGCCGCCATCGTGATCGGTACGCGTTCGTCGCTGTTTACGCCGTTTAAAAACCTCGGCGTGATCGTTATCGACGAAGAGCACGACAGCTCTTATAAACAGCAAGAAGGCTGGCGCTACCACGCTCGTGACCTGGCCGTTTACCGTGCCCACAGCGAGCAAATCCCGATCATTCTCGGCTCCGCCACCCCGGCGCTGGAAACCCTGTATAACGTCCGGATGCGTAAATACCATCTGTTGCGACTCACCCGCCGCGCCGGTAACGCACGCCCGGCGACACAGCATGTGCTGGATATGAAAGGCCAGCAGTTACAGGCCGGGCTGGCGCCTGCCCTTATCAACCGCATGCGCCAGCATCTGCAGGCGGGCAATCAGGTGATCCTGTTTCTTAATCGCCGTGGTTTTTCCCCGGCGCTGCTGTGCCATGATTGCGGCTGGATAGCAGAATGCCCCCGCTGCGATCACTATTACACCTTCCACCAGGCGCAGCAGCATTTACGCTGCCACCACTGCGATAGCCAGCGGCCTGTGCCGCGCCAGTGTCCTTCCTGCGGCTCCACGCACTTGCTGCCTGTGGGGTTAGGCACAGAGCAACTGGAACAAGCGCTGGCGCCACTGTTTCCGGGTGTGCCGGTATCGCGTATCGACCGCGATACCACCAGCCGTAAAGGGGCACTGGAGCAGCATCTTGCCGAAGTTCACCGTGGCGGCGCGCGTATTCTTATTGGCACTCAGATGTTGGCGAAGGGTCACCACTTTCCGGATGTCACGCTGGTCGCACTGCTGGATGTGGATGGCGCATTGTTTTCGGCGGATTTCCGCGCAGCCGAACGCTTCGCCCAGCTTTATACCCAAGTATCCGGTCGCGCAGGCCGCGCCGGGAAACAGGGTGAGGTAGTGTTGCAAACACACCATCCGGAACATCCGCTCTTGCTGACATTGCTGCATAAAGGCTATGACACCTTTGCTGAACAGGCGCTGGCGGAGCGGCAAACTCTGCAATTACCGCCGTGGACCAGCCATGTGCTGATCCGCGCCGAAGATCAGAACAACCAGCACGCCCCCCTCTTTTTACAGCAGTTGAGAAACCTGCTGCAGGCCAGCCCGCTGGCGGATGACCCGTTGTGGATCCTTGGACCGGTTCCCGCGCTGGCAGCCAAACGCGCCGGGCGATACCGCTGGCAAATCCTGTTGCAGCACCCTTCCCGCGTTCGTCTACAGCATATTGTTAACGGCGCGCTGGCGCTCGTGAATACCCTACCGGAAGCGCGCCGGGTGAAATGGGTGCTGGATGTCGACCCTATCGAAGGCTAATGCTGCGAGGCAGCGCGTAAAATTCAACTTTCATCACACTTTTCATGAAAATTCTGTAACCGATGGGCTTAACTATCTGATAAAAATGTGACTACGCCTGCGCCGTGCATGCGAGGAGAACAAGGTGAAACCCAAAAATCAGGTTGCGGCTGCGACCATGAAAGATGTTGCCATGAAAGCAAAGGTATCTACGGCAACCGTATCCCGTGCGTTAATGAACCCGGATAAAGTGTCGCAAGCAACCCGCAACCGGGTTGAGCAAGCGGCGATGGAAGTGGGCTATTTGCCCCAGTCGATGGGACGCAACGTTAAACGCAATGAATCCCGGACCATCCTGGTGATTGTGCCGGATATCTGCGATCCCTTTTTCAGCGAAATTATTCGCGGGATTGAAGTTGCTGCGGCTGAACACGGTTACTTGGTGTTGATTGGCGATTGCGCCCATCAGAATCAGCAGGAAAAGACCTTTATCGACCTGATTATCACCAAGCAAATCGACGGCATGCTGCTGCTGGGTTCGCGTCTGCCCTTTGATGCCAGCATTGAGGAGCAACGCAATTTACCGCCAATGGTAATGGCGAATGAGTTTGCTCCCGAACTGGAACTGCCGACGGTTCACATTGATAACCTGACCGCCGCATTTAACGCCGTCAATTATCTGCAGGAACAGGGACATCATCTGATTGGCTGTATCGCCGGGCCGGAAGAGATGCCGCTGTGCCACTATCGGTTGCAGGGATACGTGCAAGCGCTGCGTCGCTCAGGCGTGGTCGTCGATCCCCATTATATTGCACGCGGCGATTTCACCTTCGAAGCGGGCGCTCATGCACTGGAGCAGTTAATGACGCTGCCGAAACCGCCAACGGCAGTCTTCTGCCATAGCGATGTCATGGCGCTCGGCGCGCTCTCGCAAGCCAAACGCCGCGGACTGAGAGTGCCGCAGGATTTATCCATCATCGGCTTTGATAACATTTCACTGTCGGAGTTCTGCGATCCGCCGCTGACCACCGTTGCACAGCCGCGCTACGACATTGGCCGCGAATCGATGCTATTGCTGCTCGAGCAACTGCAAGGCCATAACGTCAGCAGCGGATCGCGTCTGTTGGATTGCGAACTGATTCTGCGTGGGTCAACCCAGGCACTGAAGTAAAGCCGGGGCTTTCAGACTCCCGCTTCTGGTCAAAAGCCCGTCGCTTAAGTAACATGGCGAGCTGATAAACGAAATAAAGACAGCGAAACAACGATAGTGGCACAACGAGATTATGTACGCCGCGGCAGCCAGTCGGCTCCTTCGCGGCGCAAAAAGAGTAGCTCAAGGAACAAGCAACGCAGCAAGTCTGCGGTCTCTCCAGCCATGGTCGCCATCGCGGCCGCCGTGCTGGTTGCCTTTATCGGTGGTCTGTACTTCATTACGCACCACAAAAAAGAAGAATCCGAATCGCTGCAAAACCAAAAAGTCGCCGGTAACGGTTTACCCCCAAAACCGGAAGAGCGCTGGCGCTATATCAAGGAACTGGAAAGCCGCCAGCCTGGCGTACTTGCCCCCACGGAGCCTTCAGCCGGTGGTGAAGTGAAAAATCCGGATCAGCTCACTGATGAACAACGCCAGTTGTTAGCGCAAATGCAGGCGGATATGCGCCAGCAGCCAACGCAGCTCAACGAAGTGCCGTGGAACGAGCAAACTGCGGAGCAGCGTCAGCAAACATTGCAACGCCAGCGTCAGGCGCAGCAGCAGGTGCAGATGCAACAGCAGCAGCAATGGGCGCAAACACAGCCCGTGCAGCAGCCGCGTACGCAGCCACGCGTAACTGAACAACCGGTTCAGCAACCTGCGCGTACAGCGCAAACCACAGCGCCAGCCACAACGGCGCCGCGTCAGACGCAGCAGCAGAAACCGGCTACGACGTCACAGCCGTATCAGGATCTGTTGCAAACCCCGCCGCACAACACGGCGGCGCAGCCCAAAACGCAGCAGGCCGCGCCTGTCACGCATGAGGTGGAAGCGCCAAAACAGCAGCAAACGGCAGAGAAAAAAGATGATCGTCGCTGGCTGGTGCAGTGCGGATCGTTTAAAGGCCAGGATCAAGCCGAAACCGTTCGCGCGCAACTGGCGTTTGAAGGGTTTGACTCGCGCATTACCGCTAACAACGGCTGGAACCGCGTCGTGATAGGCCCGGTGAAAGGCAAAGAGAATGCCGACTCCACCATTAGCCGCCTGAAAATGGCCGGCCACACAAACTGCATCCGTCTCGCTGCCGGGGGTTGAAACCCCCAAAATCTCCCCCATCTATAATTGCAATCTGCCCCGCACACTGTTGCGGGGTCTGTATTCTGCATTTGTAACCAAGGGGTCTGCTCGTGACAACAATAGTAAGCGTACGCCGTAACGGCCATGTCGTTATCGCTGGTGATGGCCAGGCCACACTGGGCAACACGGTAATGAAAGGCAACGTGAAAAAAGTCCGTCGCCTGTATCACGACAAAGTGATCGCTGGCTTTGCCGGTGGCACCGCCGACGCCTTCACGCTGTTTGAACTGTTCGAACGTAAACTGGAAATGCACCAGGGACATCTGGTGAAAGCGGCTGTCGAACTGGCAAAGGACTGGCGTACCGATCGCATGCTGCGCAAGCTGGAAGCGTTGCTGGCCGTGGCTGATGAAACGGCGTCGCTCATCATCACCGGCAACGGCGACGTGGTGCAGCCAGAAAATGATCTGATCGCCATTGGTTCCGGTGGGCCTTATGCCCAGGCTGCGGCACGTGCGCTGCTGGAAAATACCGAACTGAGCGCGCGTGAAATTGCTGAGAAGGCGTTGGATATTGCAGGCGATATCTGCATCTATACCAACCACTTCCATACCATCGAAGAATTATCCTCTGAAGCGTAAGGATCTCCCATGTCTGAAATGACCCCACGCGAAATCGTCAGCGAACTGAACAAGCACATTATCGGCCAGGACGCTGCCAAGCGTTCAGTGGCGATTGCTCTGCGTAACCGCTGGCGTCGTATGCAGCTCGATGAAGAGCTGCGCCATGAAGTGACACCAAAAAACATTCTGATGATCGGCCCGACCGGTGTCGGTAAAACCGAAATCGCCCGTCGTCTGGCAAAACTCGCCAATGCGCCGTTTATCAAAGTCGAAGCGACAAAGTTCACCGAAGTAGGCTATGTCGGCAAAGAAGTAGATTCGATCATCCGCGATCTGACCGATGCCGCCGTTAAAATGGTGCGTATTCAGTCGATCGAGAAAAACCGCTACCGCGCAGAAGAAATGGCAGAAGAGCGCATTCTCGATGTGCTGATCCCACCAGCAAAAAACAACTGGGGCCAGCCAGAGCAGCCCGCAGAACCTTCTGCGGCGCGTCAGTCTTTCCGCAAAAAACTGCGTGAAGGCCAGCTCGACGACAAAGAGATTGAGATCGACCTCGCCGCTGCGCCGATGGGTGTCGAAATCATGGCGCCTCCGGGCATGGAAGAGATGACCAATCAGCTTCAGTCGATGTTCCAGAATCTGGGCGGTCAGAAGCAGAAGCCGCGCAAGCTGAAAATCAAAGATGCGATGAAGCTGCTGATTGAAGAGGAAGCTGCGAAGCTGGTCAACCCGGAAGAGTTGAAACAAGAGGCTATCGACGCCGTTGAACAACACGGGATCGTGTTTATCGACGAAATCGACAAAATCTGCAAGCGCGGTAATACCTCAGGACCGGATGTCTCCCGCGAAGGCGTACAGCGCGACCTGCTGCCGCTGGTGGAAGGCTGCACCGTATCGACGAAACACGGCATGGTCAAAACCGACCATATTCTGTTTATCGCTTCCGGCGCATTCCAGATTGCCAGCCCGTCGGATCTCATCCCGGAACTGCAAGGCCGTTTGCCGATCCGTGTTGAACTGCAGGCGCTGACCGCAGAAGATTTCGAGCGCATCCTCACCGAGCCGAACGCATCGGTTACCGTACAGTACAAAGCGCTGATGGCGACCGAAGGCGTGAATATCGACTTCACTGACGACGGGATCAAACGCATCGCGCAGGCGGCCTGGCAGGTGAACGAAACCACGGAAAACATCGGCGCTCGCCGTTTGCATACCGTGCTGGAACGCCTGATGGAAGATATCTCCTATGACGCCAGCGATCTGGGCGGCGAGACGATCATCATTGATGCCGACTATGTGAGTAAACATCTTGATGCTTTAGTGGCAGATGAAGATCTGAGCCGTTTTATCTTATAATCATCGCCACAACGTTTTCATCACATTCGATGGGGGCTTATGCCCCCATTTTTGTTGGCCTAATTTATGAACGAAACGCAAACTCTGAGCCGTACTCAAGCCTGGCTGGAAAGCCTGCGACCGAAAACATTACCGCTGGCGTTTGCCGCCATTGTCGTCGGTACGGTGCTGGCCTGGTGGCAGGGCTTTTTTGATCCGCTGGTCGCCGTACTCGCGCTGATCACCGCCGGACTGCTGCAAATTCTCTCTAATCTCGCCAACGATTATGGCGACGCGGTCAAAGGCAGCGATAAGCCAGACCGTATCGGACCATTGCGCGGCATGCAAAAAGGGGCGATTTCCCTCGAGCAAATGAAGCGCGCGCTGATAATTATCATCATCCTGAGCTGCATCGCCGGGCTGCTGCTGGTCACCGCTGCCACCCAGACAATGGCCGATTTTATCGGTTTTCTGGTGCTGGGTGGACTCTCAATTATCGCCGCCATCACCTACACCATCGGCAAACGCCCTTACGGCTATATTGGCCTTGGCGATGTGTCAGTGCTGATTTTCTTTGGCTGGCTGAGCGTCATTGGTAGCTGGTATCTGCAAACGCATATGCTGGTTCCCGCCGTGATCCTGCCAGCAACAGCCTGCGGCCTGCTGGCCACAGCGGTATTGAATATCAACAACCTGCGCGATATCGATAGCGACCGTGAAAACGGTAAAAATACGCTGGTGGTGCGTTTAGGGCCGATCAATGCTCGCCGTTACCACGCGGGTTTACTGGTGGGCGCGCTGTTATGCCTGGCATTGTTTAATCTGCTGTCACTGCACAGCGCATGGGGGTGGCTGTTTATTCTTGCCGCACCGCTGCTGATAAAACAGGCGCGTTTTGTGCTGCGTGAGCTCGACCCACGGGCGATGCCGCCGATGCTGGAACGCACGGTAAAAGGCGCACTGTTAACTAACCTGTTGTTTGTAGTTGGAATTATCCTCAGTCAGACGCATTTTTAACTGATTAATGTCAATTAACAATTGATGATTTTGCCAACAGCGCGCGATGCGCGATATACTGACAACTCTCGTCGCAACTGAACGTTAAGCCTATGAAATACGATACCTCTGAGCTTTGTGATATCTACCAGGAAGAGATCAACGTCGTGGAACCGCTGTTCTCCAATTTTGGTGGACGGTCGTCTTTTGGCGGACAAATCATCACGGTGAAATGTTTCGAGGATAACGGGTTGCTGTACGATCTGCTCGAACAGAATGGCCGTGGTCGCATCCTGCTGGTCGACGGCGGCGGTTCCGTACGTCGCGCGTTAATTGACGCCGATCTTGCCCGCACTGCGGTGCAAAACGAATGGGAAGGCATTGTGGTCTACGGCGCGGTGCGCCAGGTGGACGACCTTGAAGAACTGGATATCGGCATTCAGGCGATTGCTGCAATCCCGGTTGGCGCCGCAGGCGAAGGCATTGGCGAAAGCGATGTCCGCGTCAATTTTGGCGGTGTGACCTTCTTCTCCGGCGACCATCTGTACGCCGACAACACCGGCATTATCCTGTCGGAAGACCCACTGGATATCGAGTAAAAGAAAGGGCGCCTGAGGGCGCCCTTCTTATTTCTCCGCGTCTGGCGGCGCTTCGCTTACCCGACCCGGATCGTAATCAGACTTCTTCCATGCGGCCCAGCAGCGCCTGCAGACGTTCCTGCCAGCCGTGCTGTTGCTCTCTTAATTGATTGTTTTCGCGCTCCAGCTCTTCACGACCCTGCTGCGCGGACTGAATTTCCTGCGTCAGGCTGTTGTTCTTGTCTTTCAACTCTTCGATTTCCATCTGCAACAGCGTGATGGTATCAATCGCCTGCTGCACCTTTGCTTCCAGTTTCTCAAACACTTCTAATGACATTGTCATACCTCTCCTGAGTTGCAAGGCGTTGATGGATATACACTTCATCTTTCAAGTTGCAGGGGGTTGGCTCTCCTGCCGCTCGAATTATTCGTGTCTTACAAAATCCTCGTCCCGAATACCGGTGACGCCTTATGAATATGAGCATATTTGCTTGTTACCGATTGTATGAAGCCCACCAGCCCCTGTCCAGCGCAGAGCCGCGCTGTTTGCGCTTTGCAACACTTTTCAGCCTGCTCCTGGTGCAAGAAAGGCATCTACCTCTAAATTGTTAATACCCAGGTTACAAAAATGATTCAGCTCACACTTCCTCATGGTGCAAAAACGCGCATCATCGCGCGAAAACGCTCATTTTATTGACGCAGTACACACATTTTGATTTCGATATTTCTCGTTTTTGCTCGTTAACGATAAATTAACACTGTGTCTACACGACACCATGGTGGTCTTCGGCCTCCGTGCTAACAATAACCACTAAACTTTTTGCAGGATCCGATTATGAGTCAAACATCAACCTTAAAAGGCCAGTGCATCGCCGAGTTTCTCGGCACCGGGTTGTTGATTTTCTTCGGTGTGGGCTGTGTCGCAGCGCTAAAAGTGGCGGGAGCTACCTTTGGCCAGTGGGAAATCAGTATCATTTGGGGTCTGGGCGTGGCAATGGCCATTTACCTGACCGCAGGGGTTTCCGGCGCGCATCTTAACCCGGCAGTTACCATTGCATTGTGGCTCTTCGCGAGTTTTGACGGACGTAAAGTTGTTCCGTTTATTATTTCTCAGTTTGCCGGCGCGTTTTGCGCGGCTGCACTTGTTTACGGGCTTTACTACAATCTTTTCCTCGACTTTGAACAAACGCACAATATGGTGCGCGGCAGTGTTGAAAGTCTTGATCTGGCTGGTATTTTCTCTACTTACCCCAACCCGCACATCAATTTTGTGCAGGCCTTCGCCGTTGAGATGGTGATCACCGCCGTCCTGATGGGCGTAATTCTGGCGTTAGGCGATGATGGCAACGGCATTCCGCGTGGCCCGCTGGCACCGTTGCTGATCGGTCTGTTGATTGCTGTTATCGGCGCGTCGATGGGCCCGCTGACCGGCTTCGCCATGAACCCGGCGCGTGACATCGGACCGAAAGCATTCGCCTGGCTGGCAGGCTGGGGCAATGTCGCCTTTACCGGCGGCAAAGATATTCCCTACTTCCTCGTCCCGCTGTTCGGGCCGATCGTAGGCGCGGCGCTCGGCGCATTTGGTTACCGTAAACTGATTGGTCGCCATCTGCCGTCAAATACCAGTGTGGCGGCGGAAGAAAAAGGCACCGCATCCACGACTCAACAAAAAGCTTCGCTGTAATGTGACTACGGGAACATAACCATGACTGACAAAAAATATATCGTTGCGCTCGACCAGGGCACTACCAGCTCCCGCGCCGTTGTGATGGATCATGACGCCAACATCATCAGCGTTTCACAGCGCGAATTTGAACAAATTTACCCGAAGCCAGGCTGGGTTGAGCACGATCCGATGGAAATCTGGGCATCGCAAAGCTCTACGCTGGTGGAAGTGCTAGCCAAAGCCGATATCAATTCCGATGAAATTGCCGCTATCGGCATTACTAACCAGCGTGAAACCACGATTGTCTGGGAACGCGAAACCGGCAAGCCGATTTACAACGCCATCGTCTGGCAGTGCCGCCGTACGGCGGATATTTGCGAGAAACTGAAGCGCGACGGCATGGAAGAGTACGTGCGCAACGCCACCGGTCTGGTGGTTGACCCGTACTTCTCCGGCACCAAAGTGAAGTGGATCCTCGACCACGTGGAAGGCTCCCGTGAACGCGCAAAACGCGGTGAACTGCTGTTCGGTACCGTGGATACCTGGCTTATCTGGAAAATGACCCAGGGCCGCGTACATGTTACGGATTACACCAACGCCTCGCGCACCATGCTGTTCAACATCCACGAGCTGGACTGGGATGACAAAATGCTGGAAGCGCTGGATATCCCGCGCGCCATGCTGCCGGAAGTGCGTAAATCGTCCGAAGTGTATGGTCAGACCAACATCGGCGGTAAAGGCGGTACACGTATTCCTATCGCCGGTATTGCCGGTGACCAGCAGGCAGCGCTGTTCGGCCAACTGTGCGTGAAAGAAGGGATGGCGAAAAACACCTACGGCACCGGCTGCTTTATGCTGATGAACACCGGTGAGAAAGCGGTGAAATCGGAACACGGCCTGCTGACCACCATCGGTTGCGGCCCGAAAGGCGAAGTGAACTATGCGCTGGAAGGCGCTGTGTTTATGGCGGGTGCGTCCATTCAGTGGCTGCGTGACGAGATGAAGCTGATTAGCGATGCCTTCGACTCTGAATATTTCGCCACCAAAGTGAAAGACACCAACGGCGTGTATGTCGTACCGGCCTTTACCGGTCTGGGCGCACCGTACTGGGACCCGTATGCACGTGGCGCGATCTTCGGTCTGACCCGCGGCGTCAACTCAAACCACATCATCCGTGCGACGCTGGAATCTATTGCTTATCAGACTCGCGATGTACTGGAAGCAATGCAGGCTGACTCCGGCATTCGTTTGCACGCGCTGCGTGTGGATGGCGGCGCAGTGGCGAACAACTTCCTGATGCAGTTCCAGTCCGATATCCTCGGCACCCGCGTGGAACGCCCGGAAGTGCGTGAAGTCACCGCACTTGGCGCGGCATACCTCGCCGGTCTGGCGGTCGGTTTCTGGCAGAATCTGGATGAGCTGCAGGAAAAAGCGGTGATCGAGCGCGAATTCCGCCCGGGCATCGAAACCACCGAGCGTAACGTCCGTTACAACGGCTGGAAAAAAGCCGTTAAACGTGCGCTGGCGTGGGAAGATCACGACGAATAACCCGCAGTAACAGATGCCCTCTCTCCAACGGGGAGAGGGCTATGCCCAATCAACCCTCCCTCGCTCGCTGTGATAAACTTCGCTCAATTTCTTTCACTGTAGAGTTTGTTATGAGACGAGAACTTGCCATCGAATTCTCCCGGGTTACCGAAGCCGCCGCGTTGGCGGGCTATAAGTGGCTGGGACGCGGCGATAAAAACACCGCGGACGGCGCAGCGGTGCACGCTATGCGCATTATGCTCAATCAGGTCAATATCGACGGAACCATTGTGATTGGCGAAGGGGAAATCGACGAAGCCCCGATGCTGTTTATCGGTGAGAAAGTGGGAACCGGCAAGGGTGATGCGGTGGATATCGCCGTCGATCCCATTGAAGGCACGCGCATGACCGCCATGGGTCAGGCAAACGCGCTGGCGGTACTGGCAGTGGGCGATAAAGGCTGCTTCCTGAACGCACCGGATATGTACATGGAAAAGCTGATTGTCGGTCCGGGCGCAAAAGGCGCTATCGACCTGAATCTGCCACTGGCGGATAACCTGCGTAATGTCGCTGCCGCGCTGAACAAACCGCTGAGCGAACTGACGGTCACCATTCTGGCCAAACCCCGCCACGATGCCACTATCGCCGAGATGCAAACGCTGGGCGTACGTGTTTTTGCTATCCCGGATGGCGACGTCGCAGCGTCGATTCTCACCTGTATGCCGGATAGCGAAGTGGACGTGCTGTATGGCATTGGCGGCGCACCGGAAGGAGTGGTGTCCGCTGCGGTGATCCGTGCGCTCGATGGCGACATGCAAGGGCGCTTGCTGGCGCGCCACCAGGTTAAAGGTGATAGCGAAGAGAACCGCCGCATTGGTGAACATGAATTAAAACGCTGCCGTGGTATGGGCATTGAAGCCGGTAACGTCCTGCGTCTGGATGATATGGCGCGCAGCGACAACGTGATTTTTTCCGCCACCGGCATCACCAAAGGCGATCTGCTGGATGGTATTACCCGCAAAGGGAATATCGCCACCACCGAAACGCTGCTGATCCGCGGCAAATCGCGCACGATTCGCCGTATTCAATCCATTCATTATCTGGATCGCAAAGACCCTGAAGTACAGCGTCATATACTGTAAGGGTATTTGTTCAATTGAGCTTTCCGGCCCGGATGGGCTGGAAATCTTCGCTTGTTGACACGAAGATAAGGCAACGCAACAGAACAGGAGATAACCATGGCGGACTGGGTAACAGGCAAAGTCACAAAGGTGCAGTTCTGGACCGACGCATTATTTAGTCTCACCGTTCATGCCCCCGTTCTTCCCTTCACCGCCGGGCAATTCGCCAAACTTGGACTGGAAATTGACGGCGAGCGCGTACAGCGTGCCTATTCATACGTTAATGCGCCAGGCAACCCCGATCTTGAGTTCTATCTTGTTATTGTTCCTGAAGGCAAACTCAGCCCGCGTCTTGCGGCCTTACAGCCAGGAGATGAAGTGCTGGTGGTGAGCGAAGCTGCGGGATTCTTTGTGCTGGAAGAAGTGCCGGACTGCGAAACCCTGTGGATGCTGGCAACCGGCACGGCGATTGGGCCATATCTGTCGATTCTGCAAGAAGGCAAAGACCTCGAACGCTTTAAAAATCTGGTGCTGGTGCATGCAGTACGCTATGCGGCGGATTTAAGCTATTTGCCGTTAATGCTTGAGCTGCAAAAACGCTACGAAGGAAAATTACGCATTCAGACCGTGGTCAGCCGGGAGACCATTTCAGGTTCCCTGACCGGGCGGGTGCCGGCACTCATTGAAAACGGCGCGCTGGAAGACGCGGTCGGGTTGCCAATGAACGCCGGGAACAGTCACGTGATGCTGTGCGGCAACCCGCAGATGGTGCGCGATACCACGCAACTGCTGAAAGAGACCCGGCAGATGACGAAGCATCTTCGCCGCCGACCGGGACATATCACTGCGGAACATTACTGGTGATCAGCGGTACTTCACATCCAGCGTCTGCTTACCGTATTTGTTTTCCCCTTGGGTGCCGATAAACGCACCCAGGTCAATCAACATCATCACGATAATCACCACCGGGATCAGGCGACCCACTGCCCATTCCAGTGTACCGCTGAGGACTGCCCAGTTCCCGGAAAGCAGCATCCACGCCAGCACCATTAATAGTCCCCACGCGCCGTGGCGTCCTCTATCGTGCAGGCGTTTCACCATCACACAAGTCGTCGGCCAGATCAGGCACACCAGGATAAAGGCCGCCATCTGGAAATCGAGCATTCCCCCGTTCGCCAGTGCAAATAAAACGGTCATGCTGAGAAGCCAGAGTACAATCCAGATCCAAAAGTCACGGCGCCCTATACGCCCTTTAAATGAAAACAACCACTGCTGTATACCCATGTATGGTTCCTTATTATCGTAATGCTGCGTAGTTTACCCTGGAGGCGGGAGTTTTTGACAAGCCAGTCGGTTATCGTTTTAATCGTGAGCAAACTGTACAGAGGGCGATGTTCATGAAAGCATGGCGTTACCAGGTTTGGCTGCTATTCTCAACGCTGATCTTTTGTTCGCCCGTTATGGCGGAAGACGCGCCAGCCGCGGCGACAGCGCCCTATTTACTGCCGGGCGCACCTACCTTTGATCAATCGATCAGCCAGTTCCGTGAGCGGTTTAATACCGATAATCCCACGCTGGCGCTGAGCGAATTTCGCGCCGTGGACGGCAGCGATCAGAACCTGACGCGAGCAGCGACAAAGATTAACGAGAGCCTCTACGCGTCTACAGCGCTGGAACGCGGCACGTTGAAAATCAAATCCATGCAGATAACCTGGCTACCGGTACAAGGCCCGGAACAGAAGGCGGCGAAAGCCAAAGCACAGGAGTATATGGCGGCGTTTATTCGCGCATTCACGCCCACGCTAACGGCGGCGCAAAGTATGCAAAAGCTGCAAAAGTTGCTGACTAACGGCAAAAGCAAACCTTACTACGCCGAAACGGAAGGCCCGGTTCGCTATGTGGTGGCAGATAACGGCGAAAAGGGGCTGACCTTCGCTGTTGAACCGATTAAGCTGGCGCTATCTGAGGCCCTCGAAGACAACAATAAATGACAAAAAGCAAAGCCTTTCAGGGGATGAATCTCTATACTGTTTCACAGACCATGCTGCCCTGAGGGGCGGCCATATTCCTTAATTCGCCAAGCGCGTGGAGAGTAAAAATGCGACATCCTTTAGTGATGGGTAACTGGAAACTGAACGGCAGCCGCCACATGGTAAACGAACTGGTTGCTAACCTGCGTACCGAGCTGGCTGGCGTAACGGGCTGCGCCGTTTCAATTGCGCCGCCGGAAATGTACCTGGATCTGGCTAAACATGCTGCTGATGGTAGCCACATCGTACTGGGCGCGCAGAACGTTGACGTTAACCTGTCTGGCGCATTCACCGGTGAAACCTCTGCCGAAATGCTGAAAGATATTGGCGCGAAATACATCATCATCGGTCACTCTGAGCGTCGTACTTACCACGCGGAATCTGATGAATTCATCGCCAAAAAATTCGCGGTGCTGAAAGCAGCCGGTCTGACCCCGGTTCTGTGCATCGGTGAAACCGAAGCAGAAAACGAAGCCGGTAAAACGGAAGAAGTGTGCGCACGCCAGATCGACGCAGTACTGAAAACGCAGGGCGCGAGCGCGTTCGAAGGCGCAGTCATTGCTTACGAACCGGTTTGGGCTATCGGTACCGGCAAATCCGCAACTCCTGCGCAGGCGCAGGCTGTTCACAAATTTATCCGTGACCACATTGCCAAAGCAGACGCGAAAGTGGCTGAGCAAGTGATCATTCAGTACGGCGGTTCCGTAAACGCAGGCAACGCAGCAGAGCTGTTCACCCAGCCGGACATTGACGGCGCACTGGTTGGCGGCGCTTCTCTGAAAGCTGACGCATTTGCCGTGATCGTGAAAGCCGCAGAAGCAGCAAAACAGGCGTAATCCTGTTTACCCTCTCCCACTCGGGAGAGGGTATTGTTTTACAGTTTCCCCAGTACGCTAAACCACGCGTAATCCAGTGGTAACAATACCAGATACGTCACCAGCGCCAGCGCAAAACACAGCAGCATCCCCGCACGCACAGGCACTTTACCCAACGCCATCGCCACCACAATCGGCGACGCCTGATACGGCAACAGCGGCGTGGAATACCCCAATACCTGGATCATAATCACCGACAGCAGCGGGAAACTGGTGGCCTCGGAAAAACTCTGCGCCAGGGTGGTAAATAACGCCGGCACGCCATTAGCCGTCATAATAAAATTGAGCGCCGTCGTAATGCCGGTCAGCGCGAGGAAGTTGGTAAACGGGTTTGCAGGATCAAGCGGCATCACATGCAGTAATGCTTCCCCTACCGCGCTACCGATCCCGGTTTGCGTCACCGTGATTGCCAGGCCGAGAATCCCCGCAACATAGATACAGGTGCGGATATTCACCCCGCTGGAAAACTCATCGCCGTTAATAAAGCCAACGCGCGGCAGTAAAGTCACGCAGGCTGCTGCAAGCCCTGTCCACGCCGGGCCAATACCGTGCCAGCTCTCCGTAACCCACATCGTCAATACCACCGCCAGCAGCCAGGCCAGCCGCTTCTCTTCCCGGCTCATCGGCTCAGACGCGGTATGCTCACGCGGAGCCTGCGGCTGGCCCGGAAAGAGCCAGCAAATCAGGCCAATCAGGATCATTCCTTTCAGAATGCCGAGCACCGGCGTGTGCAACAGCAGATAGGGTAAATAATTCAGGTGAATACCGTAGGAGCCTTCCGCTGCGCCGCTCATCACCAGGTTCGGTACGTTAGCAGGCAGGATGGTGGCGGAAAGCTGGAACGTGCCAAACCCGACCGCCAGCGCCAACCCGTACCAGGCACGAGTGCCTTCGAGGATGCCCGCCCGCGCCGCCATGGCCGCGACAATCGGCATCAGCAGTGCAATACGCCCCATATTTGACGGCATGACAAACGCCAGCGCATAGCTCAGCAGAACAACGCTGGCGACCATGTGCAGCCATGATGTGGTCAGTTTCGACGAGAGCGCCCTTGCCGCGCGATCCGCCAGACCGGTTTTCCTGATAGCGATGCCTAACACAAACCCGCTAAAAACCAGCCAGAACGCCGACGAGGCAAAACCACCGAAAATCACGTCCGGCGGGGCGATTTTCGCCACCATTGCCGCCGCAAAGAACAGCAGCGCGGTAATAAACTCAGGTAACAGCGAGGTGGCCCACAACACAATGGTGATGCCGACAATCGCAGAGGGAAGGAACAGAGGGTGTGTTAGCCAGAATGACATGCCTGTCTCCTGTAGATTTTTTCAGCAAGTCTACGGCGACAGGCAGGAGGAGTAAACGCGAATTATGGTGGGGTTATTTCAGGATATCGCATTGATGATCCTGTATTTCCTCAGCTGAAGCGCGGTTAAGCGCCAGCCAGTTTCGTTCCGTTGCCAGCAACACAAAGGAATCATCGGCCTGTTGCACCATCGCCAACGCAAAGCGTCCCATATGCGCTTTGGCTTCCGGCACCTCTTCCGCCAGCATCAAAAACGGACTGCGCTGTACCAGTTCCGCTTCCGTTACGCGCCGCGCCAGATAGGTGTGACCGAGCAGGCCGCCCGGGAATTCAAGCCACTGGCTGCTGATACGGGTCGCATTGTCATTAAGCTGTGCGCGCACATCCGGGCGCAGGCAGGAAATATGAATATGGAAATGGTTCTGTGTGCGTCCGGTACGCGAGTTGATGGTCAGAGAGATGGCGTTGTCCGGCACCTGGCTGCCGCGCATTTTGCTCAACACATCACGGGACTGCCAGGCCTGCCAGAAGAAGTTCGGCGTGTTGGGATCCAACAGTAACGGACTTTCCATACCGTTAATGCGGTAAGTCGGCATCAGCAGAAACTGCAATGGTCCGTTGCGGTCTTTCATCAGTACATAGCCGCTTTTCAGGTTCACCTGCGCACAAGGTTCCGGTGAATTGTGTTCACGGGCATTCGGCAGACACTGTTCGGTGACTATCTGGCGTAACGCATCCGGGTTGCCGTTGCTTGTGAACCAGTACCCTGCTCCCGCGCCTGCCAGTAATGCCACCACCAGCAGAGCAATCGCGATGCGACGAGCTGTTTTCATATTTCCGCTTCCTTTGCTGAAAGAACCGGAATGATAGCGCAAAACGCCGGGGAAGTCGGAAATCCTGGATTTTACGCAGGCTAAAAACGACATCGCCCTCCTAAGAGGGCGATGTGTAGGGGAGATTAACGTTTACTGATTTGATCGAAGGTGCCGCCGTTGGAGAAGTGCTCTTTCTGCGCTTTGGTCCAGCCGCCAAACTCATCATCAATGGTGAAGAGCTTCAGTTTCGGGAAGGCATTGGCATACTTCGCCGCCACTTGCGGATCGCGCGGACGGTAGAAGTTCTTCGCGGCGATCTCCTGGCCTTCCGGCGAGTAGAGATACTTCAGGTAGGCTTCTGCGACTTTTTCGGTGCCTTTTTTCTCGGTCACTTTATCTACGACGGAGACGGTCGGTTCGGCGAGGATCGATTCGCTCGGCGTGACAATTTCAAACTTGTCTTTACCCAGTTCATTGGTCGCCAGCAGCGCTTCGTTTTCCCACGCAATCAGCACATCGCCGATACCGCGTTCAACAAAGGTGTTGGTTGCGCCGCGTGCGCCGGAGTCCAGCACTTCCACGTTTTTAAACAGCGCCTTGACGAACTCTTGCGCTTTAGCCTGATCGCCGCCGTTCTGGTGCAGGGCGTAACCCCAAGCCGCCAGATAGTTCCAGCGCGCGCCACCAGAGCTTTTCGGGTTCGGCGTGATAACGGAAACGCCCGGTTTAATCAGATCGTTCCAGTCATGAATCTGTTTCGGGTTGCCTTTACGCACCAGGAAAACGATGGTTGAGGTGTAAGGCGCGGAGTTATCCGGCAGGCGCTTGATCCAGTTTTTATCAATGCGGCCACGTTCCGCAATAGCGTCTACGTCATAGGCCAGCGCCAGTGTGACCACATCGGCTTCGATACCGTTGATGACCGAGGTCGCTTGCTTGCCCGAACCGCCATGAGACTGGCGAATCACCACATTGTCGCCCGTCTCTTGTTTCCAGTGCGCGCTAAACGCTTTGTTGTACTGTTCGTACAGCTCGCGCGTTGGATCGTAAGACACGTTTAATAACTGGATATCCTTCGCCAGAACGCTGGCTGAAGCCAGCAGTAAAGTTATTCCCACGCCCCATTTATTCATCGCCCACTCTCTTAAGGTTATGCATTTTGATGTGGCCAGAGTGCCAGAAAGAGATTCAATGAATAAAGAATAAAAAAAGATTGGCTATAACTTTGGGGAATATTGAGAGGTAAAAAAACGCCCCCGGTCGTCGAGGGCGTTTTCACACTTAGTAGAGTTTCTTCGCGCAATCCAGCCAGTCGCCTTTGAACGGGCGCTTCATGTTTTCGATGGCGTCGATAATGTCGTGGTGAACCATTTTCTCGTTCTGGATACCTACGCAACGACCGCCGTAGCCCTGCAGCAGCAGTTCGATGGCGTAAGAGCCCATGCGGGAAGCCAGAATACGGTCGTAAGGTACCGGAGAACCGCCGCGCTGGATGTGACCAAGCACGGTGGCACGCGTTTCACGCTCCGTTTCGCTTTCGATGTACTTCGCCAGTTCGTCGATGTCGCAGATGTGTTCAGTGATAGCCACGATCGCGTGTTTCTTACCTTTCGCGATACCGGCTTTAATTTCTGACACCAGGTCTTCACGGTTGAATTCCACTTCCGGCAGAACGATAAACTCACAACCACCCGCAATTGCCGCAGCCAGCGTCAGGTCGCCGCAGTAACGGCCCATCACTTCAACGATGGAGATACGCTGGTGAGAAGAAGAGGTGTCGCGCAGACGGTCAATCGCTTCAACCACGGTTTGCAGCGCAGTGAAATAACCGATGGTGTAGTCCGTACCCGCAACGTCGTTATCGATGGTGCCCGGCAACCCGATGCACGGAAAGCCCATTTCAGTCAGGCGCTTCGCACCCATGTAGGAACCGTCGCCGCCGATAACCACCAGCGCGTCGATACCGCGTTTTTTCATGTTCTCAATAGCCACGGCGCGGATATGCTCTTCACGGAACTCCGGAAAGCGAGCGGAGCCCAGGAATGTACCGCCGCGGTTGATCATGTCCGACACGCTGTAACGGTCGAGCTGGATCATGCGGTCTTCGTACAGGCCGAGGTAACCATCATAGATACCTGCAACTTCCAGACCTTCTGTCAATGCTGCACGGACGACACCGCGGATAGCGGCATTCATGCCTGGCGCATCACCGCCACTTGTCAACACACCGATTTTTTTAATCATGACTACCTCTGAACTAAGGAATGCAAAATAAAATTCTGTGGCCCGAAGCGACTCCCCGACGGGAGCGAACAACTATGATGCAAATAGTATATCAATCCTTGCTTGCTGAATTGATTCAGGTCAGCCCAAATGGTGGTAATTTATACACAAAAAGCTGGCCTGGCTCACTTTTTTACATCGAAATACGAAAGCGTAAAATGGCTTATCGTCCTTGAGGTACTACCGAGCAGGGATCCTGATGAATAATCACATCCGATCCCGGAAAACGTTGCAGAATCGCCTGCTCTACCTGTTCAGCAATGAGATGCGCCTGAACCAGCGGCAGGTTATCTTCCATTTCTAAATGAATTTGAATAAAGCGGGTCGGCCCTGACTGCCGCGTGCGAAGATCGTGAGCGCCACTGACGCCAGGCCATGCGGTAACGATCCCGAAAATTTCCTGACGTTCTTCATCCGGTAATGCGCGATCCAGCAATGCCTGAACCGCTTCATACGCCATACGTAACGCGCTATACAAAATATAGACGCCAATACCCAACGCAAATAATGCGTCCGCCCGATGCCAGCCATACCACGACAGACCCAGCGCGATGAGAATTGCGCTGTTCATCATAACATCAGACTGATAATGAAGCATATCCGCCCGCACGGCCTGGCTCCGGGTTTTATGCACAACCCAACGCTGAAAAGTGACCAGTATCACAGTACTAATCAGCGCAATCACCGTGACCGCAACACCAATGCCAGGGGCATTGAGCGGACTGGGGCTTGCGAGATGCTGAATACCGGTTAACAGCAGGAATAACGCCGAACCGGAAATAAACATACTTTGCGCCAGCGCCGCCAGCGACTCCGCTTTCCCGTGGCCGAAAGTGTGCTCTTCATCCGCTGGCTGTAACGAGTACCGCACCACCAGCAAGTTGGTCAACGACGCAGCAATATCCACCAACGAATCCACCAGTGCCGCCAGGATACTGACGGAACCGGTGAGCCACCAGGCAAAGAGTTTAATGATAAGAAGTGACGATGCCATGACTGTCGCCGCTATCGCCGCACGGGTTATCAGCCGCCCATAGGATTGATTCATAAACGCTCCTGTTTGTCCTGCGGGAATTATAACGGAAGGCAAACAGCAGTAATGGCTAAATTAAGCGGTGGAATGGCAGGCAAAAAAAACCCCCTCATCATGAGGGGGAAGACAGGGATGGTGTCTATGGCAAGGAAAACAGGGTTTGTTACTGGTAATACCGGGTACTGCTACTACTCAATACTGTCGACGGGGAACTTTGCTGCATCTGCGCCACATCGCGCAGTTGTTCCATCCGTTGCTGATGCTTCTGGTTTAAAACCGCTTGCTGCTCCGGCGTGAGCAGGTGGTACATCTGGTTGCGGACCTTTGCCATTTCAACCTGACGGGCTACCTGTTCCTGCGCCATTTTTTCCGCCTGAGCGCGCACAGCGTTTTCATCAAATTTTTCTGCGGTGACAAGGCTGTGCATTGTCTCCATTTCGCTAACATTAACTGGAGGCTGATCGTGCCGCGCCTGTCTCATCAGATCCCGCATCTGCTGACGCTGATGTTCGGTCAAATTAATACCGTCGAACATATGGCTCTGAACACTGCGCTGCGCAATTCCATCAGTGGGATGCCAGTTATCGCCTGTTACGACTTCAGCGGCGTGGCTAACTGTACTTAACGCCAGCGTTGAGGCCATGACGGCAGCGGTAACTTTGCGCATCATTTACTCCAGTAATATTTCCGTATCGCGTATCAACGAGAATCAGTCTACGATTCAGGCTGCAAACATGCGTCAGGGGGTGTAAAACAACGTAAAGTCATGGATTAGCGACTCTTGATGACGTAATTTCTGCCTCGGAGGTATTTAAACAATGAATAAAATTCTTTTAGTAGATGATGACCGAGAGCTTACATCCCTGTTAAAAGAGCTACTCGACATGGAAGGTTTTAATGTGCTCGTTGCTCACGATGGGGAACAGGCGCTTGACCTCCTCGATGACAGTATTGATTTGCTTTTGCTCGACGTAATGATGCCGAAGAAAAACGGTATCGATACACTTAAAGAGCTACGTCAGACACACCAGACGCCAGTGATTATGTTGACTGCACGCGGCAGCGAGCTTGATCGCGTTCTCGGCCTTGAGCTGGGCGCGGATGACTATCTGCCAAAACCGTTTAACGATCGCGAGCTGGTCGCGCGTATCCGGGCGATTCTGCGCCGCTCCCACTGGAGTGAGCAGCAGCAAAACAGCGATAACGGTTCCCCTACGCTTGAAGTGGATGCACTAAGCCTGAACCCGGGCCGCCAGGAAGCCAGCTTTGATGGTCACGCCCTGGAACTAACAGGGACGGAATTCACGTTGCTCTACCTGCTGGCGCAGCATCTCGGCCAGGTGGTTTCCCGTGAACATCTTAGTCAGGAAGTGCTCGGCAAACGCTTAACGCCGTTTGATCGCGCCATCGACATGCACATTTCCAATTTGCGCCGCAAATTGCCGGATCGCAAAGATGGGCATCCGTGGTTTAAAACCCTGCGCGGGCGCGGTTATCTGATGGTTTCCGCTTCATGATAGGCAGCCTGACCGCCCGCATCTTCGCCATTTTCTGGTTAACGCTGGCACTGGTGTTGATGCTGGTCTTGATGGTGCCAAAGCTGGACTCCCGTCAAATGACGGAGCTGCTGGACAGCGAACAACGTCAGGGCGTGATGATTGAACAGCATGTCGAAGCGGAGCTGGCTAATGACCCGCCGAACGACCTGATGTGGTGGCGCAGGCTTTTCCGCGCTATCGACAAATGGGCGCCGCCGGGTCAGCGCCTGTTGCTAGTCACTAGCGAAGGGCGCGTCATCGGCGCCGAACGCAACGAAATGCAGATAATACGTAACTTTATCGGCCAGGCGGATAACTCTGATCATCCGCAGAAGAAAAAGTATGGCCGGGTCGAAATGGTCGGGCCGTTCTCCGTACGTGACGGGGAAGACAATTACCAACTCTACCTGATACGCCCCGCCGGCAGTTCACAGTCTGACTTTATCAACCTGCTGTTTGACCGCCCGTTGTTATTGCTGATCGTCACGATGCTGATCAGCTCGCCGCTGCTGCTATGGCTGGCGTGGAGCCTGGCGAAACCCGCGCGTAAGCTGAAAAACGCGGCGGATGAAGTCGCACAGGGCAACTTACGACAGCACCCAGAACTGGAAGCCGGGCCGCAGGAATTCCTTGCCGCCGGGGCCAGTTTTAACCAGATGGTGACAGCGCTGGAACGAATGATGACAGCGCAACAGCGTCTGTTGTCTGATATCTCGCATGAGTTACGCACACCGCTCACTCGCTTACAACTGGGTACCGCGCTTTTGCGCCGCCGCAGCGGTGAAAGCAAAGAGCTGGAGCGCATCGAAACCGAGGCGCAGCGGCTGGATGGCATGATCAACGACCTGCTGGTGATGTCGCGGAATCAACAGAAAAACGCGCTGGTGAGCGAAACGGTCAAAGCCAACCAGATGTGGAAAGAGGTACTGGATAACGCCGCTTTCGAAGCAGAACAGATGGGTAAATCCCTGACGGTCAGCTTCCCGCCCGGTCCGTGGCCGCTGTATGGCAACCCGAACGCGCTGGAAAGCGCGCTGGAAAACATCGTGCGTAATGCGCTGCGCTACTCGCACAGCAAAATCGAAGTGAGTTTTGCCGTCGATAAAGACGGCATCACCATTAACGTTGATGACGACGGCCCTGGCGTCAGCCCGGAGGATCGGGAGCAGATTTTCCGCCCGTTCTACCGTACCGACGAAGCCCGGGACCGGGAATCCGGTGGTACAGGTCTGGGGCTGGCGATCGTGGAAACGGCTATCCAGCAGCATCGCGGCTGGGTCAAAGCCGACGATAGCCCGCTGGGCGGTTTACGCTTAACGCTCTGGCTACCGTTGTACAAACGCGCTTAGCCATACGCCCTCTCCTTCAAGGAGGGGGCGCTACCTTGCTATTTTCCCCACAGTCGCCGGGAATTATCTTCAATTTTGCCGTGAATACGCCGATTCTGCATCGTACGCGTCCAGCTTACCGATAGCCCCGCCGCCGACAATAAACGGTGATATTGTGCATCATCAAACGGCTGATACCAGGCGATGGCCGCAGCATCATATACGCTGACGTCGCTCAGCCGGGATGCCAGCTCCAGCGGTGCATCTGTGGCTACCCTTCCCGCTGCAATCACCCGATAGAGCCAGCCAACTTTGCCACTTGCCTGCATCTGCGCCCCCATATCGCTAATAGCAAAATGGAAATTGAGTTTAAAACAGGGGGAGCGCGGCTGCGTCACCTGGATGAGTGCATCACCCCAACGAAAAATATCGCCAATAAATACCGTTTGCTCAGTCAGCCCCGTGGTGGAAAGGTTTTCGCCAAACGCCGGGGCGCAAAACAGCGATGCCTGCTCAGGGAAACGCGCAGCCCACCACGCATAATGCTCGCGTGGATAGTGGCACAGCGCGCGATCCGGACCGCCGTGGTAACTCTGTTCAGCCTGCTCATCTCCTGCAAGCCCGGTGCCGGTAAGCATCAGTTCACCTTCAACCTGCAATTTGGCGATGGCGCTGGGCCGACTCCCTGCATAATCCCTGACTTTGCCAATAAAAACGTCAACCGGATGGCGCATATTCTCTCCCTGGATAGTGTTGAATCACGCCACTATTAGACCACATTTTTTGTGCAGTAAACGTGCAGAAATGCGACCCCGGTTGCCATGCTGCCCTCACAGACGTGTTATCACTTAACCTGATATTTGAAACGCTATTTCATTCAATAAGGAGACCGTGCTGTGACCCACGAACCCCCATTCTCCGGCGTCTGGTGCCCTTCCATCACCCCCATGGACAGCGAAGGACGAGTCGATCTTAACGGACTGAGCAAACATATTGCCCGTCTTAGCGCGGCGAAAATCGATGTCATTTTGCTGATGGGCAGCATCGGTGAATTCGCCTCGCTCTCGATGGACGAGCGGCTATTATTGATCCGCAAAGCGCGGGCGATGTCTCCCGGCACGATGGTTGCCAACGTCTCGTCGACCTGCTTCAACGATATTCTGAGTATGGCCGATGAAGCCTGGCGCACCGGCTACGAAGCCGTCATGGTGCTGCCCCCTTACTATTACGGTCAAACGCCAGCGCAATTGTTAAGTTACTTCCGCGCACTGGGTAAGGCGATTAGCGGTAAGTGGTTTGCATATAACTTTCCGGCGCGCACCGGCTGCGATCTGACAGCCGACCTGGTGGCAACCCTGGCGGCGGAATTCCCGGATTTTGCCGGTATTAAAGACACGGTGGATTGCCAGTCACATACGCGTAATATCATTCTCGCGACGCAGAAAGTACGCGACGATTTCGCCGTGCTGTCCGGGTATGACGAATATTATATTCCCAACCTGCTGGCGGGCGGCGCCGGGGTGATTTCCGGGCTGAACAACGTCATGCCGGAGCTGTTTGTCAAAGCCCGCGAAGCCTGGCGACAAGGCGATTTACCAACGCTACAGGACGCACAGCGCGAGATAGGCAAATTTATGGCGATTTACGCCATCGGCGATGATTTTGTTACCACCATTAAGACCGTGGTGTCACGCAAGTTTGGCTACTGCACGCCGATTGCGCGCAACCCTGGCGGCGCACTGAATGAGGAGCAGCGACACCAGGTTGATAGCCTTTTCGGTATTCAATAACGACACAGGCCGGATACGCGTCGCGCTATCCGGCCTGCCGTTATTTCACTGCATTGCGTATCGCGATTTCCGCGGTTGCCCCTTTCACTTTCCGTGACCAGATTGAGGTTAAAATCGGCACCAGAATCGAGGTGACGATCACCGAGGTCGCCACCAGCGCGGTAGCCGCTGGCGCCATCGCTTTAAAATCCGGCACCATTTCGGCAATCAGCACCGGCGTGGCTACCGCCGCGCCCGCAGAACTGGAGGCCGCCAGCCCGGCGGTTCCATCCCCGCCACCAAGCAGTTTATCGGCGAGAATCAGCGGAATGCCGGTGATCACAATCACTGCCAGACCTAACAAAATGCCCAACAGCCCGGTTTGTGCAATCACACTTAAATCGATGGTGTTACCCAATGCGAAAGCAAAGAACGGGATCAGCGTCTGCACCGCCTTGCTAAAGAATTCCCTCAGTTCCGGATCAAGGTTACCCAGTGCGAACCCCACCAGGAAGGGCAATACCGCGCCGACAAACACATGCGGCTCAAACGAGGCGATACCCGCAGTACCGAGAATAATCATCGTCATCAACGGGCCAGACTCCAGCGACATCAGCACAAACGCCCCGGCTTCCTCTTTCGTGCCGTATTGCTGCATGATCGACGCATAAAGTCCGCCGTTGGTCATATCCATCGAGGCCACCAGCGCCAGCGTCGACAGCCCGGCAAAAAATCCGACTTCAACACCGTGCGCCGGGATCACGCGCGACGCCACCGCCGCAACCACCCATGCCACGGCAATTTTGGTGACCACCAGCGTACCGGATTTCCGCAGCACCGTACCGGTCGCGCTCAGTTTGATCGATGCCCCCATGCAGAAAAACCACACCGCCAGAATCGGCACCGTACCGGTGATCATACCGTTGGTAAAAGAGCCAAAATATTTCCCCGCTCCCGGCGCAAAGGTGTGGCACAACGCACCGATGAACAAGGGAACCAGCATCATACCGCCCGGAATTCTCTCTATTGCACGTTTGATTTGCATATTCTCACCTGTCGTCAAAACCGTCTGATTTTGCTGCGCCGGGCAGAAAACACTCAGCGCCGATGAGGTGATGTTAGAACCCGTTTCCGGTGAGAAAAGTGATCAATCATGCATAACGAAACAATATTTCATTATTTTAGGATCATCGTTTTTATTGTCTGTACTCATGTAAAGCGACATAAAAAAACCCCCGTCGGCAGCGCCTGGCGGGGGTTTTGCCTCACCTTACGGTGAGTGACGAAACAGACTTATTTTTTCGCCGCGAAACGCGCAGCAGCTTCGTCCCAGTTCACCACGTTCCAGAACTCTTTGATGTAGTCCGGGCGGCGGTTCTGGAATTTCAGGTAGTAAGCGTGTTCCCACACATCCAGACCCACGATCGGGAAGCCAGAGGCGCCGGAAATCGCTTCACCCATCAGCGGGGAGTCCTGGTTTGCAGTAGAAACCACCGCCAGTTTGTCGCCTTTCAGCACCAGCCAGGCCCAGCCGGAACCAAAGCGGGTTGCTGCTGCTTTTTCGAATTCTGCTTTGAAGTTATCTACGGAACCGAAATCACGCTCGATTGCCGCTTTCAGATCACCCTGCAGGGTGGTGCCTTTTTTCAGACCTTTCCAGAACAGGCTGTGGTTCGCGTGGCCGCCTGCGTTATTACGCAGAACGGTTTTTTTGTCCGCCGGCAGCTGGTCCAGTTTGGTGATCAGCTCTTCAGCAGACAGATTTGCGAACTCCGGCAGACTTTCCAGCGCTGCGTTTGCATTGTTCACATAAGCCTGATGATGTTTGGTGTGATGGATTTCCATCGTTTGTTTGTCGAAGTGCGGCTCAAGGGCATCATACGCGTACGGCAGAGCAGGCAATGTATAGCTCATAATCATCTCCATTAAGGGTGTAAGCGGCTACTGTGTTAACGCCGCGTAAGCAGTTGGTTCATTATAGTTAATTAAATGATATTGAAAATGTTTATCAATGCCGTAGTTTTTATAAGGTTATAACTTTTGGTTATGTTATTGAAACTGTGAAGCTGCTCACCTCCATAACGCGCTGATTGCCAGCTCTCGCCGTTACGCGGCAAACGCCTCAAGGTTAATCCTCTGACCGATTTTTACACTCATCGGGTCGGCTGCTCGTATCCCGGCGATAAAAACAAAGAGGATTGAAAATGAGTAACGCGATTACGATGGGTATTTTATGGCATTTGATAGGTGCAGCCAGTGCAGCCTGTTTCTATGCCCCGTTTAAAAAGGTGAAACATTGGTCCTGGGAAACCATGTGGTCAGTCGGCGGCATCGTCTCCTGGCTGATCCTTCCCTGGACAATCAGCGCGCTGTTATTGCCTGATTTTTGGGCCTATTTCAGCTCGTTTAATGCCTCCACGCTGCTGCCGGTGTTCCTGTTCGGCGCAATGTGGGGGATCGGTAACATCAACTATGGCCTGACCATGCGCTACCTGGGCATGTCGATGGGCATTGGTATCGCCATCGGCATTACACTGATTGTCGGTACGCTGATGACGCCGATCATCAACGGTAACTTCTCCGTGCTGATTGGCACCGAAGGCGGTCGTATGACGCTGCTGGGCGTGCTGGTTGCCCTTATCGGCGTGGCAATCGTCACCCGTGCAGGCCAGTTGAAAGAGCGCAAAATGGGTATCAAGGCCGAAGAGTTCAGCCTGAAAAAAGGGCTGGCGCTGGCCATCATGTGCGGCGTCTTCTCTGCCGGGATGTCCTTTGCCATGAATGCCGCCAAACCGATGCACGAAGCCGCAGCGGCGCTGGGTATCGATCCGCTCTACACGGCGTTGCCAAGCTATGTGGTGATCATGGGCGGCGGCGCGCTGATCAACCTCGGTTTCTGCTTTATTCGTCTGGCAAAAGTGAAGAACTTGTCGGTAAAAGCCGACTTCTCGCTGGCAAAACCACTGCTTATCAGCAACATCCTGCTCTCTGCACTGGGCGGTCTGATGTGGTATCTGCAGTTCTTCTTCTACGCCTGGGGTCACGCGCGTATTCCGGCGCAGTATGACTACATCAGTTGGATGCTGCACATGAGCTTCTACGTGTTGTGTGGCGGTATTGTCGGACTGGTGCTGAAAGAGTGGAACAATGCGGGCAGACGCCCCGTGAGCGTGTTGAGTCTGGGCTGCGTGGTGATCATTGTCGCGGCCAATATCGTTGGCCTCGGCATGGCTAACTGATCAGGCGGCAACCCGACTACGATGACGCCATTGACCTGGCGTCATCCCCACTTCCCGGCTAAACACCACCGAAAAGTAGTTACTGTCTTCAAACCCGCACTGCATCGCAATCTCGCTAATCATCTGCTCGGAATGCTGCAACAGATACTGCGCATGGCAAATGCGTAACTGACGCAAATAGTGATTGATGGTCATCCCGGTCTGACTGCGGAATTGCTGGCGCAGCGCCCGCTCGCTGCACTGCTCCTGCTCACAGAACTGCTCCAGCACAAAGCTACGATTCAGGCTGCCGGACAGCGCGGTAATCAGCTTATCCAGCAGCGCTTCGCTGTGGGTGGCGGCAAGATTATCGGTGGCGAAACGGTGGCGTTTTAGCGTCAACACCAGCTGCGCAAACAGCGTTTCCGCCATGAGATTGTCGAGGGGATCGGGCCTGGCGCTCTCGTGCTCAAGTTGCGTAATGACCTGTCGCGCCTGCGCCATACCGGTGCTGCCGATGCGCCAGTGTGGCGTCCACGGCGAGCCATTAAGCCCTGGAATATGCGCTGCCCAGTCGAGGTTCAACGTCAGCCGGTCCGGGCAGTAAATAATGTTTTGTAGCACCAGGTCGTTGACCGACGCGTAGGAGTGACAATCTTCAGCGCGGATATAGAACAGGTCACCACGGGTAATGCGATAAGGGCGATCGTTAAGCACATGCAGGCCGTTGCCGCGCCATACCATCACCAGTTCATAAAACTCATGTGTATGTTCGGCAAAGACATTTTGCGGATAGCGATCCGCCACCGCCACCGCCTGTCCGGTGCGGGGGAAGAAGTCCGCTTTACGAAGAATTAACTGACCTGCCACAACGTCACCTCTGCCGTGAACAACCTGTGATTATTAGCGGAACTACGGCAAAAAATCGGTGATAGCCTTCTCGTTACTGAAGCAGCGTATCGCGCCCCTGGCGGATATCCCGCGGTGACCAGTCGAACTCGCGACGAAACAGTGTCGAAAAATGGTTGCTGTCGCCAAAGCCGCAGCGGAAGGCAATATCCGTCACGCTGTCGTCGCTATGGCGCAACATATGCCGCGCTTTGATAAGCCGTAAACGGTTGAGATAACGCTGCGGGGTCAGGCCGGTCGACTGCTTAAGCTGGCGGTGCAGCGTGCGCAGAGAGAGCGTAAATTGCTCCGCCAGCGACTCCCAGCAAATATCCTCAGCGAAGTGATCTTCCAGCCACAGCATCAACTGATTAAGCCGGGCGTCGTTGTTCACCGCGCCCTCTTGCAGGCTGCTTTTACGCAGTAACACCAGCAGTTGCATAAACAGGATCTCGCGGTTAGCGATGCCGTGCGTATCCATCTCCATATCCATCTCTTCCATCTGGCTGATGATGGCGCGCACCTGGGTCAGCGTGTGCTGATTCACCCGCCAGTGCGAGGGATAGTGCCCGTCCTGCTCCTGCGGCAACAGCAGATTCAACCCGGATAAAAACTGGAATGCATCCGGCGAACGGTACAGAACATTGGTCAGACAAAGGTTGTCAGTATGTTCATACAAGTGCCGGTCATGGTCGCGGACAAAACAGACCGTCCCGCCGCTGATGGTGTAGGGCTGACCGTTAAAAACGTGGATCCCTGTGCCATGCTCAACAATCACAATTTCATGAAAATCATGGTGATGCTCAGGAAATGCCGCCTGGGGTAATCGCGGTTCAATGGCGACAGGTGATTTACCTGACGGGAAAAAATCCACGCTATGAAGTACGGTCATACTCGCCCCCAACCCAACAATGAGAAAAGTTCTCAAAATAGTAATTAAGGGTTCGCAACCTCACCTTAAATTTTCGACAGCATTTCGCGCATAGCCTGCCGTTTTTTCAAGAAACGGCCGGAAAGATCGGGAAATGTGGCAAGGGTCACAATGGCCCAAAACCCCACCAGAACTGGAAACTGTGAACTCTCTCACGTTCACCTTTGCTTTCTTGCCAGCGCGAAATCGCCGCTGTCCGTAACAAGAAGGTACGACGCATCGCCCTTTTTTAGACTGTCTGCAATGACTCTAAGAAGGACCCGATCATGACTTTTCGCCATTGTGTTGCAGTTGATTTAGGCGCCTCCAGCGGACGTGTAATGCTGGCGCGTTACGATCGCCAACAACGCACACTCACTCTTCGCGAAATCCACCGTTTCGTTAACTGTCTGCAAAAAACAGAGGGGTTCGATTGCTGGGATATCGACAGCCTGGAAGCGGAGATCCGCCAGGGTCTGCACAAAGTGTGTGAAGCAGGCATTCAACCTGACAGCATCGGCATCGATACCTGGGGCGTGGATTATGTGCTGATCAACAGCAAAGGCGAACGCGTAGGCTTACCCATCGCCTACCGCGATGACCGCACCGACGGCGTGATGCAACGTGCGATGCAAGCACCGGGCAAAACCGACATTTATCTGCGCAGCGGCATTCAGTTTTTACCGTTTAACACCCTGTATCAACTGCGTGCGCTGGCGGAGCAGCAGCCAGAACTGCTGGAGCAAGCCGCTCATGCGTTGCTGATCCCGGATTATTTCAGTTACCGGCTGACCGGCAATCTGAACTGGGAGTACACCAACGCCACCACCACGCAACTGGTCAATATCAACACCGATAACTGGGACAGCACGCTGCTGGACTGGGCTGGCGTTCCGGTTCGCTGGTTCGGCACGCCCACCCATCCGGGCAATGTAATAGGTCAATGGATCTGCCCGCAGAACAATGCCATCCCGGTGGTTGCCGTCGCCAGCCATGACACCGCCAGTGCCGTCATTGCCGCACCGCTGGCGGATAAAGATGCCGCGTATTTGTCGTCCGGCACCTGGTCGCTGATGGGTTTTGAAAGCAAAACCCCCTACACCAGCAATCACGCGCTGGCGGCCAATATCACCAACGAAGGCGGTGCAGAAGGCCGCTACCGTGTGCTGAAAAACATCATGGGGCTGTGGTTGCTGCAACGCGTACTGAAGGAACAGGCGATCGCCGACCTGCCCGCGCTGATTGCCCAAACGGAACAGCTTCCCGCCTGCCAGTTCATTATCAACCCCAACGATGATCGCTTTATCAACCCGGACAACATGAGCGCCGAAATCCAGGCTGCTTGCCGGGAAGCAGGCCAGCAGGCACCGCAAAACGCGGCTGAGCTGGCGCGCTGTATCTTCGACAGCCTTGCGCTGCTGTATGCCGATGTGCTGGGCGAGCTGGCAAGCCTGCGCGGCAAACCCTTTACCCGTCTGCATGTGGTGGGCGGCGGTTGCCAGAACCAGTTGCTGAACCAGCTCTGCGCAGATGCCTGTGGTTTGCCCGTGGTGGCTGGCCCGGTAGAAGCCTCCACGCTCGGCAATATTGGCGTGCAACTGATGACGCTGGATGAACTCAGCAACGTTGATGATTTTCGCCAGGTGGTGGTGGCTAACCACTCCCTGATCACATTTACCCCTAATCCTGACAATGAAATCGCCCGCTACGTCGCGCGCTTTCAGCAAAAACGACAGACAAAGGAGCTATGCGCATGACCACTCAACTTGAACAAGCCTGGGAAATTGCTAAACAGCGTTTCGACGCGGTAGGCATTGATGTCGAGGAGGCGCTGCGTCAGCTCGATCGCCTGCCGGTATCCATGCACTGCTGGCAGGGCGATGACGTCGCCGGCTTTGAAAACCCGGAAGGCAGCCTGACTGGCGGTATCCAGGCCACCGGGAACTACCCGGGTAAAGCGCGCAATGCCACGGAACTTCGTGCCGATCTGGAGCAGGCGCTGAGTCTGATCCCCGGCCCAAAACGCCTTAACCTGCACGCGATTTATCATGAGGCTGATGCACCTGTCGCGCGTAACGAAATCAAACCGGAACACTTTAAAAACTGGGTGGAATGGGCAAAAGCCAACAAACTGGGGCTGGATTTTAACCCGTCCTGTTTTTCGCACCCGCTGAGCGCCGATGGCTTTACCCTCTCGCACGCGAACGACGAGATCCGTCAGTTCTGGATTGACCATGTAAAAGCCAGCCGCCGCGTTTCTGCCTGGTTCGGTGAACAACTGGGGACGCCGTCGGTGATGAATATCTGGATCCCGGACGGCATGAAAGATGTCACCGTTGACCGCCTGGCGCCGCGTCAGCGCCTGCTGAATGCGCTCGATGAGGCGATCAGCGAAAAACTGAACCCGGCGCACCATATCGATGCCGTGGAGAGCAAACTGTTCGGGATTGGCGCGGAAAGCTACACCGTTGGCTCCAACGAGTTCTATATGGGCTATGCCACCAGCCGCCAGACCGCCCTGTGCCTGGATGCCGGCCACTTCCACCCGACCGAAGTGATCTCCGACAAAATCTCCGCCGCCATGCTGTATGTGCCGCGCCTGCTGCTGCACGTCAGCCGCCCGGTACGCTGGGACAGCGACCACGTGGTCCTGCTGGATGACGAAACCCAGGCCATCGCCAGCGAAATCATTCGCCACAAACTGTTTGACCGCGTGCACATCGGTCTCGACTTCTTCGACGCCTCTATTAACCGTATTGCCGCCTGGGTGATCGGCACCCGCAATATGAAAAAAGCGCTGCTGCGCGCGCTGCTGGAGCCGGTTGATCAACTGCGCCAACTGGAAGCCGATGGCGACTACACCGCGCGCCTCGCGCTGCTGGAAGAGCAGAAATCCCTGCCATGGCAGGCGGTATGGGAAATGTATTGCCAGCGCCACGACACCCCGGCAGGCAGCCAGTGGCTGGAAAGCGTGCGGGCGTATGAGAAAAACGTATTACGCAAACGCGGGTAACCCTTTTGATCCTCTCCCGGCAAGGGAGAGGGAGCAAACCATTGTCAGCGTGAGGGGAAAACCCCGCACCGTATTAACAGGAACCACAAGACTATGCAGACCATTATTGATTCCTGGTTCGTCCAGGGCATGATCAAAGCCACCTCCGACGCCTGGCTGAAAGGGTGGGATGAGCGCAACGGCGGCAACCTGACGTTGCGTCTCGATGAGGCGGACATCGCCCCGTTTGCCGCGGATTTTCATCAAAAGCCGCGTTATATCGCCCTGAGCCAGCCGATGCCGTTACTGGCTAACACACCGTTTATCGTCACCGGTTCCGGCAAATTCTTCCGCAATGTACAGCTCGATCCGGCGGCGAATTTAGGCGTGGTCAAGGTGGACAGCGACGGCGCGGGTTACCACATTCTGTGGGGGCTGACGCACGAAGCGGTGCCGACCTCAGAGCTGCCTGCACACTTCCTGTCTCACGGTGAACGTATCAAAGCCACCGGCGGCAAAGATCGCGTGATCATGCACTGCCATGCTACCAACCTGATTGCCCTGACCTATGTATTGGAAAACCACGCTGACCTGATCACCCGCAAATTGTGGGAAGGCAGTACCGAGTGTCTGGTGGTGTTCCCGGACGGCGTTGGCATTCTGCCGTGGATGGTGCCAGGCACTGACGAAATCGGCCAGGCCACTGCCGCCGATATGCAAAAACATTCGCTGGTGTTGTGGCCCTTCCACGGCGTCTTTGGCAGCGGCCCGACACTGGATGAAACCTTCGGTCTGATCGACACCGCCGAGAAGTCTGCGGAAGTGCTGGTAAAAATCTATTCGATGGGCGGAATGAAACAGACCATCTCGCAAGCAGAACTGATTGCATTGGGCAAACGCTTTGGCGTGACCCCGCTGCAATCCGCCATTGATTTGTACAAATAACAACATCGCGCCCCGCTCACTGAGACGGGGCGAACTCTGTCACCTGCAAGCCCTACAAACACTAACTTATGTGGAGTAAAAGCAATGAAAACAAAAGCAAGCTTGATCCTCACCGTTGCCATTCTGGCGTTGTCCGGTTCCGCTGTCGCTGAAGTAAAAATCGCCCTGGTGGCGAAATCTTTAGGTAATGGCTTTTTTGAAGCAGCAAACACCGGCGCGCAGGAGGCAGCCAAAGAGTTAGGAGACGTCAAAGTCATTTATACCGGCCCGACCACCACCACGGCCGAAGCCCAGATCGAAGTCCTGAATGGTTTGATCGCCCAGGGGGTGGATGCGATCGCCATTTCGGCCAACGATCCGGATGCGGTCGTGCCGGTACTGAAAAAAGCCATGCAGCGCGGTATCAAAGTGGTTTCCTGGGACTCCGGCGTCGCCAAAGCCGGGCGACAGATCCATTTGAATCCGTCCAATAACGCCCTGATTGGCGAAACCAACGTCAAACTCGCCGCTGACGCGCTAAAAGCGCTGAACGTCGAGAAAGGCGACGTGGCTATTCTCAGCGCCACACCGACCTCCACCAACCAGAATATCTGGATTGCGGAGATGAAAAAGGTGCTGCCGAAATACCCGTCCATCAACCTGGTGAATGTCGCCTACGGTGATGACTTGTCGGATAAAAGCTACCGCGAAGCGGTGGGTCTGCTGAAATCCTACCCGGACCTGAAAGTGATCGTTTCGCCGTCATCCGTCGGGATTGTTGCCGCCGCACAGGCGGTAAAAGATCAGGGCAAAATCGGCAAAGTGTATGTCACCGGCCTCGGGTTGCCGTCTGAAATGGCGGGGGCAATTAAGTCCGGAGCCAGTAAAAGCTTCGCTATCTGGAACCCGATCGACCTTGGCTATGCCGCAACCTATTTAGCCGATGATCTGGTGAAAGGAACGGCGACCAAAACCGAAGCCAGCATGGGTAAACTCGGCAAGGTCAAACTGGATGCCGATGGCAGCGGCGCGATGGCGGAGCCCTTCGTCTACGATGCCAGCAACATTGATAAGTTCTCAAAGATTTTCTGATCCCTTTCTCCCTCTCCCGGCAGGGAGGGGGAATACAAGACCTGGAGAACGTTCATGACGGCATCCACCCCATTGCTATCCCTTAAGGGCATCACCAAAGTCTTTCCTGGCGTGCGCGCCCTTGAGAATGTACAGCTCGATCTCTGGCCCGGAAAAGTCACCGCTCTCATCGGTGAAAACGGCGCAGGGAAATCCACGTTGGTCAAAGTGATGACCGGCATTTACCAACCTGAAGAGGGCGAAATCCTCTACAAAGCGATCCCCATTTCACTCCCTACGCCGGAGTCCGCCCATAAGATGGGCATCACCGCCATTCACCAGGAAACGGTTCTGTTCGATGAACTCTCCGTGACCGAGAACATTTTTGTCGGCCAGTACCTCTATAAAGGACTTCTGAAGAAACTCGACTGGCCCGCGATGCACCAGAAAGCCCGGGAGATTCTCACCCGGTTGGAAGTGCAGATCGATCCGCACGCTACCTTAAAAACGCTGAGTATCGCGCAGCGGCATATGGTGGCCATTGCCCGCGCGTTGTCGTTTGAAGCGCAGGTGGTCATTCTGGATGAACCCACCGCCGCGCTCTCGCAGCATGAGATTCTGGAGTTTTACCAAATCGTCGAGCGCCTGAAACAGGAAGGTAAAGCGATCCTGTTTATCTCGCACAAATTTGATGAAATTTTTGAACTGGCGGATCACTACACCATTTTGCGGGATGGGGTGTATGTCGATTCCGGGGCAATCAACACCATCAGCGAAGAGCGAATGGTGGCAATGATGGTTGGGCGCGCCATTACGCAGAGCTGGCCCAAAGTGCATTGCGAGCCGGGTGAAACGGTGCTGGAAGTGAGGGATTTGTGCCATCCCACCGAATTTGCTCACATTACCTTTTCGTTACGCCAGGGCGAGATCCTTGGCTTTTATGGCCTGGTCGGCGCGGGCCGCACCGAGCTGATGCAAGCCCTGTCCGGCGTTTCACGCCCCTCATCCGGCGACATTCTTCTGCACGGTAAAACCGTGCATTTTCGCCAACCCGCCGATGCCATTAACGCGGGCATTGTGTGTGTGCCCGAAGAGCGGCAAAAGCAGGGCGCGATTATTGAACTCTCCATCGCCCAGAACATCAGCCTGCCGCAGCTCAGCAAATTAAACCGCAACGGTGTGTTGAACGATGCCCGCGAATCGGCGCTGGCGGATGAGTATGCCCGCCGCTTACAGGTAAAAGCGTTTAGCTGGCGGCAGGCGGTGGAAACGCTCTCTGGCGGCAATCAGCAAAAAGTGGTGATCGGCAAATGGCTCGCCACCCACCCGGACGTCATCATCCTCGATGAGCCCACGAAAGGGATCGATATCGGCTCAAAAGCGGCGGTGCATCAGTTTATGTCTGAACTGGTGGCGCACGGGCTGGCGGTGATCATGGTCTCTTCCGAACTGCCTGAAGTGATGGGCATGGCGGACAAAGTCATTGTGATGCACGAAGGCCTGATGGTGGCGGAATACAAGGCAGGCGAAGCCACAGCGGAAACGATTGTCAGCGCCGCCAGCGGCGCAGGTAAGGAGGCGGCATAATGTGGCAACAACTGCTTAAACACCGTGAAGCCTTGCTGGCCGGGGTGATTGTGCTGCTGGTGCTGGTCATTGGCAGTCGGGTGCCTTCGTTTATCAGTCCGGGCAATCTCGTCGAAATGTTCAACGATACCGCCATTCTGATCATTCTCGCTCTTGGGCAGATGATGGTGCTGCTCACCAAAGGGATCGATCTGTCGATGGCGGCAAATCTGGCGCTGACGGGCATGATTGTCGCGCTGATTAACTTCCACCATCCGGATGTGCCGGTATGGTCACTGCTGCTGCTGGCGACTGTGCTCGGGTTGGTGATGGGCATGATCAACGGTCTGCTGGTGTGGAAACTGGGGATCCCGGCGATTGTCGTCACCCTCGGCACCATGAGCATCTACCGCGGGATGATCTTCTTACTCTCCGGCGGCGGCTGGGTGAACGCCAACCAAATGAGCGCTGATTTTCTCGGCCTGCCGCGATCGGGCGTGTTAGGGCTCCCGGTTCTGAGCTGGTGCGCTGTCGCGGCGCTGCTGCTGGTAGGGTATTTCCTGCGTTATAGCCGCACCGGGCGCGCACTCTACACCGCAGGCGGAAACGCCACTGCGGCCTACTACACCGGGATCAATGCCGGAAAAATGCAGTTTATTAGCTTCTGCCTTTCCGGCGCGCTGGCAGGCTTTTGCGGTTATCTGTGGATTTCCCGTTTTGCCGTGGCGTATGTCGATGTGGCTAACGGTTTTGAGCTGCAGGTCGTGGCAGCCTGTGTGATTGGCGGCATCAGCACCATGGGCGGAACCGGGCGCGTAACGGGCTGCCTGCTTGGCGCGCTGTTTCTTGGCGTGATCAATAACGCCCTGCCCGTCATCGGTATTTCTCCCTTCTGGCAAATGGCCATCTCCGGCACGGTGATTGTGATTGCGGTTCTGCTTAACGAACGCGGCAACAAGCGCAAAGGTCGCTTGATCCTGCGTGATGCAGCGCTGGCGCGACAGAAACAGGCGGTGAAATCATGAGCAAAATACTGACGTCCGACGCGGTAAAACCGGAACCCGCCGCAGCATCACGCTTTCAGCGGCTGTTGTGCTGGGAAGGCTTTTTACTGGCGGTAACGCTGGCGGTCTTTGTGGCCAACGCCCTCGCCTCGCCCTACTTTCTCAATATCTGGAACCTGTCGGATGCGACATTCAACTTTACCGAGAAGGCGATCATTGTCTTACCGATGGCGATGCTGATTATCGCCCGGGAAATCGATCTTTCCGTCGCGTCCACCATGGCGCTTAGCTCAACGGTAATGGGATTTTGCGCCCAGGCGGGTATGGATACGCCGCTGTTGGTGTGCGTAGGTCTGGGCGTCGGGCTGCTATGCGGGCTGTGTAACGGCATCCTGGTGACGCGTTTTAACCTCTCTTCGATTGTTATCACCATCGGCACCATGAGCCTGTATCGCGGCATTACGTACATTTTGCTTGGCGATCAGGCATTGAACACCTGGCCTGAGAGTTTCGCCTGGTTTGGCCAAGGCTATGTTTGGGGCGCGCTGTCGTTTGAGTTTGCGCTGTTTATTGTGCTGGCGGCGATGTTTGCCTTTCTGCTGCATAAAACCAACTTTGGTCGCCGGACCTACGCCATTGGCAATAACCCGACCGGCGCCTGGTACTCCGGCATTAATGTTAAGCGACATAACCTGATCCTGTTTGCCCTGGTCGGGCTGATGGCGGGCCTGGCATCGGTGTTGTTAACCTCGCGCCTCGGCAGTACCCGTCCGACGCTGGCGCTGGGTTGGGAGCTTTCCGTGGTGACGATGGCGGTACTTGGCGGCGTCAATATTCTCGGAGGGTCCGGCAGCATGGTGGGCGTGATCATTGCCGCCTTCCTGATGGGGCTGGTGACGTTTGGCCTGAGCCTGCTCAACGTGCCGGGCATTGTGATGTCGATTGTCGTCGGCGCAATGCTGATCGTGGTGATTTCACTGCCGATTATTACCCGCCGGATCGTCCAGCGCAGGCGAATGTAACGCTGCACAGGCCCAATCTGCGGACAAAACAGAATACCTCCGGCGACAGGGAATCTTGCCACCGGGAAAAATCACAGAAAATCAAGGAGTAAATCATGAGCTTTATGTTAGCACTACCCAAAATCAGCCTGCATGGCGCAGGCGCGATTGGCGATATGGTGAATCTGGTGGCGAACAAACAGTGGGGTAAAGCGCTGATCGTGACCGACGGGCAACTGGTGAAAATGGGGCTACTGGATAGCCTGTTCGCCGCGCTCAAGGAACATAACATGGCTTACCATCTGTTTGATGAAGTATTCCCGAACCCCACCGAAGCGCTGGTGCAGAAAGGCTATGCCGCCTATCAAAATGCCGGCTGTAACTACGTGATTGCCTTTGGCGGCGGCAGCCCGATTGATACCGCGAAAGCCGTAAAAATCCTCACCGCCAACCCGGGTCCTTCCACGGCGTATTCCGGCGTTGGGAAAGTAAAAAACCCCGGTGTGCCGCTGGTCGCCATCAATACCACCGCCGGTACGGCGGCAGAGATGACCAGCAATGCGGTGATTATCGATTCCGCCCGTCAGGTCAAAGAAGTGATCATCGATCCTAACATCATTCCGGATATCGCCGTCGATGATGCCAGCGTGATGCTGGACATTCCCGCCTCTGTGACCGCAGCTACCGGGATGGACGCCCTGACCCATGCCGTTGAAGCCTATGTTTCCGTTGGCGCGCACCCGTTAACCGATGCCAATGCACTGGAAGCGATTCGTCTCATCAATCTGTGGCTGCCGAAAGCGGTAGATAACGGCCATGACCTCGAAGCGCGCGAGCAAATGGCGTTTGGTCAGTATCTTGCGGGCATGGCGTTTAACAGCGCCGGTCTCGGTCTGGTGCATGCGCTGGCTCACCAACCCGGCGCAACGCACAACCTGCCGCACGGCGTTTGCAACGCTATCCTGCTGCCGATCATCGAAAACTTTAACCGCCCGAATGCCGTGACGCGTTTCGCCCGCGTTGCGCAGGCGATGGGGGTAGACACCAAAGGAATGAGCGATGAAACCGCCAGCATGGAAGCCATTAACGCCATTCGCGCACTGAGTACGCGTGTGGGGATCCCTTCCGGTTTCAGCAAACTGGGCGTCACAAAAGAAGATATCGAAGGCTGGCTGGATAAAGCGCTGGCCGACCCGTGCGCACCGTGTAACCCGCGCACCGCCAGCCGTGACGAAGTCCGTGAACTGTACCTGGAGGCATTATGATCCGTAAAGCCTTTGTGATGCAGGTGAACCCCGATGCACACGAAGAGTACCACCGTCGTCATAATCCCATCTGGCCGGAACTGGAAGCCGCGCTGAAAGCGGGAGGTGCGCATCACTACGCGATCTTCCTCGATAACGCGCGCAACCTGCTGTTTGCCACCGTGGAGATTGAATCCGAAGAACGCTGGAACGCCGTTGCTGATACCGAGGTGTGCCAGCGCTGGTGGAAACATATGCGTGATGTGATGCCCGCAAACCCGGATAACAGCCCGGTTAGCGCGGAGCTTAAAGAGGTGTTTTATCTGCCCTGATGGCGTATTACTTTCCCCTCTCTTCACCGGAGAGGGGAAACTCACTCACCGAGATATTCCCTTCATCATCAATGATTTCTGCGCGAACCCGCAGGGGCAACGCGCGATTTCTTGCGGCCTCAGCCGCTACGGAATAGCGTTTTTCGCCGTAGGGCGCCACCATCATGTCCGGCTGCGGTTCCACACCGTAAGCGCGACCTGCGACAAGCAAGGTGATCGTCGCGAACGAAACATGCCACGGCGATCGGTTCTGGCAGATGATCTTCCGCTTTCCATTGAGGTCTTCCAGCCTGAAGTGGACTTTCTCAGACAGGTTTTCAGGCGCGCCCAGCGTTTTCGGACGCCAGAAAATTTTCATTTGCGTATTCATGGTCAGTACCACGCTCTGCGCCTGCAAAGAACGTGCTGGCGCGCCTGGCGGGATCTCATAAACATTGAGCCAGAACACAGACTCGCGATCCTTTGGCAGCGGCGACTGGTTGTAGATCAGACGGATCCCTTGCATTCTTTGCGGAGCGAGGGAAAAGAGCGGCGGAACGGAGACAAACGGCGCGTTAACACTGCCGGGCGCAGGGTTAGCATCGCCGTTGTCCACCCATGTCTGCACCATCACCGGCCAGTCGTTGGTATTTACCAACATCAGACTCTGTTGCGCCTGACCTTCGGTAAAAATCACCCGCGAAGAAGACGCCGTTACGCCAGCGTGAACAGAAAACACCGTTGCCGCAACCAGCGCGCCAGCCCCCGCGAGCAAGCGCATCATTGTACTTTCACCAGGATTTGCGCACTGGCGTAGACCTGACCCGCGCGGACGGTTTGATTACCGATGCGGGAAAGATATGCATTGAAATTAATCGCATATTCGCTGATCCCTAATGTTCCTCCATTATTGACCACCTGAGCGCCTTCCCGCGCGTCATACCACCCTCCCGCTTCACCGGTGGCACAATTGGAAGGGGCTGCATTACAGCGTTGCCAGCCAATAAAATTACGTATCATGCCGTCATTGGCATTAGAGATCTGGATGCCAACACCACTCGCCATACCGGATACACCAAGGTCTGTGGGAAGCAAGTAGCTGACACCGCCAGAGCTGTTAACAAGGTTAAGTCGCAATGCGGCCTGGTAATTTTCATAAGGTACCTGCATGCCCAGCGCCGTCAGGCCGCTAACCGTTCCGGTTCCCGCCAGCCCTTCACAGAGGATGTTCACGGTAAACGTTCCTTGCGATTTGCCGCCATTGTTAAGAGCATCGACAGTGATCGGAGGAAATGTGACGACAGGCGTGACGCTTTTAGCGGTGCAGGTCCGTTTCGATACCAGTTCCGCCATCGGCGCTACACCGCCCATATTGATGCTCATCCAGTTGTCCTTCCACCACCCGTTATAGATATAGGCTGAATCACCCACATCACAATACGCATCCGGGCTGCCCTCGGAACAAAAAGAGACATATCCATTAGGTTGGTTGCAGGTGTAAGAACCCGATGTGAGCTGATCCCGTTTTGCACAGTAATCTGAGGGCGCTTGCCCGCTTGAGGTGGTGCTGCTGACTCGGATAAGCTCGGCGCGTATCGGGCTAAAATCTTTCAGTCGGATATATATTTTCAGGCCATCCGGGGATACGACATAATTCGTCATTGGAATGCGCTGATAGTTACGTGTAAAAACCCTACCGGAATTCACATGCGTTAATCGTATCGCCACGTTCCTGAAAAGCGTCGCATAGTAGTTGGGATAACCATCGAACGCGCCTATATCAAAAAAACCTCCGTTGCGGTCATTACCGTTTGTGGCAATGATTTCGTAGATATTATTTTTATCTGCGATATCACAAACCCACATGATGCTTTCCGGGCCTTTTGTGTAACGAGGGTTATCGTAAAAATTCACCACGTTTGCAGCCAGAGGCGATCCCACGGGCTGGACCGCCGAATTCGTGATGTTAATGGTGCCAAGCGCAAGACTGACGCCCCATCCACTCAATTCTGTACGAACAAAATCAGGCCCTTTCACGCACTTTGCATTCAGGGACAAGCTGGTAAACAAAGAAAGACTCAGCAAGCATATCCGTATAAATGTCATCGGAGACTCCATGAATTAACGGCAAGGTAATCTCATCAGAGCCAGCGGCTCTGGCAAGGAGGGAGCGCGCCATACGATGCGGCAGCTCTCTTCTGGGCTACGCCCCCACTGCACCCGCAACTCCCCCTTTTCTTCATGAGAGCGCAGATAGATCTGATTCGCCTGCCCCACCATTCCTGTACTGTTGTTGTATTCGTCATACACGCTTGTTCCCATTGGAATAATGGTATTGTTCGGGCGCAGAGCGGTGATCAACATCGCTTGCCCCTGCAGGGTGTTGAAACGTAACCGCACTGTCGCGCCAGCATAAGGCGCAACCTGCATTTTCATGGTTTGTAACTCGACGCTGTCGGTCATATTGCGCGGATCAAGTGCAATCTGGTTGATTTGATAAGCGCCCAATGAAGGGGCTATCGCATAACCAAATGCATCAACATAAGCACTCTGCCCACCGATGACCTCTGCACCACTGGCGCCGGGGGCATCAATCAAGGCAAAGCTATCTCCTACCCACTGACCCAGCGTCACCCCACCTTTATGAGCCACAATGGAGCCCTGCAACGACCCTGACGCCTGCCAGTAATTACGTGCTGTAGACCAGGATGTTGCGGCATTGACGTACGGGAAACTGCGCTGGAGGTTGGCTCCCCATCCAGCTTGTTCCATTTTTTTATCCGCGGAAAAATTGAGGCTATAACTCAAGGGATTGTGCTCGCCATAAATTCCGCTCAGCGTGGACTGATAACCACCATCGCTTCCGTCATTACCCGTCGTACGGTTGACACTGGTTGATAGCACGGGTGAATAACGCCGCTGGCCAAGAGGAGCGGATAAAGAGATAGACCACATCGTTTGCATACGGCGACGTAAAGAGAATGCGTCTGCGTTATTGCCGATTCCCGGCGTAATGTTATAGGTTCTGGCCGCAGTAACACTTAACGAAATTCCATAATCAAACAGCTTATTCCAGCCTAGCTGATACTGCTTATCCCTTTGTTTTCCGTCGCTATAATCCTGCCATGATGCTGATGCATTAATATTGCCAAACGAAGCAAGTGGCTGAGCGGCGGAAAACTCAATACGGCTGCGCTGCCTCCAGGTGGGTGATTGCCATTGTTGCCTCTGACTGCGCGCATAACGCGACCCCAGGGTGTCGTAAAGCTCAGCATATCCCTGAGCCGCATACCGGGACGCGGCCAGCGTAAATAATGTTCCGCTTTGCGGCAGTGTTTTGCTGTAGTTCAGCCGTAACATCCAACCTGCGCGGTTGCCATCAACCTGCTTCGCCAGGGAATAAAAGCTGTTCAATCCTAATGCCCCAAGTGCCGAGCTATACACGCCGCCGAGAGACCAGGCCATATACCCTGTCGCCAATTGGTTACCAGCATTGAGCGTAAGAGCGTTGGTCAAACCCTGTCGCCAAACCGCTTCGCTGAAGGTATTCCCTGCATCAATGTTCTGTACTTTTCCTACGGTAAATGACCAGCGCGCTAAGCCAGGTCTAATCGACTCCGCCAGTGAAGAGTAAGGCATACTGTAGGTACTTTTACTGCCATCCGCTTCAGTGATTACAACGGTTAAATCTCCCGCGTAATGGGTTGGATAGAGATCGTCAATGGTAAAAGGCCCTGGCGCTACGGTGGTTTCATAGAGCGTGGTCTGGTCCTGCAAGATGGTGACTTTTGCATTCGTCTTTGCGATACCCCGCACTACAGGCGCATAACCACGAAGAGCATCTGGCAGCATTCGCGTATCCGATGACAACTGCACTCCCCGAAAACCAATGCCGGAAAAGAGCTGGCCGTCGGTGAAGCCTTCTCCCAAAGTCAGCTCGCTGCGTAAGGGATAAATAGCGCGCTGTATATAACGACGGCTGGTATTCCAATGACCGCCGTCGCTGGTGCTGTAGTTTAAGTTTGATTGCTGACGATAACGCCACAATCCCAGGTTGAATCCACCATTAAGATTTAACCAGGTGGAATCCATTTTGTGAGAGTTATAGCGACGCGATGTTACGTGGTACTGGTTAGCCATGTAATTGATAAACAACATACTCTCCCCAGCTTCAAGACTTTCCTCACTCACGCTGCCGCGTGGCAGGGTTTTTAACAACGCCTGCGGTGCAAACACGTCCATACGCAGTTGCGCCTGATCAAATTTCACCGTCGTCCCTTTCATCACGTTATCGTCAGGCCAGTAGCAAGAGGTTTCCGACTCTTCTGGTAATGACTTCAGCCGCAGCATGGCGACTAATTTGTGAGAAAGGCAGGGTTCAACTTTTCCACTATGTGGTGAAAACGAGACCTCGGTGCGGGTAATCAGTGTGCCGTTAAGATAAATATCCAGAGAATGACGACCTGGCGCTATCAATGCGTCCTCGTTCAGTTTTTGTAGATCATCGCTGGATAATCCACTGTTCCTTAATAAAGAGGCATCAAAGTAAAAACTATTATCTTTCGCCATCGCGGTTAGCGATTGCATTGCCATAAGGATGGATAAAATACAAATATATAAACGGTACTGATACATTTAAATCATCCGAACTGAACAGTACTTTCATTATCGAATCAGAACCTTAATGAGAAAGCGAATAAACTTTACTGAATACTCCGCCATAATCATTTATTGCATTAATCGTTAAATGAGTTCCATTATGATCGGGCAATATCCATTGAACAGACGAATAAGGCGCAATCATTCCGGTGTTTTTAATTTTCTTTTGGTTCTTGCCATTATCGACGAAAGCATCAAGCACAGAAATATAATATGCGGTTGTATTTTTTACATCTATTGATTGGCCATGTTTGCTGATCTTAATCACATCGAGTGTTGTGTTTGCATCTTGCGAGAGCCCCTGTGGCCGATAAAATATTTTGAGTCGACTTTTTACCAGCAACGTTAAATGGCTTTCAGCGTTAATGGCATCACTTTTTGCCGGATACTGCAAAAAATTCAACCAAAAAAGCGATTCCCGGTCCTGGGGCAACGCTTTTCCGGTGAATTTCAGCCGCATAACATGTGTCTGATGACCATTAATACGAAAAATAGGCGGCATCATAATAAAAGGGGCATCCGCCGTTTCTGGTGTTGACTCAGGATTATTAATATCTGTCCACGCCACAACCAGGACAGGGGCTTCACCGGTGTTATTAAATGTCAGGGATTTCTCTTTTGCATCCGCAAGATAGACAACACGGGTGCCAAGCATTGTCACACTGGCGTAAACCTCGCTGCACGCCAGCAAAAGGACACATAATGCAAACCACACTCTGACTAACCAATCTCTAAACATGCTGATGTAAACCAGAAAATGGCGCTGCCGAAGCAGCACCACATGAAAGTGATTACAGATAGGTCACGGCAAACTGCGCCTGGGCCTCAACAGCACCAGCAGTTGCCACACCAGTCGCATAGTAACGCGCAACCATATCAAAATTGGCGGATGTCGCACCACCACCTATATTCTGCATTGAGGTCTGCGCTTTATTACCAGTAAAATCTAATGCTGTTGCACCCTCTAACAACTGAATCGCGACATTTGTCGCAGGCGAATGGGTAGCAATGTTTTTCAAATCACGACCGTCAACATCATTCGCAACAAAAACAATACCCGCGGTAGTGCCCTGAGAATTGCAGTTATCCAACGTGACAGTAAAAGGCGTATCGCCTGCAGTTGAACCAGAACTGGCCAGTTGACTTTTACTCACTGTAGGTAAAAGGATAATAGGTGAAGCTGTACTATTATTAATTTTAACAGTACAGGTTTGTTCACTCACCTCCCCCAAGAAATAAACAGTATTGTTGGCCTGAGAAACCAACGGCGCACTCATTAAACCAAAAGCAAATAATACCGAAATAGAATGACTCATCCTGAGCATGCGATGCCTCCATTACAATGTGTTGTAGTACGAAACCATAAAAATTGCATTACGCAACGGATTCTAATATTGGATGCAAAGCATACAGACGAGGATTATTGATGTAAAGCAACTTTACTTATTTAATGATCTGGTAATACCACCCCGCAAAATACATATTATTTGAGTTAAATATCAAAATTTAAATTCACCGCATCAATATTAATAATAAAACTAATAAAAATGGCGATACACGTTCAACTAACATCAATGCATTATCGCCATAGTAGAATATTAATTCTGCTCTGCCACCAGAATGGCCTGGGTATCCGATTCGAGCGCTTTAAAGATATGCTCCTGATCTGCCGGATAACAGATATAATCGCCTTCATTCAGTTCTTCTGGCGTTTCTGTCAACCCAACCAGCGCCCGGCCTTTTGTCACAATAATATGTTCAACTGAACCGACCGGATGGGGCCGCGAAATACGATCTGCACCAGGTTGCGTCTGTAACAGATAAATGTCGCGCCGCGCGCCTGGCGGGCAGGTCGCAAGTAAAATAGCCTGGTAATTGGCCTGCTCAGCCACCACTTTGGTACCTTCACCGCGGCGAATGACCTGTGTTTTAGCACCTTGTGGCTCCAGCAGGCGCGCGAAAGGAATATCCAACGCCACACAAAGGGACCAAAGTGTTTCCAGGCTCGGGTTACCGTTGCCAGCTTCCAGTTGAGACAGCGTGGATTTTGCAATACCGGCGCGACGGGCTATTTCCGCCAGTGAAAGCCCGGTTCGCAAGCGTTCACGTACCAGACTTTTAGCAATAACGCTGATTGGCTGTGTCATACACAACTCCATCGTTCATTAAAAAGAACGAATCGTTCATCTTGAAAAACGATTCGGGTATGTTCATTATAATGAGTAATCGTTCGATATGGTTATCATCTATGTTCAAAAAACACATTTCAAACCTCAGCGACGATACCATTAAGGCCATCATTCTCGTCTGCCTGGCGGTTGGCGTGGTCGCCGTCTCTTACGGTTCACTGGCCATGGCTTATGGTTTTCCGCTCTGGGTTCCCCTTGCGCTCTCGATGTCGGTGCTGGCTGGCGCATCCGAATTTATGTTTATTGGCATTGTCGCCAGTGGTGGTAATCCCCTGGCGGCCGCTGTTGCCGGTCTGCTTGTCAACGCCCGCCATATACCTTTCGGGGTGACGGTACGTGAGTTGGTCGGCAAAGGCACGGTGGGTTTCCTCGGTTGCCACATTATGAATGACGAAAGTGTGGTGTTCGGTTTGTCGCAAAAAACGCCGGAACAGCGTAAAGCGGCCTACTGGCTTTGTGGACTGGGCGTTGCCCTGTTGTGGCCAGGGGGGGTGATGGTCGGCGCAGCTGTCGGTAAGCTGCTCCCCACACCAGAGACCATCGGCCTCGACGCCGTCTTTCCGGCTATTTTGCTGGCGCTGGTGCTACCGGCACTGAAAAAGAGAACCACGCTTATTCGCGCCACCAGCGGTGCGGTGGTGTCACTGGCGGCAGTCCCCTTTACGCCAGTAGGATTACCGGTTCTGCTCTCCTTACTGGGCTTACTGACGAGGAAAAAATAATGGCCAGTGTTTCGCTGATCATCGGCGGTATCGTTATTCTTTCCGTGGGAACCTACCTGATGCGCCTGGGAGGGACAAAGCTTGGCAACAGGCTGGCGCTTTCCGAACACTCGCAAGCGCTGCTTTCCGATGCTGCCACCACACTACTGTTCGCCGTAGCGCTGGCAGCGACGTTATATGAAGGTGAACATTTCGCCGGGATGGCCCGTCTGCTGGGGGTATTATTTGCGGTATTTCTTGCCTGGCGGAAGATGCCGTTGATTGTGGTGATCGTTTCTGCCGCAGTGGTAACCGCATTACTGCGCCTTGCAGGCATCCATTAAGGCAAAAAAAAGCGCCCGCAGGCGCTCTTTCGACAGTAATGCAGGACTTATTTGGTCAGTTCGGCAGTCATATGTACCTGGTTGCCGTTATACGCTTCGGTGATCTGGTAAGAAGATGCGCCCGCCTGCTGAGCCTGAGCAGCGATTTTCGCTTCTGCGCCAGACAGAGTGGTATCCGTCGCGGAGACAGTCTGTGCAGCGAAAGAACCGAAAGACGTAGCCAGAGCGATAACTGCAACAAAAGTTTTGATGCTTTTCATGATATAAACCCTTACGTTAGTTTGTTTGAGTGAGGCACCGTGCCTCGATGGAATAAATACTAGACCTGTTCTCACTCAACAAAAAGCGGAAGGATTTGCTGTCATCCTTCAAAATTTTTGACTGTTTTATAAACCCATCAGTCGCTGCGGATGAGTGTAGACCGTCGCCCTGCCTGGCTTGCAAAAACCCACCAGCGTCAGATTGCAGCGTTGCGCCACTTCCACTGCCAGCGTGGTCGCCGCAGACACCGCAAACAGGATCTCAACGCCGCACATGGCGGACTTTTGCACCATTTCATAACTGGCGCGGCTGGAAACCAGCACCGCACCTGACGACCAGCGCTCACCCTCACGGGCGCGGTGGCCCAGCAGCTTATCCAGCGCCACATGACGCCCGACATCTTCATGCCCGCCCATTAACTCACCGGACGGTAGCATCCACGCGGCCGCATGGGTGCAGCCTGTTAGCTGGCCAACGGGCTGAAAGTCGGTTAAATGCGCCAGTCCGGCGTCAAGAGCGGCTAAATCGAAGGTCTGAGTGAACGGAAGGGGAGCAATGGGCTTACCGATATCATTAAGCTGCTCAACGCCGCAGACGCCGCAACCGGTCCGCCCGGCCAGCGCGCGACGACGCTCTTTCAGCCCCATAAAACGGCGGCTGGAGAGTTCTATCTGCACTTCGAGTCCATTACAGGAAGGGACCACATCCATGCCGTAGATTTCCGTGTGGTTTTCAATAATCCCTTCGGATAAGGAGAAACCCAGGGCAAAGCACTCGAGGTCTTTTGGCGATGCCATCATCACCACGTGAGAAATCCCGTTGTAAACCAGCGCAACGGGAACCTCTTCCGCCAGCATATCGGGCGTTGCATGTTGCAAGTCATCACGTTTCCACAGAGACACCTGACGTGCGCCTGTGACTGATGTTGCATTTTTGTGCTTTTCTTCGCGCAATTCGTTCACTTTGTATTAACCGCCACCGAACAAGCGTACCAACATTGTGGTATCCTCAACTGCATATCCCTCGAAAAAAGAGGGAATAACAGCAATTCTGAACCTTTGCGCCTTCTACCGCAAAGTAAAAACGATAAGAGTAATGTCGAAACCAGGAGCAAACCATGCAGGTCAGCAGAAGGCAGTTCTTTAAGATCTGTGCTGGCGGTATGGCAGGAACGACGGCAGCGGCGCTGGGCTTTGCCCCAGGCGTTGCACTGGCGGAAACGCGGCAATATAAACTGCTGCGCACCCGTGAAACCCGTAATACCTGTACATACTGTTCCGTTGGCTGTGGGCTGTTGATGTACAGCCTCGGCGACGGTGCAAAAAACGCCAAATCATCCATCTTCCATATCGAGGGCGACCCCGATCATCCGGTTAACCGTGGCGCGCTCTGCCCGAAAGGTGCAGGTCTGGTGGATTTCATCCACTCGGAAAGCCGCCTGAAATATCCCGAATACCGTGCGCCAGGCTCCGATAAATGGCAGCGGATTACCTGGGATGATGCTTTTGATCGCATCGCCAAATTGATTAAGGCCGATCGCGACACCAACTACATCGCGAAAAATGCCGAAGGCACCACCGTTAACCGCTGGCTGAGCACCGGGATGCTGTGTGCATCCGCTTCCAGTAATGAAACCGGTTATTTAACGCAAAAATTTACCCGCGCACTCGGCATGTTAGCCGTCGACAACCAGGCGCGTGTCTGACACGGACCTACGGTAGCAAGTCTTGCTCCTACATTTGGTCGCGGTGCGATGACCAACCACTGGGTCGACATGAAAAACGCCAACCTTATCATTGTGATGGGTGGGAACGCGGCAGAAGCGCATCCGGTGGGATTCCGCTGGGCGATGGAAGCCAAGATCCATAATGGCGCGAAGCTGATTGTTATCGATCCGCGCTTTACGCGTACCGCTTCTGTAGCGGATTTTTATACACCGATTCGTTCCGGTACTGACATTGCCTTCCTGTCAGGCGTGTTGCTGTACCTGATGACCAACGAAAAATACAACCGCGAATACACCGAGGCCTACACCAACGCCAGCCTGATCGTGCGTGAAGATTTTGGCTTCGAGGATGGCCTGTTCACCGGCTACGACGCGGATAAACGCAAATACGACAAAACCAGCTGGAACTACGAGCTGGATGAGAAAGGCTTCGCCAAACGCGATACCACCCTCACCCATCCACGCTGCGTGTGGAATCTGCTGAAACAGCACGTTTCCCGCTACACGCCGGAGGTGGTTGAAAACATCTGTGGGACGCCAAAAGCGGACTTCCTGAAGGTGTGCGAATACATCGCCGAAACCAGCGTGCACGATAAAACCGCCTCGTTCCTGTATGCATTGGGCTGGACGCAGCACTCCATTGGCGCGCAGAACATCCGCACCATGGCAATGATCCAGCTACTGCTGGGCAACATGGGGATGGCGGGCGGCGGCGTCAATGCCTTGCGCGGCCACTCCAATATTCAGGGGCTGACGGATCTTGGTCTGCTGTCGCAAAGCCTGCCCGGCTATATGACGCTACCCAACGAAAAACAGACCACCCTCCAGACTTACCTTGCCGCCAACACGCCAAAACCGTTGCTGGAAGGCCAGGTGAACTACTGGGGTAACTACCCGAAATTCTTCGTCTCGATGATGAAAGCCTTCTTTGGCGACAAAGCGACAGCGGAGAATAGCTGGGGCTTTGACTGGTTACCGAAGTGGGACAAAGGCTACGACGTTCTGCAGTACTTCGACATGATGTACAAAGGCCAGGTTAACGGCTATCTCTGTCAGGGCTTTAACCCGGTGGCGTCGTTCCCGAACAAGAATAAGGTCGTAGCAGCGCTGTCGAAACTGAAGTTCCTTGTCACTATCGATCCGCTGAATACCGAAACCTCAACGTTCTGGCAAAACCACGGCGAGTCTAACGATGTCGATCCGTCGAAAATCCAGACCGAAGTGTTCCGCCTGCCGTCCACCTGCTTTGCCGAAGAAAACGGTTCTATCGTCAACTCCGGACGCTGGCTGCAATGGCACTGGAAAGGCGCGGATGGCCCGGGCGAATCTGTGACCGACGGCGAGATCCTCGCAGGCATCTTCACGCGCTTGCGCAAGATGTATGCCGAAGAGGGCGGCGCATGCCCGGAACAGGTGCTGAGTATGACCTGGAACTACTCCACCCCACATGAACCGGCTTCGGAAGAAGTGGCGATGGAGAGCAATGGCAAAGCACTGGCGGACATCACCGATCCGGCAACCGGCGCAGTGATTGTGAAAAAAGGCCAGCAGCTTAGCTCCTTCGCGCAATTGCGTGATGACGGCACCACCTCCAGCGGCTGTTGGATCTTCGCCGGTAGCTGGACACCGGACGGCAACCAGATGGCGCGTCGCGATAACGCGGATCCATCCGGGCTTGGCAATACGCTGGGCTGGGCATGGGCGTGGCCGCTTAACCGCCGCATTCTGTATAACCGTGCTTCCGCGGACCCGCAGGGTAAACCCTGGGATCCGAAACGTCAGTTGCTGAAGTGGGACGGCGCGAAATGGGGCGGCGTGGATATTCCGGACTACAGCACCGCCGCACCGGGCAGTGACGTCGGGCCGTTTATCATGCAGCCGGAAGGGATGGGCCGCCTGTTTGCTATCGATAAGATGGCGGAAGGGCCATTCCCGGAACACTACGAACCGTTTGAAACGCCGCTGGGCACAAACCCGCTGCACCCGAATGTGGTGTCTAACCCGGCCGCCCGCGTCTTCAAAGACGACATGGCAGCAATGGGTAAAGCCGATAAGTTCCCATATGTTGGCACCACTTATCGTCTGACCGAGCATTTCCACTACTGGACTAAGCACGCGCTGCTGAACGCTATCGCGCAGCCGGAGCAGTTTGTGGAAATCGGCGAAAAACTGGCAGGCAAACTGGGCATCGTGCAGGGCGATACCGTGAAAGTCTCCTCCAACCGCGGCTACATCAAAGCCAAGGCGGTGGTGACCAAACGTATCCGCACGCTGAAAGTGAACGGACAGGATGTCGATACCATCGGTATTCCAATCCACTGGGGTTATGAGGGTGTGGCGAAGAAAGGCTTTATAGCCAACACGTTGACGCCATTTGTTGGTGATGCGAACACCCAAACGCCGGAATTTAAGGCGTTCCTGGTGAATGTGGAAAAGGTGTAACGGAGACGACTTATGGCTTATCAATCGCAAGACATCATCCGTCGTTCCGCGACTAACGGTTTCACCCCCGCGCCACAGGCGCGGGATCACCAGCAGGAGGTGGCGAAGCTTATCGACGTCACCACCTGTATCGGCTGTAAAGCCTGCCAGGTGGCCTGTTCTGAGTGGAACGACATTCGTGATGAAGTGGGGCATAACGTCGGGGTGTATGACAACCCGGCGGATCTGACCGCTAAATCCTGGACCGTGATGCGCTTCTCGGAAGTGGAGCAGAACGACAAACTGGAATGGTTGATCCGCAAAGATGGCTGCATGCACTGCGCCGATCCGGGCTGTCTGAAGGCATGTCCGTCGGAAGGGGCTATCATTCAGTATGCCAATGGTATCGTCGACTTCCAGTCTGAGCAGTGCATTGGCTGCGGTTACTGCATCGCCGGTTGCCCGTTCGATGTACCGCGTTTAAACCCGGAAGACAATCGCGTCTACAAATGTACGTTGTGCGTTGACCGTGTCACCGTAGGCCAGGAGCCGGCGTGCGTGAAAACCTGCCCGACCGGCGCTATCCACTTTGGCTCCAAAGAAGATATGAAAACACTGGCGGGCGAACGCGTAGCGGAACTGAAAACCCGTGGTTACGATAACGCAGGCTTGTACGATCCGGCGGGCGTCGGCGGTACACATGTTATGTACGTGCTGCATCATGCCGACAAACCGAATCTGTACCACGGTTTGCCGGAGAACCCGCAAATCAGCGCTACGGTTAAATTCTGGAAAGGGATCTGGAAACCTCTTGCGGCGGTCGGCTTTGCGGCGACCTTCGCAGCCAGCATCTTCCACTATGTCGGTGTCGGTCCGAACCGTGCAGACGAGGAAGATGACAACCTGCATGAAGAGAAAGACGAGGTGCGCAAATGAAAAAACGTGACACCATCGTGCGCTACACGGCGCCTGAGCGCATCAACCATTGGGTCACCGCCTTCTGTTTCGTGCTGGCGGCGGTGAGCGGGCTGGGATTTTTCTTCCCCTCCTTCAACTGGTTGATGGGCATTCTCGGTACGCCGCAGCTGGCGCGCATTCTCCATCCGTTCGTCGGTGTGGTGATGTTCGCATCGTTTATAATCATGTTTTTCCGCTACTGGCACCATAACCTCATCAATAGGGATGATATCTTTTGGGCGAAGAATATTCGTAAGATTGTCGTCAATGAGGAAGTGGGTGACACCGGGCGCTATAATTTCGGCCAGAAGTGTGTGTTCTGGGCGGCAATTATTTTCCTGGTGTTGCTGCTGGTAAGCGGCGTGGTTATCTGGCGCCCTTACTTCGCGCCAGCGTTCCCGATTCCGGTGATACGAATTGCCCTGATGGTGCATTCATTTGCCGCAGTCGCGCTAATTGTGGTTATTATGGTGCATATTTACGCCGCATTGTGGGTAAAAGGCACCATAACCGCAATGGTGGAAGGCTGGGTTACCAGCTCATGGGCGAAGAAACATCACCCGCGCTGGTACCGGGAAGTTCGCAAGACAACGGAAAAATCAACTGAATGAGTATTCGCATAATCCCGCAAGATGCGCTGGAGAAGAGCGATAAACGCACGGCGGAAGTGATTCCGCCGTTATTATTCCCCAGACTGAAAAATCTCTATAACCGCCGCGCAGAGCGTCTGCGTGAGTTGGCAGAGAGTAACCCGCTGGGTGATTACCTGCGCTTTGCCGCGCTGATCGCCCATGCTCAGGAAGTGGTGCTGTACGACCATCCTTTGCAGATGGACCTGACGGCGCGCATCAAAGAAGCCGCCGAACAGGGTAAGCCGCCGCTGGACATTCACGTGCTGCCGCGCGACGCGCACTGGCACAAGCTGCTGCATTCACTGATTGCAGAGCTCAAACCCGAAATGAGCGGCCCTGCGCTGGCCGTGATCGAGAATCTGGAAAAAGCCTCTGCGCAAGAACTGGAAGCGATGGCCAGTGCACTGTTTGCCGCCGACTTCGCCTCAGTGAGTAGCGATAAAGCGCCCTTTATCTGGGCGGCGTTGTCGCTCTACTGGTCGCAAATGGCTACGCTGATCCCGGGTAAAGCCCGTGCTGAATATGGCGAACAGCGCCAGTTCTGCCCGGTGTGCGGTTCGATTCCAGTCTCCAGCGTTGTGCACATTGGCACGACTCAGGGCCTGCGTTACCTGCACTGCAACCTGTGTGAGACCGAATGGCATGTGGTGCGCGTAAAATGCAGCAACTGCGAGCAGACTCGCGACTTACACTACTGGTCGCTGGATAACGAGCAGGCAGCAATCAAAGCTGAAAGCTGTGGCGACTGCGGCACCTACCTGAAAATCCTCTATCAGGAAAAAGATCCAAACGTAGAGCCGGTCGCAGATGACCTGGCCTCGCTGGTGCTCGACGCACGCATGGAGCAGGAAGGCTTTGCCCGCAGTTCCATCAACCCGTTCTTATTCCCTGGCGAAGGGGAATAAAACTGCATAACCCTTGCCTCATCCGGGCAAGGGTTGCCTGCTCTTCACCCTCCTCCTCTGTTTCGCTTCCCGTTGCCGTTGGCACTGATTGTTAAACATCGTCCATTCCCATTTCGCTAAAACCAGGCTATAAAACTGGATATTTATACAGATATAAGGTTATCGGAATGGCACTGGAAAAGGGGATCGCCGGTTTGGTGAGCGACTTTATCGCCGCCGGTCGCCCGTCAGCGCGGGCAAAGAGTATTGATGAACGACGCGCAGGCTATATCGCCAGCACGGTACTTGCGGGAGAGACGGAAACCCGCGTGCAGGTCGCAGATACGACGCTGGATGGCATAACGCTGCGCATCTTTTCTCCGCTGGATGCCAGCGAAGCGCTGCCAGCACTGATTTACTACCACGGCGGCTGTTTTATTAGCGGCGGTTTCGCCACCCACGATAATCAGCTTCGCCAACTGGCTTACTACAGCGGCTGTCGGGTCATTGCCGTTCAGTATCGCCTCGCCCCGGAACACCCCTGGCCTACAGCACACGATGACGCGCAAAAAGGCGCTAACGTTGTATGGAAAAATGCCGAAGCACTGAATATTAACCGGGAAAAAATCACCCTTGCGGGTGACAGCGCAGGCGGGCATTTGGCGCTGGTGACGGCCTTGCGGTTAAAGGCGGCGGGCAACTGGCAGCCCGCACAGTTAATCCTTATCTATCCGATGCTGGACGCGACCGCCTACTTCGATAGCTATGCCTTTAATGGCATTGATTACGTGATAACCCGCGATGCCTTACTCTCAGGTTATGACATGTATCTTGGCGACGCCGACCGCTTGCAGGCGGATGTCAGCCCTTTGTGGCGCGACGATTTTAATGGCCTGCCGCCGGTACATATCATCACCGCCGAATTTGATCCGTTGTGTGATGAAGGCGAGGCGCTTTATAAACATATGACGGAACAGGGTGTCACCTGCACTGGGTCACGCTACCAGGGGGTGATTCACGGTTTCTTCCAACTGGCGGGCATCAGCCAGGCAGCAAAAGATGTCATCAGAGACGTTGCCGCCCGCGTCGCCCGGGCATAACTACACAACACAAGGAAAGCAGATGTCTGTCGTCATTCCGGTAGAAAAACAGTTCGCCGCTTACAATGCGCACGATATTGACGCATTCGCCGCATGCTTTAGTGAAGATTTTACCGCCTGGCGTATGCCAGCAGACGAACCCGCTTTGCAAAGCCGTGAAGCCTTGCGCCACTTTTACGCACAGCATCGGTTCAACAATCCGGCCTTACGGGCTGAGCTACTGTCACGCACCGTGATGGGCAATAAGGTGTTCGATCACGAAAAAATCTACGGCATGGGCGATGCTGTGATTGAAAACATGGCGGTCTATGAAGTGCAGGATGGATACATTAAAACTGCGTGGTTTTTCTTTGCCGGGTGATGCGGCACAAAGGCAATGCGCCTGTGTTAACAGGCGCAATAGGCGCTTACTCTTCTTCGTTGCCGCCTTCAATATACGAGCCGAAAGGTTTGGCAGGCAGCACAATGTAAATGCCTTCGAAAATCGCCCCGTGTTTGTCGTCGCCAAACAGTTCGACCTGCAACTGCACACGCGCTTTACGGCCACGCGCCAGCCTGTCGAGATCGCCGCTTAACGAGCCAAGATCGGCAATCGCACTGGGTTTGCCGGTTATCGGCGTACTGTAACGAATGTGCGCATCGGCAAGAATAATGGTACCGCCAAGGTGGCGTTCACGCAGCATCAACCAGATAAGCCCCCAGCCGGTGAGTGTCGCCAGTGAGAACAAACTGCCGGCAAACAGCGTGTGATGCGGGTTCTGGTTACCGATTTCCGGCATGGTGGTGATAAATTTCTGCCCGGTGTACTGCTGAATACGCACACCCATCTTTTCGCTCAGCGGGATATGCTCATACCAGGCTTGTTGCAACTGTCCACACCAGTCGCCGCGATGCAGAATATCATCCAGGGTGGCGACGGGTTTGATCATCAGGAAATGGCGGACCGGCGTGGTTTGCGGCGCGGTGATTTCACCTTCATTAACAAACCCCAGCTTGGCGAAAAACGCCACCGCATCTTCTCGGGCGCTACAGGTTACACGCTTCACTCCTTCCTGACGGGCAACCGACTCCAGCGTCATCGCCATCAGCGTGCCCAGGCCTTTGTCCTGCACGGACGGGTGCACCGCCATAAAGCGAATCGAACCTTCATTATCCGCATTGATATACAGCCGCCCTACCGCCACAAGATTGCCTTCTTCATCGACAACCATCTGGTGATGCGCCATTGCATCCCAGGCATCACGCTCAGAACCTTTCGGCTGGTGCAGCGGCTTGCGCAGCATTTCCCAGCGAAAGTGGTAATAAGTCTCTAACTCTTCTTCTGTTTGCGGTACGCGAAGGTGATACATAGCTGTATTCTCTCTTGTTTCCCGGGGCCACGCCGCAAGCTGGCTCATACTTGCAACCAGAATGTTACGGGGCCGTCATTGACCAGTGAGACCTGCATGTCCGCAGCAAATCGTCCCGTTTGCGTTACCATCTGCTGGCTGCGGCAACGTTCAACAAAATAGTCGTAAAGCGCCTGCGCTTTTTCCGGTGCTGCGCCTCGGGAAAATCCCGGACGCATTCCGCGTTCCGTGTCTGCCGCCAGCGTGAATTGCGACACCACCAGCACGCTCCCACCGGCCTGCTGGACATTGAGATTCATCTTCCCTTCCGCGTCGCCAAAAATGCGATACCCCAGCACACGCTCGCACAGGCGATTCGCTTTTTGTTCATCGTCTTCCTTTTCGACCCCTAACAACACCAAAAGTCCCGGGCCGATTTCACCCGTCACTTCACCCGCCACGCTTACGCTCGCACGGGAAACGCGTTGAATTAATGCAATCATGGTTGGTTTGCTTCTTCTTGTTGTGCTGCTTTTTTGAGTTTTCGGTATTCACCGAGAGTGACAGTTATTTCAGCGCCAAGCAAGACGATACACCAGGTCCAGTAGACCCAGAGGAACAAAATGGGAATGACAGCCAGCACGCCATAAATAAGCTGGTAAGAGGGAAACATGGCAATGTACAGGGCGAAGCATTTTTTCCCCAGTTCAAACAATACCGCCGCGACAAACGCCCCGACAATCGCATCACGATTTGGCACCCGGGTGGTCGGCACAATGCTGTACAGCAGCCAAAAAGAGAGCCACGACAAAACCAGCGGGAAAATGCGCAACACATTATCAATTACGCTGTTTAATTCACTGGCCCAGCGCAGCGATAACAGATAAGAGCTGATCGCCAGGCTGGCCCCTGCCAGTAGCGGCCCAAGCGTCAGGATCATCCAGTACACCGCAAACGAATAAACATGCGGGCGCACACGCGTACTGCGCCAGATTGCGTTCAGCGCGCTGTCTATGGAGTACATCAGCAGTAGTGAAGTGATAACCAGCCCACACGCCCCAACGGCGGTCATCTTGCTGGAGTTAGCAACAAACTGCTCAATATAGTTCTGAATCACATCCCCGGTGGTGGGAATGAAATTGGCAAAGATAAAGTGGCGCAGTTGAAGGCTGACGTCAGAAAACATCGGAAATGCGGCAAACAGCGCAAAGACCACGGCGATAAAAGGCACCAGCGAGAGCAAGGAGACATAGGCGAGATTCCCCGCCAGCGTCGTCATATGGTCTTCATCAATGCGCTGCCAGAGCAACTTCAGCCATGACCACAGCGGGCGTGTATGGTGCTTCGCCTTATGCCGGGCATTTCTCAACATAGCTGCTTCGCAAAATAGTCGGGGATCGTCGCTTTACCGGTGACAAGAATACTGGTTATCCCGAGCTGATTAGCACCGGCAATATTGTCGCTATTGTCATCAAAAAAGACGGAATCGTCGGCAGAAAAACCTTCAAGCGCCAAAACCTGCTGGTAAATACGCGCTTCCGGTTTGCGCATTCCCATATCCTGGGAGAGGTAGATATGATCCGCCGCAGCGCGAATTTCCGGGTATTGTTCCGGCCAGTAAGTGGTGTGCAGACGGTTAGTGTTGGACAGCACCACAACCCGGTGTCCCTGCGCGCGCAGTTTGTGCATGATGTCAATCACCTCCGGACGCAAAGCAACAAACACTGCCTGCCAGCCGGTAGAGAACTGCTCATAACTCAGAGGAAGTGCCATCTCTTCACACATCGCTTTGGCGAAATGCTCATCGCTTATCTCTCCGCGCTCATGCTGATGAAACGTCTCACCCATGCTAAAGCTCTGCTTTAACGTTGCCAGCGGTACGCGGCTGAAATCGCTCCAGGCACCCAGCACCCGGTTAAAGTCAATGTCGACAATCACATTACCTAAATCAAAGATATAGAGCATTTCTCTCTCCTTGCCAGCCGTGGAGAATTAACTGTAGCGGGAAAGGCCAGCTTTGACTATGCGCATAATCGGACACTCAGCATATCTTCATCTTTACGTTTTTCGGCAGTACAAAGAAGGCACATTTGAGGTAGAAAAAAGGTACGCCCCTTCATATTCCTCAATCATCAGGCTCAGCGATCTTTCCGGCGTCCGGTAAAAACCCGGCAAGGTATCATTTATATCTGACTCATCTGCCGTATCGGCGAACGTCTTCACAATCCGGTCATTGCTTAACACGCGCGAACGCAGTTGTTGGCTGTAATGGAAATAGATACTCCGATTAACCTCCGAAACCTGCTGACCAAAGAGCTTACCGGTCATCACGGCCATACCTTTACCACCACTCATGCGAAAAGAGAGCGTTCCAACAAAGCGTTTGTTGCCAATATGCCATTCAGCCGTTCCCACGCACTGCAAAGGCGGCGGGGTGAGGTGAGAATACAAGAGCATGCCGCTGGTAATCACTGCGGCTAACAGCGCAACAGACAGTGACATCATGCTGAGATATTTTTTCATTGCTCACGTGTCCAAAAATAATGTGAGGAACAAAAAGCCGTCTTATCTACTCGCGCATCTTTATCGCAGGCAAACGCCACAATACGATCGGCCTGACTGTAACCCGTTAAAAACAAGTAATCGTTACTTGCGCATAACCCAGGATTTTTATTAAGCAAATTAGCGTAGTACTCCGAAGTACGCTCATTCGCAGCGTAAAATATTCTACAGTCATGGCCTGAAGAGGGGGCTGCGCTAAGAGAAAGATAATCCTTAAAAGGCATTGGCAAGTGGGCGTTATAAAGCATCCAGCCATTTATTACGCTGAGCAGGCTCAGTATCACCACACTGGCGATAAGCCAACGTTGATAGTTTTTTTTTGCGTTGATTACCGGCACCGGTTCGCTTATTTGCACGACCGGTTGCGGAACTGTATGTATTGCTACGGTTTGTGGCGTATTAAGCACTTCAACACTTACAGCGGTTGAAAGGGTGAGCCCGCGTCGCGAAATGGTTTTTACCGCATCACGAGGCAAACCGGCCACCTCCAGCGCGTTACGCAGAGTAAGAATTGCCTGATAAAACGCATTAGGCGTAGTGACATCGTTTCTGTCTCCCCATCCAACCTTCATCAAATCATTTTGAGAAATCACTTCTCCAGGATGCGTTATTAGATAAAGGAAACAGAGGCTGGCTGGTAACTGCAAATGAAGAGTACGGCCAGTCAAACGATTCGTCAGGCTTTTACTGTCAGGGTTAAACTCCACTAAATTATTAATGAGATACAATTTTTCCTTTCCTCGGCAGGGCTACCGTTTAAAAATTTATCCTAAAACGGTGCAGATTAATTTTAGCAAAAAATTAAAATAATTCACCACAACTATAGGTTTAACAAACTAAGAAAACCATCCAAACCCAGCAAATACAAAGAGTTAAAAAATTAATTTCTTAGATAAAAATTAAAAATATTTAATAAGGCTAATTGATTAAAAGATAACATCATTTGAATTTATATTTGCTTCAGAAAAACACATAACGTGAACAGGAGCAAGTATTAACTGAAGAGATAAACAGTTTGACGTGAGTAGATACATCTTGTGTTTAGAGGTTAAGGTTTAAGACGATTCAAAAGCTTATATCCTGAATCAGCCACAAAATTTATATATTTAATTTAAAAACCCACATATTCATTCAAATGCGGTGGGTGTCTTATTCCCTGCGGGGAGGAAAATATGTCACATTCAACAAAATATTCGCCGATAGCAATCGCTATTTCTGCGGCTCTGGCATCAATATTCATCCCAGTCCACGCAGCGTATTTAAATTTCAATGACTTGCCTGCAACAGGTCTGGTTTCTGATTTACCATCTGAGATCCAGGCACTTATTCCATCCGGCGCAAGCACAAATTTCAGTAAAAACACCAGCGATCCTAACTATGTATATCAATGGAACACTGGCAGCATCCCAATTTATGGTAACGGTATTACGCTGAATGGCCCTGGAGCCGAAGCATTTGAACATACCGTTACTGTTATTCAGAACTCGACGACGGGCAGCCCTGGTGTCATATTTGGCGATGACTTAACGATTTATACACAATCCAAAGTTGCGGCAAATAATGGCAAAGATGTTGACGGGATCCGTACACACGGTACCAACACGCCAGATAACCCGGTATTTGTAATAACGGGCGATCGCACCAAAATTTACGTTAACGGAGACAGCGGCGACGGAATTAACGCAGGCTACAGCTCTTTTAGTCAGGGTTATCTTGGTTCCGCCAACATCTACGTTGGCAACGATGCGTATATTGAAACCACCGGTAACACCGGGCGCGGCGTTACCGCTTATGCCATCAAGGACGCCACCGCGGCGAAAAACAATATCATCCTTGGCGATCGCGCACATATCGTTACCCGCGGCAACTATGCAGAAGGTATTCGCGCATACCAAAGCGGTTCTTATATCCGCCTGGGCCAGGATGCAGTAATTGAAACGTACGGTAAATTGGCTTATGGCGCCTACGCAGGATCCTCATCGAAGATTGAATTGGGCAAAAATGCCGACATCACCACCAATCTCGATGGCGCAAACGCGATTTATGCCGCCGGCTCTTCAATAATCTCTTTAGCTGAAGACGCGTCCATAACGACCAACGGTGTTGGCGCTTATGGGGTGTACACCACCAATGCGATCGTCAATCTCGGCGATAACGCTTCAATCACGGTTAATAACAACAGCGGCACCGCATCCTCCGGCTTGCATGCGTTGTCGAAGGGGAAAATCAATCTGGCCGGCGGTGCAACCATTACCATGGCCGGAGACAAAGCCAGCAATAACTATGCAATGTCGACCGTCAGCGGTGGGGTGATCGATGCTTCAACCGGCGGAAGATTCACCATTGATGGCGATATTTCCTCATCCGGCGATAACAGCGCCATTCTGCTTTCCATGCGAGACAATTCATTATGGGATGGCGCATCCTATATTACCGGTGCAGCAACAACAGGGCTCACCATGAGCAATGCCGTCTGGAATATGACCGACAGCTCGACACTGACCAGTCTGACGCTGGATTCAGGTGCGGTGGTGAATGTTCTGCATGATAACGACGGGTTGTGGAAGACGCTGACGGTGAACGGTGATTACACAGGTAACGGCGGTACGCTTGCCTTTAATACCGTGCTGGCTGACGACACCTCTGAAACAGACAAAATGATTGTTAAAGGGAATACCGCCGGTAACACCTTTGTCGCCATTAATAATATTGGCGGGACAGGGGCGCAAACTGTTGAAGGTATCGAAATTATCGAAGTAGAGGGTAACTCCGCCGGTACCTTTGAAAAAGCAGGTCGTATCGTCGCCGGGGGCTACGACTATAACGTGGTGCAGAAAGCCAATAACTGGTACCTGACCAGCAAGATCGAAGATGTGGAGCCGGAACCTGATCCGGTTGGACCCGAGCGCCCTATTGTGCCACCTTCGGTTGACCCGGTTACACCGGCAGGTAAGCATCAGTATCGCCCTGAATTCGGTAGCTATCTGGCCAACAACTATGCGGCAAATACACTGTTCATGACTCGTCTGCATGATCGCCTGGGTGAAACACAGTACACCGATATTCTCACTGGCGAGAAGAAAGTCACCAGTCTGTGGCTGCGTAATGTTGGTGGTCATACCCGTTTCAAAGACGGCAGTGGTCAGTTAAAAACCAGCGGCAACCGCTATGTTATGCAACTGGGGGGCGATCTGGCGCAGTGGAGTACTGACGGTCTTGACCGCTGGCATGTGGGTGCAATGGCGGGCTATGCCAACAGTAATAACACCACCAAATCGAACCTTACCGGCTACCACTCTCGCGGGAAAATCTCCGGTTACAGCGTAGGGTTGTACGGTACCTGGTATGCAAATGAAACGGACAAAACAGGTGCCTATGTTGATAGCTGGGCACTCTATAACTGGTTTGATAACGATGTGACAGGCCAGGAACAAGCGACTGAAAAATATAAGTCCAAGGGCATCACCGCTTCGGTTGAAGCCGGTTACAGCTTTAAAGTCGGCGAAAATGAACAGCGCAGTTTCTGGATCCAACCCAAAGCCCAGCTGGTCTGGATGGGAGTTAAAGCAGGTGAGCATCGCGAGCAGAACGGCACGCGCGTGAAAGACGAAAGCAGCGGCAATCTGATGACCCGCCTTGGCGTGAAAGCCTACCTCAGCGATCGTAACCCGGTTGATGCAGGCAAAGACCGCCAGTTGCAGCCGTTTGTTGAAGCTAACTGGATCCACAACACGCAGACCACCCGGGTGAAAATGGATGACGTGAGCAACAGCATGAGCGGTACGAATAATATCGCTGAACTGAAAGCTGGCGTGGAAGGCCGGGTTACACCAAACCTGACACTGTGGGGCAACGTTGCTCAGCAGGTGGGGAGCAAAGGCTACAGTGACACACAAGGTATGCTGGGCGTGAAATACAGCTTCTGATAAACATACCGCCATAAAAAAAGCCGCTGACTTCAGCGGCTTTTTCATTTACTGGCAAAGAAGCGATCTTACTCTTCTTTCGTACCGCGCATTGCGCGTTTACGGTCGTTCTCAGTCAGGTGACGTTTACGGATACGAATGGACTGAGGAGTAACCTCAACCAGTTCGTCGTCATCGATAAACTCCAGCGCCTGCTCAAGCGTCATCTTAACCGGCGGAACCAGAACCGTGGCTTCGTCCGTACCGGACGCACGCATGTTGGTCAGTTTTTTACCGGTCAGGCAGTTAACAGTCAGGTCGTTAGAACGGCTGTGAATACCGATGATCTGGCCTTCGTAAACTTCCGCGCCATGGCCCAGGAACAGCTTACCGCGGTCCTGCAGGCTGAACAGTGCGAACGCAACCGCTTTACCCTGACCATTGGAGATCAGTACGCCGTTGTTACGCTGACCCACTTCACCCGGACGAACATCATCGTAATGGCTGAAAGTGGAGTACAGCAGACCGGTACCGGAGGTCATGGTCATGAACTCAGAACGGAAGCCAATCAGACCACGGCTTGGGATCACGTAGTCGAGACGTACGCGGCCTTTACCGTCCGGATTCATGTTTTTCAGGTCGCCTTTACGCTCACCGAGCGCCTGCATCACAGAACCCTGGTGCTGCTCTTCAACGTCCAGCGTAACGTTTTCGAACGGCTCTTGTTTACGGCCGTCGATTTCGCGGAAGATAACTTTCGGACGGGAAACCGCCATTTCGAAACCTTCACGACGCATGTTCTCGATAAGAACGGACAGGTGCAGTTCACCACGACCGGATACGCGGAACGCATCCGCATCTTCGGTTTCTTCCACGCGCAGCGCAACGTTGTGCACCAGCTCTTTGTTCAGACGGTCGAGGATCTGACGTGAAGTCACGTACTTACCTTCTTTACCGCAGAACGGAGAGGTGTTGACGTTGAAGAACATGGTCACGGTCGGTTCATCAACAGACAGCGCCGGCAGCGCTTCTACATTTTGCGGATCGCAGATGGTGTCAGAGATGTTCAGCTCGCCCAGACCGGTGATCGCAATGATATCGCCCGCTTCTGCGACTTCGCTATCAATACGCTCCAGCCCCAGGTGAGTCAGTACTTTACCGACTTTACCGTTACGGGTTTTGCCTTCGCTATCAATGATAGTGACCTGCTGGTTCGGTTTCACTTTACCGCGTTTGATACGACCAATGCCGATTACACCAACGTAGTTGTTGTAGTCGAGCTGAGAGATCTGCATCTGCAGGGTGCCGTCCAGATCAACGTTCGGTGCCGGTACATGGTCAACAATCGCCTGGTACAGCGGGGTCATGTCTTCAGCCATGTCTTCGTGGTCCATACCCGCGATACCGTTCAGCGCAGAAGCGTAAACGATCGGGAAGTCCAGCTGCTCGTCGGTCGCGTCCAGGTTAACGAACAGGTCAAAGACCTGGTCAACAACCCAATCAGGACGCGCGCCAGGGCGGTCAACTTTGTTGATTACCACAATCGGTTTCAGGCCATGGGCAAATGCTTTTTTGGTCACGAAGCGCGTTTGCGGCATCGGGCCGTCAAATGCGTCAACCACCAGCAGCACGGAATCAACCATGGACATCACACGCTCAACTTCACCACCGAAGTCGGCGTGCCCTGGGGTATCAACGATGTTGATACGGTAATCATTCCATTTGATAGCGGTGTTTTTCGCGAGGATGGTAATCCCACGCTCTTTCTCCAAATCGTTGGAGTCCATCACACGCTCTTGTGTTTCAGCACGTTCGTCGAACGTACCGGATTGCTGCAGCAGCTTGTCAACCAGGGTCGTTTTACCGTGGTCAACGTGAGCAATGATGGCGATGTTACGCAGATTTTCGATCACAACTTTGCCTCAGGCATTAGAAATAGCGCGTTATTGTACACGTATTAATCGAAGGACTAAACAGGATCACAAACATCCTCCGCAAACAAGTATTGCAGAGTTGCTTTGTGATCGCTTTCACGGAGCGTTAAAAGGGGCATTTAACGAAAATTGCACCAATATAGTGCCCAATGTTCACATTGAAGCACTATATTGGTGCAGCTTAACCATCATGGTGCAGCCCTTTTGCACTATACCGTGCATAATAACGCCTTTTTAGGGGCATTTAAAAGTTGGCATAGATTTCGCTTTAACTATTTTACGGCAACAACGCCAGGTTTACGTAGTATTTGAAGACCTCGTTACCACGACGACAATGACAAATCCGGGAGAGTTTAAGTATGTCCGCTGAACACGTTTTGACGATGCTGAATGAGCACGAAGTGAAGTTTGTTGATCTGCGCTTCACAGATACTAAAGGTAAAGAACAGCACGTCACTATCCCAGCCCATCAGGTCAATGCCGACTTCTTCGAAGAAGGTAAAATGTTTGATGGTTCTTCGATTGGTGGCTGGAAAGGCATCAACGAATCCGACATGGTACTGATGCCGGACGCGACTACCGCTGTCATTGACCCGTTCTACGAAGAACCTACGCTGATCATCCGTTGCGATATCCTGGAACCTGGCACCATGCAGGGTTACGACCGTGACCCGCGCTCCATCGCGAAACGTGCTGAAGAGTACCTGCGCGCTACCGGCATTGCAGACACCGTTCTGTTCGGGCCAGAGCCGGAATTCTTCCTGTTTGACGACGTTCGTTTCGGCAGCTCCATTTCCGGTTCCAGCGTTGCTATCGACGATATCGAAGGCGCGTGGAACTCCTCTACCAAATACGAAGGTGGTAACAAAGGTCACCGTCCGGCAGTTAAAGGCGGTTACTTCCCGGTTCCACCGGTTGACTCCGCTCAGGACCTGCGTTCCACCATGTGTCTGGTGATGGAAGAAATGGGCCTGGTTGTTGAAGCTCACCACCACGAAGTGGCGACTGCTGGTCAGAACGAAGTGGCAACCCGCTTCAACACCATGACCAAAAAAGCGGACGAAATTCAGATCTACAAATACGTTGTGCACAACGTTGCGCACCGTTTCGGTAAAACCGCGACCTTTATGCCGAAACCGATGTTCGGTGATAACGGTTCCGGTATGCACTGCCATATGTCCCTGTCCAAGAACGGCACCAACCTGTTCTCTGGCGACAAATATGCAGGCCTGTCTGAAACAGCGCTGTACTACATTGGCGGCGTAATCAAACACGCGAAAGCCATCAACGCCCTGTCTAACCCGACCACCAACTCCTACAAGCGTCTGGTCCCGGGTTACGAAGCTCCGGTAATGCTGGCTTACTCTGCCCGTAACCGTTCTGCTTCTATCCGTATCCCAGTGGTTGCTTCTCCGAAAGCGCGTCGTATTGAAGTGCGTTTCCCGGATCCGGCAGCGAACCCGTACCTGTGCTTCGCAGCACTGCTGATGGCCGGTCTGGATGGTATTAAAAACAAAATCCATCCGGGCGAAGCCATGGACAAAAACCTGTACGATCTGCCGGCTGAAGAAGCGAAAGAAATCCCGCAGGTTGCAGGCTCTCTGGAAGAAGCACTCAACGCACTGAGCGCTGACCGCGAGTTCCTGACTGCTGGCGGCGTATTCACCGACGACGCGATCGATGCCTACATCGCGCTGCGTATCGAAGAAAACGACCGCGTTCGCATGACGCCGCACCCGGTAGAGTTCGAACTGTACTACAGCGTTTAATAAATTTAATACTCAGCGGATTTCTTGTCGTAACAAGGCGGCAACTGAGCGAATCCTCGGGAGCATAGATAACTATGTGACCGGGGTGAGCGAAGGCAGCCAACGCAGTTACGGCGAGAAAGACGCCAGAGGATTTGTTGCCGTGGAACTTTTTAGCCCATCCCAGGATGGGCTTTTTTCTCCACCAACAACCTGATCTATCGCGCTTTTTACCGATAAAAAGCTATACTGCACTAAATTAGTGCAACTATCCGGGAGACTGCTGAATGGCAAGTGGCGTGCTGCCCGATGCTGGGCAGATCCTCAATTCTTTAATCAACAGCATCTTGCTGGTTGATGATGAACTGGCAGTGCATTACGCGAACCCGGCTGCGCAACAATTACTGGCGCAGAGTTCACGTAAGTTATTTGGCACACCTCTGCCTGAATTACTGAGCTACTTCTCACTGAACATCGATCTGATGCGGGAAAGTCTGCACGCCGGACAGGGGTTTACCGATAACGAAGTCACACTCGTCATTGACGGGCGTTCACACATTCTTTCACTGACGGCGCAACGTTTGCCGGAGGGGTTGATCCTGCTGGAAATGGCGCCGATGGATAACCAGCGACGTCTGAGTCAGGAGCAGCTCCAGCATGCCCAACAAGTCGCCGCACGCGACCTGGTGCGTGGACTGGCCCATGAAATCAAAAACCCGCTTGGTGGACTACGTGGCGCCGCACAATTGCTGAGTAAAGCGCTGCCCGATCCGGCATTGCTGGAATATACCAAAGTGATCATCGAGCAGGCCGACCGTCTGCGCAATCTGGTGGATCGTCTGCTTGGTCCGCAACAGCCCGGAATGCATGTTACTGAAAGCATTCATAAGGTTGCCGAACGTGTGGTGAATCTGGTGTCGATGGAACTGCCGGATAACGTCACGCTGGTCCGCGATTACGATCCCAGCCTGCCGGAACTGGCTCACGATCCCGACCAAATCGAGCAAGTTTTACTGAATATTGTTCGCAATGCGCTGCAAGCGCTGGGACCGGAAGGTGGCGAGATCATTTTACGTACCCGTACCGCTTTCCAGTTAACGCTGCACGGTGTGCGCTATCGCCTGGCGGCGAGAATAGATGTGGAAGATAACGGTCCAGGCATTCCTTCGCATCTCCAGGATACGCTGTTCTATCCGATGGTGAGCGGGCGTGAAGGCGGCACCGGGCTTGGGTTATCTATCGCACGAAGTTTGATCGATCAACATTCTGGCAAAATTGAATTTACCAGTTGGCCAGGACATACCGAATTTTCGGTTTACCTGCCTATTCGGAAGTAGAGGTGTTTATGCAACGAGGGATAGTCTGGATCGTTGATGACGATAGCTCCATCCGTTGGGTGCTGGAACGCGCGCTCACCGGGGCAGGCTTGAGTTGTACAACATTTGAAAGTGCCAATGAAGTGCTAGATGCGCTAACCACCAAAACCCCTGATGTACTGCTTTCGGATATTCGTATGCCAGGGATGGATGGACTTGCGTTACTGAAACAGATAAAGCAGCGCCATCCGATGCTTCCGGTCATCATTATGACCGCACATTCCGATCTGGATGCCGCCGTCAGCGCCTATCAACAAGGGGCGTTTGATTATCTGCCCAAGCCATTTGACATTGATGAAGCCGTTGCGCTGGTCGAGCGCGCAATCAGCCATTATCAGGAACAGCAGCAACCACGTAATGTACAGGCCAGCGGTCCGACAACCGACATCATCGGCGAGGCCCCGGCAATGCAGGATGTATTCCGCATTATTGGTCGCCTGTCGCGTTCGTCCATTAGCGTGCTGATTAACGGCGAATCCGGGACCGGTAAAGAGCTGGTCGCGCATGCGCTGCATCGCCATAGCCCACGGGTAAAAGCGCCGTTTATTGCGCTGAATATGGCTGCGATACCAAAAGATTTGATCGAGTCTGAGCTGTTTGGTCACGAGAAAGGGGCCTTTACCGGCGCGAACACCGTGCGTCAGGGCCGTTTTGAACAGGCCGATGGCGGGACGCTGTTTCTCGACGAAATCGGCGATATGCCGCTGGATGTGCAGACCCGTTTGCTGCGCGTGCTGGCTGATGGCCAGTTCTATCGCGTGGGTGGTTATGCACCGGTAAAAGTCGATGTGCGCATTATCGCAGCCACGCACCAGAACCTTGAGCTGCGTGTTCAGGAAGGGAAATTCCGTGAGGATTTATTCCACCGCCTGAACGTTATTCGCGTGCACTTGCCGCCACTGCGCGAACGTCGGGAAGATATCCCTCGCCTTGCGCGGCACTTTTTGCAGGTTGCTGCCCGTGAACTGGGGGTGGAAACCAAGCAACTCCACCCAGAAACGGAAGCGGCATTAACGCGTCTGCCCTGGGGCGGGAACGTGCGTCAGCTCGAAAATACCTGTCGCTGGCTGACGGTAATGGCTGCAGGTCAGGAAGTCCTGATTCAGGATCTGCCTGCCGAGCTTTTCGAAACGACCACACCGGATAACCCGTCACAGAGTCTGCCGGACAGTTGGGCAACCCTGCTGGCGCAATGGGCGGATCGCGCGCTGCGTTCCGGTCATCAAAATCTGCTCTCTGAAGCGCAACCGGAGATGGAACGGACACTGCTGACCACCGCATTGCGGCATACGCAGGGCCATAAACAGGAAGCGGCACGCTTGCTCGGCTGGGGCCGCAATACCCTGACGCGTAAGCTGAAAGAGCTGGGAATGGAGTAGACGACGGCAGAAGTGTAAAGATTGAATAGTCAGTGCAAATTGCTGCGATTTCACCCTTTACTGTTACCCGCAGTTAAGTATGATCTTGCCCGTTCACGGGGGAGTTCATCATGCTGGAATCATTCATCAATATGGTTACGACAGGCGTCGAAGCTGGCGCGTCTGCAAGCCATACACCGCAAACAGCCATCGCGGCTGTGCTTTGCGCCGCGTTGGTTGGGCTGTTTAGCTAGTCTTACTGATGGCGCTGCGCTTATCAGGCCTATGCATACTGTTGTAGGCCTGATAACACGCTCGCTAAATCACTCTTGAGAACTGCTGCAACCGCGCTTTCTGGCGCAGATAAGCGTCGAAGCACATGCAAATATTGCGGATCAGCAAACGCCCTTTCGCCGTTACCTGCAACCCGGCTTCATCAACCGCCACCAGCCCGTCATCCACCAGCGGCGCTAACAAGCGCAAATCTTCGGCAAAATAGTCGCGAAAATCGATACCCCAGACATTTTCCACCGCACCGAACGCCAGACGGAAATTACAGATCAGCATTTTGATCACGTCACGGCGAATACAGTCATCACGGGTTAGCGCAATCCCCCGCCATAGCGCGTTACCGCGTTCGTCCACCTGCTGATAATAGTGTTTCAGCTCTTTCTGGTTTTGCGCGTAGCTGTCGCCAATCATGCTGATAGCGGAAACGCCCAGCCCCAGCAGATCGCTATCGCCCTGGGTGGTGTAACCCTGGAAATTGCGGTGTAACACGCCGTTACGCTGCGCCACAGCCAGCTCATCATTCGGACGGGCAAAGTGATCCATACCGATAAACTGATAACCCGATGTGGTGAGCGAGGTGATGGTTTGCTGCAAAATATCCAGCTTCTGCTGGGCGGAAGGCAGATCGGCATCTTTGATTTTGCGCTGCGCGGCGAACAGCGTCGGCAAATGCGCATAGTTGAACACGCTCAGACGATCCGGGCTCAGCGCCGCCACGCGTTGTAGCGTAAAGGCAAAGCTTTCCGGCGTCTGTTTTGGCAGCCCATAAATCAGATCGATATTGGTCGAAGTAAAACCGATTTTCCGGGCGTGATTCAGCAGCGCGAAGATAAAATCTTCATTCTGCTCGCGGTTCACCAGCCGCTGGACTTCTTTATTAAAGTCCTGCACGCCCATGCTCAGGCGATTAAAACCTTCGCTGCGCAGATGATCGAGAACGTCCAGCTCAATTTCACGGGGATCGACTTCGATCGAGATTTCCGCATCATCGTTAAAGGCAAAATGCCCTCGCAGAAGCCCCATCAGGCGGCTGATTTGCGCTTTATTCAGGTAAGTTGGCGTACCGCCGCCCCAGTGCAACTGGCTGACGTGGCGGCCTTTAAACAGCGGCGCACGATGAACAATCTCTTGTTCCAGCGCGTCCAGGTATTGATCGGCTTTATGCTGCTGCCGGGTAACAATCTTATTGCAGCCGCAGAAATAGCACAGCTTGTGACAAAACGGGATATGAACGTACAGCGATAGCGGACGCTCCGGATAACGCGCAACAGCACGCTGAAAATCCTCTTCGCCGTAAGCGTCGGAAAACTCCAGCGCGGTAGGGTATGAAGTGTAACGCGGCCCGGAATAGTTATATTTCTGGATGAGGGCCAGGTCCCAGTCGATCACATGCTCTGACATTGCTTACTCCTTCCGATGACGCCGCTGGCGGGTCCGGCGGCCCGGCCTGACCTCATTGCGGGTCATAAGCCGGTTGCGCAGCCACACTTTGCGCCGCGACAACCGCTGTAGTTTAACGAATAACCACACCAGATAACATATAACCGGAAGGGTTATAAGCAGGACGGGAAGGCCCATAGAAAAGGATTAATTGCCGCCTTTCAGCAGACGCATCATATCTTCCTTGCGCTCTTCTTCTTCCTCATCTTCATCATCATCGTAAGAGAGACCCAGCTTCTGCATTAGCTCATCAATGCGATCCAGTTTGGCATCCACCCACGCTTGATCTTCCGCGCTCAGGGTTTCGCCCTCTTCCAGACGTTCCAGCAGCGCATCCAGGCGCTCATCCGTTTCCAGCATCTCCAACTCATCCTGCGGTGAAAGCATAGGTTTCTCGCTCTTAGGTTTGTGGTGCTTTTTAACCTGGGGTTCGGTAACGCCCAGTGGGATCGGTTTTTTGCTGCCTGTGCGCGGATCTTTTTGCGGTTTCCCCTTGCCGGAGCCGGAAGACTCAGCGCCACCGTTCGCGCGGCTGCCAGAAGCATTACCGCGATGCTTTTTGTCACGTTTGCGATCGCGGCCTTCCTGATTCAATTCTTCACGTGTTTTACGGCGTACTTTGCCGCGTGGTTGGGTGGACGGTTTTTTCATGATGGTCGTCTTAAGTCGTTTTCTTCAGTATAGAATTGCGGCGGAATCTAGCAGAAAGCAAGCAAAGAAAAAAGGCGACAGTGCAAACTGTCGCCTTTTTTCTTGACCCTCAACCCATAATGGGTTCTACATTCCGTGTGCGCTATCAACCAGCCCTGTTTTTCCGTTAGCGTCGAACATTCCCTGTTGGGGTTCCTTTTCCGTGTAAACGTCTCCAGACGTTTTGTCCTGTCTTCGCCTCCTGGCGCTCCTGACCCCTCACTCCTTGAGTCATCCTTCCTTCTTTAGCCTCCTGGCCTGCGAGTTACTTTACCCTTCTGAGCGAAACTGACAAGCAGTTAGATACCTCGATCCGATAAATTAGGAAAATTCTTTAAAACCAACTCATTGATTTAACATAGTTTACCGGTTTCGGGTGCCTGCAACTTCTCTGAAAGTTCGCATAGCAGGAATAGCCAATCTCTTACAACACTTAAGACAACGGCTTACAGGTGAGTTTCTGACGAGAAAAACAGCCTTTTGCAGCAGTTCAGGTATAATCGCCGCATGCTTTCAGATGGAGACGACCATTTTGACTAACTGGAATTACCAACAGACGCACTTTGTCACCAGTGCGCCTGATATTCGCCACTTACCCGCCGACACCGGTATCGAAGTGGCTTTTGCTGGCCGCTCCAATGCAGGAAAATCGAGTGCGCTTAACACGCTGACAAACCAGAGAAACCTGGCGCGCACGTCAAAGACTCCGGGCCGTACGCAACTTATTAACCTGTTTGAAGTCGCCGACGGCAAACGCCTGGTCGACCTGCCGGGTTACGGCTATGCAGAAGTGCCGGAAGAGATGAAAATCAAATGGCAGCGCGCGCTCGGGGAGTATCTGGAAAAACGCCAGTGCCTGCAGGGTCTGGTGGTGTTAATGGATATTCGCCATCCGTTAAAAGATCTGGATCAGCAGATGATCCAATGGGCAGTAGACAGCAATCTTCAGGTGCTGGTGTTGCTCACTAAAGCGGACAAACTTGCCAGCGGCGCGCGCAAAGCGCAGCTCAATATGGTGCGTGAAGCCGTGCTCGCTTTCCAGGGAGACGTTCAGGTTGAAGCGTTCTCTTCCCTGAAAAAACAGGGTGTGGACAAATTGCGTGAAAAGCTGGACACCTGGTTTAGCTCGCTGCCGCCGGTTGAAGAAAGTAACGAGTAATCCCTTCCATCACGCGGCGTCCGCCGCGTTTTTTCTTTCTTTTGCACAATAAAAAACGCCCCAGTCATTACTGACTGGGGCGGCTAAATATTCAGCCAAATCCGATTACGTGAAGTAAAAGGTCTGAAAGATAGAACATCTTACCTCTGTACCCTACGCAAATAACTCTACTCCCTTTTTGGATCCGGACAAAGCACTTTTTGTAATTTCTTTTCAATTTTTACATAGGGAATTCTAATGATCATCACAAAACTCCCGGTCATTTGTTGCTTACTTACAAAAAAGAACCTTATCCGCCGCGGACTTAGTGCGCTTGATCCCAGTTTTGCCCGCTCCCGACTTCCACCAGCAACGGCACATCAAGCGTCGTACTGCTCTCCATCAGTTCATGGATCTTTTTCGACACTGCTTCAAGATCGTCTTTGTGCACCTCAAACACCAGTTCATCGTGAACCTGCATGATCATACGAACGCGAGGTTTTTCACTTTGCAACCATGCGTCTACCGCAATCATCGCGCGCTTAATAATATCCGCCGCCGTACCCTGCATCGGTGCGTTGATTGCCGCACGTTCTGCTCCGGCTCGTCTGGCCGCATTACTGGATTTGATATCCGGCAGATAAAGTCGGCGCCCTTCGAGAGTTTCGACATAACCGCGATCTTTCGCCTGCGCACGCGTGCGTTCCATATAATCCAGCACGCCCGGATAGCGCTCAAAGTAGAGATCCATATATTTTTGCGACTCTTTGCGCGGAATATTGAGCTGGCGTGATAAACCAAACGCGCTCATACCGTAGATCAGACCAAAGTTAATGGCCTTGGCGCTACGACGCTGCTCATTACTGACGCTTTCGAGCGGCAGGCCAAACACTTCCGCCGCCGTCGCGCGGTGAATGTCTTTCCCTTCGGCAAATGCCGACAGCAGGCCCTTATCGCGCGACAGGTGAGCCATAATACGCAGCTCAATTTGCGAGTAGTCCGCAGAGACAATCACATGATCTTTCGGCGCGATAAATGCCTGACGAATACGTCGGCCCTCATCATTGCGCACCGGAATATTTTGCAGGTTGGGATCGGTTGAAGATAAACGCCCTGTCGCCGTCACCGCCTGATGATACGACGTATGGACGCGCCCGGTTTTCGGGTTAATCATCAACGGCAATTTATCGGTGTAGGTTGATTTGAGTTTCGCCAACCCACGGTACTCAAGGATCACTTTCGGCAGTGGATAGTCAAGCGCCAGCTCTTCCAGCACCTCTTCCGACGTAGACGGTGCGCCGCCCGGCGTTTTCTTCAGCGGTTTAATACCCTGTTTTTCAAAAAGAATAGTTTGTAGCTGCTTAGTGGACGAAAGATTAAAAGGCTCTTCGGCGATCTCATGGGCTTTTTTCTCCAACTCTGCCAGACGCAGGGTCAGCTCTTCCGAGTGTTTATGCAGTACCGCAGGATCGATATTAACCCCGTTGCGTTCGATGCGAGAGATCACTGGCACCAGCGGCATTTCAATGTTCTGAAACACGTTAAGCGGTCCGGCATTTTTTTGCAGTTCCGGCCACATCTTCAGATGCAGTTGCAAAGTAACGTCAGCATCTTCCGCCGCGTAGCGACCTGCCTGTTCCAGATCGATCTGGTTAAAGGTCAGTTGATTTTTACCTTTGCCGGCAATCTCTTCAAAGGTGATGGTTTTGTGTTTCAGCCAGCGTTCAGAGAGGCTGTCCATATCATGGCGACCCGCTACGCTGTCCAGCGTGTAGGACTCCAGCATGGTATCAAACACAATACCGCGCAGTTCAATACCGTAATTTTGCAGCACGCCGCGATCGTATTTCAGGTTCTGCCCGACTTTAATGGCTTTTTCATCTTCCAGCAGCGGCTTGAGCAGCTCCAATGCACGTTCACGGGAAATTTGGTCCGGCGCATCCAGATAGTCATGCGCTACCGGCACATATGCCGCAACACCCGGTTCAGTGGCAAAAGAGAGCCCAACCAGGTTGGCGCTAATATTGTCCAGGCTGTCGGTTTCGGTATCAAAAGCAAACAGTGGCGCGCTTTTCAGCTTTGCAATCCATTGTTGCAGCGTCTCTTCATCAAGGATAGTGACGTAATTATCCGCAGAGAGCGTTGCTGCCGGGATATCCGCACTGGCGTCTATCGTAATGGTTTCCTGAGGTTTCGTTGCCGGTTTCGCCCCTTTTGCCTGCAACCACTTACCGGCTTCAACATCGGTGATCCAGCGTTTGAATTCATACTGTTTGAACAACCCGAGGAGCTCTTCCGCCACAGGCTGCTGCACGTCAAGCTGTTCGCATGTCAGCTCCAGCTCAACATCAGTTTTAATCGTTGCCAGCTGATAAGAGAGGTAAGCCACCTCTTTACTCTGCTCCAGCTTCGCGGCCATGGTTTTCGCACCGCGGAAAGTCAGGCCAGCGATTTTATCCGCCTGCTCATACAACGTATCTAAACCACCAAGCCCCTGCAGCAGCGCCTGTGCGGTTTTCTCACCGACGCCAGGTACACCCGGGATGTTGTCCGAAGAGTCGCCCATCAGTGCAAGGAAATCGATAATCAGCTCCGGCGGAACGCCGTATTTGGTGATCACTTCATCTGGACCAAGAATGGTGTTGGTCATGGTATTGATCAGAGTGATATTTGGCGTGACCAGTTGCGCCATATCTTTATCACCCGTGCTGATCAGCACCGGGCGACCCATTTTTTCTGCTTCGCGCGCCAGCGTACCGATCACATCGTCCGCTTCTACGCCGGAAACCGCCAACAGCGGTAATCCCATGGCTTTGACCATGGCGTGGAGGGGTTCTATTTGCGCACGCAGATCATCCGGCATCGGCGGGCGATGCGATTTGTAATGTTCAAACAGTTCGTCACGGAAGGTTTTTCCTTTCGCATCAAACACCACCGCGGCATGTGTCGGCTGGTACTGCAAAATCAGGCTACGCAGCATATTCAGTACGCCATACATCGCCCCTGTGGGTTCGCCCGCGCTGTTGGTCAGGGGGGGGAACGCATGATAAGCGCGATAGAGGTAAGACGAACCGTCAACAAGGATAAGGGGATTTTCTGGGATCTGAACCATGATGTCCGTGCCTGTTTATCAATTTATGGTCCAAGGATGCCACAGACCGGGGGAAACATGAATTTTTCGCGGTAATTGCCAGCAAAGATTTCGCGATCGTCGGGATCGCTCGCATATTCAACCTGTGGATAAGTTTGTGTATAGTTTCTTTCAGGCTGGACTTTTGTGTCTTAACTAAGATCGCAGTATTATACAAAACCTTTTATTTCATATAGTTAAAACAGTGAAAAGGATCCTTATGGCTTTATGATGACAATTTAAGCTATGTGGATATAAGAAAAGATGATTTGCTTTTCCCGCGCCAGCATAACCAGGTACTACCAGCAAGGTTTAAGCATTCCTGCCCTCTGTTTTCTGATAAAATCGCCCATTGCGCTTTTCTCAGGTGCGCCTTCAGCAGCTAACTTTCTGAATAATTTAACTATGTCGAGATTGCTTGCAGTATTCACTCTTACGTTGAGTGTCCTGCTCACCATATTGGTAACTGTCGCTTGCTCCGTGCCGATTATTATTGCCGGCATACTCAAACTATTACTCCCGGTTCCGGCGCTTTGGCGTGCAATCTCAACCTTCTGTAATTTCATGATGTACTGCTGGTGCGAAGGGCTTTCCTGGCTGCTGTATCTTAATCCGCATTTAAAGTGGGATGTCGAAGGGCTGGAAAGCCTGAATAAAAAGAATTGGTATTTGCTGATCTGTAATCATCATAGCTGGGCGGATATCGTGGTGTTGTGCGTGCTGTTTCGCAAACATATCCCGATGAATAAGTACTTCCTCAAGCAACAACTGGCCTGGGTTCCGTTTATCGGCCTTGCCTGCTGGGCGCTGGATATGCCATTTATGCGCCGCTACTCCAGGGGGTATTTGATCCGCCATCCTGAACGCCGTGGCAAAGATGTGGAAACGACACGCCGTTCCTGTGAGAAGTTTCGCCATCACCCCACCACGATAGTCAATTTTGTTGAAGGCTCGCGTTTTACCGAAGAAAAACGCAACGAGACGCGCTCCCCCTATAAAAACCTGCTGCCGCCAAAAGCCGCAGGTGTCGCCATGGCGTTAAATGTGTTGGGGACGCAATTCGATAAGCTGTTGGATGTGACGTTATGCTACCCGGAAAACGATAAGACCCCTTTCCAGGATATGCTCAGCGGTAAACTGACTCGCATTGTTGTACGCGTTAACCTGCTCCCGGTAAATGAAGAGCTACACGGGGACTACGTCAGCGATAAGAATTTTAAACGTGGTTTTCAGCAGTGGCTGAATAAACTATGGGCAGGTAAAGACGAACACATTGATGCGATAAAGACACAATACAAAAACGCCGGTCAATGACCGGCGTTTTCTTTTACTTCTTCTCGACCAGGAATTTCACCGTGTCGGCATAATCTTTCACGAAGGCATCCAGGCTACTGCCATCCATGCCCTGCTGATTAACCTGGTATTTGCCATTCACAAACATGGCCGGAACTCCTTGCAACTGCAGATCGGCAGCGGCTTTTTCTTGTTGAGCAACCAGCGATTTCACCACAAAGCTGTTCCAGGCGGCATCATACTCTTCCCCCTTCACACCCGCAGCGATAAAGACGTCGCGGATGTCGGCAACCGACTGAACGATCTGGGTTTTCTGTACCGCTTCAAACATTGGCGCGGTGATCTTATCTTCCACGCCCAGCGCCATCGCTACCGCCCACGCTTGCGTCATCTCTTTACCCAACGGGCCAAGAAACTCTACGTGATACTTGGTCATTTTGGTGCCTTCCGGCAGCTTTTGCTTAACCGCATCGGCAATATGCCATACGCGTTCAAAGTCATAGCAGTGCGGGCAGTAGAATGAGAAGAACTCAAGCACCTGCGGCTCGCCAGCCACGGGTTTATCCAGAGTAATAAACTGCTTGCCGTCGGTGATCTGTGCCGCAGAGGCGCTAAATGCCAGAATCATTCCTGCCAGCGCCAGCCAAATCTTCTTCATGGTTAACTCTCTCCGTTTAATACATGGGTGTTAATGCTAAAGGGGGTTCCTGCAGAACTTTCACCTGCTCAAGGAAACTCAATGTCTGCCTGCGCCAGTGATCTTCACTGTTCAGCCAGGGGAAATTTTTGGGGAATGCCGGATCGCCCCAACGACGGATAAGCCACGCAAGATAGTAGACCATCCGCATGGCGCGCAGCGGCTCAATAAGGCCTAATTCGGCGTGATTAAACTCGCTGAATTCTTCATAAGCTTCAACGATCATCTCAAGCTGCATACGCTGCTCGGCTTTATCGCCATGCAGCAGCATCCACAGATCCTGAATCGCAGGACCATTGCGGGCATCATCCAGATCGACAAACATCGGTCCGTCGCGCCAGAGAATATTCCCGGCATGACAGTCACCGTGCAGGCGCAGCAGATTAAAGCGGTTGTGCCATTGCGCCATAACTGCATCAATGAGCTTATCAACAGCAGACAGGAACTCGCTTTTTAAACCCGCAGGGATTAGCGCAGTTGTTTCAAAGAGCTGGCGTGGTTCAAGTAAATACTCTTTTACCCCAATGTCCGGTCGATGGGCGAAGCGTTTTTTACTGCCGGTTTGATGCAGACGCCCAAGATACCGCCCAACCCATTCCATCTGATCGAGATTGTCAGCTTCGAACTGGCGGCCACCAACACTGGGGAAAACCGCAAAAAAGAAGTCGTTATGGGTCAACAATGTCTGGTGGTTAAAGGCAAGCGGCGCGGCAACGGGAACGTCATCACGCTGTAAATCAATGGCAAACTCATGCTCTTCGAGGATTTGCTCTGCTGACCAGCGTTCGGGACGATAAAACTTCACCACATAACGGCGGCGGTCTTCATCCTGAAACTGGTAGACACGGTTTTCGTAGCTGTTGAGCGGAGTGAGACCAGAGTCCACCCGGATCCCCTGCTCAAACAGCGCATCCATGATGGTATCCGGGTGTAGTGTCTGGAAAGTAAAGGCGTTACAGGTCATCCTGTCATCCGAAAATACAACGAATGATTCAGGATATCATTTCGCAGCGTTTTCGGTGGCACCGCTTACAAGCTTTTACTCTTTAATCACGCCTCGAGCACGCAGCAGAGCGGTTTTGAAATCTTCTTCATAATCCTTTTGAATACCAGGGATCACCGCATCTTTCGAGGAATCGCGCATTTTCAGGTGATAGATCAGAATGTCGTCACTTAAATCAGCCAGTTCGCCGTCATAACCTGATTCTTTCGCCAGTTTCTGCAAAAATTGCAGTAAATTCAGTTCCGGCTCTTTCTGCCATGCAGGCTGGAGAAGTTCGATAACTTCGTTCAGGCGTTTACATTTCATGGTCGTGCTCCTTACTCTTGGTACAGACACGTTAGCAGGGTCAATCCCACAATAAAAGAGGCGATAACTGTGACGGACAGCAGTGCAGTAACCGGCGTAGTACTGGCGGGAGGAAAGGCCTCGCGCATGGGGGGAAAAGATAAAGGTTTGCTGGAGCTGAACGGCAAACCTTTATGGCAACATGTCGCGCAGAGACTGGCGCCGCAGGTTGAAAACGTGGTGATCAGCGCCAACCGCAATCTCGATATCTACCGTGCCAGTGGCCTGACCGTGGTGTCTGACAGTATGAATGATTTTCCCGGCCCGCTGGCAGGAATACTTTCGGTAATGCAGCAAATAGCCAGTGAGTGGTTTCTGTTTTGTCCTTGCGACACGCCTTATGTGCCAGAGAATCTTTTCGCCCGGTTGCGGGATCAACGTCAACAGGCCCCGGCGGTGTGGGTGCATGATGGCGAGCGAGATCATCCAGCTATTGCTCTGATTAACAGACGCATTTTGCCAGCGTTACAAGACTACCTGGCGCGCGGGGAACGCAGAGTAATGGTGTTTATGCGTGAATCAGGCGGACATCCTGTAGATTTTAGCGATGTGAAAATCGCATTTGCCAATGTAAATACACCAGACGATCTCGCTCACTGGCAGGAGAATTCATGATCCCTTTACTCGCTATTGCAGCCTGGAGCGGTACAGGTAAAACAACCCTTCTAAAAAAACTGATCCCGGCACTTTGCGCACACGGAATCCGACCGGGTTTAATCAAACATACCCATCACGATATGGATGTCGATAAGCCAGGCAAAGACAGTTATGAATTACGTAAGGCGGGGGCGGCGCAAACGCTGGTGGCAAGTTCTCAGCGCTGGGCTTTGATGACGGAAACACCGGATGATACAGAACTGGACCTGACGTATCTGGTCAGTCGGATGGATGCCTCAACACTGGATGTGGTTCTGGTGGAAGGGTTTAAGCATGAAGCGGTAGCAAAGATCCTGCTTTGGCGACAAAACTGCGGACATAGTCTGCAAGAACTCATACTGGATGAGCATGTTATCGCTGTGGCCAGCGATGAACCTTTGGAAATCAGCGTTCCAGTGCTGGATCTGAACAATATTGAACAGATTACCGACTTTATTTTGCGCTGGTTACGCTTCACCGGTTAGTTTCACCGATTTTTTCACAAGGAATAAAAGCAAAAAACCCTGACCTTACGGTCAGGGTTTCTCGTGTTTGATGCCTGGCAGTTCCCTACTCTCGCATGGGGAGACCCCACACTACCATCGGCGCTACGGCGTTTCACTTCTGAGTTCGGCATGGGGTCAGGTGGGACCACCGCGCTAGTGCCGCCAGGCAAATTCTGTTTATCAGACCGCACACGCGCCCTGACATCATCTGTATCAAGCTGATTATCGCGTCTCTCACGCCAAAACATCTTCGGCGTTGTAAGGTTAAGCCTCACGGTTCATTAGTACCGGTTAGCTCAACGCATCGCTGCGCTTACACACCCGGCCTATCAACGTCGTCGTCTTCAACGTTCCTTCAGGAGACTCAAGGTCTCAGGGAGAACTCATCTCGGGGCAAGTTTCGTGCTTAGATGCTTTCAGCACTTATCTCTTCCGCATTTAGCTACCGGGCAGTGCCATTGGCATGACAACCCGAACACCAGTGATGCGTCCACTCCGGTCCTCTCGTACTAGGAGCAGCCCCCCTCAATTCTCCAGCGCCCACGGCAGATAGGGACCGAACTGTCTCACGACGTTCTAAACCCAGCTCGCGTACCACTTTAAATGGCGAACAGCCATACCCTTGGGACCTACTTCAGCCCCAGGATGTGATGAGCCGACATCGAGGTGCCAAACACCGCCGTCGATATGAACTCTTGGGCGGTATCAGCCTGTTATCCCCGGAGTACCTTTTATCCGTTGAGCGATGGCCCTTCCATTCAGAACCACCGGATCACTATGACCTGCTTTCGCACCTGCTCGCGCCGTCACGCTCGCAGTCAAGCCAGCTTATGCCATTGCACTAACCTCCTGATGTCCGACCAGGATTAGCTGACCTTCGTGCTCCTCCGTTACGCTTTAGGAGGAGACCGCCCCAGTCAAACTACCCACCAGACACTGTCCGCAACCCGGATTACGGGTCCACGTTAGAACATCAAACATTAAAGGGTGGTATTTCAAGGTTGGCTCCACGCAGACTGGCGTCCACGCTTCAAAGCCTCCCACCTATCCTACACATCAAGGCTCAATGTTCAGTGTCAAGCTATAGTAAAGGTTCACGGGGTCTTTCCGTCTTGCCGCGGGTACACTGCATCTTCACAGCGAGTTCAATTTCACTGAGTCTCGGGTGGAGACAGCCTGGCCATCATTACGCCATTCGTGCAGGTCGGAACTTACCCGACAAGGAATTTCGCTACCTTAGGACCGTTATAGTTACGGCCGCCGTTTACCGGGGCTTCGATCAAGAGCTTCTCCTTACGGATAACCCCATCAATTAACCTTCCGGCACCGGGCAGGCGTCACACCGTATACGTCCACTTTCGTGTTTGCACAGTGCTGTGTTTTTAATAAACAGTTGCAGCCAGCTGGTATCTTCGACTGATTTCAGCTCCGTGAGCAAGTCACTTCACCTACGCATCAGCGTGCCTTCTCCCGAAGTTACGGCACCATTTTGCCTAGTTCCTTCACCCGAGTTCTCTCAAGCGCCTTGGTATTCTCTACCTGACCACCTGTGTCGGTTTGGGGTACGATTTCGTGTTACCTGATGCTTAGAGGCTTTTCCTGGAAGCAGGGCATTTGTCACTTCAGCACCGTAGTGCCTCGTCATCACGCCTCAGTGTTAAAGCGCTCCGGATTTGCCTGGAGCACACACCTGCACGCTTAAACCGGGACAACCGTCGCCCGGATGACATAGCCTTCTCCGTCCCCCCTTCGCAGTAACACCAAGTACAGGAATATTAACCTGTTTCCCATCGACTACGCCTTTCGGCCTCGCCTTAGGGGTCGACTCACCCTGCCCCGATTAACGTTGGACAGGAACCCTTGGTCTTCCGGCGAGCGGGCTTTTCACCCGCTTTATCGTTACTTATGTCAGCATTCGCACTTCTGATACCTCCAGCATGCCTCACAGCACACCTTCACAGGCTTACAGAACGCTCCCCTACCCAACAACACATAGTGTCGCTGCCGCAGCTTCGGTGCATGGTTTAGCCCCGTTACATCTTCCGCGCAGGCCGACTCGACCAGTGAGCTATTACGCTTTCTTTAAATGATGGCTGCTTCTAAGCCAACATCCTGGCTGTCTGGGCCTTCCCACATCGTTTCCCACTTAACCATGACTTTGGGACCTTAGCTGGCGGTCTGGGTTGTTTCCCTCTTCACGACGGACGTTAGCACCCGCCGTGTGTCTCCCGTGATAACATTCTCCGGTATTCGCAGTTTGCATCGGGTTGGTAAGCCGGGATGGCCCCCTAGCCGAAACAGTGCTCTACCCCCGGAGATGAATTCACGAGGCGCTACCTAAATAGCTTTCGGGGAGAACCAGCTATCTCCCGGTTTGATTGGCCTTTCACCCCCAGCCACAAGTCATCCGCTAATTTTTCAACATTAGTCGGTTCGGTCCTCCAGTTAGTGTTACCCAACCTTCAACCTGCCCATGGCTAGATCACCGGGTTTCGGGTCTATACCCTGCAACTTAACGCCCAGTTAAGACTCGGTTTCCCTTCGGCTCCCCTATTCGGTTAACCTTGCTACAGAATATAAGTCGCTGACCCATTATACAAAAGGTACGCAGTCACACCCCAAAGGGTGCTCCCACTGCTTGTACGTACACGGTTTCAGGTTCTTTTTCACTCCCCTCGCCGGGGTTCTTTTCGCCTTTCCCTCACGGTACTGGTTCACTATCGGTCAGTCAGGAGTATTTAGCCTTGGAGGATGGTCCCCCCATATTCAGACAGGATACCACGTGTCCCGCCCTACTCATCGAGCTCACAACCTGTGCATTTTTGTGTACGGGGCTGTCACCCTGTATCGCGCGACTTTCCAGACGCTTCCACTAACACACAAGCTGATTCTGGCTCTGGGCTCCTCCCCGTTCGCTCGCCGCTACTGGGGGAATCTCGGTTGATTTCTTTTCCTCGGGGTACTTAGATGTTTCAGTTCCCCCGGTTCGCCTCATTAACCTATGGATTCAGTTAATGATAGTGTGACGAGTCACACTGGGTTTCCCCATTCGGACATCGCCGGTTATAACGGTTCATATCACCTTACCGGCGCTTTTCGCAGATTAGCACGTCCTTCATCGCCTCTGACTGCCAGGGCATCCACCGTGTACGCTTGGTCGCTTAACCTCACAACCCGAAGATGTTTCTTGCGATCCATCATCAGTTGTGAAAATTTGAGAGACTCGCAGAACAGTTCGCACTGTTCTGTGTTTCAATTTTCAGCTTGATCCAGATTTTTAAAGAGCAAATATCTCAAACATGACTCGTGAGTCAGTTTTGAGATACATCGGCCGGTGACTTTCACTCACAAACCAGCAAGTGGCGTCCCCTGGAGGTTTGACCTCATCAGTTAACGCGTGGCGTCCCCTAGGGGATTCGAACCCCTGTTACCGCCGTGAAAGGGCGGTGTCCTGGGCCTCTAGACGAAGGGGACACTGAAGTCTCAATCGCAAGACGCCTTGCTTCTTTCTTTTCATCAGACAATCTGTGTGAGCACTGCAAAGGCAGGTTCTTTAAGGTAAGGAGGTGATCCAACCGCAGGTTCCCCTACGGTTACCTTGTTACGACTTCACCCCAGTCATGAATCACAAAGTGGTAAGCGCCCTCCCGAAGGTTAAGCTACCTACTTCTTTTGCAACCCACTCCCATGGTGTGACGGGCGGTGTGTACAAGGCCCGGGAACGTATTCACCGTGGCATTCTGATCCACGATTACTAGCGATTCCGACTTCATGGAGTCGAGTTGCAGACTCCAATCCGGACTACGACGCACTTTATGAGGTCCGCTTGCTCTCGCGAGGTCGCTTCTCTTTGTATGCGCCATTGTAGCACGTGTGTAGCCCTGGTCGTAAGGGCCATGATGACTTGACGTCATCCCCACCTTCCTCCAGTTTATCACTGGCAGTCTCCTTTGAGTTCCCGGCCGGACCGCTGGCAACAAAGGATAAGGGTTGCGCTCGTTGCGGGACTTAACCCAACATTTCACAACACGAGCTGACGACAGCCATGCAGCACCTGTCTCACAGTTCCCGAAGGCACATTCCCATCTCTGGAAACTTCTGTGGATGTCAAGACCAGGTAAGGTTCTTCGCGTTGCATCGAATTAAACCACATGCTCCACCGCTTGTGCGGGCCCCCGTCAATTCATTTGAGTTTTAACCTTGCGGCCGTACTCCCCAGGCGGTCGATTTAACGCGTTAGCTCCGGAAGCCACGCCTCAAGGGCACAACCTCCAAATCGACATCGTTTACAGCGTGGACTACCAGGGTATCTAATCCTGTTTGCTCCCCACGCTTTCGCACCTGAGCGTCAGTCTTCGTCCAGGAGGCCGCCTTCGCCACCGGTATTCCTCCAGATCTCTACGCATTTCACCGCTACACCTGGAATTCTACCTCCCTCTACGAGACTCCAGCCTGCCAGTTTCGAATGCAGTTCCCAGGTTGAGCCCGGGGATTTCACATCCGACTTGACAGACCGCCTGCGTGCGCTTTACGCCCAGTAATTCCGATTAACGCTTGCACCCTCCGTATTACCGCGGCTGCTGGCACGGAGTTAGCCGGTGCTTCTTCTGCGGGTAACGTCAATTGCTGTGGTTATTAACCACAACACCTTCCTCCCCGCTGAAAGTACTTTACAACCCGAAGGCCTTCTTCATACACGCGGCATGGCTGCATCAGGCTTGCGCCCATTGTGCAATATTCCCCACTGCTGCCTCCCGTAGGAGTCTGGACCGTGTCTCAGTTCCAGTGTGGCTGGTCATCCTCTCAGACCAGCTAGGGATCGTCGCCTAGGTGAGCCGTTACCCCACCTACTAGCTAATCCCATCTGGGCACATCTGATGGCAAGAGGCCCGAAGGTCCCCCTCTTTGGTCTTGCGACGTTATGCGGTATTAGCTACCGTTTCCAGTAGTTATCCCCCTCCATCAGGCAGTTTCCCAGACATTACTCACCCGTCCGCCACTCGTCACCCGAAGAGCAAGCTCCTCTGTGCTACCGTCCGACTTGCATGTGTTAGGCCTGCCGCCAGCGTTCAATCTGAGCCATGATCAAACTCTTCAATTTAAAAGTTTGATGCTCATCGAATTAAACTTCGTAATGAATTACGTGTTCACTCGTGAGACTTGGTATTCATTTAGCGTCCTGAGACGTTAAGAATCCATGTCACTTTGAGTGCCCACACAGATTGTCTGATAAATTGTTAAAGAGCAGTGCCGCTGCGTTTTCACTGCGGCGCGGGGTGTGCATATTACGCTTTCCCGCTGCGAAGTCAACTGAATATTTTCAGATTTCTTCGCCTGACAGGCCGGTGTGTTTGCCGTTGTGCCGTGTCAGTGGAGGCGCATTATAGGGAGTTAATTCCGGCTGACAACCCCTAATTTAAAAAAAGTTATCAACCGCGTTTTTTTTCAACAAAGCGCGGTAAAAAGCGGCATGAATTGCTGATTTCGCTGTTTTTACCACCACTGACATATATCGAATGGCATACTAACAGGTGATAACGAGAAAAAAGGAAGTGAGAAAATGTCTTTAAACGCACAACAACTTGCCGCACAGAAAAACATCTCATGGGTGCTGGCGGAGAAACTGGCGCGACAAATCCTGAAAGGCAAATATGCGCCGGGCGTTATTCTGCCCGGTGAGATGGAGCTGGGTGAGCAGTTTGGCGTAAGCCGCACCGCCATCAGGGAAGCGGTAAAGACATTAACAGCAAAAGGAATGGTTCTGCCCCGTCCGCGTATCGGCACCCGCGTCATGCCACGCGGTAACTGGAACTTTCTGGATAAGGAATTATTGTCCTGGTGGATGAGCGAGGAGAACGTTGAAACCGTTATCCAACACTTTCTGGTGATGCGCAGCAGCCTGGAACCTCAGGCGTGCCTGTTGGCGGCAACACTGGGCAGCGCGGAACAAAAAGCACATCTCAATACATTAATGGAAGAGATGGTGATTCTGAAAAAGAACTTTAACCGCGAACGCTGGATAGACGTGGATATGGCCTGGCATGAACATATTTACGCCATGAGTGAAAACCCCTTCCTTATATCGTTCTCCTCGCTCTTTCACTCTATTTACCACACCTACTTTACCTCTATAACGCAAAACGAAGTGGTCAAACTCGACCTTCATCAGGCAATTGTAAATGCCATTCAGGAAAGTGACGGTGAAAGCGCATTCCGGGCATGCCAGATATTGCTGACCACGCCTTATGCCCCTTCGGCGAAATAACGGGATATTGCATGACAGAGAAGAAAGCACGCAGTATGGCAGGCTTGCCGTGGATTGCGGCAATGGCTTTTTTTATGCAGGCGCTGGACGCCACCATTCTCAACACCGCTTTACCGGCCATCGCGCACAGCCTTGATCGTTCCCCTTTAGCCATGCAGTCCGCCATTATCAGTTACACACTGACTGTGGCGATGCTCATCCCAATGAGCGGCTGGCTGGCGGACCGCTTCGGTACGCGGCGGATATTTATGCTGGCCGTGAGTCTGTTCACGCTTGGCTCTCTGGCCTGCGCGCTCTCCAACTCATTATCCATGCTGGTTATCTTTCGTGTGATTCAGGGCATCGGCGGAGCAATGATGATGCCAGTGGCCCGTCTGGCTCTGTTGCGCGCCTATCCACGCAGTGAATTATTGCCGGTGCTTAATTTTGTCACGATGCCAGGCCTGGTCGGACCGATCCTGGGCCCGGTGATGGGTGGCATTCTGGTGACGTGGGCAAGCTGGCATTGGATCTTCCTGATTAATATCCCGATTGGTCTTGCCGGGCTGTTTTACGCACGCAAATATATGCCCAACTTCACCACCACGCGACGTAGCTTCGACATGGGCGGCTTTTTCCTGTTTGGCTTAAGCCTGGTGCTCTTTTCAAGCGGGATGGAACTGTTTGGCGAAAAGCTGGTTGCCACCTGGATTGCGCTCGCCATCATCCTGAGCGGTATTTTGTTGCTGCTGGCCTACGTCCGCCACGCCAAACGCCACCCCACGCCGCTGATTTCACTGAATCTGTTTACGACACGCACCTTTTCCGTCGGCATTGCGGGCAATATTGCATCACGCCTGGGAACCGGCTGCGTTCCTTTTCTCATGCCGTTGATGCTGCAGGTTGGTTTTGGTTATCCGGCGCTGATCGCCGGTTGTATGATGGCGCCTACTGCTCTGGGGTCGATTCTGGCGAAATCCATCGTCACGCAAATACTGCGCAGCCTGGGTTATCGCAAGACACTGGTTGGCATCACGCTTTTTATCGGTTTGATGATTGCACAGTTCTCGCTCCAGTCGCCGTCAATGGCAGTATGGATGCTGATTTTGCCGCTGTTCGTGCTGGGAATGGCGATGTCCACGCAGTTCACGGCCATGAACACCATTACGCTGGCGGATTTAACAGATGACAACGCCAGCAGTGGCAATAGCGTGCTGGCGGTAACACAGCAACTGTCGATAAGCCTGGGCGTGGCGGTCAGTGCGGCGGTACTGCGTTTTTATGAAGGATTCGACAGCGCCAATACGGTGGAGCAGTTTCACTATACGTTTATAACGATGGGAGCGATTACGCTGGTCTCCGCGTTGGTGTTTATGCTGCTGAAAGCGAAAGATGGCCGCAACCTGATAAAAGAGCGGAACAGGAAATCAGGCGGAACCGCGCGTCATTAATATTGGCGTCAGTTGCAACCGTTGCTGTTGCAGATCAGGTTCTGCCATTCGATGGATCAGCACATCAATCGCCAGCTCACCCAGTTCATCTTTTGGCTGATGAATGGTGGTGAGCGGCGGTGTCATATAGCGCGCCAGCTCAATATCATCATAACCCACGATAGCCATATCCTCTGGGATCTTCAGACCCGCCTGATACAGTGCCTGGTAAGCCCCTACGGCCATCGCATCATTACCGATAAATACCGCCTGCGGACGCGCGTTCATCGCCAGTAACGACTGCATCGCCTCAAACCCGCCGCCGAACTCAAAATCACTTTCAATTTCATCGCCTTCGCGAATGGTCAACCCGGCGCGGACCATCGCTTCGCGATACCCTTCGAGACGCAAACGCGCCGGTGTTTTATCCAGCGGCCCGGTAATGCAGGCAATACGCGTATAGCCTTTATCAATCAGATACTGCGTCGCCATATCGCCGCCAAACAAAGAGTTATCCTGAATCAGATCGCTGTCGCCATCGAACGGCGCCCAGTCCATCATGACGGTTGGTATAGAAGGATAACGGTGCATGATCTCTTGTGAAGGCTGATGCGTTTCGGTACACAGCAAAAGTAACCCATCAACGCGCTTTTGCATTAGCGTCTCCAGGTTGCGATTCATCCGCTGTTCATCGCCTTCGGTGTTACACAGCACCAGGCTATAGCCGCGCTCAAAACAGCTACGTTCAACGCCGCGCACCAGTTCTGAATAAAAAGGATTCGTACTGGCGGTAATCAGCATGCCAATTGTACGGGTCTGATTGATCTTCAGGCTGCGCGCAAGGGCGGAGGGCGCGTAGTTCAGCGTTTTAATCGCCGCGTCCACCTTTTCACGAATCGCATCACTGACAAAGCGATCGTTATTGATAACGTGGGAAACCGTAGAGGTGGAAACGCCCGCCAGGCGGGCAACATCCTTCATCGTGGCCACGCGTTACCCCTGCTGATGTAGAAAATCATCAATCTCGTTACGCCATGGCACGGACGGTTGCGCACCCTTACGCGTAACGGCAATGGCTGCCGCAGCGTGAGCAAAACGAATCGCCTCATCCAGCGGTTTATCTTCCAGCAATGCGGTTAACAGCGCGCCATTAAACGTATCGCCCGCGGCAATGGTATCCACGGCTTTCACTTTGAAACCGGGCACGCGCTTGCCTTCGCCCTTCACACTGGCCCACACACCGCGGCTACCCAGCGTAATAATGACGGTATGAATACCTTTACCGTGCAGTACCTGCGCGGCGCGAGCGGCATCGTCATCGCTGGAAACGTTAATACCCGTGAGTTTTTCCGCTTCGGTTTCATTCGGTGTAATGATGTCCACCAGCGCCAGCAGCTCATCAGAGAGCTCACGCGCCGGTGCCGGGTTCAGCGCGACGAGAGTATCATGCTGATGAGCAATACGGGCCGCAGCCAGCACGCTCTCTACCGGGGATTCCAACTGCATCAGCAACGCGGAAGCACCCGCGATAAGCGCGTGTTGCGCATCGACTCTTTCTACGGAGAGCGCCGCATTCGCTCCCGCATGAATACCGATAACATTCTCACCTTCGCCATTGACGAAAATCAACGCCACGCCGGTAGACTCACCGGCAACAACGCTCACTGGCGCAACATCAATATTGTCGCTTTCCAGCTGCTTGCGCACCCGCGCGCCGGTATCGTCATCGCCGGTACAGGCAATAAACGCAATATCCGCACCGCTGCGTCCGGCGGCAACCGCCTGGTTTGCGCCTTTGCCACCGAACGCGACCTGATAGTGGCTACCGGTTACGGTTTCGCCTGGCGTGGGGAAGGATTCAAGGTTAAGAATGTGATCGGCATTGATACTACCAAGGACGACGACTTTGCCTGCGGTTTTCATGATGAGCTTGTCCGTAAAGTGCGCCACCGGTGAAGGTGGCGCGTGCCATGCTTTTCTTTTTTTTACGTTGTCCCACAAGCCGCAGCGTGTTGCTGCGGCCAGAACGCCATATTACTGCTTGATGACCAGTTTCAGGTCAACCGGGTTTTTCGCGTAAACTTTTTCGCCTTTCAGAACTTTATCAGCAGTATCAACGCCTTTCGCGCCAATCTGTTCCGGTAACTGGGCGATAGTCGCTGACAGTTTGCCATCATTTACCGCTTTCACACCGTCAGGCGTACCGTCAAAACCCACGACCATAACGTCGGATTTACCGGCTGTTTGCAGCGCACGCAGTGCACCCAGCGCCATTTCATCGTTCTGTGCGAACACAGCCTGCACGTCCGGATGCGCGGTCAGCAGGTTCTGCATGACGTTCAGACCTTTAGTACGATCAAAGTCTGCCGGCTGGCTGGCCAGCACGTTGAATTTATGCGCAGCAACTGCCTGCTGGAAACCTTCGCCACGCTCACGCGCTGCAGAGGTACCGGCAATGCCTGCCAGTTCGATAACTTTTGCGCCTTCGCCAGCTTTCTTGGCGATATAGTCACCGGCGATTTTGCCGCCCAGTACGTTATCGGAAGCTATATGGCTGACCACTTCACCGCTGGATGCCACACGGTCAAGGGTGATCACCGGGATTTTCGCCTGGTTAGCCATCTTCACGGCGTTACCCACGGCGTCGGAATCTGTTGGGTTGATCAGCAGCAGTTTGGTGCCACGTACGGTCAAATCCTGAACGTTAGCCAGCTCTTTAGCCGGGTTGTTCTGCGAGTCCAGAACCACCAGGTCATAACCCAATTTGTCCGCTTCTTTCTGCGCACCCTCCTTCAGCGAAACGAAGAACGGGTTGTTCAGCGTAGAAATAACCAGAGCAATAGAGTCTTTTGCCATCGCATTCGCACTTACGGTGGCGCTCAGTGCAACAGCAGAAACCAGAGTGGCCAGTTTTTTCATGTTCATTTTCATGAGTCCTGTTGTGTAGGTAATTACTGCTTTTTGTTGTCTACCAGCACCGCGAGCAGAATCACCACTGCTTTAACGATCATCTGGTAATAGGAGGAAACACTCAGCAAATTCAATCCATTATTGAGGAAGCCAAGGATCAGTGCGCCGATTAACGTCCCGACGATACGACCCTTACCGCCTGCAAGACTGGTCCCACCCAAAACAACCGCGGCGATAGCATCCAGCTCATAACCTGCTCCCGCAGTAGGTTGCGCCGAGGAAAGACGCGCCACTTCAATAATGCCCGCCAGAGAGGCCAACAGGCCGCACAGCGAGTAAACGATAACTTTGACTTTATCTACGCTGATACCGGACAAGCGCGTAGCGGCTTCGTTACCGCCTAAAGCATAGATATAACGACCCAGACGGGTGTGATGCAACAGATACCATGCGGCAATAAAGACAATCGCCATGAGCCAGACCGGCGTTGGGATGCCGAAAGGACGACCAATCCCGAACCAGCCAAACACATCGGCATTATCCGTAAAGCCGGTATTGATCGGGCTGCCGTTGGTATAAACCAGCGTCACGCCGCGCAGCAGCAGCATCATCACCAGCGTGGCGATAAAAGCCTGAACACGACCTTTGGCGACAATGGTGCCGGTCAGCGCGCCTACGGCAGCGCCAAGTGCCAGCGCACCAGCAACGGCCACCAGCGCATTGACTTCCATGCTCACCAGCGAAGCCGCGACAGCGCCGGTTAGCGCCAACAAAGAACCCACGGACAGGTCGATTCCCGATGTCAGGATCACCAGCGTCATCCCGACGGCCATAATGGCGTTAACCGACGTCTGCTGCAGGATATTCAACAGGTTATTGACGGTAAAAAAGTTCGGGCTCATGGTCGAAACGATCGCAATCAGCACCAGCAGGGCAATTAACGATTTTTGTTCCATCAGCCATGCTTTGGTGAAATAACGGCGACCAGAAACAGCCTGGGTAGTCATCTTTTTTACTCCTGATTCACACGATTAAGCTTGCCCACAGCGGCAGCCATCAATACTTCCTGAGTGGCCTGCTCGCGCGTGAATTCACCGCCGAGACGCCCTTCATGCATCACCATAATGCGATCGCTCATTCCCAGAACTTCCGGCATCTCCGAAGAGACAAGAATGATGCTCAGGCCATCGGCCTTAAACTGGTTAATTAACTGATAAATTTCTTTCTTCGCCCCGACGTCCACACCACGGGTCGGTTCGTCGAGGATCAGCACTTTCGGGCGGGTCATCAGACCGCGTGCAATCGCCACTTTTTGCTGATTCCCCCCGGAGAGCAGCCCAATGGCTTGCTCCATCGAGGGCGTTTTCACATTAAACAGACGAATAAAATCACTCACCGCCTGCTGTTCATCTTTATGCTTCAGCGTACCGCCTGTGCGGCTGAAGTAGCGCAACGCGGTCAGCGACATGTTCTCTTTAACCGACATGCCAAGCACCAGCCCATCACGCTTACGATCTTCAGAGATATACACAATGCCGTTTGCCAGCCCATCCTGCGGGCTGCGGGTGATCACTTCGTGACCATCGAGTGTCACATAGCCGCTGGTGCGCGGCAGTGCGCCATACAGCACTTTCATCAGCTCAGTGCGACCGGCACCCATCAACCCGGCCACCCCAAGAATTTCACCTTTCCGCAGGGTAAAGCTGACGTTTTCCACCCCCGAGCCACACAAATTATCGACGGTGAGACGCACTTCACCCGGCGCTTTATCCAGACGCGGGTACTGATCTTCCAGCTTACGGCCGACCATCATTTCGATCAGCGTATCTTCGGTCAGCGTTGCAACTTCGCGCTCGGCAATAAATTGCCCGTCACGGAAAACCGTCACGTCATCGCAAATCTCGAAGATCTCTTTCATACGGTGGGAGATATAAACAATGCCGCGTCCTTGCGCTTTCAGTTCGCGGATCACGCGAAACAGCGATTCGGTTTCGGTGTCGGTCAGGGCATCGGTCGGTTCATCCATAATGATGACCTGCGATTCGTAGCTCATCACTTTGGCGATTTCGACCATTTGCTGATCGCCGATAGATAACTCGCCAACCAGGCGGTCGCTTTTAAAACGCAGATTCAGCTTCGCCAGCAGTTTGTCGGCGTCGGCAAACATCTTTTTCCAGTCGATTTTGCCAAAGCGGTTCACAAACTCACGGCCAAGGAAGATGTTCTCGGCAATGGTCAACTGCGGGATCAGGTTCAGTTCCTGGTGAATGATGCCAATGCCCGCTTCCTGGGATGATTTAGGACCGGTGAAGGTGGTCTCTTTCCCCAGCCAAAGCAACGAACCCGCATCTCGCGTGTAGATACCGGTCAGTACTTTCATCATTGTGGATTTACCGGCGCCGTTTTCCCCGACCAGTGCCATCACGCGACCGGGGTAAACATTCAGCGCCGCGCCGGAGAGGGCTTTTACGCCAGGGAATGCTTTATCGATTCCCTTGAGTTGCAATAACGCGTCCATGAGGGCCTCAGAATGTGACGCCAGCACAGAGAATGATATTCGCAAACGGGGAACACTCCCCGCTGCGAATAACCGCATGACTGTCCGCGGTGTGTTTTTTGAACTGCTCGTGCGTAACGTACTGCACGGCTATGGTATTTCCCTGGTGTTGTTGCAGTTGCTCAATATGGTTGAGCAACGTTTCGTGGAGCTGCGGATTATGTTGTTTAATTTCCGACGCTAAGATAGCGGCCTCAACCTGCATTTCCGTTGTCACCACTTCCAGCACTTGCATGAAGGAAGGAACGCCCTGTGTTAACGCCATATCCACACGTTGTGTGCTACGTGGCACCGGCAACCCGGCATCACACACCACCAGCGTATCAGTATGACCAAGACGAGAGATGACCGACGAAATGTCAGCGTTCAGTACACGACCTTTTTTCATATTTTATGCTCCACTAGCGAAACGTTTCGCTGAACGCAGTTTAGTACTAAGAATGCTCAGAAAACCATCCCGGTATTACAGAAGTGTGATCGATATCGAAACGTTTCGCTTGTGGGAATGATGAAAAAAACAGCTTTTCTTGCTTAAGCAAAATTTACAGCAATTAATAACAAAAACCCCTCATTGTGAGGGGCTTAATAAGAACTAAATTTCGACCTGGGTTCCCAGTTCTATCACCCTGTTAGGCGGGATCTCAAACTGATCGGGTGCGCGCAGCGCATTTCGCTGCAACACCAGGTAAAGTTTGCCACGTAACCGCAGATACCACGGACGTTTACCGACGATCAGCGATTCATGCGACATAAAGAAGGAGGTTTCCATCATGCGGCAATTCAGGCCTTCAAGCCCGCAACGGTGGAACACTTCCTCCACGTTCGGCGTTTCGCGCCAGCCATAGCTGGCCACAACACGCCAGAAGGTCGGCGAGAGCTGTTCTATCTGCACGCGACGAACGTTATGCACATAAGGCGCATCTTCAGTACGCAGCGTCAGCAGGATGACACGCTCATGCAGCACCTTGTTATGCTTCAGGTTATGCAGCATAGCGAACGGAATAACATTCAGCGCACGGGACATATACACCGCGGTGCCAGGCACGCGAACCGGCGGCGATTTTTCCAGCGATGCAATCATCGCTTCCAGAGAGTTGCCGTGTTCATGCATACGACGCAGCAAACGGAAACGTTCGCTCTTCCAGGTGGTCATCACCAGGAACATCACCAGACCCAGGCTTAACGGCAACCAACCGCCGGAAACAATCTTATCGAGGTTTGCCGAGAACAGCGGCACATCAATACACAGGAACAAGGTCAGGATCAGCGCAACAAAGAGCTTATTCCAGTGCCAGTTATTACGCGCCACCGTGGTGGAAAGGATCGATGTCAGCACCATAGTCCCGGTTACGGCAATACCATACGCCGCCGCCAGGTTGCTGGAGTGCTCAAAGCTGACGATCACCAGCACCACCGCAAAGTAGAGCAACCAGTTAATGAACGGGATATAGATCTGCCCGGACTCCATTTCCGAGGTATGGATAATGCGCATTGGTGCCAGATAGCCCAAACGCACGGCCTGACGGGTCAGTGAGAAGACACCTGAAATCACGGCTTGCGAGGCAATAACCGTCGCCAGGGTGGCGATGATCAGCATGGGAATAAGCGCCCATTCCGGCGCCAGTAAAAAGAACGGGTTTTTGATCGCTTCCGGCGTTTTCAGCAGCAATGCGCCCTGGCCAAAGTAGTTCAGCACCAGAGAGGGCAGCACCACAATAAACCACGCCACGCGAATCGGTAGTTTGCCGAAGTGCCCCATATCCGCATACAGCGCTTCAACCCCGGTAATGGAAAGCACCACCGCACCCAGCGCAACAAACGAGATCGCTTTGTACTGAACGAAGAAATTGACCGCCCATACTGGGTTCAGCGCCTGCAACACTTCCGGATTAGACAAAATCCCACGCGCGCCCAGCACCGCCAGAATCAAAAACCACGCCAGCATGATAGGTGCAAACAGCTTCCCCACCAGCCCGGTGCCGTGTTTTTGGATAGCAAACAGTAAAGTTAAAACGACGATAGAGAGCGGAACAATCCATGTGTCGAGCGATGGCGCGACAATTTCCAGCCCTTCAATAGCCGACATAACAGAGATAGCGGGGGTGATGACCACTTCACCATAGAAAAAGCTGCCGCCAATGAGCCCCATAATCACCAGCACGGAGGTCATTCTGGCGGACGTATTGCGCCCCGCGAGCGACATCAGCGTCAGGATCCCGCCCTCACCGGCGTTATCCGCCCGCATGACGAACGTCAGATATTTAATGGAGACGACAAAAACCAGTAGCCAAAAAATCAGCGACAAAAAACCGAAGACTGCATCACGCTCAACGCCGAAACCGAACTGACCAGACAAACATTCACGAAGCGTATAAAGCGGGCTGGTGCCAATATCACCGTAGACAACCCCAATAGCCGCGAGTGTTACCGCGGGTAACGATTGCTTATTATCAGTGCTCATAGACTAATCTTTTGTTGAAATGACAAATGTGTGCTTAGTCCCTTGGCCCACAAAAAGCGCACAGTATGCACGATTATTTGCGAAATCGTACCCCTAAATGCGGCCACGTTAATCTGGAGCAAAGAAAATAAAGCCGTTCTTCAGTCTATTACAAGCCCCTATAGGAACGTCTATACTCGCTTTTGGAAGCCGGATAACACGGCGAAAGGACGCAAATCTATTATGGCTCACTCGCATTTATTAGCTGAAAGAATTTCCCGCTTAAGCAGCGCGCTGGAAAAAGGTCTCTTTGAGCGTAGCCACGCCATTCGGCTATGCCTGCTGGCAGCCCTGAGCGGAGAAAGCGTGTTTCTGCTGGGCCCGCCAGGCATCGCCAAGAGTCTGATCGCCCGTCGTCTGAAATTCGCCTTTAAACATGCCCGCGCCTTCGAATATCTGATGACCCGCTTCTCTACGCCAGAGGAAGTGTTTGGCCCGCTCTCAATCCAGGCGCTAAAAGATGAAGGGCGCTATGAGCGCTTAACCAGCGGCTATCTGCCAGAAGCTGAAATTGTTTTTCTGGATGAGATATGGAAAGCGGGTCCGGCCATTCTCAACACCCTGCTGACCGCCATTAATGAACGGCGTTTTCGCAACGGCGCCAGCGAAGAGAAAATCCCTATGCGCCTGCTGGTGGCGGCCTCTAACGAACTGCCGGAAGCAGACAGCAGCCTCGAAGCGCTGTATGACCGTATGCTGATTCGCCTGTGGCTGGACAAGGTTCAGGAAAAGGGTAACTTCCGCTCGATGCTGGTCAGTCAGCAAGATGAAAATGACAATCCGGTGGCGAAAGAGCTACAGATAACCGATGAAGAGTACCTCAGCTGGCAGCACGAGATCGGTCTGGTCAAACTGCCGGATAATGTCTTTGAGCTGATTTATACGCTGCGCCAGCAGCTTGATGCTTTACCAAACGCACCTTATGTTTCCGATCGTCGCTGGAAAAAGGCCATCCGCCTGTTGCAATCCAGCGCCTTTTTCAGCGGTCGCGACGCCGTTGCCCCGATAGATTTGATCCTGCTGAAAGACTGCCTGTGGCACGATGCGCAGAGTATGAATCTGCTGCAACAACAGTTAGATGTTTTGATGACCGGCCACGCATGGCAGCAGCAATCGATGCTGGCGCAACTGAGCAGCATTGCTCAGCAGAATATGCGGCTTCAGCAACAGCAAAGCGATAAAACAGCGCTCAAAGTCAGCCGTCAGGGCGGCATGTTCAGCCGCCGACCGCATTATGACTTGCCGGAAGATCTGGACGACCCGGTACTGACCTTGTTACTGCAAAAACCGCTGAAACTGCACGATATGCAGGTTATTCATGTCACCATTGAACGCAATGCGCTGGCGCAATGGCTAACAAAAGGCGGGGAGATCCGCGGTAAGCTCAATGGCATTGGTTTTGCGCAACCACTTGATCTGGAAGTGGACACCAGTCTGCATCTGCTGATCCGCGACGTCAGCCTGCAGGGATCGCGACTCGCGCTGCCGGGCGCCACGCCGGAAAACGTTCCGGAAGAGATCAAACAACAGCTTGAAGCGCTGGATAACGCCTGGCACCAGCAACACACCCGTTTTAGCGAACAGCAGAAATGCCTGTTTATCGCCAGCGACTGGTTAGGTCGCATTGAAGCCAGCTTGCAGGACGTCAGAGCGCAGATCCAACAGGCGCGTCAATGCTAACACTGGATACACTCAATGTCATGATGACCGTCAGCGAGGAGGCGATGATTGAAGAACTCATCGTCGCCCTGCTGGCTTCTCCGCAACTGGCGTTGTTTTTTGAAAAATTTCCCCGACTGAAACAGGCCATTACTGACGATGTTCCCCGCTGGCGCGAAGCGCTGAGAAAACACCTTAAAGAGACTGAGGTTCCGGCAGAACTGGCGGAAGAGGTACTGAGTTACCAACAAAACCAGCTCCTGTCGACACCGCAGTTCATTGTTCAGTTGCCGCAAATCCTCACGTTACTGGATAAGCTTCATTCGCCGTATGCCGCCCAGGCCAGACAGATGGTAGCGGATAACGCCATCTTTACACCCGCGCTGCATACGCTGTTTTTACAGCGCTGGCGCCTGAGTCTTGTGGTGCAGACCACCACCTTTAATCAGCAACTGCTGGATGAGGAGCGCGATCGGCTGCTCAGTGAAGTCCAGGAACGCATGACCCTGAGCGGTCAGTTGGAGCCTGTGCTGATTGAAAACGAAAATGCGGCAGGCCGGTTATGGGATATGAGTGCGGGGCAGCTTAAACGCGGCGATTATCAGTTAATCATTAAATATGGTGAGTTTCTCAATCAGCAGCCGGAACTTCAGCATCTGGCTGAACAGCTTGGTCGCTCGCGTGAAGCAAAATCCGTCCCCCGTAAAGATGCGCCAATGGAGACATTCCGTACGCTGGTGCGTGAACCGGCAACGGTACCGGAGCAAGTCGACGGGCTGCATCAGAGCGATGATATTTTGCGGCTGTTGCCGCCCGAACTGGCCACGCTGGGGATCACTGAGCTGGAATATGAGTTTTATCGTCGGCTGGTGGAAAAGCAGTTACTCACCTACCGGCTGCACGGCGATGCATGGCGGGAAAAAGTGACCGAACGACCGGTTATTCATCAGGAATTCGATGAACAACCGCGCGGACCCTTTATCGTCTGTGTCGATACCTCAGGGTCAATGGGCGGGTTTAACGAACAGTGTGCAAAGGCATTTTGCCTGGCGTTAATGCGTGTCGCGCTGGCGGATAAGCGCCGCTGCTACATTATGCTTTTCTCCAGTGAAGTGGTGCGCTACGAACTGACGAGCGCGGAAGGCCTGGAGCAGGCGATCCGTTTTCTCAGTCAGCGTTTTCGCGGCGGAACCGATCTGGCGAGCTGTTTTCGCGCCATCGTTGAACGCATGCAGGGCGGCGAATGGTATGACGCCGATGCGGTGGTGATTTCTGACTTTATCGCCCAGCGTTTGCCGGACGATGTGGTAAATAAAGTGAAGGAACTGCAACACGTTCATCAGCATCGCTTTCATGCGGTGGCGATGTCCGTGCATGGCAAACCCGGCATCATGCGCATCTTCGATCATATCTGGCGCTTCGATACCGGGATGCGTAGCCGCCTGCTGCGGCGCTGGCGGCGTTAAAGCAGACCGGAAACCTGTTCGCGGACTTGTGCGGGCCACACACCGCACTGAACCTGGCCAATGTGCGGCAACTGCAGCAACAGCATGGTCAGGCGCGATTGACCAATGCCGCCGCCAATGGTTTGCGGCATCTCTCCGCGCAACAGCGCCTGGTGCCACTCCAGCTGTAGCCGGTCTTCATCACCCGTCAGTTTCAGCTGGCGCGTTAACGCATCCGCATCAACGCGAATCCCCATTGACGAGAGTTCCAGCGCATCTTCCAGTACCGGGTTCCAGACCAGAATATCGCCGTTCAGGCCGCTGAAGCCCCCGTCGGCCAAGGTACTCCAGTCATCATAATCCGGCGCGCGAACGTCGTGGCGTTTACCGTCGCTCAGCTTACCACCGATGCCCATCAGGAATACCGCGCCCAGCTCTTTGGCAATGGCTCTTTCACGACCTTTGGCGTCCAGATCCGGGAAGCGGCTGAGCAGCGTTTCACTGTGTACAAAATGGATCTGTTCAGGCAGGAATGGCGCCAGACCAAATCGTTCGCTTACTTCTGCTTCCGTGGCTTTGATCCCGGCCCAGATCGCCCCGACAGTCTCTTTTAAGGTCGCGGTATGACGCTCACCGTCGCCCAGCACGCGCTCCCAGTCCCACTGATCCACATAAACAGAGTGGATTGGCGAAAGGCGGTCTTCATCCGGACGCAGGGCTTTCATATGCGTGTATAGCCCCTCTCCGGCGCTGAAGTCGTGCTGGCCCAGCGTCTGGCGTTTCCATTTCGCCAGAGAGTGCACCACTTCAAAGCGGGCCTCCGGCAATGTCTTCACATTGACCTGCACCGCTTTCTCGCTGCCGGACAGATTATCCTGGGTGCCATCCCCAACGCGGCTGAGGATCGGCGCCTGTACTTCAATCAGGCCCAGTTTTTCTTCAAGCTGGCGGGAAAAAAAGGATTTCACGAAGGCGATCTGGCGTTGTTTAGCGATGTAAGCGGTTTTCATTATTTAACTCCTGTGTCCTGTTGCTTTTAATTAAGCAACAAAACGACATCGCAACTCAATAATCATCAATTAAAAAGCCATCAGTGCTTTTGAATCGATAAAATCACAGGTTAAAATGGAAAGAATCACTATTCCTCATAAGAAAATCCTATGGAAAATTATCAGATCGACAATCTGGACCGCGGCATCCTCGACGCCTTAATGGCGAATGCGCGTACTGCTTACGCCGAACTGGCTAAACAATTTGGCGTCAGCCCCGGCACCATTCATGTTCGCGTAGAGAAGATGAAGCAGTCCGGAATCATCACCGGTGCGCGCATTGACGTTAGCCCGAAGCAACTGGGTTACGATGTGTGCTGCTTTATTGGCATCATTCTGAAGAGCGCAAAAGATTACCCTTCCGCACTGGCGAAACTCGAAAGCCTGGAAGAAGTGACCGAGGCGTATTACACCACCGGTCACTACAGTATCTTTATTAAGGTAATGTGCCGATCTATCGATGCCCTCCAGCAAGTACTTATCAACAAGATCCAAACAATCGATGAAATTCAGTCCACTGAAACGTTGATCTCCCTGCAAAACCCGATCATGCGTACCATCCGCCCTTAACCGGGCGTTTTCATCCCTGAGTAATACCCGTATTGTCCACAGGTAGATCCCAGCCCGTTCACAGCGTACAATGCACCTCTATTTGTCGCCGGATGGCGAATAAAACGGAGCGGGGCTTCATGGCAGACATCACGCTTATTAGCGGCAGCACGCTTGGCGGTGCGGAATACGTTGCGGAACATCTGGCGGAAAAGCTGGAAGACGCAGGTTTTAGCACTGAGACGTTACATGGCCCGCTATTAGAGGATCTTGCGCCGCAGGGTATCTGGCTGGTGGTCAGTTCAACCCACGGTGCGGGCGATCTTCCTGAAAACCTGCAGCCGTTTTTGGATGATTTGAACGAACAGAAACCGGATCTCTCCGGGGTTCGCTTTGGTGCGATCGGTATTGGCAGCCGTGAATATGACACCTTCTGTCAGGCGATCGAAAAACTGGAAGCGTCTTTAAAGGCAAACGGCGCCAGACAGATCGGCGAAACGCTGAAGATCAACATTCTTGATCACGATATTCCGGAGGATCCCGCAGAAGAATGGCTGGGATCCTGGAAAAATTTACTCAATAACGATTAAAGATCGTGCGATCAGATGTGGATAACTCTGCTTAAAAGGTCTTATTAACCGGTAGTTATCCAAAGAATAACGTTAGTTCACTTTTTGAGTTGTGTATAACATCGCATTCTGATCCCAGCTTATACGGTCCAGGATCACCGATCATTCACAGCTAATGATCCAGCCTAATAAATTGATCTTAAAGTAATGATCCGGCTTATCCACAAGCGACTGCGATCCTAATAAGAGATCACAATAGAACAGATCTCTCTACATAAAAGATCTTCTTTTTAATACCCGGGATCCGGATCTTTCTCACTGGACTAAAGTTGAGTAGAATCCACGACCCGGGCTTCAACCCAATTTCTAACCGCTCAGGCGAGGCATACCACCATGTTTTATCCGGATCCTTTTGACGTCATTATCATTGGCGGGGGTCATGCAGGCACTGAGGCCGCAATGGCAGCAGCGCGTATGGGTCAACAGACCCTGCTTTTGACACACAATATCGACACGCTGGGGCAGATGAGCTGCAACCCGGCGATCGGCGGTATTGGGAAAGGACACCTGGTTAAAGAAGTGGATGCCCTGGGCGGACTGATGGCGAAAGCGATCGATCAGGCAGGCATTCAGTTTAGGATACTAAACGCCAGCAAAGGCCCGGCTGTCCGCGCAACCCGCGCACAAGCGGATCGCGTGCTTTACCGGCAGGCTGTGCGTACCGCGTTAGAAAACCAGCCGAACCTGATGATCTTCCAGCAGGCGGTTGAGGATCTGATCGTTGAAAATGATCGTGTGGTGGGCGCCGTCACCCAGATGGGGCTGAAATTCCGCGCCAAAGCAGTTGTGCTGACCGTAGGGACATTCCTTGACGGTAAGATCCATATTGGTCTGGATAACTACAGCGGTGGCCGTGCAGGCGATCCGCCGTCCATTCCCCTGTCACGCCGTTTGCGTGAACTGCCGTTACGCGTAAGCCGTCTGAAAACCGGTACGCCGCCGCGTATCGATGCGCGCACTATCGATTTCAGCGTACTGGCGCAGCAGCATGGCGATAACCCGATGCCGGTCTTCTCGTTTATGGGGAATGCTGCTCAGCACCCGCGGCAGGTGCCGTGCTACGTTACGCACACCAATGAAAAAACCCACGACGTGATCCGCAATAACCTCGATCGCAGCCCCATGTATGCCGGCGTGATCGAAGGGATCGGTCCACGTTACTGCCCGTCGATCGAAGACAAAGTGATGCGCTTTGCCGATCGCAACCAGCATCAGATCTTCCTTGAACCGGAAGGACTGACATCTAACGAAATTTATCCGAACGGCATTTCCACCAGCTTGCCGTTCGATGTGCAAATGCAGATTGTCCGTTCAATGCAAGGGATGGAAAACGCCAAAATCGTCCGTCCTGGCTACGCCATTGAGTACGATTTCTTCGATCCGCGTGACCTGAAACCGACCCTGGAAAGCAAATTTATTCACGGTCTGTTCTTTGCTGGCCAGATCAACGGCACGACCGGTTACGAAGAAGCCGCGGCGCAGGGGCTGTTGGCCGGTCTGAACGCCGCGCGCGCCTCTGCTGACAAAGAGGGCTGGGCGCCACGCCGCGATCAGGCTTACCTCGGCGTATTGGTGGACGATCTCTGCACACTGGGTACCAAAGAGCCGTACCGCATGTTTACCTCTCGTGCGGAATACCGCCTGATGCTGCGTGAAGACAACGCAGATTTACGTTTGACGGAAGCCGGTCGTGAACTTGGCCTGGTGGACGATGAGCGTTGGGCGCGCTTCAATGAGAAACTGGAAAGCATTGAACGTGAGCGTCAACGCCTGAAATCACAATGGGTATCGCCAGCTTCTGAACATGCGCCGGCAGTCAATACGCTGCTGACTGCGCCATTGTCTCGCGAAGCCAGCGGTGAAGATCTGCTGCGTCGCCCTGAAATGACCTACCAGCAGCTGGTGCAACTGACGCCATTTGCGCCGGGTCTGGACGATCCGCAAGCCGCTGAGCAGGTGGAAATCCAGGTGAAATACGAGGGATACATCGCGCGTCAGCAGGATGAAATCGAGAAACAGCAGCGCAATGAGAACACCTTACTGCCTGCCTCGCTGGATTATCGTCAGGTGAACGGTTTGTCTAACGAAGTGATCGCCAAACTCAACGATCATAAACCGTCTTCCATCGGTCAGGCGTCACGCATCTCCGGGATCACCCCCGCAGCCATCTCCATTCTGCTGGTATGGCTGAAAAAACAAGGTATGCTGCGCCGTAGCGCATAATCTTAGTCGTATGCCCGGTTTACCGGGCATAGCAATCCCAGGGTATCAACCGTGCTTAACAAACTCTCTCGTCTGCTGGATGAAGCGGGCATTTCGTTGTCCGATCACCAGCAGCAACAACTGGTGGGTTACGTCAACCTGCTGCACAAATGGAACAAAGCCTACAACCTGACGTCGGTACGCGATCCTAACGAGATGCTGATCCGCCATATCCTCGACAGTATCGTGGTGGCGCCTTATCTGCAGGGTACGCGTTTTATCGATGTTGGCACCGGCCCTGGTTTACCCGGTATTCCTCTCTCCATCGTCCGCCCTGAATCGCATTTCACGTTGCTTGATAGCCTGGGCAAGCGCGTGCGCTTTTTGCGTCAGGTCCAGCATGAACTGCATCTTGAGAATATCGCGCCGGTACAGAGTCGTGTGGAAGACTTCCCGGCGGAACCGCCGTTTGATGGGGTGATCAGCCGGGCTTTCGCTTCGCTGAATGACATGGTGAGCTGGTGTCGGCATTTGCCTGGCGAGCAGGGGCGTTTTTACGCGCTGAAAGGCCTGGTGCCAGAAGACGAGATTACTCTGTTGCCTGCTGAATTTGCGGTGGAAAGTATTGAGAAACTGCATGTTCCGCACCTTGAAGGCGAACGGCATCTGGTGGTTGTTAAGGCAAATAAAGTTTAATTTTTATCAAAAAATGTAGAATTCGTGCTGTTCTGTGGATGTTAAAAATCGGCATAAAAAGCGGTGATACGTTCAGTTACATTTAACCTGACATTTACCAGGATTTATCCGACTTTTAACGTCAGTTTTATTATTCACAGGGATAATAGTCAACTGCGAAAATATCAGCGCGCTAAAAGTCGGCGCGGATAATCAAAAACAGATGTTAAATAATTATTATAAATGTCAATGAAACGTTTTTGTTATATTTGCGGCTGTTTTAAAAAGAGTTGTGATAATTCATCTTAAATATCAGAAAGATGAAAAGTGGCAATTTACCGGCATGATTAATATGGCAGACGCATAAATGTTTGTTTTGTGACCGAGTGCACGCTTTGGTAGCAGGTTTTTCGCGTTATTTGCAGTTTTGCCCGAAGGTTCACAGTTTCGCCAAAAGTTGAAAAATAGCCGTCGGGAAAATTATTTAAACATTTATTCACCTTTTCGCTACTTATTGTTTGAAATCACGAGGCCGAACCGTATAATTTGACCGCTTTTTGCTGCTTGACTCCGGGCCTTAAAGAACGTTTTATACGACACGCGGCATACCTCAAAGGGAGCAGGAGTGAAGAAACGTGATGTCTGTGTCGCTCTTTAGTCAAAACATTGCACGCAAGCTTCTGCTTATTCAGTTTCTGGCAGTAATGGCAAGTGGATTGCTGTTTAGCCTCAAAGACCCCTTCTGGGGCATTTCCGCCGTGTGCGGCGGTATGGCAGTCTTATTGCCAAATATGTTGTTTATGATTTTTGCCTGGCGTCATCAGGCGCTTACACCTGCTAAAGGCCGAGTGGCCTGGACCTTCGCCCTCGGCGAAGCAATCAAGGTGTTGGTGACATTCGTGTTGCTGGTGGTGGCGCTGGCGGTATTCAGGGTGGCGTTTTTGCCGCTGATAGTCACGTGGGTTTCGGTGCTGGTAGTTCAGATACTGGCACCCGCTGTAATTAACAACAAAGGGTAAGAGGCATCATGTCTGCAGGAGAAATCTCAACACCGCAGGAGTACATAGGTCACCATCTGAATAACCTTCAGATCGATCTGCGTACGTTCTCGCTGGTGGATCCGCATAACCCCCCGGCCACCTTCTGGACGCTCAATATCGACTCCATGTTTTTCTCGGTGGTACTGGGTCTGTTGTTCCTGATGATGTTCCGTAGCGTAGCGAAAAAAGCCACCAGCGGCGTCCCGGGAAAATTCCAGACTGCAATTGAGCTGGTGATTGGTTTTGTCCATGGTAGCGTCAAAGACATGTACCACGGCAAAAGCAAACTTATCGCTCCGTTGGCCCTGACGATTTTCGTCTGGGTATTCCTGATGAACCTGATGGATTTGTTGCCTATCGATTTTCTCCCGCTTATCGGTGAGAAAGTTCTGGGGCTGCCTGCGCTGCGTGTGGTGCCGTCTGCAGACGTCAACATCACGCTGTCTATGGCGCTGGGCGTATTTATCCTGATTCTGTTCTACAGCATCAAAATGAAGGGTATTGGCGGTTTCGCTAAAGAGCTGACTCTCCAGCCGTTCAACCATCCGGTATTTATTCCGGTAAACCTTATCCTTGAGGGCGTGAGCCTGCTGTCCAAACCGGTTTCTCTCGGTCTGCGACTGTTCGGCAACATGTACGCGGGTGAGTTGATTTTCATTCTGATCGCGGGTCTTCTGCCGTGGTGGTCACAGTGGATTCTGAATGTGCCGTGGGCCATTTTCCACATCCTGATCATTACGCTGCAAGCCTTTATTTTCATGGTTCTGACGATTGTCTATCTGTCGATGGCATCTGAAGAGCATTGATTTTTAACAACACTACTACGTTTTAACTGAAACAAACTGGAGACTGTCATGGAAAACCTGAATATGGATCTGCTGTACATGGCTGCCGCTGTGATGATGGGTCTGGCGGCAATCGGTGCTGCGATCGGTATCGGCATCCTCGGGGGCAAATTCCTGGAAGGCGCAGCGCGTCAACCTGATCTGATTCCTCTGCTGCGTACTCAGTTCTTTATCGTTATGGGTCTGGTGGATGCTATCCCAATGATCGCTGTGGGTCTGGGTCTGTACGTGATGTTTGCTGTCGCGTAGTAAGAGTTGCTTTCCAAGCAATTGTTTAGAACGTTAACCAGATAAGAGGCATTGTGCTGTGAATCTAAACGCAACAATCCTCGGCCAGGCCATCGCGTTTGTCCTGTTCGTTCTGTTCTGCATGAAGTATGTATGGCCGCCGTTAATGGCTGCCATCGAAAAACGTCAGAAAGAAATTGCTGACGGTCTCGCTTCCGCAGAACGAGCTAAAAAGGACCTTGACCTTGCACAGGCCAATGCGACCGACCAGCTGAAAAAAGCGAAAGCAGAAGCTCAGGTAATCATCGAACAGGCGAACAAACGCCGTGCTCAGATCCTGGACGAAGCGAAAGCAGAAGCCGAGCAGGAACGTACCAAAATCGTGGCGCAGGCGCAGGCGGAAATTGACGCCGAGCGTAAACGTGCTCGCGAAGAGCTGCGTAAACAAGTGGCTCTGCTGGCTGTTGCCGGCGCCGAGAAAATCATTGAGCGTTCCGTGGATGAAGCTGCTAACAGCGACATCGTGAATAAACTGGTCGCTGAACTGTAAGGAGGAGGGGCTGATGTCTGAATTTGTAACGGTAGCTCGCCCCTACGCCAAAGCAGCTTTTGACTTTGCCGTTGAAAACCAGAGTGTTGATCGCTGGCAGGATATGCTGGCGTTTGCCGCCGAGGTAACTAAAAACGAGCAAATGGCCGAGCTTCTCTCCGGTGCGTTAGCACCGGAAACGCTCGCTGAGTCGTTTATCGCCATCTGTGGGGAGCAACTGGACGCCAAAGGTCAGAACCTGATTCGGGTAATGGCTGAAAATGGACGTCTTAAAGTGCTCCCTGATGTTCTTGAGCAATTTGTTCATTTGCGTGCAGCCAGTGAGGCTACTGCAGACGTTGAAGTTACGTCCGCAACCGCATTGAGCGAAGAGCAGCTCACGAAAATCAGCGCAGCGATGGAAAAACGACTGTCACGTAAAGTGAAGCTGAATTGCAAAATCGATAAGTCTGTTATGGCAGGCGTTATCATCCGTGCGGGTGATACTGTGATTGATGGCAGCGTTCGCGGCCGTCTTGAACGCCTTGCAGACGTCTTGCAGTCTTAAGGGGACTGGAGCATGCAACTGAATTCCACCGAAATCAGCGAACTGATCAAGCAGCGCATTGCTCAGTTCAGTGTTGTGAGTGAAGCTCACAACGAAGGTACTATTGTTTCTGTAAGCGACGGTGTTATCCGCATTCACGGCCTTGCCGATTGTATGCAGGGCGAGATGATTTCTCTGCCGGGTAACCGTTACGCTATCGCACTGAACCTGGAGCGCGACTCCGTGGGTGCAGTGGTGATGGGTCCGTACGCTGACCTTGCCGAAGGCATGAAGGTTAAATGTACTGGCCGTATCCTCGAAGTTCCGGTTGGCCGTGGCCTGCTGGGCCGTGTGGTGAACACCTTGGGTGCGCCAATCGACGGTAAAGGTCCGGTTGATAACGATGGCTTCTCGCCAATCGAAGTTATCGCACCGGGCGTTATCGATCGTCAGTCCGTCGATCAGCCGGTTCAAACGGGTTATAAATCCGTTGACGCCATGATCCCAATCGGTCGTGGTCAGCGTGAATTGATCATCGGTGACCGTCAGACCGGTAAAACCGCGATGGCAATCGATGCGATCATCAACCAGCGCGATTCCGGCATCAAATGCGTATACGTTGCTATCGGCCAGAAAGCGTCCACCATTTCCAACGTGGTGCGTAAACTGGAAGAGCACGGTGCGCTGTCCAACACCATCGTTGTGGTTGCAACCGCTTCTGAATCTGCCGCACTGCAATACCTGGCGCCGTATGCCGGTTGCGCAATGGGCGAATACTTCCGTGACCGCGGTGAAGATGCGCTGATCGTTTACGATGACCTGTCTAAACAGGCAGTCGCTTATCGTCAGGTGTCCCTGCTGCTCCGTCGTCCGCCAGGACGTGAAGCATTCCCGGGCGACGTATTCTATCTCCACTCTCGTCTGCTGGAGCGCGCATCCCGCGTTAACGCTGAATACGTTGAAGCCTTCACCAAAGGTGAAGTGAAAGGTAAAACCGGTTCCCTGACCGCGCTGCCGATCATTGAAACCCAGGCGGGTGACGTTTCTGCGTTCGTTCCGACCAACGTAATTTCTATTACCGATGGTCAGATCTTCCTGGAAACCAACCTGTTTAACTCCGGTATTCGTCCGGCGGTTAACCCGGGTATTTCTGTATCTCGTGTGGGCGGTGCTGCTCAGACCAAGATCATCAAGAAACTGTCCGGTGGTATCCGTACCGCGCTGGCGCAGTATCGTGAACTGGCGGCATTCTCTCAGTTCGCTTCCGATCTGGATGAAGCAACCCGTAAACAGCTGAGCCACGGTCAGAAAGTGACCGAGCTGCTGAAGCAAAAACAGTACGCTCCAATGTCTGTTGCTCAGCAGGGTCTGGTGCTGTTCGCGGCTGAACGCGGTTACCTCGAAGATGTGGAACTGGCGAAAATCGGTAGCTTCGAAGCCGCTCTGCTGGCTTACGCTGACCGTGATCACGCTCCGCTGATGCAAGAGATCAACCAGTCCGGTGGCTATAACGACGAAATCGAAGGCAAGCTGAAAGGCATCCTCGATTCCTTCAAAGCAACCCAGTCCTGGTAACGTCTGGCGGCTTGTCTTAGGGCAGGCCGCAAGGCATTGAGGAGAAGCTCATGGCCGGCGCAAAAGAGATACGTAGTAAGATCGCAAGCGTCCAGAACACGCAAAAGATCACTAAAGCGATGGAGATGGTCGCCGCTTCCAAAATGCGTAAATCGCAGGATCGCATGGCGTCCAGCCGTCCTTATGCAGATACCATGCGCAAAGTGATTGGTCACCTTGCGAACGGTAATCTGGAATATAAGCACCCTTACCTGGAAGAACGCGACGTTAAACGCGTGGGCTACCTGGTGGTGTCGACCGACCGTGGTCTGTGTGGTGGTTTGAACATTAACCTGTTCAAAAAACTGCTGGCGGATATGAAAGCATGGTCCGATAAAGGCGTTCAAAGCGAACTCGCGATGATCGGCTCTAAAGGCGTGTCTTTCTTTAATTCCGTAGGTGGCAACGTTGTCGCTCAGGTAACCGGCATGGGAGATAACCCTTCCCTGTCCGAACTGATCGGCCCGGTAAAAGTCATGTTGCAAGCCTACGACGAAGGTCGTCTCGACAAGCTTTATATTGTTAGCAACAAATTTATCAACACCATGTCTCAGGCTCCGACCATCACTCAACTGCTGCCGTTACCGGCTGCAGAAGATGAAGAGTTGAAGCGTAAATCCTGGGATTATCTGTACGAACCCGATCCGAAAGCGCTGCTGGATACGCTCCTGCGTCGTTACGTTGAATCTCAGGTTTATCAGGGTGTTGTGGAAAACCTGGCCAGCGAGCAGGCCGCACGTATGGTGGCGATGAAAGCCGCGACCGACAATGGCGGCAGCCTGATTAAAGAGCTGCAGTTGGTATACAACAAAGCTCGTCAGGCCAGCATTACTCAGGAACTCACCGAAATCGTCGGTGGTGCATCCGCGGTATAACCAGGTTAATTCGTAGAGGATTCAAGATGGCTACTGGAAAAATTGTCCAGGTAATCGGCGCCGTAGTTGACGTCGAATTCCCTCAGGATGCCGTACCGCGCGTGTACGATGCTCTTGAGGTTAAGAATGGTAACGAGACGCTGGTGCTGGAAGTTCAGCAGCAGCTGGGCGGCGGTATCGTACGTACCATCGCCATGGGTTCTTCTGACGGTCTGCGTCGCGGTCTGGAAGTTACCGACCTTGCACACCCGATCGAAGTCCCGGTAGGTAAAGCAACACTGGGTCGTATCATGAACGTGCTCGGTCAGCCGATCGACATGAAAGGCGACATCGGTGAAGAAGAGCGTTGGGCTATTCACCGCGCAGCGCCGTCCTATGAAGAGCTGTCCAGCTCTCAGGAACTGCTGGAAACAGGCATCAAAGTTATCGACCTGATGTGTCCGTTCGCGAAGGGCGGTAAAGTCGGTCTGTTCGGTGGTGCGGGCGTGGGTAAAACCGTAAACATGATGGAGCTGATTCGTAACATCGCGATCGAGCACTCCGGTTACTCTGTGTTTGCGGGCGTGGGTGAACGTACTCGTGAGGGTAACGACTTCTACCACGAAATGACGGACTCCAACGTTCTGGACAAAGTATCCCTGGTTTACGGCCAGATGAACGAGCCGCCGGGAAACCGTCTGCGCGTTGCGCTGACCGGCCTGACCATGGCTGAGAAGTTCCGTGACGAAGGTCGTGACGTTCTGCTGTTCGTCGACAACATCTACCGTTATACCCTCGCCGGTACTGAAGTATCCGCACTGCTGGGTCGTATGCCTTCAGCAGTAGGTTACCAGCCGACGCTGGCGGAAGAGATGGGTGTTCTGCAGGAACGTATCACTTCCACCAAAACCGGTTCTATCACCTCCGTGCAGGCGGTATACGTACCTGCGGATGACCTGACTGACCCGTCGCCAGCCACCACCTTTGCGCACCTTGACGCAACCGTGGTACTGAGCCGTCAGATCGCGTCTCTGGGTATCTACCCGGCCGTTGACCCGCTGGACTCCACCAGCCGTCAGCTGGATCCGCTGGTTGTGGGTCAGGAACACTACGACACCGCGCGTGGCGTACAGTCTCTGCTGCAACGTTATCAGGAACTAAAAGACATCATCGCCATCCTCGGTATGGATGAGCTGTCTGAAGAAGACAAACTGGTGGTAGCACGCGCACGTAAGATCCAGCGCTTCCTGTCTCAGCCGTTCTTCGTAGCGGAAGTGTTCACCGGTTCTCCGGGTAAATACGTTTCCCTGAAAGACACCATCCGTGGCTTTAAAGGCATTATGGAAGGCGAATACGATCACCTGCCGGAGCAGGCGTTCTACATGGTTGGTTCCATCGAAGAAGCTGTGGAAAAAGCCAAAAAACTTTAACGCCTTAATCGGAGGGTGATATGGCAATGACTTACCACCTGGACGTCGTCAGCGCAGAGAAACAGATGTTCTCTGGTCTGGTCGAGAAAATCCAGGTAACGGGCAGTGAAGGTGAACTGGGGATTTTCCCGGGGCACGCACCGCTGCTCACCGCCATTAAGCCTGGTATGATCCGCATCGTTAAACAGTTCGGTCATGAAGAGTTTATCTATCTGTCCGGCGGCATTCTTGAAGTGCAACCGAGCAGCGTGACCGTTCTGGCTGATACCGCTATTCGTGGCCAGGATCTCGACGAAGCGCGAGCCCTGGAATCGAAGCGTAAAGCAGAAGAGCACATTAAGAGCTCTCACGGTGACGTGGATTACGCTCAGGCGTCTGCGGAGCTGGCGAAAGCCATCGCGAAACTGCGTGTTATCGAGTTGACTAAAAAAGCGATGTAACACCGGCTTGAACGTTAAAAAGCCAGTCTGGTTTCCAGGCTGGCTTTTTTTATGGTTGCGTTTCAGAAAAAATGGAACTGAAAACGTGTTTTATTATTTTGTGATGCACATCACAAAAATATTGATCGGTTAAAAAATGAGGCGTAGACTTCTTTTATGTGAGGTCCATCACAAAAATCAACTCTGACAAAATCAGGAAGCCATCATGAAACTGATCAACAAAATCATCGCTCTCTTCAGCAACATGAACATCTCTTTCGGGACGTTCAACCACTAATCTGCTGACCTGCTGAGTGGCGCCGCGCTTACCGTAGTGTGATAAGCGAGCGCCATCTGGCTATATCTTCAGTTCCGCCAGCACCGCTTTACTGTCCACTTCTTGCTGTAATGTATTCACGCTTTTGCCGTTGACGATAAAGTAGTTCGTCGCGTCAATATTCCCCACCACCGCATCATCATACTGCCCGGCGTTACTGCGTACGGAAATGTTGCCCTTAAACACGCCTTGCGTGGAGGCATCACCGTAAGGACTGGGGCGGAAGATAAAGTTAAAGCGTTGGTTATCCGCAGCAATATTGTTTTCCACCACCAGCTTGCCAGGGTTAAAGTTATCGGTGAAACCGTCCAGATGGTTGCCGGTTGCTTTGCTGTTGCGAACCTGATGAGCGACGGGCTGCCCTTCTCCTCCCAGTTTAAAACCGTTGCTGGTGTTATTGCTGGCAATTGAATTCTCGATCACCACAACACCGTTACCGCCATCTTCAATCTTGTTGAACAGATCAAAACCGTCGTCGATGTTGTCGTGGGAGTAGCATCTTTCCAGTTTATTCCCGTCACCTACGCGCATTTTTACGGCAAAACCGTCGGCGTTTATTTTCCCCGGATCTTCATTACCCCAGGACTCGGAATCGATCACGCGGTTGTTGCTCGCCCATAATGGCCGACCAATATTTTCCGGCGAAGAAATTTGAATACCGGTATCGTCATTACGCCAGGCGACCACCTTTTCGATCAGGTTGTGACTGCCCTGCACGCGCAAGCTCTTGTCTGTGATTTCAATTCCCTTGATATGCCAGTAGCTGGCATCCAACAGTAACCCGTGAATAACCACTTTACCGTCGGCTTGCAGCGTCTTCAGTTTCCCCTGCAATCCGCTGGCGGTAAGCGGTATTTCTGTTCGCGCATAATCCCCCGCTTTCAGTGCCAGGGTGCCGCCAGGCGGCAGCAAATTGATGGCGGTGGCTAAATCCAGCGGTGAGGCCGCCGTACCTTCACCATCCGTTTTTCCGTCGGCTGCGACATGGATTGTTGCAGCGGTTGTTGCGGTTGCTCTCTCTACGTTTATTGTCTGTGTAACCGGGGTTTTGTCATCGCCGCTGGTGGGGGTAAAGGTCAACACAAACGCTGATGTGTCACCTGAAAGCGTGGTGGGGAGCGTGTACATCTCACCCGCTTTTACGGGTTTATCATTACCGATCACCACTTCGTTTTGCCGCACAGTAAACAGACCATCATAGTTGGCGCGTGCCTGAACGGTGTATTTTTCGCTGATACTTTGCGCAGGCGAGGCTATCTGCACAACAACAGGCAACGGTTTGGCCTGCCAGGGTTTGGATGCCACGGTCCGGGCTTTGCTGGTGGTCAGAGAGGCGTCGGAGACGGTGATTTTGGCATTACGTGAGGCAAAGAAACCAACGTAATACTGCTCGCTGTTCTGTACCGAAATCAAATCGGCATGAGGGATTGTCTGGCTTACCCACTTATCGCTTCCCTGGGGCGCCCATGCGCTAATAAACCCGTCATTGGTACGCTCGAGTTTTAAGCGAAAGGTGGGCGTCTGGCGAAGATCCACCTCTTCCTGGTAACTTTTTTTAGTGATTGCTGCACCCGCGTCACCCCATGGGTGGCTGATCCCTTCGCGGGCGATCGCCTGCATTTTCACGCGGAAATGATCTTTCTTATCCTGCGTCATGATGGCGTTCATCACCATATTGGATGCCGCCGGGAACTCCTCATATCCCTCTTTCAGCGGCTGTTGGCGCGGGTTGCCGATAACATCGCGAACCAGTAAGCCAGCCCCTTCTTGCGCCGCCGGTTTGGCACCATTTTCCGGGCCGAATTGGTCTACGGTGACGGTGGCCTGCAAGACAAAATTTTCGCCGGTAGGTAGGGTGGTGTAAAAGTAGGTCAGGCCATCATGAGAGTTCGCAATTTTACCGCCACGGCTTTCGAGTGTGACGGGTTTGGAAAGATCGGCCTGGTCCGCAACGGAAAGTGTCTTGCCATCGATAGTCACATCATTAACGCCTACCTTTTCCGGCAGAACGTTAGAAGAAAAATTCACATCTGTAGATTGCCCGAAAGCAATGGCCCGCCATACAGGAGCCGGTGCGGCCAGTACAGAAGCGGAGATAAGTGAGCTGCAAACGGTTAAGGCGAGAGGTATTTTATAATTCATTTTATGCTCCTGATTGATCATTGCCCGCCATTATTACCAGGATGAAACGCTGTTTCTTTTTTGTGCGTCACACTCTTTAATGATCAAAACGGCGTTTTGTTTTTGCGTAATCTTTATTCAGGATAAAAAAAAACAGCTAACCCTTTGTATAAATTAGTGACAGAGAGGAACGTCGCTAATTTTCAGTGACAAACGCATTTACTCTGCCGTTAAAATAGCCTCCAAATGCGCAGTAACAGTGGATGTTGAGCGTTTCAGCAACACTCCATTTCATGCTGCAAAATATGTAGTATTTTCAACGCTAAAGAGTTTAACTTCTCACTCAAATGACAGTCAGGACGCGTATGTTGAACACAAAAATGAGTGTGGTGATCCTTGCCGCGGGCAAAGGCACACGCATGTATTCCGATCTCCCGAAAGTGCTGCATACCCTTGCAGGGAAGTCGATGGTCCAGCATGTCATTGATGCTGCTAAAAATCTTGGCGCAAATAACGTTCATCTGGTTTATGGTCATGGCGGCGATCTGCTGAAAGACACGCTACGCGACGATAAGCTCAACTGGGTGCTGCAAGCCGAGCAACTGGGCACCGGCCATGCGATGCAGCAGGCCGCTCCGTTCTTCGCTGATGACGAAGACATTTTGATGCTCTATGGCGATGTCCCGCTGATTTCCGTTGATACGCTGCAACGCCTGCGTGAGGCCAAACCGCAGGGCGGTATTGGGTTGTTGACGGTGAAACTCGACGATCCCACCGGTTATGGCCGGATTACGCGTGAAAATGGCGTGATTACCGGAATTATCGAGCAGAAAGACGCCAGCGAAGCTCAGCGTCAAATCCAGGAAATCAATACCGGTATTCTGGTCGCCAACGGCGGCGATCTGAAGCGCTGGCTCAGTCAACTCACCAACAACAATGCTCAGGGTGAATTCTACATCACCGACATCATCGGTTTTGCCCACCAGGAAGGGCGTGAAATTACCGCCGTTCATCCGCAACGCCTGAGCGAAGTGGAAGGGGTGAACAACCGTCTGCAGTTGTCGCGTCTGGAGAGAGCTTATCAGGCTGAACAGGCTGAGCGGCTGCTGCTGGCGGGCGTTATGCTGCGCGATCCGGCGCGCTTCGACCTGCGCGGCGCGCTGGAGCACGGGCGGGATGTGGAGATCGATGCTAACGTCATTATTGGAGGGCACGTCAAACTCGGCCATCGTGTGAAGATTGGCGCAGGCTGCGTGATTAAAAACAGCGAAATTGGCGATGATTGCGAAATCAGTCCTTACAGCGTCGTGGAAGATGCCCGGCTGGAAGCGGCGTGCACTATCGGTCCCTTCGCGCGTTTACGCCCGGGCGCCGAACTGCTGGCCGGCGCGCATGTTGGCAACTTCGTTGAAATGAAAAAGGCGCGTCTGGGCAAAGGTTCTAAAGCGGGTCATCTGACCTACCTGGGCGACGCGGACATTGGCGATAACGTGAATATCGGCGCCGGGACAATCACCTGCAACTACGACGGTGCGAATAAGCACAAAACCGTGATTGGCGATGATGTGTTCGTCGGCTCTGACACGCAGTTAGTGGCGCCGGTTACGGTGGCCAAAGGCGCCACCATTGCGGCAGGCACGACGGTCACGCGCAACGTGGGCGAAAATGAACTGGTGTTAAGCCGCGTGCCGCAGGTGCAGAAACCAGGCTGGCGTCGCCCGGTGAAGAAGAAATAACCCGTATTTCCATGCCGGATGAGCGTAGCGCCACCCGGCAAGCATTCAGGGATGAGGGGAAAGATAATTCCTCCGCCCGCAAAGCAGTACCTATAAAAATAACCCCACTCTCTACAAGGCTCGGGGCGTCCGGAAACGGGCATACAGGTTGACCGACAACAAAAGGCGTCATGCCAAAATCGGAATCTAAAAATATGTGTGGAATTGTTGGCGCAGTCGCGCAGCGTGATGTTGCAGAAATCCTTCTCGAAGGTTTACGTCGTCTGGAATACCGTGGATATGACTCTGCCGGTCTGGCAGTGGTCGATGCAGAAGGTCACATGACCCGCCTGCGTCGTCTCGGTAAAGTGCAGATGCTCTCTCAGGCAGCGGAAGAACACCCGTTGCACGGTGGGACTGGTATTGCTCACACGCGCTGGGCGACCCACGGTGAACCTTCTGAAGGCAACGCGCATCCGCATGTTTCAGACCATATTGTCGTGGTGCATAACGGCATCATCGAGAACCACGAACCGCTGCGCGAAGTGTTAAAAGCGCGCGGATATGTGTTTGTGTCTGAAACTGACACCGAAGTGATCGCACACCTGGTGCACTGGGAACTGGAACAGGGCGGCACCCTGCGCGAAGCCGTTCTGCGCGCCATTCCTCAGTTGCGCGGTGCATACGGGACGGTGATCATGGATACCCGCGATCCCAGTACGCTGCTGGCCGCACGCTCCGGTAGCCCGCTGGTTATCGGCCTCGGCATGGGGGAAAACTTTATTGCCTCCGACCAGTTGGCGCTCCTGCCTGTGACCCGTCGCTTTATCTTCCTGGAAGAGGGGGATATCGCAGAAGTTACCCGTCGTACGGTTGTTGTTTTCGATAAATCAGGCGCGCAGGTGAAACGCCCGGATATTGAATCCAGTCTGCAATACGATGCGGGCGATAAAGGCATTTATCGTCACTACATGCAGAAAGAGATCTTTGAACAGCCGAACGCCATTAAAAATACCCTGACCGGTCGTATCAGCCACGGCGAAGTGGATCTGAGCGAACTGGGGGCGAATGCCAACGAACTGTTGTCGAAAGTTGAACATATCCAGATCGTTGCCTGCGGAACCTCCTATAACTCCGGTATGGTCTCCCGTTACTGGTTTGAAGCGCTGGCCGGTGTGCCGTGCGATGTGGAAATCGCCTCTGAATTCCGCTACCGCAAATCGGCGGTGCGTCGCAACAGCCTGATGATCACCCTTTCCCAGTCCGGCGAAACGGCGGATACGCTGGCTGCGCTGCGCCTGTCGAAAGAGCTGGGCTACCTTGGTTCGCTGGCGATTTGTAACGTTCCGGGTTCATCACTGGTGCGTGAATCCAACCTGGCGATGATGACCAATGCCGGCACTGAAATTGGCGTAGCATCCACCAAGGCTTTCACCACACAGCTCACGGTTCTGCTGCTGCTGGTGGCGAAACTGAGCCGCCTGAAAGGGCTTGATGCGTCTATCGAGCACGACATCGTTCATGGTCTGCAGGCGCTGCCGAGCCGTATTGAGCAGATGCTGTCGCAGGATAAACGCATTGAAGCGCTGGCGGAGGATTTCTCCGACAAACACCATGCGCTGTTCCTGGGGCGTGGCGATCAGTATCCGATTGCGCTGGAAGGCGCGCTGAAACTGAAAGAGATCTCCTATATTCACGCAGAAGCGTATGCGGCGGGCGAACTGAAACATGGCCCTCTGGCGCTGATTGATGCCGATATGCCGGTGATTGTGGTTGCGCCGAACAACGAACTGCTGGAAAAACTGAAGTCGAATATCGAAGAGGTTCGCGCGCGCGGTGGCGTGCTGTATGTCTTTGCCGATCAGGATGCCGGTTTCACCAGCAGCGACAACCTGCATATCATTGAAATGCCGCATGTTGAAGAGATGATCGCGCCGATTTTCTACACCGTGCCGCTGCAATTGCTGGCGTACCACGTTGCGTTGATCAAAGGCACTGACGTTGACCAGCCGCGTAACCTGGCGAAATCCGTCACAGTAGAATAATCCGATAATGCGGCGCTGACGCCGTTACGGTCTGCGGTTTAACCGTACTGTAAACAAATCCGGTCATGCTTTTTAAAAAGCATACCGGATTTTTTTTATGGTCAGCCTGAGAGACGCATTACCGGAATCAGACATTGCGCGGAATGTTCCGCGGCTGGCTATCTCTGCTGGAGCACTTGCCGCTCCTTTGTTTCGCATACCGTTGAAGCTGCCCGGAGATGATCAATGTCTTCCCGCATAACCGTCAAACTTACCGCCGCGCCGGACCTGCTTTTCTGGAAAATGGCCGGCAGTGAATCCCTCTCTGAACCCTTTGAATATCAGCTCACCGTACTCGGGGAAGATGCCCGAACAGACAGAAGCCAGATATTGGGGCAATCCGTCAGCGTTGAAATACCGGGCCAGGGCACGCTTGCAACACGTTATCTCAACGGAAAAGCCACCAGCGTGGCGGTCGCTTCCGTAGAGCTTTCCGGGCAGCGTTACGCGGCTTATCAGCTCACCGTTGAGTCGGATCTCTGGCCGATGCGTCTGGAGCGAAATATGCGTATTTTTCAGGCGCAGACGGTTCCGCAAATCGTCCAGACCCTGCTGACGGAACATGGGGTGAAGCTGGATAATCAGCTCACAGCCAGTTATCGAATCTGGGAGTATTGCGTGCAGTATCAGGAAAGCAGCCTGGATTTCATCCGACGCTTGATGGAGCTGGAAGGCATCTCCTGGTATTTTCGCCACACAGCAGATAGCCATACGCTGGTGCTCACCGACGCCGGTTCTGCGTTTCCTGCGGCAGATGGTTATGACGTCATCCCCTATATACAGACCCCGGCTGGCGGCGTGGCGGATGTTGAAGGCATTAGTCAGTGGTCGATGGAAGATCGCGTCACGCCGGGTATTTTCAGTACCGAGGATTACGACTTCCGTAAACCGAATGCCTGGCTTTTCCAGGCACGCCAGAACCCTGCGTCGCCGTCGCCTGGCCGTATTGATGTGTATGAATGGCCGGGGCGTTTTGTTGAGCAAAACGACGGGGAATATTATGCCCGCATCAAACAGGAACGCTGGCAGGTTGATCACCAGCAGACCACGGGAACAGCCACCGCGATAGGCATTGCGGCCGGGCATACCTTTCAGCTCATTAACGCCCCTTTTACGCAGGATAATGGCCGCTATCTGGTGACAAAAACCTGGTTGCAGTTGGAAGAAAACCGCTATGCCAGCGGTGATGAGGGTGACAGTTCCCGGTTGATTAGCTTTAGCGTGATCCCGGCTTCTCTGACCTGGCGACCGGAGCAAAAAACTGCCTGGCCGCGAACATATGGCCCGCAAACCGCTCGTGTGGTAGGCCCTGAGGGGGAACCGATCTGGACCGACAAATACGGGCGGGTAAAAGTGAAATTCCACTGGGACAGGCTGGGGAAAAGCGATGAAACCAGCTCATGCTGGGTGCGTGTATCCAGTGCGTGGGCCGGTCAGGGATTTGGTGGCGTTCAGATCCCCCGCGTTGGCGATGAAGTGGTGATTGATTTTATCAACGGCGATCCCGATCGCCCGATGGTGACCGGGCGCGTGTATAACGAGGCGAATATGCCGCCCTGGGCACTGCCCGCTGCCGCAACGGTAATGGGGTTTATGACGCGCTCGAAAACCGGGAATTGCGATAACGCCAGCTATCTGCTGTTTGAAGATAAACTCGGATCTGAGCGGGTGGATTTGCACGCGGAAAAGGACATGAATGTCTCGGTCGAAAATAATCAGGTAATTACGGTCGACGGTAACCGTAGCCTGACCGTACTGGGTGAGCTTGATGATGAGGTGACGAAACGCGCTGGCTTCAAATACCATGCGACGCGCACCACGGAAGTAACGGATAAAGAGACCCGAACGGTAGGCAATGGAGAGGAAACCTCCATTACGAATGGCCGCGTGATGCGGGTAACCAGCGGTGGTGAAACGGTGACGGTAAAAGGCAACCGCACGGAGGATATTGACGGGACCTCATCGCAGCATATTACCGGTCTGGTGAGCTATACCTTTGATAACGGCGTCTCGTCATTTATTACCGGCTCCCGACAAGAGACGATTTCGCAAAACCTGAGCCAAACTATCACCGGCAATAACATCACAACCATCGAAGGGGCGTGGACCCAGAAAATAGCGCAGGGCGCGACAATCTCTTCCCCTAAACTGATCACCATTGCGAGTGATGAAAAGGTGCACATTAAAACGCCACAAGCGCTTGAATATAAAGACCATAAAGAGACGGTTTCCCTGTTTTCTTTTGATTTTACAGCCCTGAAGGTGGTCACTGAGGGCGCGTCGTTTACGGCTACTGCGATCAGCAAGGTAGGATTAACTAATCTGAAGTTCGACAAGTCGGCTTTTGATTTAGCCTCCAGCGAGGGCCGGGTGGCGTTTACCCATGCGATGATGCAATACGGTCAGGTGATGGCCTCGGTTCATGGCTTAACGATGTTTATGTAAGGGATTGATTAAATGAAGTTTGTTATCATTTTTTCGGTAGTATTTATCGTCGGTATGATTGCTTATATCGTCTATCTTTTTAACCGTGACCATAAGATCCAGACACAGGGTCGTGAATTGCAGGCTACCGTCGAAGAGGTCAGCTACATCAGCTCAAATGACAATGGCACCATTAACATCAAGTATCGGCTCGCGTTGCCGGAAGGGGCGGCCACCCGTTCCGTGGAGGGGAAAGAGACCATTTCTGCCTTTAACGCATCAAAAATACAGAAAGGCAATAAAGTGGATATTAAGTATCTGGACGATCAACACATTCTGTTTATGTTTGATAAACAGCAAGCGCCTGGCAGCTAGCCGCAGCCATAAAAAAAAGAGGTTGCCCGATGGCAACCTCTCCTGACTTATTTCACCCTACGGCTCAGATCATCAAGCTTGTTTTCCAGCGAACTGATGCTGCGTTGCATGTCATCAACTTTACGGCTTAATTCATCATTGCGTCTTTGCAGGTTTTCCCTGTCCCGCCCCATTTCCGAGAGCATTTTTTTCATATCAGAGATGTCTTCTTTTTGTTTTGGCATATATTCCTGAATGTCTCTGAGTTTACTTACGCTCAGGTAATCCGAGGGGACGATAGTTGCATTACCCGTGTCATGTTCTGTGCCCTGCAAAACCATTACCGAATCAGACTGATAACCCGAGGAGCCAAGAGACACGGGTCTGTCGGCAGCATGCCCGTATGTGGCTGGAAGAAACGAAAGCAATCCGATAGCAACAGCAACTGATTTAATCATCATCATTCCTTAGGGTTTAACGTGTTACATCAACAAGGGTCCGACTTCGTAGGTATATAAATACGAAACCAGGGGCTTGTCTGCTACCTGTTCCTGGTAGCCCTTGCTCGCCGAAAATCGGTGGCGGATGATTGCTAAATCAATGGGAAAGGGATCGTGGGCTGGGGGCGAGATAATTGCGTTTTTTCTGGAAACGCTTTATGACAAATCCTGATTTTCAGCTACGTTTGGATTGTCATAAAAAGAAAATATGCGTGTAATGAAGATGTGGTGAATGAAGTTTATTTCATTGATTTATAATGATTTTTAATAATTCGGCAATGATATTTCTTCGCTGTCATTAAACAGTAACAATCATTGCATATAACTGTCATCAAAGTGTCCTATTTTGCTCCGAGTAGCAACTCAAACAACGATTTACGAATCTTGCAGGAGACATTATGAACGTTATGCGTACCACTGTCGCAACTGTTGTCGCCGCGACCTTATCTCTGAGCGCTTTTGCCGCCAATGCCGCGGCAAGCCTGACCGGTGCTGGTGCAACTTTCCCTGCGCCGGTGTATGCCAAATGGGCTGATACCTACCAGAAAGAAACGGGTAATAAGATCAACTACCAGGGTATCGGTTCTTCTGGCGGCGTGAAACAAATTACGGCTAAAACGGTTGATTTCGGTGCTTCCGACGCCCCGCTGGCTGATGACAAACTGGCTCAGGAAGGCCTGTTCCAGTTCCCGACCGTAATCGGCGGTATCGTACTGGCTATCAACGTCCCGGGCATTAAATCCGGCGAGCTGGTGCTGGACGGTAAAACGCTGGGCGATATCTACCTGGGCAACATCAAAAAATGGGATGACGCAGCGATTGCGAAACTCAACCCAGGCCTGAAACTGCCTGCGCAGAACATCGCTGTTGTGCGTCGCGCTGATGGTTCCGGCACCTCTTTCGTCTTCACCAGCTACCTGGCGAAAGTCAACGAAGAGTGGAAATCCAAAGTAGGTTCTGGCTCCACTGTTAACTGGCCGACCGGTCTGGGCGGTAAAGGCAACGACGGTATCGCTGCATTCGTACAGCGTCTGCCGGGTTCCATTGGTTATGTTGAATATGCTTACGCTAAGCAGAACAACCTGGCCTACACCAAACTGCTGTCTGCAGATGGTAAAGCGGTTAGCCCGACTGAAACCAGCTTCTCTAACGCCGCGAAAAATATCGACTGGAGCAAATCCTTTGCTCAGGACCTGACTAACCAGAAAGGCGCGGATGTGTGGCCAATCACCTCCACCACCTTCATCCTGGTGCATAAAGAGCAGGCTAAACCGGAGCAAGGCGCTGAAGTCCTGAAATTCTTCGACTGGGCTTACAAAAAAGGCGGCAAACAAGCGAACGAACTCGACTACGCTACGCTTCCGGAAAGCGTTGTGACTCAGGTTCGCGCTGCATGGAAAGCGAATGTGAAAGACAGCAGCGGTAAAGCGCTGTACTAATTGCAGATTATTGAAGAATATGGCGAGTGGCGCTTACACCACTCGCCTTACAGATTCTCTGTAGGCCCGTAAGCACAAGCATGCGCCTGCGGGCAAATTCGTAAGACGTTAAACTGAAGAGTAATTTATGGCTGCAACCAAGCCGGCATTTAACCCTCCGGGAAAAAAAGGCGACATGATTTTCAGCGCACTGGTAAGACTGGCTGCGCTGATTGTGTTATTGCTGCTCAGCGGCATTATTGTGTCTCTGATTTTCTCCGCCTGGCCAAGCATTCAGAAGTTTGGTTTCTCATTCTTGTGGACCAAAGAGTGGGATGCTCCGAATGACATTTACGGTGCGCTGGTACCGATTTACGGCACTATTGTCACCTCGCTTATCGCCCTGCTGATCGCGGTTCCGGTGAGTTTCGGCATCGCGCTGTTTTTGACCGAGCTGGCGCCAAACTGGCTCAAGCGCCCGCTGGGTATTGCGATTGAGCTGCTGGCGGCCATCCCCAGTATCGTCTATGGCATGTGGGGCTTGTTTATCTTCGCTCCGCTGTTCGCCACCTATTTCCAGGAGCCGGTGGGCAATGTGCTCTCCAATATCCCGTTTGTTGGCGCTCTGTTTGAAGGCCCGGCGTTCGGTATTGGCATTCTGGCTGCTGGGGTGATCCTCGCGATTATGATTATTCCTTACATTGCGGCAGTCATGCGCGATGTGTTTGAACAAACGCCGGTGATGATGAAAGAGTCGGCGTACGGCATTGGCTGCACCACCTGGGAAGTGATCTGGCGCATTGTACTGCCGTTCACGAAAAATGGGGTGATTGGCGGCGTTATGCTGGGTCTGGGCCGCGCACTGGGTGAAACCATGGCGGTAACCTTTATCATCGGTAACACCTACCAGCTCGATAGCGCTTCGCTGTTTATGCCGGGCAACAGTATCACTTCCGCGCTGGCGAACGAATTCGCCGAAGCGGAATCCGGTCTGCATGTTGCCGCGCTGATGGAGCTGGGGCTGATCCTGTTTGTGATCACCTTTATCGTGCTGGCCATTTCTAAAGTGATGATCCTGCGACTGGCGAAAAACGAGGGGGCGCGCTGATGGCAACGCTGGAAATGCAAAGCACGGTGCAGTTAGCCGAATCGCGCCGCAAAATGCAGGCGCGTCGTCGCATGAAAAACCGTATCGCCCTGACGCTGTCGATGGCGACCATGGTGTTTGGTCTGTTCTGGCTGGTCTGGATCCTGTTTTCTACCGTATCACGCGGCTTTGATGGCATGTCTTTGGCGCTGTTCACTGAAATGACGCCGCCGCCGAATACGGCGGGCGGCGGTCTGGCGAACGCCCTGGCGGGCAGCGGTTTGTTGATTCTGTGGGCAACCGTCATCGGTACGCCGCTGGGCATTATGGCGGGGATTTATCTGGCCGAGTATGGCCGTAAGTCGCTGCTCGCCGAAGTGATCCGCTTTATCAACGATATCCTGTTATCTGCGCCTTCTATTGTGGTGGGGCTGTTTGTTTACACCATTGTGGTCGCGCAAATGCAGCACTTCTCCGGCTGGGCTGGCGTGATCGCGCTGGCGCTGTTGCAGGTGCCAATCGTTATCCGCACCACGGAAAACATGCTGAAACTGGTGCCGGATAGCCTGCGTGAAGCGGCGTATGCGCTGGGAACGCCAAAATGGAAGATGATCGCGGCGATTACCCTGAAAGCCTCCGTTTCCGGGATTATGACCGGTGTGCTGCTGGCGGTTGCGCGTATTGCGGGTGAGACCGCACCGCTGCTGTTTACTGCGCTCTCTAACCAGTTCTGGAGCACCGACATGATGCAGCCTATTGCTAACCTGCCGGTGACGATTTTCAAATTCGCCATGAGCCCGTTTGCCGAATGGCAAGAACTGGCCTGGGCCGGGGTACTGATTATCACTCTCTGTGTACTGTTGCTGAATATTCTGGCGCGCGTCATTTTCGCGAAGAGTAAACACGGTTAATTTTTTGCGACGCGGCGATAAGCGGCGTCGAGTTGAGGAAAGAGATAAATGAGTATGGTTGATACGACGCCGGGCAAAATTCAGGTTCGCGATTTGAACTTCTATTACGGCAAATTCCATGCACTGAAAAACATCAGCCTGGATATCGCTAAAAATCAGGTGACGGCGTTTATCGGGCCGTCAGGCTGCGGCAAGTCCACGCTGTTGCGTACCTTTAACAAGATGTTTGAACTCTATCCGGAGCAGCGCGCCGAAGGCGAAATCCTGCTGGATGGCGACAACATCCTCACCAATACCCAGGATATCGCGCTGTTGCGTGCAAAAGTGGGCATGGTGTTCCAGAAGCCGACGCCGTTCCCGATGTCGATTTACGACAATATCGCCTTTGGCGTGCGCCTGTTTGAGAAGCTCTCCCGCGCCGATATGGACGAACGTGTGCAGTGGGCTTTGACCAAAGCCGCATTATGGAACGAAACCAAGGATAAACTGCACCAGAGCGGGTACTCTCTCTCCGGTGGCCAACAGCAGCGTCTGTGCATTGCGCGCGGTATCGCCATTCGCCCGGAAGTGCTGTTGCTGGATGAGCCGTGTTCAGCCCTTGACCCGATTTCAACGGGGCGCATTGAAGAGCTGATCACTGAGCTTAAAGAGGATTACACCGTCGTGATCGTCACCCACAACATGCAGCAGGCTGCGCGTTGCTCCGATCATACGGCGTTTATGTACCTCGGCGAGCTGATTGAGTTCAGCAATACGGATGATCTGTTCACCAAGCCGAAGAAGAAACAAACCGAAGACTATATTACCGGGCGCTACGGTTGATATGCCCGAACCGCAAAGGTGTAAAAACCTTGTTTTAACGTGAAATCTGTCGGGCATTTGGAGTTGAACCATGGACAACCTCAACCTTAACAAACATATCTCCGGGCAGTTCAACGCTGAACTGGAAAGTATCCGCACTCAGGTAATGACCATGGGTGGGATGGTGGAGCAGCAGCTTTCTGATGCGATCACCGCAATGCACAACCAGGACAGTGAGCTGGCAAAGCGCGTTGTCGAAGGTGATAAACAGGTCAACATGATGGAAGTGACCATCGATGAAGCCTGCGTGCGTATTATTGCCAAACGCCAGCCTACGGCGAGCGACCTGCGCCTGGTGATGGCAATTATCAAAACCATTGCTGAGCTGGAACGTATTGGCGACGTGGCGGATAAAATCTGCCGTACCGCGCTGGAGAAGTTTTCGCAGCAGCACCAGCCTTTGCTGGTGAGTCTGGAGTCGTTGGGCCGCCACACCGTGCAAATGCTGCATGATGTGCTGGATGCCTTCGCCCGCATGGATCTGGATGAAGCCGTGCGTATCTACCGCGAAGATAAAAAAGTGGATCAGGAATATGAAGGCATCGTGCGTCAGTTAATGACGTACATGATGGAAGATTCCCGCACCATCCCGAGCGTACTGACCGCTCTGTTCTGCGCCCGCTCTATCGAGCGTATTGGCGATCGCTGCCAGAATATTTGCGAATACATTTTCTACTTCGTGAAGGGACAGGATTTCCGTCATGTTGGCGGCGATGAGCTGGATAAGCTGCTTGCCGGGAAAGATCCGAAAGAGTAATGCTGTAATATCACCCCCTCGCGACGGAGGGGGTGAGGGTTTCAGGCTGATTTCACCAGCAGTTTTCTCGCCAGATTATCGATATCCTCGTACTGCCACAGTTTATCGCGCCAGCGTTGCGGAATACCGTTCACGCCGTAATACGCGCCAGCTAGCTGCCCGACAATCGCGGCCGTGGTATCGGCATCGTCGCCAAGATTAGTGGCCAGCAGAATTGTTTCCTCAAAATCACTGCCCTTTGCGAAACACCAGAGCGCGGCTTCCAGGCTCTGTACGCAATAGCCGGTACCCAGGATCTCCGCTCGCGTTTTCTGCAAATAGCGGCCTTCTGCAATGTAGCGCAGCTTTTCTTGCTGCGGCAGTTGCGGGATATTCGCCAGGATCTCCTGCTTACTCATACCGCTCAGCGCATTGATCAGCATCTGTGCGAACAAGCGGCAACTGGCGACGGCTTCCGGGGCAGCATGGGTGGTGCGCGAGGAAGCTTCGGCATACTCCAGCGCCTGCGGCGCATCCGGAAAATACCACAGCACAACGGGAGCAAGACGCATCAATGAACCGTTTCCGGCCGTGCGCGGATCGCTGGAGCCGGCAAATGGTTCGCCATCGCTGGCGAATTTTTGCAGCGCCCCGGCAACGGTCATACCGATATCAAAACAGTGGCCTGTGGAGCTGAAATAGCCCCACTTCCACCAGTTGATATAACGGTTCATCTGATCTCTGGCATCAAAACCCCGGCTGGTCGTCAGGCTTTCCGCCAGGCACAGGGCCATGGACGTATCATCTGTCCACTGCCCGGCCTGTAGGTGAAACGGGCCGCCGCCCACCATATCCGTTACCGGGGGAAAACTATCTTTCGGGCTAAATTCAACGGTGGTGCCCACGGCATCCCCGGCCGCCAGGCCGAGAAGCGCGCCCTGGTAGCGCGCAAGTAACTCAGGCATCATATGCTCCTCAGGCACTCAGTCAGGAGAAATCCGCCCACAGGCGTAGTTTCCCGCAATGCAGGCAGCGGAAGAGGTAACCCTGGCAGTCACCACCATCGAGAAGGTATTCAGGCAGTTTCTCGTAGTCCATGCCAAACGCATTGCAGTCGGCTTTCAGGTCGGCAAACTGATCGAGTTTATCGGCAATTTCTTTCCAGCCGACGTAACCCACAAAAGCGCAGAAGTCGTTGCAGTGCGCCAACCAGTACTCCTGTTGCCAGCCGCAGTAACCCGGCGTGCGTTCCGTCAGTTCAACGAGACGGTCTTCCGGCCAGGGATTTTTGAAACCGGTGAATTCGCCGTCGTTGTCGTACTCCGCTTCAACGCCATCAACACTGGATTCGTCCTGAAAACTGCCGCCAAACTTTTGCGCGGCTGCGCCATCCGCAATGCACCACGGGCAAAGGTAATCGATCTCTTCGGTGGTGTAGAACGGATTGGTGTAATAAATCCCGGTCGGCTGCTGACAGCAGGCGCAGGTGACCGTTTTGTCATCAGAAAACACCCCGGTGTCCAGGGGATGAGGGTGGTATTTAAAGACCGGAAGCGGTCGGGTTGCCTGTGCCATAAAAACGTCCTGTTTAGTGGTTTGGGTTAACGCGTAACATGCCACCCGCGTGCGCGCCACAGCTCTGGCAACTGCGCTAAGTCAGTGAACGTAGTCACTTTCGGGTGATCGATGGGTTGGTTATGCGGATCGGCACAGAAGTAAAACACTTCCATACCCGCCGCAATACCTGATTGTGCTCCGGCAGTGGAGTCGTCCACCAGAATACAGTTTACCGGATTAACATTCAGCGCTTTTGCCGCATGGTACATTAACGCCGGATCGGGCTTCCAGCGCTGGATGTCATAACCGCTGAACAGCGTGTCCGGAAAGTGGTGCAACAGACCCAGTTTGCCTAACGAGTGCTGCATTTTGCTGACCGGGCCATTGGAGACCACGCACATCGGCACGCTAACCGCATCCAGCAGCGCGCCCGCTCCGGCAATCACTTCCAGTTCGGCGTCAAACAGACGCGCGACCTCATCACGATACACCGGCTCCAGCGCGGTTTTCGCCAGCGCCACGCCATATTCAGCGCTGATGACATCAATAATTTCGTACAGCTTCATGCCTTTAAAGCGCTTAAAGACCTCGTCTAACGCCAGCGTGATGCCAAATTCTTTAAACATATGCACATAAGCGCGCGAGCAAATTACTTCACTGTCGACCAGGGTGCCGTCACAGTCGAAAAATACCGCTTCAATGTGGGACATGCCGTTTCCTGTTTTATTGCAAGTTTAACGTTTACTTAACGCAGATAGCGGGACGCAATCGTTGCCGTATAAGCAAATTCAATGAAAAAAAGTGTGTGATAACCGTCAACATTGTCTCATTTTGGTATAGGATAGCGACGAATTTTCCCTCCTATTCCGGAAATTGATAATGAGCCAACAACACACTACCCAGGCATCGGGCCAGGGGTTGCTTGACCGCGTGTTTAAACTGCGCGAACACGGCACATCGGCACGCACCGAAGTGATCGCCGGTTTCACAACGTTTTTGACGATGGTGTATATCGTCTTTGTTAACCCGCAGATTTTGGGCGTCGCCGGGATGGACACCAGCGCAGTATTTGTTACCACCTGTCTGATTGCTGCGTTTGGTAGCATCCTGATGGGGCTGGTTGCCAACCTGCCGGTTGCCCTGGCGCCGGCAATGGGCCTGAACGCCTTCTTCGCGTTTGTGGTGGTTGGCGCCATGGGATTGTCCTGGCAAATCGGTATGGGTGCTATTTTCTGGGGTGCGGTTGGCCTGTTGCTGCTGACCATTTTCCGCGTCCGTTACTGGATGATTGCCAATATTCCGGTGAGCCTGCGTGTGGGGATCACCAGCGGCATCGGTTTGTTTATTGGCATGATGGGCCTGAAAAACGCCGGCGTCATCGTCGCGAACAAAGAAACGCTGGTGAGCATCGGCAACCTGACTTCCCACAGCGTTCTGCTGGGCGTTCTCGGTTTCTTCATCATTGCGATTCTGGCATCTCGTAACATTCACGCCGCAGTACTGGTTTCTATTGTGGTGACCACACTGCTGGGCTGGTTGCTGGGTGATGTGCAGTATCACGGTATTGTTTCCGCACCGCCGAGCGTGGCCACCGTAGTCGGTAACGTGGATTTGGCTGGTTCGTTTAATATTGGTCTGGCTGGCGTGATCTTCTCGTTTATGCTGGTGAACCTGTTCGACTCCTCCGGTACGCTGATTGGCGTTACCGACAAAGCCGGGCTGGTGGACGAAAACGGTAAGTTTCCGCGCATGAAACAGGCGCTGTACGTTGACAGTATCTCGTCCGTTACCGGGGCCTTTATCGGAACCTCTTCTGTTACGGCGTATATTGAGTCTTCTTCCGGCGTGTCCGTCGGTGGTCGCACCGGTCTGACTGCCGTTGTTGTGGGCTTGTTGTTCCTGCTGGTTATCTTCCTGTCGCCGCTGGCGGGGATGGTGCCGGGCTACGCCGCTGCGGGTGCGCTGATCTACGTAGGTGTGCTGATGACATCCAGCCTGGCGCGTGTGAAGTGGGAAGACCTGACAGAAGCGGTGCCGGCGTTTATCACTGCGGTGATGATGCCGTTCAGCTTCTCCATTACCGAAGGCATCGCGCTGGGCTTTATCTCTTACTGCGTGATGAAAATCGGGACGGGTCGCCTGCGCGATCTCAGCCCGTGCGTCATTGTGGTAGCACTGCTGTTCTTGCTGAAAATCGTCTTTATCGACGCGCATTAATCTGCATTTCCCTCTCCCGGTAAGGGAGAGGGAAAACCGATTACCGCTTAACGCGCTGGATGTACTCTCCAAAAGCGGTAAGCTGCCCGCTCAGGTGATCACGCGTGCTTTGATCAACCACTTCTCCCGTCTGCTGATCCACTTTGCTCTGAATTACCCCGCCCATAAACTCAGGCTTATTCATCACCATTGCATCGAGAAAGACGAGGATTTGGCGCAGATGATACTGGCAGCGTGCGCCGCCGATTGCGCCCATTGAACTGGTTTGAATCAATACCGGTTTCCCGGCGAGCGGCTGTTCCGGCAAGCGGGATAACCAGTCGATGGCGTTCTTCAGGCCACCCGGCACCGAGTAGTTGTATTCCGGGGTCACGATGACCACGCCGTCCGCTGCGCGGATTTGTGCGGCAATGGCTTCCAGGCTCTGCGGAAACCCCTCTTCCTGTTGTATATCGGCGTCATACAGCGGGATATCAGCAATCGAGGGCAGCGGTGTGATGGTCATTCCCGCAGGCGCAAGGCTGGGCAACGTACGCGCAACCATGGCGTTAAACGAGCCTTTACGCAGACTCCCAAGTAGTGTCACAACATTGAGTTCAGCAGACATGATGACTCCTTGCTAACGGATCAGTTAAGGATCAGGGCTTTTTCGGCAGGTAAGCTGGTGAATCGCATCAGGCGGGAGGCGGGATCGTTGGCGCGCGTTTGCACATCGGCAAGATAACGCCACCCTTTTTGACTATCAAATTCCCAGATTTTAAGACTTTCTATAGCGGGTGCGACGGCCACTGACCAAATCAACACGTCTTCAGCATCACACATCACTTCCACTTGCGCCAGTTGCGCCACGCGAAGTCGACCGGATCCTGGCAAAAGCTGTAACTGTCCGGGATCATCCTGCATCTGATGGATCAGCTTCATCACGCTTTGGCGCAGTGTCAAAAGCTGGGTTTGCGCTTCGTTCGGATCGTTTTGGTTATTGATCCACAACTGTTCATTGCCGGTGAACGGGTGTTGCTTTTGTCCGTGCGGGTTATGGAAACCCCGTGTCGCACGTTGAAGCTCCATATCCAGACCGCATTCACCCTCCGTTGTCAGCGCAACGCCCACCATGTTTCCGGCATAGGCCAGCGAGAACTGCGGCAGGCTGCTGTCTTCAAATGCGGGTTTTCCGCTGGCTTCAATAACGATCCCGGGCAACTCGCTGATACCGTAGAGCATAAACATCATTTCGGCGAGTAAGGCTCTGGACGCGAGGAAACGCGAACGTCGGTGTTCGGGGAGCTGACGCGCGCTATCGTGACAGGTTACAGGGAGTCGGGTAGAGACGAGATGTCCTTCTGAAAGAATCCCTCTTGCAAAGTGCGTAGCCATTTTTCGCTCCGTGATAATGGTCTGGATTAATCGAATCGATAATCAATATTATCGCCCATACTGGATAGGTTTTAATGCGGAAATTCGCATCTGAAAAGTCCTAAGCGACCATATTTACATTTTCTTTAGCCAATCCTGCGTACTTTACGAAATTTGGCTGGCAGGAAAGCAAACGGCCGCTAAAGCGGCCGTTCGGTGAGCAGTGGGAAGGGGTTATTTACCGATACAGAAACTGGAGAAAATACGGCCGAGTAAATCATCGGAGGTAAACTCGCCGGTGATCTCACTTAAGCTCTGCTGCGCCAGGCGCAGCTCTTCTGCCAGCAGCTCACCTGCCCATGCGCCAAGCAGTTGCGCTTTACCCTGTTGCAGATGCTCTGCCGCTGTTTCCAGTGCTTGCAGGTGGCGACGGCGCGACAGGAACCCGCCTTCCATGTTGGTGTCGAACCCCATGCTTTGTTTGAGATGAAGGCGCAGCGTGTCGACGCCTTCGCCGGTATGCGCAGAGAGTCGTATAAGTGAGTGATTGTTCACTTCACTCATGCCTGGCTGCTCGCCGGTGACATCAGTTTTGTTACGCACCACCGTAATCGGTAATTTCGCCGGTAAACGGGCAATAAAATCCGGCCAGATTTCCGCCGGGTCAACCGCGTCGGTGGTGGTGCCATCAACCATAAACAGTACCCGGTCCGCTTGCTCAATCTCCTGCCATGCGCGTTCGATGCCGATACGCTCGACTTCGTCACTGGCTTCACGCAGACCCGCTGTGTCGATAATGTGCAGCGGCATACCATCAATATGAATATGCTCGCGCAGCACGTCGCGGGTGGTGCCGGCGATATCGGTAACGATAGCGGCTTCCCGCCCGGCCAGCGCATTCAGCAGGCTTGATTTTCCGGCATTTGGGCGACCGGCAATCACCACTTTCATCCCTTCGCGCAACAGGCTTCCCTGGCGTGCTTCAGCGCGCACGGCATCCAGATCGGCGATCACGTTGTGCAACTGCGCTTCAATTTTTCCGTCCGAGAGAAAATCGATTTCTTCATCCGGGAAATCGATCGCGGCTTCGACATAGATGCGCAGGTGAGTAAGTGCTTCCACCAGGTGATTCACGCGGGTGGAAAACGCCCCCTGCAACGAGTTCAGCGCTGATCGGGCTGCCTGCTCGGAGCTGGCGTCAATCAAATCGGCGATGGCTTCCGCCTGCGCCAGGTCGAGCTTATCGTTGAGAAATGCACGCTCAGAAAACTCCCCGGGTCTGGCGATACGCAGCCCTGGCAGCATCAGAATGCGTTTTAACAGCAGATCGAGGATCACCGGGCCGCCGTGGCCTTGCAGTTCCAGCACATCTTCACCGGTAAATGAGTTTGGCCCGGGGAACCACAGCGCAATGCCCTGGTCCAGCGCTGCGCCATCAGCGTCCAGGAACGGCAGATAGTCGGCATAACGCGGTTTTGGCAGTTTGCCTAATACCGCCTGCGCAACGTCGCGCGCCTGGCGGCCGGAAATACGCAGGATGCCCACACCACCGCGTCCCGGTGGGGTTGCCTGGGCGACAATCGTGTCGTTATGGCTCATGGTTTGTTTTCCGAAACCTCAAAATAAAAAAGGCGGTCAGTTGACCGCCTTGTCTGAATCTTAACGCGTATCAGGAGCTTTTCTTCTCGCGGCTATGCAAACCACGTTTCTCCAGACCACGGTAAATCAGCTGCTGCTGAATAATGGTCACCAGGTTGCTGACGATATAGTACAGCACCAGACCTGACGGGAACCACAGGAAGAACACCGTGAAGATGACCGGCATGAAGGTCATGATCTTCTGCTGCATCGGGTCGGTCACGGTGGTCGGCGACATCTTCTGAATGAAGAACATCGTTACGCCCATCAGGATCGGCAGGATGTAGTACGGGTCTTGTGCGGACAGGTCATGGATCCACAGTGCGAACGGCGCATGGCGCAGCTCAACGGAGCCCATCAGCATATAGTACAGCGCCAGGAAGATTGGCATCTGAATCAGCAGCGGGAAACAGCCACCCAACGGGTTCACTTTTTCCGCTTTGTACATTGCCATCATCTCCTGGCTCATACGCTGCTTGTCTTCACCCAAACGCTCACGCATGGCCTGAATTTTCGGCTGCAGCATGCGCATTTTCGCCATGGAGGTGTACTGCGCTTTGGTCAGCGGGTACATGATGCCACGCACGATAAAGGTGATCGCGATGATGGAGAAGCCCCAGTTACCCAGGAAGCTGTGGATCCATTTCAGCAGTTTGAACAGTGGCTGAGAGATAAACCACAACCAACCGTAATCCACAGTCAGATCCAGGTGCGGCGCAGCGGCTGCCATTTTGTCCTGAATTTCCGGACCCACCCACAGGGTGCTGTTCAGCGTAGCGCTCTGGCCTGGCGCGATGCTTACCGGCTGCGATTTGTAGCCGATGGCGGCAACTCCATTACCCAGGTTGCTGGTATAGAAGTTGTTCGCACCGTCGTTGCGCGGGATCCACGCGGTAGCGAAATACTGTTGCAGCATTGCAACCCAACCGCTGTTTGCGCTGACGTTCAGGTTTTCGTTATCGGCAATGGTGTCGAACTTGTATTTCTCATACTTCGCGTCAGGCGTGGAGTAGGCGGCGCCGCGGAAGGTATGCAGCGCAAAGTTGCTGCTGCCTGTATCGCGGTGTGACGGCAGATTGATGGATTGCTTCAACTGACCGAAGGCAGCCACTTCCAGCGCTTTCTCGCTGGCGTTCTGCACGTTATAGCCTACGTTCACCGCGTATTCGCCGCGTTTCAGCGTGAATGTTTTGGTGAATGTGTTGCCAGCGGCGTCGGTATAGGTCAGCGGGATCGCCAGTTCGTTCTGGCCGTCGGCCAGTACAAACGCATCTTTTTCCACGTTATACAGCGGACGCGGGCCATTCGCCGGGTTGTCCGGACCGTTAGCACCCGTCAGGCCGCTCTGCGCCTGATAGATAAACTGCGGTGTGGTTTCCAGTAACTGGAACGGCTCGCTGGCACCCAGTTCTTTCGGATAAGCTGGAAGCAGTGCCTGCTCAACATCACCACCACGGGTGTTGATGGTCAGCTCAAGCACATCGGTTTTAACCGTTATCAGTTTCCCCTGGCCACTGGCCGGTACGCCCTGGTCGGCTGCGCTACCCGCTGCGGTGGTCGTAGTCTGCGTGGTCTGCTGTTGCGCCGGAGGAGGATTTTTATCCTTCTCCCACGTTTGCCAGATCATGAAAGACACGAACAACAAAGCGATGATAAAAAGATTGCGTTGCGAATCCATCGTTAGTGTTCTCTGGTTTTAGAAGGTCCTGGCGGGACGGGATCGTCTCCACCCGGGTGTAAAGGGTGGCATTTTAATACGCGTTTCACTGTCAACCAACTGCCTTTTATCACTCCAAACCTGCGCAATGCCTCAATTCCATAGTGAGAGCAGGTTGGCGTGAAACGGCAGTGCGGCCCGAGTAGCGGACTAATCAGGCGTTGATAGACCCGAATCAGGCCGATCAGGACCCTTGAGCCAGGCGACAATGGCGGCGCCATAATTTTTCCAACGCTTCCGAGAGAGCACGGTTATCGAGGTCGGCAACCCCTTTCTTCGCCACCACCACAAAATCCATTGCCGGCAGTTCATGCTGGCGCAAACGAAAACTTTCACGCGTCAGACGTTTAATCCGATTGCGTTCATGAGCGCGTTTGACGTTTTTCTTGGCGACGGTAAGACCGATACGGGGATGCCCCAGCGAATTCAGGCGGCCGAGGATGGTGATTTGCGGCGTGCCAGCCCGTTGTGGCTGCTGGAAGACGAAAGTGAAATGAGTGGGAGTTAACAAACGTAACTCCCTGGGAAAAGCGAGCTTAACCACTCAGGGGTTAGCTTTATTACTTGGAAACGGTCAGACGTGCGCGGCCTTTAGCGCGACGACGAGCCAGAACCTGGCGACCATTTTTAGTAGCCATACGAGCACGGAAGCCGTGAGAACGGTTGCGCTTCAGTACAGACGGTTGAAAAGTGCGTTTCATGGCGGTTTCTACCTAAACTTGAATAAATTCACTGACTTTTGCGTATGCCTGAACGGAAATCGAACGACTGGCGCGCAAGCCATGGGTAATTAAAGAGGCCGGATTGTAATAATTGTACACTCCGGAGTCAATTCTCTTTCCTTATAGCGCACGTATTTTCGCACATAATCGCGCGAAAAATAAGCAGCATTCGACGACTGCATAAGAGCATGACGCGCCGGGGGCAGGATTATACGGGGACGGCAGTAAAGCGCAAGGATCCTCCTGGATCTTCGTTAGATCGTTTAAGCAATAAATCGTCGTTACTCATTAAATTTTCCAATATGCGGCCTAAATCGTCCCGTTCCTCTCTCAGGATCGTTTACACTGACCCGGTTCAACATCGCCCTGTGGATAAATAGTGAAGAATCTGTGAGAAACAGAAGATCTCTGCCGCGGTTTACGCTATGATCCGCGGTCCCGATCGCGATCCAGGATCGTGAGCAGGGCAAAAACCGTAAATAGCGGTTCGCACGTCACCCGATTGGGTCTTATCGATGTGTGTCAAAAAACATTAATGTTTCTGTCTTTACTATTTATCGATTTTCGTTCGAGTGGAGTCCGCC